>NZ_JAKILT010000240.1 GCF_023283535.1 Shewanella sairae | reverse complement strand
TTGTTTTGATTAAAGATTCGACACCTTCTATCAAAACGGGTAACTCTCAACTAATCAAGTTGAAATGTCAGATCTAGTCGGGACTAATACAATACATTTTATTGTGTGTACGCCCTACGTGGGCATGAACTAATGTTATATTCACTTTCAACGAAATCTCACTCGAAATCAAAGCTCTCTGAAGCGCTTCCAGTTTCTACTAAATCTAAGCCTTTAAAATTAGCTCCCGCACCATGCTCTTCCTCCCAATTGCAACCGAATTCAATTCCGAAGCGAGGAATATCCATAGTACCACTGCCTTTGATATGAACAGCTACAATTCCACAAAGTCTTGAAAGATCTTTATATGTTGAAATTTGAGGAACGACATCATCAGGTTTTTCATCAATTAGGCTTTCAATTACTAAATCACGCATATACCAATATTGTTCAACAAAAGACTCAAGTGATTTATTCAGTACATCTAGTGCATTTTTTTCAATCCAACTCACTACATTCAAAAAC
>NZ_JAKILT010000239.1 GCF_023283535.1 Shewanella sairae | reverse complement strand
GGACGAGGAATTGTTGGAAGAAGCAATGATGAGTCTGGACGAACCGTTACCGGATATGACAGAAGTAGACGAGGGAATGAGCGCGGACAATCACAATCCCAACGTCAGCCCAACCTTGGAAGCATTGGAAGTGAGCCGCCGCCCTCAAGGCGTCACCGTTTGCGAAACGTGTCCGAACTCGGTATGGCAAGCTTCAAAGGACAAGGTGCAGTGTTATTGCCGCGTGATGTATCTGGTGACGTGGGACAGCAACGATCCCGAAACGCTGTTGACGCATTGCGATGGGGAGTTTTTGGGGCAAGACTAGATGAAGCACAGATAAGTGCAGCAGAGCAGTATATCTCTGAGCGTATGAGTAAACGTGAGAAAGGGATGGATATTTTGGTACATGAACCTTTAACGCAGGCTGTTAAAGGCGAATTTGCGGGATTAAGAGAGGTTAACGGGCAGTCATTGATATTAATCAAGACTGCACCGGAAGTGGTTTCGGTATTACCGATAAAGAGTGA
>NZ_JAKILT010000238.1 GCF_023283535.1 Shewanella sairae | reverse complement strand
AAGGCTAAGTTTGCGGACAACCCGCTTACCTCAGATCTAATGCAGACTTATTAGAATCTGACAAGACCGTCCTATATTGATCGCTTACAAAACGATAACCTCAAAAACCTTGCCTCTAGCTTTTACCAACAAGGTAATGAGCTTAACGGCACTTATGAGCGCATCCTAGCTAACCAAAAATACTATGGCATGATTTTACATAGTGACTTTGGCGCTAGGTTAGAAAAGATGGGCTATTCCATTAAATCTATGGGTAACGGTCAGATAGACGTAGACGGTATTCCGCAAGAGGTCATAGATGCAAACTCAACCCGTAGGCATCAACTCCTAGATCATGCAAAAGCGTTAGGCATTGACTCAGGTAAATCACGGGACTATGCCGCGCAGTTAACCCGCAAACCCAAAGCCTACACCCCAGAACAATCGCTACAACAGGAATGGACAAAGAAAAACAGCGACCTTGGTTTTAACGGTCTTGATTTCGTTACAAAGTCATACGACAAGCCCGCCCCCATTG
>NZ_JAKILT010000237.1 GCF_023283535.1 Shewanella sairae | reverse complement strand
TTGAGGGTGACTCACAAACCATCAACTTAACGGACGCTGTTGAAGCGATTGATATTGATAGTTGGGCGCTCACGGATGTGCAAGACGCTAACTCTCTTGGTGAAATTAGTCAGCAAACAGCAACAAGCTTTGATTACCTAGCAAAAACCTCAGGCATGACTTCGCTACCTTACGAAGTGCAAGGTGGTGGAAAAAAATCAACCTCTCAAATTCTAGTGGCGATTAACGCTAAAGACACGGGAGAGCCCGATGTCAACACGCCGCCGACCGCGCAAAACATCACACTAGAAACATCAAATACTCAAGAGTTAAGTGTTGATTTAAATCAGTACATTTTTGACGCTGATAATGATGCGTTAAGTATTAAACACTTCATTACGACTTCAGAGCGATTTGCATTTGACGCCGACAATCATACCCTTACGTTTACACCTGCAGGCTTTGTTGGCGTAGAGCAAGCGGTTTATAGTGTTGAGGATGGTAACGGAGGTTATGCTGTTGCTTATATCGTTGTGACTTCAAAAA
>NZ_JAKILT010000236.1 GCF_023283535.1 Shewanella sairae | reverse complement strand
TTGAGGGTGACTCACAAACCATCAACTTAACGGACGCTGTTGAAGCGATTGATATTGATAGTTGGGCGCTCACGGATGTGCAAGACGCTAATTCCCTTGGTGAAATTAGTCAGCAAACAGCAACAAGCTTTGATTACCTAGCAAAAACCTCTGGCATGACTTCGCTACCTTACGAAGTGCAAGGTGGTGGAAAAACATCAACCTCTCAAATTCTAGTGGCGATTAACGCTAAAGACACGGGAGAGCCCGATGTTAACACGCCGCCAACCGCGCAAAATATCACACTAGAAACATCAAATACGCAAGAGTTAAGTGTTGATTTAAATCAGTACATTTTTGACGCTGATAATGATGCGTTAAGCATTAAACACTTCATTACGACTTCAGAGCGATTTGCATTTGACGCCGACAATCATACCCTTACGTTTACACCAGCAGGCTTTGTTGGCGTAGAGCAAGCGGTTTATAGTGTTGAGGATGGTAACGGAGGTTATGCTGTTGCTTATATCGTTGTGACTTCAAAAA
>NZ_JAKILT010000235.1 GCF_023283535.1 Shewanella sairae | reverse complement strand
TAACGTTTAATAACAGCATGTTATTGAACGGTGACCTTCCTACAGAGGACTTTCACCTCATTAGTTCATGCCCATGCTGGGCGTACACAAATGCATCAACACGATTTACTACACTCGGCATCTCAGGTTGTCGGGTGTTTCTCATTTTAAGGTGTCAATTTTAAGTATAATTGTATGGTAGTAAACGTGTTATGCAGGCGTTATGTTTCACAACCAAATTCAGGTGTAATCTAGATAAATATGGAAATATTCTACGAGGGCTTCGACCTTAAAAACTTTTGGGAAGAATGTGAATATGCCGAAAAAGAGTATGTTTGTGAGCCTTTGACTGATCAATTAGTTGAAGAAATAGAAAGTGAACTAGGCTATAAACTACCTCTTTCTTATATTGAGTTGATGAAAACTCAAAATGGAGGAAGCCCAACTAACACAGCAGTACTGATCTCTAGTACTAAAACTAGACACGGCACTAAGCAATGCTCTTTAGTTCGAATGCTTCTGGGCTGAGATAGCCATTCGCACTATGCCT
>NZ_JAKILT010000234.1 GCF_023283535.1 Shewanella sairae | reverse complement strand
CGTAGTCATAGGATGTTCTCAGAATGGGATTTGTTCTGAGATTATCTAAACGTTGCCCCTCAAGGAATCCGTCTTATATTGATCGCTTACTGCCTAGCCTCTGCTCGTTTTTTTTGCTCTAACGCCGCTAACTCTTTCTTATAATCATTGTGCGCCCGCGATGCAGCTTTACACTCCAAATCTTCTGCTATTGATTGAACACGTTTTAGATCTTCATTTAAATATGCCTCTTTTATGTCTAACTCACATTCTTTTACCTTGCTCTCTGCGTCTTCAAGGTTTCCTTGATAGTAGGACAAGTCGTGTTCTGAACAGGCAGATAAATAAAACGACACACTCAAAATTAAAACTATTTTCTTAAACATGCTTACCCCTTTAAAAGTATATTATTAACAGCAAAACGAAAAATATAACCCCCTTACTCAATCACATTGCTTACGTTTTTGAAGCCAATCTTCAAGTTTAAATGCAATTGGAACGGGATTGCTCGCCACGGTATAAAAACCATTGGCAAGCCCTGCACAACATTGTC
>NZ_JAKILT010000233.1 GCF_023283535.1 Shewanella sairae | reverse complement strand
TTTATATTTCTGCGGTTAATAAGGTCGTTTCTGGCGTTATGTCGCGCACTGAATACTTGTTTAGGTTTGATGCTGATTCAAGTTCACAATATTTATCTAGTGATGCTTTAGAGCGCATTGGTTATCGTTTTGAGTCAATTGACGATTGTGTCGTCATGGTGACGTTTGGCGAGGCTTCACAATTCGTTATGTGTGCGCCGTTTGTTGATGGTTTCGACTCGAGTCGAAATGTAGAACTATCAAACGCACCAATGACGACATTTGACGCGTTTACATCTAGTTAAGATTGTATCTTTTTAGCATTTAAACCCGTGAACTGCGTAAATTTTGTAGGTGATTGGTCTTTTGTGTGTCAGATTTGCGTTAAGCCTATATTTAGTATGGATACTTTACGTATGGATTTGTATTCAGTTGTTGCTTATTGCTTAAAGATTTTAATAGGGTTTCTTGTTGGGCTAGGTGCACTGCTTATATTGGGGAGTATTTAGGTTATGGATTTACCATAACCACATCTACCAAAGAGTGCGCACAAT
>NZ_JAKILT010000232.1 GCF_023283535.1 Shewanella sairae | reverse complement strand
GGGACGTAGTTTTTACTGGTGCGGCGGTAGGGCTTACTGTCTGCGGCTGCACTTGGCCATGAGTATTGAAAGGTTTGAATGCCTTTAGGGGGCAGCACTCGTGGCTCCCTCATGGTGGAAGTGCCGTCATTGCTTCCTTGCTCAAAACCAGTTGGTAAATCTGTACCAAAGGGGTTGCTAGGCAGTGTTGGATTGCTTGTGTCTATTTGAGGTAATTGGTTCGTGAACTTGGTGACGCGCTCATTAAGCGTTTCATCCAGTCGTGCTAAGCGTTCATCCCATGCGGCATCGGATTTTTCCATTTGCTTATCAAAGCGGTTTTTGAGGTTATCTGTCGCAATACTGAATCTGCTTTCGAGCTGCATTTTCTCATTTTTGAGTTTACTGATTTCCGCTTTGAGAGCGGTTACATCTTGCTGCTGGGCTTGTAGCGCTGATTGTGTGTCCTTTTCGCTAAAGTCGGGGGTAACGACTTCGCCAAATTCGACATCGGGCGCGACCACAGCTTGAGGCGGCGCAGTGATAAGCTTCACCAT
>NZ_JAKILT010000231.1 GCF_023283535.1 Shewanella sairae | reverse complement strand
GGTTGTTCAATAGTGATGGTGATTTGACCATGGGCAAATTGCGCTGGCGTATGACCATCTTCTACTGTGTAAGTCAGCTTATCGATACCAAACTTACCCGGATTCGGAGTGTAATTAAGGGTGCTACCTGATATCTCTGCACGGCCTAGCTCGGCCCCCTTAATCGCAGTAAGGAGTAATATTTTACCGTCTTCATCCGTCGCATCGGTTGATACATGTGCACGCCAATCAATACTGGTTGCCGCACTACCTGCTTCTACCGTAACGGCGAAATCTTTAGCGGTGACCGTGCGGTCTGCATCAGGGTTAACACCTATAATGATAACCCCTTGAGTGCTTAGCTCACCATCACTTACGGTGTAAGTTAATGTCTCTGTGCCCAATAAACCATTAGGCGTATAAGTCACTGTTTTGCCACTTAGCTTAGCGGTAGCTGGAAGTGTCGCGCCTTGTAAGTTCGTCACCTTCAATCTGCTATTTGCGGTTTCTGTATCTGAAATATAGTTATCCAAATTAACCGAAACAGGTTCATCATG
>NZ_JAKILT010000230.1 GCF_023283535.1 Shewanella sairae | reverse complement strand
CACACGCTTGCTTTACGTAGGTTGGGCTTTAGCCCATCAGCATTTATGACAAAATCAAAATAACTGACGGCATAAATGCCGACCTACACACGCTTGCTTTACGTAGGTTGGGCTTTAGCCCATCAGCATTTATGACAAAATCAAAATAACTGACGGCATAAATGCCGACCTACACACACTTGCTTTAAGTAGGTTGGGCTTTAGCCCATCAGCATTGACGACTAAATCAGAATAACAGGCGGCATCAATGCCGACCTACACACACTTGCTTTAAGTAGGTTGGGCTTTAGCCCATCAGCATTGACGACAAAATCAAAATAACAGACGGCATAAATGCCGACCTACACACGCTTGCTTTATGTAGGTTGGGCTTTAGCCCATCAGCATTGACGACTAAATCAGAATAACTGACGGCATAAATGCCGACCTACCACGCTTGCTTTATGTAGGTTGGGCTTTAGCCCATCAGCATTGATGACAAAATCCAAATAACTGACGGCATCAATGCCGACCTACACACGCTTGCTTTATCTAGGT
>NZ_JAKILT010000229.1 GCF_023283535.1 Shewanella sairae | reverse complement strand
TGTAGGTCGGGCTTTAGCCCGACACCCATATTAAATCGAACAGTGTAGGTCGGGCTTTAGCCCGTCAATAGCTACGCAAATCTAAATTAATCTAAATTCCACATTCATCAACGTTGCTACATATTGTCGGCATAAATGCCGACCTACGAATAACCTATATCCTTGTAGGTCGGGCTTTAGCCCGTCAATAGCCACGCAAATCTAAATTAATTTAAATCCCACGTTCATCAACGCTGCTGTATTTTGTCGGCATAAATGCCGACCTACAAATCAACGCTGTTGCATATTGTCGGCATAAATGCCGACCTACGAATAACCCATATACCAATAATACCCATATCCATGTAGGTCGGGCTTTAGCCCGACACCCATATTAAATCGAACAGTGTAGGTCGGGCTTTAGCCCGTCAATAGCCACGCAAATCTAAATTAATCTAAATCCCACATTCGTCAACGCTGTTGCATATTGTCGGCATAAATGCCGACCTACGAATAACCCATATACCAATAATACCCATATCCATGTAGGTCGGGCTTTAGC
>NZ_JAKILT010000228.1 GCF_023283535.1 Shewanella sairae | reverse complement strand
CCAATACCAGCTTCCAAATGAAAAAATGAAGTTAACTTGTTTCTTTGATGTTCATGTATTCAAAGACCATGTTCCTCAAGGGACTATGCGTATTAGAAACGAAAAAGTTAGATTTCAATGGATACAAATGAATCTAGAGCGAAATCCTGATTTTGAACATCGCATTAGAGAGTATGAAAAAAAGTATAATAAACGCATCCTTACGCATAAACATTTTAGGCACACAAAAACTTGGTATAACCCATATGGACAAGAAAGTGCTTGGGAATTTAATAGAAAGAATGGTTACACCACTTTTTAATAAAAGCGGTAGCGGGAATAGTTGTGCTAGTGATAAGATCCATGCGGGTGCTCTTGGCTTTTTGGCAAGGGCATGAAAATGCTGTTATGTAACTTGCCAGAAAGTTGAAAGCCCCGAATGAACTATAAATTCAAACGAGGCCGACAATGTATCTAGACAATACAAATTGTAAGCCTCTTTACCATTGGAGGCAAGATATGCCGAAAAGAAAAACAACTACTTTGAGTCTAGCTATCGTGTGTTTCACT
>NZ_JAKILT010000227.1 GCF_023283535.1 Shewanella sairae | reverse complement strand
CAAGCCCAAACCGATAAATTCATGCAAGGCAATGTGCCCTCGCTTGAGTCCCGACAGCTTGAAAGCTATGAGCTCAAACAATTTTAAGGAAACCCCATGCGCATAGTCATTACCGCGCTGCTTATCCTGTTATGCCTGATTAACCCTGCATTCGCGGCAAACGGTGCTCCCGACACCGGCGCCATGAATGAGCTACTGCGAGTCTTTGAAAACACTGCAAGCAAATGGCCCGCCATCATCCTACCTATCACCACCTGGTTATTTTGGATGTTAGTGACCATTTCGTGGGCGTGGGGCTTTGGTGAAATGGCCTTAAAAGGCGCTGATATTAAAGAGCTGATTGCAGAGCTGTTTAAACGCACTTTCATAGTGGGCTTTTTCTGGTGGTTACTGACCAGTGCCCCACAAATTGCCGCCGCCATCGTCAACGGCTTTACTTGGATAGGGGCAAGGCTTGCAGGCGACGCCGCGACATACAAATCCATATCCCCAAGCTCTATTTTTGATATTGGCATTTCACTGGTGACTCAAATTTTGGAAAAGCTCAGCGTCA
>NZ_JAKILT010000226.1 GCF_023283535.1 Shewanella sairae | reverse complement strand
CCCGCGGCGGCACCTGCTGCAAGGGCGGCGACTGCTGCCGCTGCTTGCATGGCTCCCGCTACCGCGTTGCCCGTGGTTTGGTCTGTGCCACTGACAAGGCTTTGTGCCATTTGTGGCACTTCACGAATGAGGCCCCAGAGCACAATCATTGTCGGTAAAATGATGATGAGTTGTGTCCAGGTTAAATCGCTTTGTTTCATCCAAGTTTGGGTAATGTCTAGCGTTAATACGATGATGAGCTGCATGGTGAGGTATTTCACCCCAAGACCAATCATGAGTTTGAAGTAGTTAATGCCGTATTCACGACTCCACTCATGACCAAGAAAGCCGAGCATAACGACGCCCGCGTTGAGGAAAAAATAGTACTGAATGATAAGCACCATGAGTTGCAGCGTGATAAAGGCAAAAATGATAAGGATGCCAATACCAACTGCTGCATATGCGAGGCTATCAATAGGTTTGGTGACGCTGAGCTTTTCCAAAATTTGAGTCACCAGTGAAATGCCAATATCAAAAATAGAGCTTGGGGATATGGATTTGTATGTCGCGGCGTC
>NZ_JAKILT010000225.1 GCF_023283535.1 Shewanella sairae | reverse complement strand
GACCGCTCGTTTCTGGTTAGTGGTGAGGCGGGGACGATACGTAGTCATAGGATGTTCTCAGAATGGGATTTGTTCTGAGATTATCTAAACTTTTCCCCTCAAGGAATCCGTCTTATATTGATCGCTTACTTTTCAACAGCTAAGCAAGCAGCAGCATATGTTGGCCTGACGCCTAAGCTAAATGAATCAGGTTCGTTTAAAGGGAGAACGACACTGAGCAAAATTGGCCCATCCAGAATTCGATCTAAAATATTTTTAGCAGCAGTTAGTGCTGGAACACATAACCCAGATATTAAAGCGCAAAAGAATCGACTTTTAGCCGCAGGGAAAACAAAGATGCAAGCTTTAGGTGCGGCAATGAGAAAGCTAATTCAAATTTGTTTTGGTGTGATAAAGAACCAAACAAGGTATCAATCACTATTAGCTTTAAATTAGGTTTGTACTCGGCTCTGAGAGATGGTATCTACAAACACCTAACGCCTTTAGCAGCGACTGCCTAAACTTGTTATGAGTTTTACTGATTTTGAAATACACGCTCTACAAGACTTGCGCCT
>NZ_JAKILT010000224.1 GCF_023283535.1 Shewanella sairae | reverse complement strand
TGTCCATAAATTCGTTTCAGCGCATAATGATGACAGAGGGCTTCACTGACTCTACTGTTCCCTATTAGTCTTTTAATAAGATATAGCCCAATGCAATAAGCTGCATTAAACTACTCATCACTATCAATATCGCAAAGATTTTTGCGAGTATTGCCCAGTGTTTTTTCCCAATAAACTTAGTTGCAGAATTCCATACTCCCACGCTTATAATTATAAGATAAATTGAATTCAAACAAATCCCGATCATGACAGATTCTACACTCTGCAACTTGGAAACAATTAGACCTAAGATAGTTCCTACTATGAAATACCCAGCCCAAAAAATATCAACCAGTCTATAGCCACCAGAGAGCAGTTTTACAAAATTACTTTGATTATTTCCCATTATTTTCTCAGACATATCTACCCCTTATTTTTTTGCTATTTAACTCCGCGATTAAAGATTGAGGATTCGTGCGTCCAGTAGATATTGTTCTGGTGCGCCTACCAAGACTGGACTGCTAACTAAGCGACCTTCATATACCAAAAGTTATCCGTATTTACCTAATTCAAATAATTACGCTAAGAAGGTTTTGTCCA
>NZ_JAKILT010000223.1 GCF_023283535.1 Shewanella sairae | reverse complement strand
TTGAATCGCAAGACTTGTCAATGCTAAGGCATACTCTGCAAAATACGCTTCTGCTGTACCTTTCATCTCTCCATAACGGGCTTCATGGTGACAAATCTCTAGCTGTTTACGAATACCTTCATCAAATGCCTGTTGGTCATGGGTGATAATACCCCATAGTGCTAAGTGCAAGGTGTAGTAGTTACTCCGATAGGTGACTTTCTTACTGGGTTTAGCAATATAGGCTTCCATGCTCTTTTGACAAAATCCAGCGGCTCTGATTTTATCCCCAGTAAACCAAGCGTTTAAGGCGTGAACAAAATCATCAGCTGTACAGGGTTTGGTATTACCAGTGCGGTATTGAACGGGAAATAAGTTACATATTTGCTTGGCTATCTGTAAATCACCAGCAGCCATGGCATAAGCGAAGCCATTTACAACATTGACAGCTTGCGCCCCCCTAGTGATAGCGTCTCCGACATACTCTTGACTATCTGTCGCATATGCCATTATTAGTGGCTTCAGTTTGTATTCCGTTGCGGTTTGAAAGGCGGCTTTTGCTAAATCAATGTCACCATTCAGGCTATAGGCAATGCCAAGGCCAGCGTATT
>NZ_JAKILT010000222.1 GCF_023283535.1 Shewanella sairae | reverse complement strand
TCTACACGACCAGTAACAACAGTACCACGACCAGCGATTGAGAAAACATCTTCGATTGGAAGAATGAATGCACCATCGATAGCACGCTCTGGCTCAGGGATGTATGTGTCTAGAGCTTCAGCTAGTTCAAGAATCTTAGCTTCCCACTCTGGCTCGCCTTCAAGAGCTTTAAGAGCAGAACCCTGGATAACTGGTAGGTCATCACCTGGGAAGTCGTACTCAGATAGAAGTTCACGAACTTCCATTTCTACTAGTTCTAGAAGTTCTTCGTCATCTACCATGTCACACTTGTTCATGAATACGATGATGAATGGAACGCCAACCTGACGTGAAAGCAGGATGTGCTCACGTGTTTGTGGCATTGGACCATCTGTAGAAGCAACTACTAGGATTGCGCCGTCCATCTGTGCAGCACCAGTGATCATGTTTTTAACATAATCGGCGTGACCAGGACAATCTACGTGTGCGTAGTGACGTGCAGGTGTATCGTACTCGATGTGAGAAGTATTAATTGTAATACCGCGCTCACGCTCTTCTGGAGCGTTATCGATCTGTGCGAAATCACGAACAGTACCACCAAAAGCTTTGGTCAATAC
>NZ_JAKILT010000221.1 GCF_023283535.1 Shewanella sairae | reverse complement strand
ACCGGTTGCTATCTGCTGATGGAAAATGGGGAAGTGGTCATTACCGTTATGACGGCTTAGGCAACATTACCAGCCGCAGCATAAGTGGCTCAGTCATTGATTATCATTATAATTCTTTAAATAGATTAGACAGACTTACGGGGGCATATCGTTACAATTATACCTATGACGCCAAAGGGAATGTGACTCATAACGGTCGTTACCCACTAACCTTTAACCAAGCCAATCAACTGGTGACTGCTAAGGGGATTTCTTATCTCTATGATGGTCATAATCGAAGGGTAAAAAAAGATGACGATTACAGCATATACAGCCAAGCGGGACAATTGCTCTATCGACTGCAAGCTGAAGGTAACAAAATTGACAGTGTGTATTTAGGTCAAAAAATTATTGCTGATATTGAAAGTCGCTAAGGAAATAGATGAGATGAAATATGTATTAACGATATTTTGTAAAACTCTTTTGATATTTATCGCATGTGTTTTTGGCAGCGTAGTCGCTTATGCTGCCGCGCCCAAAGTACCAAGTATTTCCGTACCGAGTAGCGATGTTGATGGACGATATACAGTGACTTGGGGCGAAACATCTAATACGACCCGCT
>NZ_JAKILT010000220.1 GCF_023283535.1 Shewanella sairae | reverse complement strand
TGTTAATGCAGGAGTTGATTGAGCATCACGAATACTATTTACAGCTTAATGAGCGTATTGCTGGTCAAGATAAAAAGCTGAAACAGCTTGTTGAGCAAAATGAAGATGCGCAACTGCTGAAATCAATCCCTGGTGTGGGAGATTTAACTGCGAGTCAGTGTTTAGCGGATATCTCAGATGCAGGTAACTTTAAAAACGGACGGCAGTTAGCCGCATGGATAGGACTTGTCCCACATCAATATTCAACTGGCGGCAAGACCACGCTTTTGGGGATAAGTAAGCGCGGCAACAAAGCGCTGAGGACGTTATTCATCCATGGAGCGCGCTCGATTTTGTCGAGGCCTGAAGTCGCAGCAGCCGTTTTTGGTGAATGGATTTTGGAGTTAAGAGCCAGAAAACCATTTAACGTAGCGGTTGTCGCTTTGGCGAATAAGTTAGTGCGGATAGCGTGGTCAGTGTTATCGACCAAGCAAGCATTTGAAGTAAGAGTTTAAGCCGAGTTTGCAGATGATAAAGAAGATGACAGAACGGTCAGACCACTAGATTGAAGACCTGACAATAAAAACAGCAACGCAGTATGCTTTTGGCTTTTTGAGGACAATCTA
>NZ_JAKILT010000219.1 GCF_023283535.1 Shewanella sairae | reverse complement strand
GAAGGCTAAGTTTGCGGACAACCCGCTTACCTCAGATCTAATGCAGACTTATTAGAATCTGACAAGACCGTCCTATATTGATCGCTTACATTACAATGCAGCATTGGCTTTCTCCAGCCTCCTTTACCTGCACCACTATCGGCTATCTTCACAGATAACTTTCCCAATGGGAGCGATTCAGGCTTACCGTGTTCCGTATGAAGCGTAATGTCAGTTTAGATGCCCACTCTAGTGCGGAGAGCTATATGACCACGAAAGAGCATTGCCCAATCTCTTTCCCGCTCTCATTGCCTTTTTGGCTACAGCGTATAAACCACTTCCGCTGCTTCTAATATGACGCACCTTACGTGGATTCACATATGTTCATCATACTGACTCCCTAGCACTTACCCGACTTGTGGTTATCAGGAAGAACGTCCTCTCACGATTCTGTTCCCGTCAAATGGACTTCGTTACATTGTCAGACTCGCTACTTTATTCAGAGTCTTAGGGTCATCTGGTGATACAGATGGTTCACTCTTATCGTGGTGAACAACGCTTCATACGACTTCACGTCGCACGGGCATTTATTAGTTTGAACGTTATGACTTTTACGTGGAATTTGTAGGTAGAGATAACGTTTTTTGTTCAATAAAAATATCCGCAGTGTTA
>NZ_JAKILT010000218.1 GCF_023283535.1 Shewanella sairae | reverse complement strand
ACTTCACATCACTATTTTACAAAACAAGTCGAAAAAATAGATAGTCAACCACAGACGTTACACTCATTTAATAATGTGGGAGATTATTACAATGTCACTTCTGGCACGGTACAATTTCATAGAAAAGATATATCAATTCCTGGCAATTCTGAGCTTGAAGTCGCTTACAGCCTGACTTACGAAACCGCATTTCCCGACTATTTTGGCTGGATTGAAGATGTTCCTCGAATTGAAATATCCAGTGGCGTCGGTTCGCATGGTGGCGAAAACACGCCATTATCATGGTTGAACGGTCAATATTGCTCAGGCTCGCAGTATACTAACGACGGTATTTCTATTGATGTATTGGGCGATGTTGGTTGGTCTATTTACCATGATAGAGCCAAACTCATTATTCCATCATTAAAGATTAACAGTTACCTTTTAGAAAATAACGGCGTCCTTGCTAAAGATGTTAATAAATACCCTTATGTAACAACTAATAATTGGCGATTTGAGTGTTTCAACTCTACAAACACTGGTGAAGAAGGATTTAAAGCTGTTTCACCAGAAGGTATCGCATATTATTTTGACCATAAAGCTAAATACGTTCGCGACTTAACGGGAGGCGCTCCTAAAACGCCTTTTTTAGCCATTATTGATAGCACTTCTGGTG
>NZ_JAKILT010000217.1 GCF_023283535.1 Shewanella sairae | reverse complement strand
GTATTCCAAAATCTTCGTTCAGATTCATTTGGGGTCAAGCCGCCATTATAACTATGGGGCCTTATCTCACTGTAATATCCGACTACATAATGGATCACTGCATGTTTAGCAGCTTCAAACGAATCGTATCCTGTCGTTGGCATCCACTCTGATTTAAAGCTTCTGAAAAATCGCTCCATTGGCGCGTTATCCCAACAATTTCCTCGACGGCTCATACTTTGTTTAATTCTATATCGCCACAATCGCTGCCTGAACTTCTTACTCGTATAATGACAGCCTTGATCGGAGTGAAACATAACACCTTTTGGTCTTCCACGAGACTCAAATGCCATCATAAGAGCTTTACATGTTAGCTCTGAATCTGGCGAGTTAGACATTGCCCAACCAATTGGTTTTCTTGAAAACAAATCGATAACCACTGCCAAATATGACCAACGCTTTCCAGTCCAAATATAGGTAACATCCCCACACCAAACTAAGTTAGGCTCAGTCACTGCAAATTGCCTATCGAGGTGATTGGGTGTGTCAATGTGCTCACCACCACCTTTTTTATAGGCGTGTTTAGCGTGTTGACAACTGACCAATTCCAGCTTTTTCATCAGTTTAGCAGCCCGATATCGGCTTAAGGGAAATTCTCGTTCGGTAGCTATACTTGCAATGGTTCTAGCTCCG
>NZ_JAKILT010000216.1 GCF_023283535.1 Shewanella sairae | reverse complement strand
ATGTTTTAGTGAGCGGATGTAGCTCAGCTGGATAGAGTACCTGGCTACGAACCAGGCGGTCGGAGGTTCGAATCCTCCCATCCGCACCATTAAATCATTTATAGCAGTAAACGTTCTATATGCGGATGTAGCTCAGCTGGATAGAGTACCTGGCTACGAACCAGGCGGTCGGAGGTTCGAATCCTCCCATCCGCACCATAGAATGAAAAGAATTTAAGATTTTATATGAGCGGATGTAGCTCAGCTGGATAGAGTACCTGGCTACGAACCAGGCGGTCGGAGGTTCGAATCCTCCCATCCGCACCATATAAAACGATTGATTTAAGTAGTACCGATTTTGCGCGTGTAGCTCAGCTGGATAGAGTACCTGGCTACGAACCAGGCGGTCGGAGGTTCGAATCCTCCCACGCGCACCATGTTTTGCCGGAGAGGTGGCCGAGTGGCCGAAGGCGCTCCCCTGCTAAGGGAGTATGGGCTTTAACTCCCATCGAGGGTTCGAATCCCTCCTTCTCCGCCATCATTTGAACAAAAAACCGCAACTAGGTTGCGGTTTTTTGTCCTCAGAATGATTGTGATGTTTTAAATTTTATATGAGCGGATGTAGCTCAGCTGGATAGAGTACCTGGCTACGAACCAGGCGGTCGGAGGTTCGAATCCTCCCATCCGCACCATAT
>NZ_JAKILT010000215.1 GCF_023283535.1 Shewanella sairae | reverse complement strand
GTAAAGCTCATTCCTCCGCAGTACGTAAAGCCTTACGTCAAAACCAATAAAAATGATTACATCGATGCTGATGCAATAGCGGAAGCATCAACACGCCCATCGATGCGTTTTGTTGGCGTTAAAACTGAAACGTCTCAGGTTATCTCAGTGATCCAACGTATTCGTTCTAGTTACGTGAAAGAGCGTACCGCGTGTATGTCTAGGATAGGGTCTATGTTACTCGAGTTTGGTATCAGCTTTCCTAAAGGTCATGGCAAGATGAAGAGCCTATTTCAATGGCTTGCTGATAATAAAGAACCTATTCCCCGGATGTTAATGCAGGAGTTGATTGAGCATCACGAATACTATTTACAGCTTAATGAGCGTATTGCTGGTCAAGATAAAAAGCTGAAACAGCTTGTCGAGCAAAATGAAGATGCGCAACTGCTGAAATCAATCCCTGGTGTGGGAGATTTAACAGCGAGTCAGTGTTTAGCGGCTTTGTTGCAATGCTCAATCTCTCTTGTCTTTGAATGTGATCAGGCCACTTGATAGCTATTAGGCATACCGAGGTAAGTGAAGCGATTTAAAATAGAACAACCTAATATGTATTAGTCCCGACTAGATCTGACATTTCAACTTGATTAGTTGAGAGTTACCCGTTTTGATAGAAGGTGTCGAATCTTTAATCAAAACAA
>NZ_JAKILT010000214.1 GCF_023283535.1 Shewanella sairae | reverse complement strand
CAACAACATATACAGTAGCCGTCATATCTTACCTTTTACCTACAGGGTGCAATACGATATGCCCTTGTTTGGCATCTTCATTGTGTTGCTGCATTTCAGCCTGGAACAAACCAGTACCATTAATGAAGTCAACTAGGGTCGTTACCTTGTCCGACTCTAAGAACAGCGACACAGGCGCAACCTGTTCACCTGATTCAATAAAACCATTCTCAACATGCTCTTGTAATAGATAAATAACGTTCGGCAACGGTTCTCTACCATTTAAGATACTCAAAAAACGAGCGAGGAGGTTTAATTCACTCTCAATTAACGACAATAGGTTAAAGAGCTGTTTTGCATCGCTTGCATTCTTATCATAACGCAATGATAAATCTCTAAGCTCAACTAACTTTGACTCTAAATCACAAGTCGCATTACGTCCAAGTAAAACCAAACTGCGAATATCTTTCTTAGCTGATTGGTAATATTTATTTTTTAGCGTGGGTTTGATGAATTGCACCAATATTTCATTGCGCTTAGGTTTAGGCACAAATCGATTAGTTTCAGCCACGGTCAAATAAAGATGAATGAGTGCCCTATCGAGCACGTCACTAAAAATATCGCAAGAATTCAAGCTGTGTATCAAAGTGAGGGAGTAATGCTTAATTTTATCATTATGCCCGTTTGGAGGCTATTTTTACTTCAACTAGC
>NZ_JAKILT010000213.1 GCF_023283535.1 Shewanella sairae | reverse complement strand
GCAGGCTTTGTTGGCGTAGAGCAAGCGGTTTATAGTGTTGAGGATGGTAACGGAGGTTATGCTGTTGCTTATATCGTTGTGACTTCAAAAAATATTAATCCAGAAACCCCTAATACCGCCCCTATCGCAAAAGATTACAATAAAGAAATCGATAGCAAGCAGACGCCAGTATGGGATATAGAGCTTACCGAGCTTAACTTAATCAGTGATGCTGATAACGATGAATTATCATTAGTGCAGATTTTTGATGGTAATGGTCGTGCAATCATTAATGGTAAGACAGGCATTCGGTATACCCCTGGCGACTTTATCGGTATTGACCAGTTTACTTATATCATCAGCGACGGCAGAGCCTATGCAGCGGGTACTTTTACCTTAACAGTAAGTGACTCTACGCCGGCTAACCAAACGCCAACGGCAGGCAGAATCGTTGCCAGCATTGAAGAAGGCAGTACATCACCGATTACCATCTCTGTAGCGCCATACGTATCAGACCCAGATGGTGATTCATTACGAATTATTAGCTTGCTTGACGCGCAAGGTCTCGCCAGCGTCAGCACAAGCAGCCCACTTGAAATCCAATACCTACCCAATGGTGCAACAATACTGGATAAATTCTTTTATGTTGTGACTGATGACAAAGGGGGCTACGCACAGAGTTCGGTTACCGTTACGATTACCAACCGAAACCCTAACGCGCCCACGGC
>NZ_JAKILT010000212.1 GCF_023283535.1 Shewanella sairae | reverse complement strand
CAAAAATCGACAACCAATTGTTGATGACCATCAGCATTAATGATTTTCCTGACAGCTCCACGCCTAACATGCTTTATCACCTCGATAAGCTAGGTATGGAATACCGCTGGTCTACCCGCTTCTCCTTTTTTGATGCTACCGATGCAGAACATGCACTTAATAAGGAGCAAAAACGCTGGAAGCAGCGGGAAAAAAGCTTTAAAGACGTGATAATGAATAACCCAATGCCTAAGATTAATGAAGATGCACGGCGCATGGTGGCGCAATACGGCTCAGCTATCGACTTAATCAAAATCAAAGGCATTCAATACGGGCATTACACCTCAACGATTATCATCAGAGGACAGAGCCAGCAAGAGTTAAACAACAAAGCAGAGCGCGTCATTAACACCATCAAGCACATTGGTTTCAATGCCATGATAGAGACGGTTAACTCTGTGGATGCATTCTTAGGCTCGCTGCCTTCTGACAGTCTGCATAACGTGAGGCGCCCATTAGTGAGCACCTTGAACTTAGCCGCCATGCTGCCGCTATCAGCCCTATGGACGGGACGTCTCATCAATCCGTGTAAGCTCTACCCCAAGGATTCACCAGCCATCATGCAGTGCTCCGCAGAAGGTAACGCGCCATTTTGGTTAAACCTGCATCACAGCGACTTAGGCCATACGTTGGTATTTGGCCCACCTGGTATGGGGAAATCAACCTTAC
>NZ_JAKILT010000211.1 GCF_023283535.1 Shewanella sairae | reverse complement strand
CAAAAATCGACAACCAATTGTTGATGACCATCAGCATTAATGATTTTCCTGACAGCTCCACGCCTAACATGCTTTATCACCTCGATAAGCTGGGTATGGAATACCGCTGGTCTACCCGCTTCTCCTTTTTTGATGCAACCGATGCAGAACATGCACTTAATAAGGAGCAAAAACGCTGGAAGCAGCGAGAAAAGAGCTTTAAAGACGTACTGATGAACAACCCAATGCCTAAGATTAATGAAGATGCACGGCGCATGGTGGCGCAATACGGCTCAGCTATCGACTTAATCAAAATTAAAGGCATTCAGTACGGGCACTACACCTCAACAATTATCATCAGGGGACAGAGCCAGCAAGAGCTCAACAACAAAGCAGAGCGCGTCATTAACACCATCAAGCACATTGGTTTCAACGCCTTGATTGAGACCGTTAACTCTGTGGATGCATTCTTAGGCTCACTGCCATCTGATAGCCTGCATAACGTGAGGCGCCCATTAGTGAGCACCTTAAACTTAGCCGCAATGCTGCCGCTATCAGCCCTATGGACGGGACGTCTCACCAATCCGTGCTCGCTCTACCCCAAGGATTCACCCGCTATCATGCAGTGCTCCGCTGAGGGTAACGCGCCATTTTGGTTAAACCTGCATCACAGCGACTTAGGCCATACGTTGGTATTTGGCCCACCTGGTATGGGGAAATCAACCTTAC
>NZ_JAKILT010000210.1 GCF_023283535.1 Shewanella sairae | reverse complement strand
AAAGGGCTGTCTGCACTAAAGTACCTGTCGCGATACCTTTATCGTGGCGTATTACCCGATAAAAATATCGTCAGCAATATCGATGGCCAAGTGAGCTTCGAGTATCAAAATAGCCAAACCCAAGTCACTGAAATACGTACTTTACCCACTGTCGAATTTCTATGGTTGGTACTGCAACATGTGCTGCCGAAAGGCTTACGGCGAGTGAGAGATTATGGATTACTCAGAGGAAGTGCTGCCAGGCTACGGCAAAGAATACGCTTGATGTTAGCCGTTGCTGGTACCGTGTTTTCGCCGCTCGAAAACACCACTAAAACTCAAGCTGTCCGACCTTGTCCCTGTTGCCAACAACCGATGGCATTTATGGGTTGCTGGCAACGAAGGGATGAGAAAGTGCATCCGCGACCGACAAGCATTTTTAGGCAAAAAACAACGACACCTAACACCACTGTTTAAGCGGAAGGGTAAAAAATAACACTTAAGATGCGGAACAAGAAAAGTATAAGGAGGCGCTAAGGTATTGATAAATTGAGATAAGGAAATTAGCTGACGAAGCTAAGGGATCAATGCGGCTAATAAAAAATGTAACTGCTCAGCACACATCGAAAAAGCGTAAGTTCTTACGCCGATATTTACACTATAAAGGTATCACTCGGGCTTGTTCAACACTTGGGATAAGGACGCGGCTACGCGCGGCCTATCCTTATTTGTTA
>NZ_JAKILT010000209.1 GCF_023283535.1 Shewanella sairae | reverse complement strand
GTATTCTGGTCTAATCGATCTGGACACCTTGATTGTGGATAATAGAGCCTACAATTGAGGTAAGCATGAATACGAAAAGACAGTACCGAACTTATACCAAAGAGTTTAAAGAAGAAGCTTTAGGCTTAATTACGGAACAAGGTTATAGCGTTCCACAAGCTGCAGAGGCGCTTGGTGTATCATCAAACTTGCTATATACCTGGAAGCAGAGGGCTGAGGAGCTAGAGAGCTCTAATGTCACTGCTGATGAGAGACAGGAGCTTTTAGCCCTAAGAAAAGAGGTAAAACAACTTAGGGTAGAGAAAGAAATACTAAAAAAGGCCAGTGCCTTCTTCGCGAAAGAAATGAAGTAAAATTCCAATATATTCGAGACAACCTCTCTCGATTCGGAATAAAAACAGTTTGTAAGGTACTGAAAGTCAGTCGCAGCGCCTACTATAACTGGTTAACAAGACCCGCTAAGATTATTAGTGTGAATGAGCTAAACCTGTACCGTACGGCAAAGCGCCTATTCAAGCGCAGCCGTAACAGTTTAGGCTCACGTCAGTTAGCTAAAAAGCTCCGTGAAGAAGGCTTTATAATTGGTCGATATCGCACTCGTTCAATTATGCGAAAGTTAGGCCTAGTGGTTATTCAACGTCAAGCTTATAAAGTTACGACGAAGCGAAAACACAGCGACAGTGTTGCTGATAACGTCCTGAACCAGAACTTTAA
>NZ_JAKILT010000208.1 GCF_023283535.1 Shewanella sairae | reverse complement strand
TTTTGTTTGAGCATTAACAATGGCGCAGGGGTTAATGCCAGGACAGTAACTCTTGTTCCCTTGCGCACCATGCCGTGTTGATATCATTCAGTTCTTTTGGATTACCTGCGTGTTTGCGTTCGGCGCCTTCACATTGAATATCTAAGGTGTTCATGCACTTTGAGCGCCTAAAATGGCGTAGCCATTGCTGTTCATTCTCAGATAAGTTCGTTAATGCGCTTACGGTTACTTTCATGCAGTGCTCCTTTTTAAATAGTTGATGTAAGGGTATCAAAAAAAGTTAACCCATGGCGAATGTGCTTTTTTCTATTAGGCTCTTAACCGACAAATGACGAACGCCTTGTTTGCTCATCGATGACTCCACAAGTCACTAACCAGTGCGCATACCATTCATCACCATATTGGCTTACATGGTCTCTCACTGCTTGAACATCTAGCTTGCTGCTCTTGGCCACAAAGGCTAAGGCGAGCTCACCGAGGTTCAAATTAAACAGTCGATTACCATCTGGTTGCGTGATGTAGTATTCACGTTTTGGTATCGCGTCCTTGACAATGTCGATTTGACGGTCATTAAGGCCAAACTTTTTATACAGAGGTCTCACGAGTTCGTCGCCAGCGGCATAGTTAGGCAAGAAGATTTTAGTTGGGCAAGCGGTCATGAGTAACTCAAATATTTCAGAGTTGGCTACTTCGCCCAAGCTTTGAGTGAAAAGAGCAACTACA
>NZ_JAKILT010000207.1 GCF_023283535.1 Shewanella sairae | reverse complement strand
TTTTGATTTACGGGTCATTTGTTCACCTTGTGTTTAGATGGGGATTATACCCCTTACATCTTGGTGTCCAAATTCACTATGCCACTACAATCTTCCACACAGGTTCAGCATACGGTTCTAACTAACTTCTGCCCCTTTATCAGCTAGAACAAATACTCTACCTCCAGTTCTTGCTACAATTTTTAATTGCATATTCATGCACCTTACATTTCCCGCTCTCCAGCTAAAATTAATAAGACCATTTCAGTAGTCATACAGGAGATAGCGTATGTGGACGAAGAAAGGTCATTTAACTGGGCAGAAAAAGCCCTTTAAGCTTGAGGATATCTGGCGCATCCGTACTAGGCTCGAAATCGAAGGTAATATCATGGAGTTGGCTCTGCTCAACCTCGCCATCGATTGTAAATTACGGTCATGTGATTTGCTCAGAATGAAAGTTCGAGATATTTCATCGGGTGGTGTTATTCAAAATAGAGTTCTTTATCAACAAAGTAAAACGGAACGTGAGGTTCAATTTGAAATAACTTCTCGTACAGCTCAATCACTAACACAGTGGTTAATGCAAAGTGGCTTATCGTCATCAAGTTATATATTCCCTAGCCCTCGTAAGAACGGGAGACCTATGAGCTATAGCTGCGTAAGCGATCAATATAAGACGGATTCCTTGAGGGGCAACGTTTAGATAATCTCAGAACAAATCCCATTCTGAGAACATCCTATGACTAC
>NZ_JAKILT010000206.1 GCF_023283535.1 Shewanella sairae | reverse complement strand
GCGTGCGACATGAGGTCGTATGAAGCGCTGTCCACCGCTTAATAGAGTGGACCATCTGTATCACCAGATGAACCTAGGAGCCTGAATAAAGTAGCGGCTCTGACAATGTAACGAAGATAGGTTTAAAACCTGTCGGGGGCTAAGTCGTGAGACAAAGCCCCTCCTGATAACCACACGTTGGGTAAGTGCTAGGTAGACAGTATGATGAACGTATGTGAATCCGCATAAGGTGCGTTATATCATGAGCAGCGGAAGTGGTTTATACGCTGTGGCCAAAAGGCAACAAGAGTAGGAAAGAGATTGCTCCATGCTCTTTCGTGATCAATAGACTCTTCGCACTATAGCGGGCATCTAACCTGTCGTCGCGTGACATACGGAACATGGTAAGCCTGTATTGCTCCCTCTGGGAAAGCTTATTCGGCCGATAGCAATGCAGGTAGAGGAGGTTGGAAAAAGCAAAGGCTGCATTGTAATGATGCAGATACAGGCCTATGTCTGATCACGAAAGTGAGCCCACTTCCGACTGGTCTCTCATTGCAAGAGAGTGTGAAGAACTTTATTAAAGGAGAAAAGCAAATGATGATTTCGAATGAAATTAGTGCATCTTCTTACGGTGCACTATGGCAAGCCATCAATTGGCAGGCCGTAGAGGCGCATGTATTAAAGCTTCAAATGCGTATTGCAAAGGCAATAAGAGAAGGTAGACACGGCAAAGCCAAAGCATTGCAGTG
>NZ_JAKILT010000205.1 GCF_023283535.1 Shewanella sairae | reverse complement strand
TACTACGTCCTTCATCGCCTCTGACTGCCAAGGCATCCACCATATACGCTTAGTCACTTAACCATACAACCCAAATAAGTCTCTATGAGATTATCCGTTGTTTTATCAGGGTAGATAAAACAGCCGTATCGTAACTAATGGTTTCTACTTTCGCCAAAATTAGAATTTTTTACTTACTACCTAAGCAGCAAGCCAAGACACTTAATGTTAAGTGTTTTAGAACTCAATTTTTAATTTCGCAATAATCATTAAGATTATTACTATCAGCTTTCCAAATTTTTAAAGAGCGGGCTTAAAAAAGCCAAAGATAAATTTCTCATTTATCTTTGGCATCTCTTACCTGTGCATATGTCTTACTCTTATTGAAGAGAAAGATGTAAATGGTGGAGCTATGCGGGATCGAACCGCAGACCTCCTGCGTGCAAGGCAGGCGCTCTCCCAGCTGAGCTATAGCCCCATTTACATGCAGTCAAACAAATTTACGTTAAAACAAAATCTTCGTTTAGGAGAAAACTGAGATTTTGGTGGGTCAGAGTGGACTTGAACCACCGACCTCACCCTTATCAGGGGTGCGCTCTAACCAGCTGAGCTACAGACCCAACGTAATTTGCTCTTTCTTTACGACAAGCATATCTGTGTGAACACTCAACAACTATTAAGTTAGTCGTATAGGTAAGGAGGTGATCCAGCCCCAGGTTCCCCTAGGGCTACCTTGTTACGACTTCACCCCAGTCATGAACCACACCGT
>NZ_JAKILT010000204.1 GCF_023283535.1 Shewanella sairae | reverse complement strand
ATATGCCAAGTATGGACAGTTGCATGAATTACAACAGCTAGGCATGACAATGGATCAAGTGGCCATGTTAAATACGTTGACCATTGGTGAGTTAGAACTCTTTTCTGCAGAGCTTGGTAATGAGCTTATAGCGATTAATAGCGCTTATTTTATTCAGCAATTAACCAGGTTAAAAATCCCTCCTATGTGCGTTGATTTCTTAACCCACGGGGCATCTAACGGTGTAATGAAGGAACTCTTTAAAGTCAGTGACCATACATGTGCTGATTGGCGTAGGTTTATTGAAACATCAGAACAATTTAAACAGCGTTCTATTCCTACCACTTGTTATCAAGCGATATGGGATGACATTGAACTATTACCTCAACCGTTAAAACCCACTGCAGAAGAATTGCTAACGCTGGCAAAGGCTCACAAGGTGGGCATCGGCGCGATTTGGTCTGATATCAAAAAAGGAAAGTAATATGACAAATAACAACAAAAATCCACCGAGCAAAGGCAAGGTTAAGAATAAAGTGGGGTTATTGCGCAGCAATGCTTCGATCGCACTTCATGCAAGTGATTCCGTGTTGCTATGGCATGGACGTAAAGACAAGGTGCAAGGTTTGCCTGGATTCTTTGCTAGGACAGCTGTGCTTGAAACTTCTGCAGCCAAAGATGATCCCTACGCTGACCATGGACTGATTTTGATTGAAAACGCGCTGAATGAAGCGTTCCTGGTGATTGAACAACTGAGTTCAGCACAATCT
>NZ_JAKILT010000203.1 GCF_023283535.1 Shewanella sairae | reverse complement strand
GGCTTTGTTGCAATACTCAATCTGTCTAGTCTTTGAGCATGCTCAGACCACTCGATAGCTATCAGGCATACCAAGGTGGGTGAAGCGATTTAAAATAGAACAACCTAATAACATTTCTTGACTTTGGTTCTTTGCCTTTCGACTGTGAAGTTTATTACCTATAATTTTTTTGTACCTCTGCATCGCGGTTTCAGATACATTTCGCCGACCATAATGCCGTCGTTTTTGCCAGTTCATTATCCCAGCAGCAGAGCATTCTATTAAGTTGCTCATTCGCTTGGAATGGTGCCTATTGTCAGCAAAAGTATTGTCTTTCGGCGGGATGACAATCTCTGCATTAGGTGAGTGCGAGTCAAGCGCTTGATAAACTGCATTGGTATCGTACATTTTATCCGCTGTCACATGCCCAATAGCCGCTGTTATTTGTTCACATAGGGAGCCGACTACCTGATCATCCATCACATCCTTTCCCGTCATCACCGCAGCATCTATGATGTGGTCTGTCCTTATTGCAAAATGGGCTTTCATCCAGCTTCGCTTTCCATCCACCTTGTGTTTTTCTTGGTGCCACTCATCTCTACCAAATCGCTTCAAACCCGTAGAATCAATGGCTATAGCCACAATATTGTTGTCCATTCGCTCGTTATTTTTAAATCGAGGAGTGGTGATCCCAAGTGTATTTAAACGCTTTGAAAGTAAGGTGTAGTCAGGGCATCGCAAGTGGGGCCTTCCAAATAACAGGAGTAAAT
>NZ_JAKILT010000202.1 GCF_023283535.1 Shewanella sairae | reverse complement strand
AGAACTGACTTGTTTTACTCGGAAAACCTCACCTTCAATGCCCTGACTATACATTGCTCTCAAAGCGCTTAAGTACACTTGGGTTAATCACTCCTCGTTTTAAAAAATGCGAGGGAATAAGAGATGATGTTGTCGCGATAGCGATTGATTCCACTGGGTTGAAGCAATTTGGCAGAAATGAGTGGCACCAAGAGAAACACAAGGTTGATGGTAAACGCACTTGGATAAAAGCCCATTTCGCAGTAGGAACAAACCACATCATAGAAGCCGCGCTAATGACAGGAAAGGATGAGATGGACGACCAGGTTGTCGGTGACCTATGTGAGCAAATAACAACGGATATCGGGCATGTAACCGCAGATAAAATGTACGATACCAATGCCGTTTATCAAGTGCTTAACTCGCACTCACCTAATGCAGAGATTGTCATCCCGCCGAAAGACAACACTTTCGCAGACAACCGGCACCATTCCAAACGTATGAGCAACTTAATAGAATGCGCTGCTGTTGGGATAATGAAATGGCAAAAGCGGCGGCATTATGGTCGGCGAAATGTATCGGAAACCGCGATGCAGAGATACAAAAAAATAATCGGCAGTAGGCTTCATAGTCGAAAGCCAAAGAACCAAAGTCAAGAAATGTTATTAGGTTGTTCTATTTTAAATCGCTTCACCCACCTTGGTATGCCTGATAGCTATCGAGTGGCCTGAGCATACTCAAAGACAAGAGAGATTGAGTATTGCAACAAAGCC
>NZ_JAKILT010000201.1 GCF_023283535.1 Shewanella sairae | reverse complement strand
GGAGTTCGATTATGATGGACGAA
This sequence comes from Shewanella sairae, assembly GCF_023283535.1. Classification (GTDB taxonomy): domain Bacteria; phylum Pseudomonadota; class Gammaproteobacteria; order Enterobacterales; family Shewanellaceae; genus Shewanella; species Shewanella sairae. The sequence continues at coordinate 742 of NZ_JAKILT010000201.1, read as the reverse complement.
CTCTTTAACTTTTAGCTGTATTTAACAAATGCCGAACAAGCATAATCATCGCAAGCGTCATCACTTTAAGAAGGGCGTTTATCGTATTAGTAATTCTGCGCAATATACGAACTCACTTAGAAATAGAGGGCGTATTGATATCTGGTTATGTGAGGACATCTTAAATAATTGGCAGTTTGATGAGCGAAGCTATGATGGCTCCGGCTCTAGTGTTAAGTATCCAAACCGTACAATTGAAGCGTGTCATCATCTAAGAATGGTTTTTAAGCTGCCCCTACGGCAAACGCAGGGTTTTATCGACAATTTACTCCAGTTACTTGAAAGCCCCCACTTGCGATGCCCTGACTACACCTTACTTTCAAAGCGTTTAAATACGCTTGGGATCACCACTCCACGATTTAAAAATAACGAGCGGATGGAGAGTAATATTGTGGCGATAGCCATTGATTCTACTGGGCTGAAGCGATTTGGTAGAGATGAGTGGCACCAAGAGAAACACAAGGTGGACGGTAAGCTAAGCTGGATGAAAGCCCATTTTGTTGTAAGAATGGACCACATCATAGAAGCCGCGGTGATGACGGGAAAGGATGTGATGGATGATCAGGTTGTTGGCACCCTCTGTGAACAAATAACAGCAGATATCGGGCATGTAACAGCAGATAAAATGTACGATACCAATGCCGTTTTCCAAACGTTGGACTCACACTCACCTAATGCAGAGATTATTATCCCGCCGAAAGAC
>NZ_JAKILT010000200.1 GCF_023283535.1 Shewanella sairae | reverse complement strand
GGTAACGCGCCATTTTGGTTAAACCTGCATCACAGCGACTTAGGCCATACGTTGGTATTTGGCCCACCTGGTATGGGGAAATCAACCTTACTGACCACCCTCGTTGCTCAAGCGTTGCGCTATCCCAATAGCCAACACTTCATTATGGATAAGGATTATTCAGCTTATGCCATAAGCCAGTGTGGCGGGGTGCATTATGATATCTGCAAAGACCAAAACATCAGCTTTGCGCCACTGTCTAAACTAAGAGAGGATTTTGACTGGACCGCTGAATACGTTATCAAACTATTGGCGCTCCAAGGTCTACACGTTACGGCAAAGCAAAAAAATGAAATCCTAGCCACATTAAGAGAGCTTGCAGATACACCCGACCTTCAACACATCACCTTAAGTGAGTTTGTGAACGTCGCAGACCTTGAGGTCGCAGAAGCGCTTAAGTACTACACCATTGGCAGTGCAGGGGCATTAATCAACAATGTAGCTGACAGCTTTAAGCAAGCCTCATTACAGGTGTTTGAGATAGGTGAGCTCATGGGCCGCGGTGAGCAAGAGTTGCTGCCTGTATTGTTATACCTGTTCAGGCAAATTGAATTGAGCTTAAACGGTCATCCCGCTTTCCTGTGGATTGATGAAGCCTGGGTAGCCCTTAAAAATCCTGTCTTTAGGGCAATGATTGAAGAATGGTTACGCGTATTACGCAAAAAGAACTGTGTAGTTGCTCTTTTCACTCAAAGCTTGGGCGAAGTAGCCAACTCTGAAATATTTGAGTTACTCATGACCGCTTGCCCAACTAAAATCTTC
>NZ_JAKILT010000199.1 GCF_023283535.1 Shewanella sairae | reverse complement strand
AATCTAAGTTAGTTGAGCTTCACGAACTGTCACAACGTTATGACCAATATGCGAGTGAGGCCAAGCGTCTGTTTGACTTATTAACGCGAATCGAATCGGAATTAGGCATACCTACAAAGTTTTTGAATGTACTTGGTGATAGTCAAACATTCCCGAACACAATTTATATGCTGCAAGAGCATGTAGAGAATGGTTTTATCGTTTCAGGTGAGCAGGTTGCGCCTGTGTCGCTGTTCTTAGAGTCGGATAAGGTAACGATCCTAGTTGACTTCATTAATGGTACTGGTTTGTTCCTGGCTGAAATACAGCAACACAATGAAGATGCCAAACAAGGGCATATAGTATTACACCCTAAAAAGTGTGGTATTAAATAATGGAGACTGATTTTTCATTTAAAAATCTTGGATTGTTTAGAAAAATCTATGTCATTTTTATGTGGTGCGCTCTAGGTTTTATTTTTATTTATCAAACGATAGAGCCTAACGGTGCTATTTATTTTCATGGTAGCGCTTTCGTGTTAATGCCACTACTTCTTACTTGGGTAACATATGCCATTGTAAAAAGGAAAACCTATCAACTATTGGTATTCTCTGCGTTACATTGTTTTCCTGGTTTTAGTGGTCTTGTTGCAATTATTTTGTTTTGTATATTTATCGTAACGAAAAGAGAACTTCGAACGTTGGAATGCCGAGCTGCGGGAAACAATGAATAAATCAAAGAGTACCCAGAGTGTTACGTTTCATGTGGAGGACAGGCATAGATTGGTGATCACATTTACTTGAAACACTGTTAATGTGCCCGAAACTAATTTATGGACAAAACCTTCTTAGCGTAATTATTTGAATTAGGTAAATACGGATAACTTTTGGTATATGAAGGTCGCTTAGTTAGCAGTCCAGTCTT
>NZ_JAKILT010000198.1 GCF_023283535.1 Shewanella sairae | reverse complement strand
TGACGCTGAGCTTTTCCAAAATTTGAGTCACCAGTGAAATGCCAATATCAAAAATAGAGCTTGGGGATATGGATTTGTATGTCGCGGCGTCACCTGCAAGCTTTGCACCTATCCACGTAAAGCCGTTGACGATGGCGGCGGCAATTTGTGGGGCACTGGTAAGTAACCACCAGAAAAAGCCCACCACAAAGGTGCGTTTAAACAGTTCTGCAATCAGCTCTTTAATATCAGCGCCTTTTAGGGCCATTTCACCAAAGCCCCACGCCCACGAAATGGTCACTAACATCCAAAATAACCAGGTGGTGATGGGTAAGATGATAGCGGGCCATTTGCTTGCGGTGTTTTCAAATATGCGCAGTAGCTCATTCATGGCGCCGGTGTCAGGAGCACCGCCGGAAGCGTCCGCCGCAAATACTGGGTTAATCAGGCATAACAAGATGAGCAGCGCGGTAATGACTATGCGCATGGGGGTTCCTTAAAATTGTTTGAGCTCATAGCTTTCAAGCTGTCGGGACTCAAGCGAGGGCACATTGCCTTGCATGAATTTATCGGTTTGGGCTTGCCTTGCTTGCTCTCGTTCGTTTTCCGCTTGAACTAAGGTACTGGTGAGCTGAATTTGTGTGCTCATCAATGTTTCCATCTTCTGCAATTGGTTAATCATTTGTGCAGTAAGTTGGTTACCGGCTTGAATGGCTTGTAGGCGACCGGTTGCGCTTTCAGAAGCCTGTTGTTGTCGCTGGATAAGTTCGTTGTCTTCGGTTTGTTGCTGGTGAACACCATTTGCGACGTTCATTGCTGCCATGGCCGTATCTCCAAGGGTTTGCGATACGTTTTGGTAATGGGTAGAAAATTCGTGTGGGGTAACGTTTTTGTTCCATGCGTCATACCCTTTGAAGATACGGT
>NZ_JAKILT010000197.1 GCF_023283535.1 Shewanella sairae | reverse complement strand
TTGATGAATTTCCATCACTGGGTAAGCTGGATATTTTGCAAGAGTCATTAGCATTCGTGGCAGGTTACGGCATTAAGTTCTATTTGATTTGCCAGGACTTAAACCAATTAAAAAGCAGCGAGACCGGTTACGGTAAAGATGAGCAAATTACCTCTAACTGCCATGTTCAAAATGCCTATCCACCTGGTCGATTAGAAACCGCTGAGCACCTTGCCAAACTAACGGGTGAAACCACCATTGTTAAGAAGCAAATATCCACTTCTAACAAGGGCGTATTTTCAACCGCGAGCACCAGCGTGTCGTATAACGAAACCAAGCGAACGCTGTTAACCGCAGACGAGTGTCAACGTTTACCTGCGCCAGTTAAGCAAGGTGAGCTTTTGGTGCAAGGGGGCGACATGATTATCTATGTAGCGGGCTACCCAGCTATCTATGGTAAGCAAATTCTGTACTTCAATGACCCAGTTTATTTGGCTCGCAGTCAAATACCAGCGCCGGAGCAATCAGACAAGCTTATTGAGCCAGTAGGTAACAGCACGATAGGCAAGATTAAGCGAGCAGACGAAGAAGGTGATACGACAAACGATACCGCACCACAAGAACCAACCAAGACTGAATCAATCGAAGACTACCTATAGTCAGCACCAAAACGGTTATCCACATTTTCAGTGGATAACCCGACTCATATCTTTGTATAAAATTCACACGCCTTAATGAACAGCAGGTAATCTAATGGAAGAAAAGCAATGACCACACTTAACGATGTTGTTCGCCACGGACAAATACTCATTACACCTATGTATTTTGATGTAGAAACCGTCACTTATACGCGAATTGATCAAGCAGTAGAAAATGAAGCGGATATTGAGTTAAACGGTATTGAAAGCCTAACGTTTATCGAGCTTATCGAAGCAAATCCGA
>NZ_JAKILT010000196.1 GCF_023283535.1 Shewanella sairae | reverse complement strand
AGGCTAAGTTTGCGGACAACCCGCTTACCTCAGATCTAATGCAGACTTATTAGAATCTGACAAGACCGTCCTATATTGATCGCTTACGCTAGGCAGGCTGAAATTGAACTTGAAAAAATACAATTTGAGAAAGATGTTAAAGTATATCTCAAAGAATTTTCCGATATGCCTATCACAGAGTTCTACACGATGCGTAGAGAGTGTGGTTTTTCATTTTCGCGCACAGCTAAGTGTAAAGCATTTTTGGATATTAGTGAGTCAAAAATATCAACTGAACTAGATAGGTTAATCGGAGAGTATAAAAAAGATGAGTTAATTGTTTATAGCAAAAAAATGTGTAAAGGGATTAGTTACGATGAGGTTAAGTGTGAATTGTCACGTAAATCCATTGATAAGCAAGAGCAAAAGCAAGTTGACTATTACTTAACTAATCGTGATGTGCTTATATCAGTATTTAATACTTGCCAATCTAACTATGCAGAATTACGCAAAGGCCGTAAGTATACCGAAGCTCAAAAAGCAATAGAAACATTCGACTGCAAGCACGCTGCTAAAGCTGCTCAAAAACTTAAGGTTTATGGTTTTTCTAATCCAATTGGATAATGACTTATGGCTGTTGCGGTTAAATAAAGATTGTCGAAAGTCATTGTTCAGAATATTATCAATTAGCTCAACGGATTGATGATTATACGCCAGTCCTGTTCTAATCATTTTACGTTCATGTCCGTTGAGCTAACCTGACATAGTAAAGCCTGATTGTTTTTTTGCCCTTAAAGACTCCGAAATCTTTAAGGGTATTTTTTTGCCTGTAATTCAGACCTAGCGCCAAACAATAGAGCACTTCATGGCTTGCTTGCACTCGTAAGTGTGAGTAAGACGCTGCTTGTCTTCTCGTGTGTCAATTCCTCCAAGTCCCTCATTTTCGCTAATACGCCAACTCGTCACTGTC
>NZ_JAKILT010000195.1 GCF_023283535.1 Shewanella sairae | reverse complement strand
TCGCCAATATTGAACTGAGCAGTATGTGCTTTAGCATGGCTTGGTAGATTGGTGTTAATAGCTCTATGCCACGTTTAACCCAGTTAATCAGGGTTGCTCTACTCACCTGAACTCCGCTATCGAGCATTCTTTGGTGCTGACGATACAGCGGTAAGTGATAAACCGCTTTATCCACCATGATGCCTGCAATCACAGAGACATCAGCATAACAACCATCAAGTACGTTATCAGGTGCTGGTGACACACTTAAGCTACACGCTTCTTTGTTGCGAACAACTGGCCGTTTGTAGATAAGGATGGTGTAGCTTCCTGGTTGTTGAGCTAAGCGATGTGTTTCTTTATAACCAATGACCTCATACTTGTCAGCATCGTCGCCTTCAAGCTCTGGTGCGCGAATTTCAATGACCTTAGTAGGTACAGTGTCATCAAATCGCAAGCCGGTATCATTGACTTCATTACCAGTGCGCTTTTTCGTTGAGCGGGTATAGGATATTAGCTGCTTGCCTTGAGACTCTGGTGTTGTAGCGTCTGAGCGTTCAAATAAACTGTCTTGGTGAGGATTATCAACCAGCAATTTTTCAGACTTACGGCCAAACAGCTGCCGTTTGAACCAATCAAGTTGCTGCTGGAGTGTGAGTACTTTTTCAGATAGCTCAAAAACCTGAGCGTTTAATTGCTCATTTGTTTGAGTTAATGAAGCTATTTGAATAGGTGTTTTCATGGTTGAATTATACTAAAAACAGCCACTTATATCGAGTTCAATCGTCTACTTTTTACATGTTTTTGCCAATTAATTCCATCAATTAGACACTGCAACTGAGTCCAAGTTAAATTGATTTTATCGCTGTTGCCATCTACTCGGTGAAACCGCCCTAGTTCGAGGCGTTTACTCCATAAACAGTATCCGCCACGACTGAAATACAACACTTTCATCATGGTTTGCTTGCGGTTGATGAATACAAATAATTCACCACTCATC
>NZ_JAKILT010000194.1 GCF_023283535.1 Shewanella sairae | reverse complement strand
CGCCGATATTTACACTATAAAGGTATCACTCGGGCTTGTTCAACACTTGGGATAAGGACGCGGCTACGCGCGGCCTATCCTTATTTGTTAGTTTTTTATATCGTCGTCAGGAAAGTAGATTCGATCGCTATATAGAGAAGGCATTACCTGAAAACAACACCCTCGAATAACACCAATATAAACCATAGTAATGTAAACAACACTGACTAGAATGGCTTTTAAACTTTCAAATGAGATTACGCTACTGTCCTCTGTAAAAGTGAACATGCTAACTACCAATGATGGACTATCTTCGAACCCAACCGCTAAACTAAGCAGACTTGCCGACAGAAAAGCAAAACAATTCTTTTCTAAGTTGAGAAGATTCCTAGTTTCTTGATGCTTTTCAGCAACAACACCTAAAGCTACTGAATTATCATTCTTTATCGCATAAGTTCGCATTTGAGACGTTGTGACATACTCTTTTGCAAACGTCTTTCGAAAATTGCCATTATCAGGATTTTGCAAGAACTCAATAGTCGGCAGTGATAATACGATTTGTGAGATCACGAACTTTAACCCAGTTACGACGACTGCCATGAATAAACTGTATACACAAAGAAACACCAAGAAGCTACCAATCGTTATGTTGGATTTGATATAGCTAAAATTCAGTTCGAAAATAGAAATGCCATACGCATAAAGCAAAATCCCGTCTAGAAATATAACGAACGTAGAAAGAAAAACGAAATAGTTAAAACTATCTGCCCTATCCATTATTTGATTTACGTAAGACAAAACTTTATCCACTGTACTCTCCAAAAGAACTAACGCCTCAAACACCGGCTTGGGTAAGCTGGCGGCTTTTTTGCGTTTTTTGCGAAAAAGGTGACAGCTTACCCAAGTCCGCGTGCTTTGATTTGTGTACGCCCAGCATGGGCATGAACTAATGAGGTGAAAGTCCTCTGTAGGAAGGTCACCGTTCAATAACATGCTGTTATTAAACGTT
>NZ_JAKILT010000193.1 GCF_023283535.1 Shewanella sairae | reverse complement strand
ACTTCTGATCTGTATCAGAATGATTTGAGAATTCTAGAAGCCAGTTGTGTAAGCAACTGGCTTTTTTATTACTTTATATTCAGTTTCAGTGCCGTATATAGAGGACTAGAAGAAGTCTCTTCAGTGTGATGGACTTTTACTTTACCTACTCAGCATCTAGCATCAGGGCATAATCAAACGTTTTTCAGAATACTAAGCTGCATCGGTAAGCCATTTAATTTAAAAAATCAGATGTGTCGTAGATATTGACTACTTTTGGGCTGATTAGATGAGTGGATCAACATCGAAACATGAATGTGCGCAAACTTTTGCAGAGATCGGGCTCGATTAAGTTAGCTCAGCGAAAGAAATTAGCTAAGTTAATTGTAGTTAGCGGGATCTTAGCTGACTTTTTACTGGCTTAGCTTAGAAATTTACCGAGTATTTAGCTTGAAAAATCATCTACAGCGTTTACTGATAGGAATTTTTGATCTGAAATAGATCAAATCTATTATTATGAATGTCTGTTTGCGGCAAGCTTATCGATATTTCTGGCGACAGAATTGAAAATAAAATGTCGAAATAAACGCCTTTAAGCCGTAACTTAGACTGTTATACAAACAAGCTGCTTAAAAACAGCTCAAATGGAAATGGTTTCTTAAAAAGGGTTTGACTTATTTTCGGCAGACAGTAATATGTGCGCCAAGAAACGGAGAGGTGGCCGAGTGGCCGAAGGCGCTCCCCTGCTAAGGGAGTATGGGCTTTAACTCCCATCGAGGGTTCGAATCCCTCCTTCTCCGCCATTTCTTACAATAGACAACGATGCGGATGTAGCTCAGCTGGATAGAGTACCTGGCTACGAACCAGGCGGTCGGAGGTTCGAATCCTCCCATCCGCACCATTTCTATTGTCGTGATAAATGTTTTAGTGAGCGGATGTAGCTCAGCTGGATAGAGTACCTGGCTACGAACCAGGCGGTCGGAGGTTCGAATCCTCCCATCCGCACCATTTCTATTGTCGTG
>NZ_JAKILT010000192.1 GCF_023283535.1 Shewanella sairae | reverse complement strand
AAGGCTAAGTTTGCGGACAACCCGCTTACCTCAGATCTAATGCAGACTTATTAGAATCTGACAAGACCGTCCTATATTGATCGCTTACAAAGCAATCGACTTTTTTATTCACCATGAATACGCCTACCGTGACGCATTACGATTTATTGATTCACCACCGAGTGATGTGGAAATTATTCAAATATTCCCGCAGCAGCCCTTAAAAAGTAAGCTAATCGGCAGCAGAAAACTTGCCTTACAATCCGATTATCTCCAAGGCAAAAAAGCCGGTAGTGACTTTATAAAGCAGTATTCGGCAACATTACTAAAACCCGTTAAAACAGAAATAAAGGAGCCTAGAGCAGTTCTACGATATTGCTAAGCCATGATGTCATTTACTAAAAAATTACCTACAGCTTATGCTGTTGATTATCTGTAAGAAAAATCGAACAAGACTGTACTGAAATTCTCAGCCTCTTTTCAATAAAAGACCTTCCTCTTAATGTTTCTAGGTGAACACAGCTATATATATAGCCGTGAGCTTACGAATGCGAAGCGCCGCTGGAGCCGGACTTTCTCTTATCAAGAGCCGCCCCCAAGTGCCTTCGGCACGCGAGACTGGCCGCTTATTTCTAGTCAAGAGTCTAAAAAACCAAGGATGGGGTGAATGCTAGATGTTGTCTGGAACAGCATCAGTTCGACTGAACTATCGCTTCTTTAGTAAACTGCTTGCACATTTCGCTTTAATTTTTCTTTGAAATACGCATACGAAAAAGCCCTGCTATCTCTAGCAGGGCTTATCGTAATGTTTGTGGGTGAGAACGGCGATAGCCGTGAGCTTACGAACGCAAAGCGTAGCTAGGGCGGACTATTTTGTGTAAAAGCCCGCAACGTCACTACTAAATTAATAAATATTACAAAACGAAAAAAGCCTCTGCATTGCTGCAGAGGCTTTCATCTTAATGTTGGCGGAGCGGACGGGACTCGAACCCGCGACCCCCGGCGTGACAGGCCGGTATTCTAACCAACTGAACTACCGCTCCTTTAGCAA
>NZ_JAKILT010000191.1 GCF_023283535.1 Shewanella sairae | reverse complement strand
GTTTCCAGTTTTTGACGAATATCTTTCTTATTGAACTTGAAACTGCTTATGAAAGCCGACACCCAATATGGAACATTACGTTTGATTGAGTTTGAATATATAGCATTATCTATTAAGCTGTCCATTTTAATTGCGTTTATTAACTTTACGTATGCAGTAAATATTGTTGTTGCGAGCAGCAAAGAAACTACAATATTTGCGTAATCCATCATTATTTACTTACTCCGCCCAGTATAGTTCTTATCATAGCGAAACCAATTATTTCACTAATTAAAACATAGTAGAATATTCCTCTCCCCGCCTCTTCATACATAACAAAGTTGTAATTATCCACATTAGTCACATATAGTATACCAAGAAATACTAGAGGCAAAAAACCGATTATCTTGGCAGACATCCGGGCTTCGGAAGTTAGCGAGTCTTTCTTTTTTTCTATATTTCTTGAGGCGAAAATCAAACGATTTATTCTTGTTATAACCTCTTTTAGTTGCCCTCCTCTTGTAATGTTAACTCGAATAGTTGATATGAAAAAAAAATACTCTAAATATGGAAATCTTAGACTACTTCGAGCTAGTACAATTTCTGGGTCCTCACCAATTTGAAACCTTTTTGCCATATACTTAAACTCTTCCCCTACAGAGTTATTTAGTTGCTCACCAACATACTCAAACCCCTGCATAATCCCTTGACCTGAAGTTATTGCACTAGCAAGAATATTTAAAGCATCTGGGAACTGCTCTCGAAACAATAATTCCTGTCGTTTTTTAAGATGTTGATAAAGAAAAAACAACAGTATAGGTTCAATAAACAAAAGGCATTTCCAATATGTAAGGCGGAAAAACAAATCGTTTAATAAATAAATGGCGATAAATGTTGTTAATAAAAAAGCTACCATTTTAAGAAATGAATTAGGGCCTAGACCTCTTGCAAGCGTACCCTTTATTTGTTGTGTATGGATTGTTAAACTATTTTCAAACGCTACCAAGTTAATCACTTTTATTTGCGCATTTTTCTTCTTAGTATGAGAAATACCAATCCAACAATCTATCTGTTTTTTT
>NZ_JAKILT010000190.1 GCF_023283535.1 Shewanella sairae | reverse complement strand
TGGTACGGGAAGAGAGACTTGAACTCTCACACCTTGCGGCACCAGAACCTAAATCTGGCGTGTCTACCAATTCCACCACTCCCGCATCGAAGTTTACTGCAAGTTACCTTGCTTCATCTTACAAGCAATAAAGTTTATAAGATAAGGTCAATGAATTAACCTTTTAAAAAATGGCTGGGGTACCAGGATTTGAACCTGGGAATGCCGAGATCAAAACCCGGTGCCTTACCGCTTGGCGATACCCCAATAAATCTTGTTAAATTCGATGGTACGGGAAGAGAGACTTGAACTCTCACACCTTGCGGCACCAGAACCTAAATCTGGCGTGTCTACCAATTCCACCACTCCCGCATCGAACTTTGCTGCAAGTTTCCTTGCTTTTATCTTACAACCTCTAGAGCTGATAAGACAAGGTCAATTGCTCAACCTTTTAAAAATGGCTGGGGTACCAGGATTTGAACCTGGGAATGCCGAGATCAAAACCCGGTGCCTTACCGCTTGGCGATACCCCAATCAATCTTTCTTACTCACAACCAGCCTTGGCTAATCATGCTAAATAAATGGTACGGGAAGAGAGACTTGAACTCTCACACCTTGCGGCACCAGAACCTAAATCTGGCGTGTCTACCAATTCCACCACTCCCGCACTGCATCAAGTTTTACATCTAGATTAAGATGGCGTTTGAATCCGGCGTGTCTAATATCAACATCCACCACTTCAGCACTGACTCTGTTTAACATCCAGAGCACGATGCTCGCTATTTTACATCCTGAGAAGATGGTAGCAATGGCGGGACTTGAACCTGCGACCCCAGCATTATGAGTGCTGTGCTCTAACCAGCTGAGCTACATTGCCAAAGATGGCTGGGGTACCAGGATTTGAACCTGGGAATGCCGAGATCAAAACCCGGTGCCTTACCGCTTGGCGATACCCCAAAAATCTTGTTGCAGCAACAAGCCTTAGCTCATCACTTAAATTAAATGGTACGGGAAGAGAGACTTGAACTCTCACACCTTGCGGCACCAGAACCTAAATCTGGCGTGTCTACCAATTCCACCACTCCCGCAC
>NZ_JAKILT010000189.1 GCF_023283535.1 Shewanella sairae | reverse complement strand
GCTTCCTTAAAACTGTTATAGCCATATTTAGGCATCCACTCTGTTTTGAAGCTCCTAAAAAAGCGCTCTATTACTGCGTTATCCCAACAATTTCAACGCCGACTCATACTTTGAGTGATTTGATATTTCCACAGCATTTGTCGATATTGCAGACTGCTGTAATGACAACCTTGGTCAGAGTGAAATATCAGATTTTTAGGACGTCCTCGCTGTTCAAATGCCATTCTTAAAGCTGCACAAGTTAAGTCAGTATTTGGACTATCTGAGCATGCCCAGCCGACTATCTTTCTGGCGTATAAATCCATTACCACAGCTAAATAGAGCCACTTTGTCCCTGACCAAACGTAAGTTACATCGCCACACCAGACCTGGTTTATGGCTTCAACGTTAAACTGTCGCTTTAATAAATTAGGCGCAATTTTAGATTCGTCATTTGCCACCTTATAACGATGTTTTCTGGGCTGGCTACTGATAAGCCCCGCATCTCTCATTAAACTTGCGGCCTTATAACGACCAACATTTTCACCCAGTTGATTAAGTTGACCAGCTATCGTTCTAGCTCCAGCAGAGCCGCGACTATCACTATGTATATCAATCGCTTTTTTGAGCAATAACTCACGCTCTGGTTTTATTAATTCACGGTGTTTTAGGTGGTAATGATAGCTGCTTCTCGGGATTTCAAATAAGTCACAAAGTGGTTTAACACTGTTTTGCTCTCTCGATAACGATTCAATCAACGCTATCGTTTGATGCTGTCTTGCATTAAGAGAGCGGTAGCTTTTTTTAAGATGTCTTTCTCCCATTCAATTTTCTTAATTTGAGCTTCAAGCTCTTGAATGCGCCTTTGCTCTGGAGTCATAGCGTTGGCAGATGGAGTAATACCTTCAAATTCTTGCTTCAGTTGGATAACCCAACGCCTCATTGCTGTTGGGCCTACACCGGTAGCCTGACAGGCTTCACGAATGGTATAGCCTTGATTAATGACAAGGTTAGCTGCATCAATTTTAAATTCTGTTGAATAAGTTGGTTGAGTCTTCATTACTTTTACACCGTTCTATATTAAGGAGAGTTTACCTCATATCGGTGTACAGGTTTATTAAGCCACAATA
>NZ_JAKILT010000188.1 GCF_023283535.1 Shewanella sairae | reverse complement strand
AACCAAAGTCAAGAAATGTTATTAGGTTGTTCTATTTTAAATCGCTTCACCCACCTTGGTATGCCTAATAGCTATCGAGTGGTCTGAACATACTCAAAGACAAGAGAGATTGAGTATTGCAACAAAGCCATACTTAGGAAAGGCGAAAGCCAGTTATAACCAAGGTGCTATCTCTGGTGATGCCCCTCCGCCAAATGAATCTGAGCGAAGATTTTGGAATACGTACAAGTCCGTGTCCAGTTTTACTTGACCACTACAAACACCTAACGCCTTTAGCAGCGACTGCCTAAACTTGTTATGAGTTTTACTGATTTTGAAATACACGCTCTACAAGACTTGCGCCTTTCTCCATGTATTGCCTTGTAGCAAAATCATCTATATCTCTGAAATCAGATAACTCCATTAGGATTATGCTAGCAACTTCAATTAACTCATCATTCAGTTTTTGATTTTGAGCACTGCAACAAAGCCTCTCTGTTGGGAAATGGCGTCCCGAAAAGTTAAGTCGCATTAATGACGTTGGTTAAGATATCATCGCTCATGATAAACTAGCTCTTCAGTTTGCGACAGAATTAATAATTTTACATTTATCGTCAACTGACATTTTTCGTATTACTTGTCCATCCATTATTATTTCAGTATACACTTTTCCATTGATAATGCTTGTCGTTCCTTCTAAACCAGATTCATTGAGAAAGAATGTATTATCTTCTCTTCTGTGCTTAAACACATGTTCTTTTCCATTGGTGTCTATATAAATTCCAACATGGTCAGATAAAATAGTTTTAGTTATACCTGATGGAGTTCCCATATCATTGTTAGCGCCTGTCTCACAATGATATTCAATTGCGACTCCTGCATTAGCATCAAAAGAAACTAATATAATACCAACAAGAATTAATTTTTTCATTTGAACTTTCTCCTTAAAGGGGGGATTACCGTTATGTTTTTATTCATATTTAGCCATTTCATTTAAAAGCCCTTCTTTAGGCTTTGTTGCAATGCTCAATCTCTCTTGTCTTTGAGCATGTTCAGACCACTCGATAGCTATTAGGCATACCAAGGTGGGTGAAGCGATTTAAAATAGAACAACCTAATAACATTTCTTGACTTTGGTT
>NZ_JAKILT010000187.1 GCF_023283535.1 Shewanella sairae | reverse complement strand
TGTAGTTGCTCTTTTCACTCAAAGCTTGGGCGAAGTAGCCAACTCTGAAATATTTGAGTTACTCATGACCGCTTGCCCAACTAAAATCTTCCTACCTAACTATGCCGCTGGCGACGAACTCGTGAGACCTCTGTATAAAAAGTTTGGCCTTAATGACCGTCAAATCGACATTATCAAGGACGCGATACCAAAACGGGAATACTACATCGCGCAACCAGAAGGTAATCGCCTGTTCAATTTGAATCTCGGTGAACTCGCTTTAGCCTTTGTGGCCAAGAGCAGCAAACTGGATGTTCAAGCAGTGAGAGACCATGTAAGCCAATATGGTGATGAATGGTATGCGCACTGGTTAGTGACTTGTAAAGTCATCGATGAGCAAACAAGGCGATCGTCATTAGCCGGCTAAAACAGAGTATTTAAAGATGCCTAAAGTGGAAATAGATAGCGAATTATTAGCTCGACTTGCTGAATTAGCTGCGTCATCAGTTAATGATACAGCTGGTCACGACGTAATAAAAAAAGAAACCGGAGCTTGCGATAATGAGATCCAAGCGACCGCCTATATACTCCTAAAATTAAGCCGTGGAGACATAAACGGTATACCAGAGAATATTGTTGAATTTAATGAGCTTACAACAGCAATAAGAAAAAGAGATTTTAACAACCGCTTTTTCAGATGATAGAGTAGTTACTCAACACAAAAAAGGAGCACTGCATGAAAGTAACCGTAAGCGCATTAACGAACTTATCTGAGAATGAACAGCAATGGCTACGCCACTTTAGGCGCTCAAAGTCGATGAACACCTTAGATATTCAATGTGAAGGCGCCGAACGTAAACACGCAGGCAATTCCAAAGAGCTGAATGATATCAACACGGCATGGTGCGCAAGGGAACAAGAGTTACTGTCCTGGCATTAACCCCTGCGCCATTGTTAATGCTCAAACAAAACCCTGCCATCGTGCAGGGTTTTGTATTTCTGATAGCGCACATTCAGAACAACGTTGTAACTCCCTAACTAAAAAGACCTTCCTATGACAACTTCAAGATTCAAACTGGCACTCATATGTAGTGCCTTTTTTTTACCTATTTTCCAACAAGCTCAAGCTATTCCAGTTGTTTGTGTGAATTGTTCGAGTGAGT
>NZ_JAKILT010000186.1 GCF_023283535.1 Shewanella sairae | reverse complement strand
GATCGAGGTACCATTAAAGCTACACCCTAATTTTATGATGCCGATATTAAGTTAAGATAGCAGGTATCAATATACGAGTGTTTTTCGATACTAACTTTGAAGCGCTACATAATTAAACTTTCACTAACAAACAATTTTATTCTTTAGCAGAAGAATTGTATCTGAGAGATAAGGTCCCCTCAAATCTTAGCGGCGAGTTCTAAGTTTGCGACAGAACCTAATATTATTAACAATGCCACTTCACTCCCTCATAGCTACAGACACACCTCCAATAGGATTTTTTTCTCAAAATAAGACGTTCAACACGCAACAAAACTAATGTTATTGTCTCCATCTGACATTTGGTGCATGTTACTGGAAAATAATACTTCCTTATGGATTTAAATATGACAAAAACAGAACTTGTAGCAAAAATAGCGGCAGATAGCGAAATAACAACCAAAGAAGCAGATGCAGCGTTAAGGGCACTGATAGGTGCGATCACTGACACCCTTAAAGCTGAGGAAGAAGTCTCGTTAGTTGGCTTTGGTACATTTAAAGTAACAAAACGTGCAGAGCGTATTGGTCGCAACCCTCAAACAGGCCAACAAATGACCATCCCTGCAAAAAACAGCCCAGGCTTCAAAGCAGGTAAATTGTTAAAAGATGCGTTAAACACCTAATACCTCTATGAAAGGTGCCTCTAGACGCCTTTCATTCTCGACTAAAAGCAATAAAAAGTCTAAGCCTATGGGTAATTAATCAAGAACCTTTGCAAGCCAACTTAGACTTTAAGTAATCCAAGACATTTTATTATTACGGAAAAGCCCAGTGTCAGATTTTTTTGATGTACAAACTCATGCACAAAATTTAAAAGTTGCGGCTCTAGAGTTAGAGTTAAAAATTATAGAATTACAATCATTTCAAGAGAGAGTAACCACTCTCTTAAAAAACAGTAATACAGAAAAAGATGAATTCAAAGAGTTAAATATTGAGCGCCAGACTCAAATGGAAGTATTAAACAAGATGGTTGAAGGGCTTAAATTAGACATAACCACAATAGGGCGTTTGACTCATGTTAATAGCAGCCAATGTTCTACTTCATAATGACAATCAACATTAATATACTTAGATTGACATACTTTCGTTTATAAAAAGTGCATTTTAAATATCAATAACACCATATCCCCGTTCATTCGTA
>NZ_JAKILT010000185.1 GCF_023283535.1 Shewanella sairae | reverse complement strand
AAGTCTAGTACCCATAGCTTCGGTGTATTGCTTAGCCCCGTTAAATCTTCCGCGCAGGCCGACTCGACTAGTGAGCTATTACGCTTTCTTTAAATGATGGCTGCTTCTAAGCCAACATCCTAGCTGTCTAAGCCTTCCCACATCGTTTCCCACTTAGCAATAACTTTGGGACCTTAGCTGATGGTCTGGGTTGTTTCCCTTTTCACGACGGACGTTAGCACCCGCCGTGTGTCTCCCGTATAGTACTCATTGGTATTCGGAGTTTGCAAAGGGTTGGTAAGTCGGGATGACCCCCTAGCCTTAACAGTGCTCTACCCCCAATGGTATTCGTACGAGGCGCTACCTAAATAGCTTTCGAGGAGAACCAGATATCTCCCGGTTTGATTGGCCTTTCACCCCCAGCCACAAGTCATCACCGCATTTTTCAACATACGTGTGTTCGGTCCTCCAATTGATGTTACTCAATCTTCAACCTGCCCATGGCTAGATCACCGGGTTTCGGGTCTACACCTTGCAACTAAACGCGCAGTTAACACTCGGTTTCCCTACGGCTCCGCTATTCGCTTAACCTTGCTACAAAATGTAAGTCGCTGACCCATTATACAAAAGGTACGCAGTCACGGTCTCAAGAACCGCTCCCACTGCTTGTACGTATACGGTTTCAGGTTCTATTTCACTCCCCTCACAGGGGTTCTTTTCGCCTTTCCCTCACGGTACTGGTTCACTATCGGTCAGTCAGGAGTATTTAGCCTTGGAGGATGGTCCCCCCATGTTCAGACAAGATGTCACGTGTCCCGTCCTACTCGTTTTCACCTAAAGTTAGTTTTCATGTACGGGGCTATCACCCTGTGCCGCTGTGCTTTCCAACACATTCCACTAACACCCTCTAGGCTTAAGGGCTAATCCCCGTTCGCTCGCCGCTACTAGGGGAATCTCTATTGATTTCTTTTCCTCCGGGTACTTAGATGTTTCAGTTCCCCGGGTTCGCCTCATTAACCTATGTATTCAGTTAATGATACTAGCTTATGCTAGTGGGTTTCCCCATTCGGACATCGTTAGCTCAAATGCTTGTTACTAGCTCGCCAACGCTTTTCGCAAGTTACTACGTCCTTCATCGCCTCTGACTGCCAAGGCATCCACCATATACGCTTAGTCACTTAACCATACAACCCAAATAAGTCTCTATGAGAT
>NZ_JAKILT010000184.1 GCF_023283535.1 Shewanella sairae | reverse complement strand
CATCAAACCAGAAGATAGAAAATTGAGCTTGTGGGGATTCGAGTAATACAATTTCTCCACTAGTTAAATCATCTTCTAGGTTTTTGCTTGCGTGTAACTTTTCGGCACCAAATGATGACATGCCATGATGTAACATTGATGTTGCTATTTGGATAGCGAAAGAAGGCTTCACAACGCGCTTTAAATCCTCCTGATTGAGTTCGCTGTAATGTTTGACGTGCATCGAAATTCCATTTATTTGATTGATTTTCGAGTTAATATAGATTTATTTTCTGATAATAATCAATTTAATAATTGACTATTTAATAGCGTGTGATGCCTGTCACTTTATTCCCATCTTCTAACACATATTCAATGAGTTTAGATGTGGAGCAACACTGAAGCAGTTTGCTAATAGCAGTGCGTTTTGAACAACTAGCACTACCTTAAGTTTCGAGAATGAACTGAAGTCCATCATTCCCTCAGCAAACACAAGACACCTTTATTAAAACTATCATAACGTTAACTAGAAAATTTAAGTTTAAGCACCAGCTAATATCTAGCATCAAACGCAGAATTAATTCTACATAATTTGAAGCAATTGCGGGTTAGTTGAAGTAATAAAGAGAAACTGGAGGCTTATTTATTCCAATGCCTTTTGACTGTAGCAATCCCCAAGCCTAATGCGTCTGCGGCTTTAGATTGAGATAACCCCTCCGCTTTCTTTGCTTGAACTGAATGCGTTGTGGCATGAGCTGCTGGTCTGCCAAGCTTCTTGCCTTCGGCTTTAGCTCGCTCAAGTCCTTCTTTTGTTCGCTCTCGGATTCTATTTCGCTCAAACTCAGCAAAGGCCGAAAACATTTGTAACATCAGCTTACCTTCTGCACTTGAAAGATTTGCGACAGGTAAATCAAGACACACAATTTTAATGCCTTTATCAGTAAGCAGGTTAATTGTGTTTTGAACGTCTATATTATCTCGGCCTAAACGGTCTAACTTTAAAACAACCAACATGTCACCACTTTCCATCTGGTGATTAATAAGCATCTTGAACTTATCACGTTTCATAGCTTCAACAGAGCCAGAAACGGTTTCACTGATAGTTCGGGAATCTGTCACATCATAACCTTTCTGCCGAATAGCAATAATTTGATTCTCGGTTGTTTGTTCAGTTGTTGAAACACGACAATAGGAAAATATACGCATTGGTTAC
>NZ_JAKILT010000183.1 GCF_023283535.1 Shewanella sairae | reverse complement strand
GCGCCCAAAGTACCAAGTATTTCCGTACCGAGTAGCGATGTTGATGGACGATATACAGTGACTTGGGGCGAAACATCTAATACGACCCGCTATGAAATTATGGGAGAAATGAGCGGTACTTTGTATTCGGGAACCGCACGCCATTTATACCGAGTAAAACCAAATGGCACCTACTACTATAAAGTCAGAGCTTGCAACTCAAATGCCTGTAGCGCTTTTTCAGCTAAAAAAGGGATAACGGTAACCATCATTCCGAGCAAAGCCTTCCCCCCCATAGCTTCCTCGATGTATCAACCAGTTAATACTAATGTGTCAATATCTTGGCCAGCAGTTGCCAACGCTATTAGCTATAAATTATATGAGGATGGTACAGTTATCTACTCTGGCTCAGGGAGAGCAATATCTAAACGTCACAACAGTTACGGCCGACGTATATACACTGTAGCTGCATGCAGTTCCGCCGGTTGCAGTGCTCAATCAAATGCTTATCCCATTTATTATTATACTGCACCTGGAGGTGTAAATAACCTAGCGGTATCAAACTCAACGGCCTGGGTTGGCGACAGTGTAAATGTTTCATGGAATGCTGCCGGAGGAAGCGTTCCCGGTACAAAATATCAAATAGCAGTGAACGGTGCGGTAAAAGCGTCAACGAAAGCTTTAAGTCAAAGGCTTGTTTTAACCAAGACTGGTAACAATCAAATACGTGTTAACGCTTGCAATCCAAACAATACTGGATGTGGTTCATCGAGGTACGTAAATGTTAACGTTTCTTTAAAGGTAACGGTTAATAAATTTGCATGGTTCCCGAGCACTCTAAAAGTTGGGGAGTCTACTGCGTTTCACTGGGATATAGCAAATGTCGAAACCTGCTTTGCGACGACACGGGGACCAGGAGCTCCATTAGAGCGAAGTCCAACAGGCAAAACAGATAACTATACTTACACTGAACCGGGGGTTCACACCACTAAATGGTATTGCAAAGATTCCCAAGGTAATCGATTTCCAGAAGATGCGACTAAGTACTTAGAAGCCGTCAGAACAGTAAAGGTTGGTGGGTTACAGCCGGTTCTAGGCAGCACATCTGGAGGGGTAAACATTCTTACTTGGATAGAGGACAATCGTGCCAGTTATTATCAAGTCATTATTACTGATGAAAATGGTGTGCAACGCGTAGTAAAAGTCTATGGGACAAGTTATTCAGTTGCGGGATTAGCATTGGG
>NZ_JAKILT010000182.1 GCF_023283535.1 Shewanella sairae | reverse complement strand
GCTCCTAGGTTCATCTGGTGATACAGATGGTCCACTCTATTAAGCGGTGGACAGCGCTTCATACGACCTCATGTCGCACGCCCCTTTATCAGTTTCACTACAACAAGTGTTGAGTAGCAGATGTGACCTTTGCTAATAGAAAACCTAATATGAAAAGCTTATGCATAGTCTCATCTTTTGATGACAGAGCGCATCTTTACACTAGCAGTATATATAAACAGTTATAATAAGCATTGTGAATTTTCAGCATTATTTTGGTGTAAGAAGGAAAGCGATTTGGAGTTAACAACTGCTAAGTGCCTGTTTAAAAACATTTCTCCCCAATAGTTAAATCAAATCACGTCACAAATAAGTAAATTC
Source organism: Shewanella sairae (assembly GCF_023283535.1). Taxonomy (GTDB): domain Bacteria; phylum Pseudomonadota; class Gammaproteobacteria; order Enterobacterales; family Shewanellaceae; genus Shewanella; species Shewanella sairae. Next base: position 866 of record NZ_JAKILT010000182.1, on the reverse strand, counting down.
TGGTTTTTACCATCAGAAGAGTCAGAGGGTTTGCAGTGAAATTCATTTTAAATTTTTGATTTAAAATGAGTTTAGGGCTAGATTGTTCGCATGGAATTAACTAGGCTGACTGTTCTTATTCGGAATTCAGCCTAATATACTGTTAAATGTAATCGTCAAGGAGGGCGTAAATGAAAGTATATGGTGACCTACAATCAGGAAACTGTTTAAAAGTTAAGATGTTACTATCGTTTTTAAATATTAAGCATGAGTGGATTCATGTGAACATTTTAGATGGTGAAACAAAAACAACTGAATTTCTATCTAAATACCCGAATGGAAAAATTCCTGCGGTTGAATTAGATGATGGACGTTATCTGTGCGAATCAAATGCAATTTTAGGGTATTTTTCTGAAAATACAGCATTTCTACCAAAAGATACGTACTTGAAAGCAAAGGTATATGAATGGTTGTTCTTTGAACAATACAGTCATGAGCCATTCATTGCTGTAGCTCGTTTTATTCAAAAATATTTAGGTATGCCAAAAGAAAGAGAAGCTGAATATGTTTCACTTCAAGAGGGTGGTCATAAAGCTCTACAATTAATGGAAAGACAATTGAGTAAAACTAAGTTTCTAGTTGGTGATGGAATGACAATTGCTGATATTTCTCTTTATGCTTATAGTCATGTTGCAGATGAAGGTGGTTTCGATCTAACTCAATATCCAGCAATTCAAAATTGGTGTCATCGTATTCAATCAACACCAGGATACGTAGGTATGGCGTAAATTACATTTAATCGGGTAGCCGGAGGTATCTAGCCTCCAGCCCCCACACCACCCTGCATGCGGCTCCGCACAGGGCGGTTCATTTAGAACACCTAATTC
>NZ_JAKILT010000181.1 GCF_023283535.1 Shewanella sairae | reverse complement strand
TGATCTCTAGTACTAAAACTAGACACGGCACTAAGCAATGCTCTTTAGTTCGAATGCTTCTGGGCTGAGATAGCCATTCGCACTATGCCTTCTCGTTTTGTTGTAATCAACTTCAATGTATTCAAAGACCGCTTGGCGCATGGTTTTCCGATCCATAATAAGTTCACCATGAACAGCTTCTACTTTTAGTGAGTGGAAGAAGCTCTCCGCGCAAGCGTTGTCCCAGCAATTACCTCTTCGGCTCATACTTTGCTGTAATTCATACTTATTTAGCAAGCCACGGAAATGTCCCGAGCAATACTGACTACCGCGATCACTATGCACGATGACACCTTTTGGACGCCCTCTGCGGAAGATGGCCATCGTTAAGGCATCACATACCAGCTCTGCTTTCATGTTTGGACTCATTGACCAACCAATCACTGCTCTCGAAAACAAATCGATAATAACAGCTAAATAGAGCCAGCCTTCACTAGTCCATAAATAGGTTATGTCTGTTACCCATTTCTGATTGGGAGCGGTGGCCGTAAAGTCGCGTTCAAGCAAGTTAGGTGCTATTGGCAAGGTATGATTGCTGTCAGTCGTCACCTTGAACTTACGAGCCGCTTTGGGGACTAATCCCTGGCGCTTCATACTCTCACTAATCGTCTTAATACACGGTGTTTGCTGTTTATCTTCTAGCTCAACTTTGATGCGAGTGGCACCATAACGCTGTTTCGAATCGACAAAAATCTGTTGTATTTGTTCATCTCGTCGTTGTTGTTGCAACGCTCGTTGGCTCGACCGTTCACCGAATTTAAGCCAATGATAAAACCCACTTCGCGATACTTTAAGTACCGACGCCATGCGTGACACCGAGAATTTAAACTGGTGCACTTGCATGAACTTGAATCGCTTTATTTTTGATTCTTCGCGAAGTAGGTAGCCGCCTTTTTTAATATGGCTAAGTCCTCCGCTTGTTCAGCTAGTTGACGTTTTAACTTGGCTACTTCAGCTGCGAGTTCGGCTTCACGTTGACTTGAGCTTTTCTTTTGCTGGAACTTGTTGCGCCAGTCGTAGATTTGCGACTCATATACGCCTAAGTCTCTAGCTGCGGCTGCAACACCGATTTTCACAGCCAACTGAACGGCTTCTTGTTTAAATTCAGTGGTATGAGTTTTACGTGGTTTATTTGTTTTCATAAGTACCTCAATGGTGATTGTACTTACTTAGTGGAGTGTCTAAAAGTAGTGGCAGGGATCA
>NZ_JAKILT010000180.1 GCF_023283535.1 Shewanella sairae | reverse complement strand
AAATCGCTTCACCCACCTTGGTATGCCTGATAGCTATCGAGTGGCCTGAGCATACTCAAAGACAAGAGAGATTGAGTATTGCAACAAAGCCATCAGTGACAGATGCAAACTCTGACGTAAAAGCTATTTATTCAAATATTTGGACCTTCGCCGCATTAAAGGGAGATGGTTCAATCGTTGCGTGGGGCCGCAATGATAATGCCCCTGCATCAGTCACAGATACCAACTCAGATGTAAAAGCGATTGATTCAAACAATGAAGGCTTCACTGTATTAAAAGGAGACGGCTCCGTAGTTGCTTGGGGGAGCATCAACAATACAGCCCCATCATCTGTGACGGATGCAAATTCTGGTGTGCAGGCTATTTTTTCAAGCTCGGCATCTTTTGCTGCAGTCAAAGGAGATGGTTCGGTCGTTACTTGGGGGCATCAATACGCTAATACCACTAATGCTCCTGCATCAGTGACAGATGCAAACTCTGACGTAAAAGTCATTTATTCAAATGAATACAGCTTCGCAGCGGTCAAAGGAAATGGTTCAGTTATTACTTGGGGGCAAATAGAAAGAAATCCGCCACTATTATCAGCCAATCCTGACGAGCAAACAGTTTATTCAACTAGTACAGCCTTCGCAGCATTAAAGAGAGATGGCTCTGTAATTGTGTGGGGGGTGGGTGATGCTGCGAGAGCCCCATCATCAGTGACGGATGAAAACTCTGGCGTTCAAAGTATTACATTACTCGGTGAGGGTTTTGGAGCATTAAAGGATGACGGTTCTGTCGTTGTTTGGGGCTACAATGTTTTCGAACCTCCTTTATCGGTGGCAAATGCAGGCTCAGACGTAAAAGCGATTTATTCAAACGATAGAGCTTTTGCTGCAGTCAAAGGAGATGGTTCTGTCGTTGCGTGGGGGCCAAGTTACAATGGAGGTGACAATGCTCCTGTATCAGTGACTACTGCAAACTCTGACGTGAAGGCGATTAGCAGCACCCAAGCCGCCTTCGCAGCATTAAAAGGAGATGGTTCTGTTGTTGCATGGGGGAATAGCGCGTTTGCTGGGGATAATCATCTTGTAGAAGAACAATTAAAACCTGCCTTTGCTAGAATAGAAAGTTCAATAATGTAAATTAGTATTGCATATTAGCCCCGCATTTTGCGGGGCTTAATTAGATGGTCCGCCTCACCCCTAAGCTAACCTTAGGGTTAGGCTATCAAAGAGGCGAACCATCATGTCTATTATTAAAGTAATTG
>NZ_JAKILT010000179.1 GCF_023283535.1 Shewanella sairae | reverse complement strand
ATGGCGTTGAAGGGAATGATATTAAGTTAACCGCCAAAGGTAGCACTAGAATGATGTGTCCTGAGTCATTGATGCGCCAGGCCAATTCAATCGATAGAGCAATACCACTTATTGCGGTAGGTGAAATAAATATGGGGCAACTTGAGCTGCGCGATGTTACGGGAAAGACGGTATTGATACTGAATAAACCGTAATATCTAAATTAATTGATTAGTAGAAGGTCGCAATATGTTGCGACCTTTTGTATAAGATGTTTATTTTGCAGCTTTCGCGATAGTCGAACGACTGCACTTTAGCAAGCTCTGCACCTGAGACCAACTCTTCCCGTCATCGAGTAAGAGTCTAATGTTTTGTCTTAATTCATGATCAGGTTGGCGCCCTTGATATTTTCCTAGAGCTTTGGCCTTTTCAATTCCTTGCGCTTGACGTTTTCGTCTAGTTTCATAATCATCTCTGGCCATGGCCGCAGCAAGATCAATCATAAACTCAGTGAGTACTTTAGAGATCATTGAGCTTTCAATGGTGTCATTTAAAATTGCGTGAGTCATGGGTTGATCAACAACGACAATATGGATCCCTGCTGCGATTAATTGACCTTTAAGTAATTTCCATTGTTCAAAGGGAAGCCGAGATAGCCGATCGACTTTTTCAATCAACAACACATCACCAGAATGGGAGTCGTTAATCAATCTTCCTAGTTCGGCGCGTTCAATCTTCGCACCAGATTGCGTTTCGGCATAGAAACTAGCAATACGAATATTTTTCGTTTCTGAAAATTGCAGTAGCTCATTTCTAGCACGATTTGCATCTTGTTGATCTGTAGAAGCTCGAAGGTAAGCACGAATGAACATTTTGGCTCCTCAGTTTGATTTGAGTATGGTTTGCAATATTAGTTCGCGTAGGGTTTCAAACCAACTTTAAGCGAACCAATTTAAACTACTTCTTGATTAGTTTACGTTAGGTATACCCTAATGTGTTCTCCAATTCATGGATGAGACTGTTTTAGCGCGGCTATCCGATAATAAGCAAAATGCACGTGAAATGATTAAATTAGCGTCAGCGCACATTATCACCGATTTTGTATTGACTATTCAGAACGATAAATACATTAATATCACCGATATATAATACAAGCTATCTAGAAGGAACTAATCAAATAAAAATATTAAAAGTCATGTTACTGCTGCTATTATTACCATCCACATCTTGGAGTGAAAATTACACTCCTGATGGCGTCACTCCTGAAGGCT
>NZ_JAKILT010000178.1 GCF_023283535.1 Shewanella sairae | reverse complement strand
CGATAAAAGAAGGTCTATCTTTGCTTCTGACTCTTGCCCCTGAATTAATTTGCTCATTTTAAAACATTACTTAAGATATGTTAACTAATCATATCAAACTTTGTTTATAATGAAACGGTAATCTCGCTTACTGACATTTTTATATGAATAAACTACTTACCCCTATCCATTGTGGCATTACTGGATTCGGCTCACCCGCTGCTGAATACCGGCAACTACCGTTAAGCCTAGATGAATTATTAATAGAGCACCCAAGCGCCACTTTCTTAGGTTATGCTGCGGGGCAATCCATGCAAGGAGTTGGCATCTTCGATGGTGATATATTGATTGTCGATAGGCATGTAACGGCACAAAATGGCGATATCGTCGTCGCTATACTCAATGGTGAGTTTATCTGTAAGACTATCGACACAGATAACCACGCGTTGTTATCGAATCCAGTAGAAGATGAACCATGTAAAATACATGAGTTTGACGACTTCGTTATTGAAGGGGTTGTTGTTCGCTCCATTCGCTATCACCGCCCTAGCCCGTTACTTTCAAACTAAAGGATAGCCATGTTTGCTTTGATTGATGCCAATAGTTTTTATTGCAGCGCAGAGCAAGTCTTTCGGCCTGAATGGCGTGGTAAACCTGTTATCGTGCTTTCAAACAACGATGGCATGATAGTGTCGGCAAATCGCCAAGCTAAAGAAGCCGGTATCCCCAAGTTCAAACCCTTCTTTGAAATAAAAGAGTTGTGCGAACAAAAAGGGGTCATTGCTTTATCGTCAAATTATGAGCTCTACAGTTCGTTATCTGCCCACATGATGCAAGTCATTGGCCGCTTTGCACCTGAGCAACACATTTACAGCATCGATGAGTCATTTTTAAGTTTTAAGCATTACCAGCGGGCCATCCCGTGTTTAATCACTCATGCACACAAAATAAGACGTGCTGTATGGAAAGAAACGCGCCTACCGGTCTGCGTAGGGATAGGCGAGACAGTCACGTTAGCCAAAGTCGCAAACCACGCGGCTAAGAAAATGAGAGGCTATCGTGGAGTCTGTGCTATCACCAGTGATGAGCAACGGCTACATATCCTGGCAGAGATGCCCGTGGCCGACGTATGGGGTATAGGAAAGAAAATCAGTGCTCGATTACACTTGATGGGGGTCAACACAGCACTTCAACTAGCAAACTATCCACCGACTCTTGCCAAACGAGAGTTTAACATTGAAGTGGAACGCACCATTAGAGAGCTTAATGGTGAACAATGCATTGCCTGGGATGAAGC
>NZ_JAKILT010000177.1 GCF_023283535.1 Shewanella sairae | reverse complement strand
TGTCTAGTCCTAAAATAGGTTGACGGTTTTTATTAAGCCAGTTGGTACTCCCAACTGGCTTTTTCATGCACCTCGTTTGGGGTTTTCATTCCTAAACTAAGATGCGGCCGTAATTGGTTGTAAATCTCTATCGATTCTTTGACTAAAGTCCTAAGCTCTTCCATCGTTCGGCAACGACAAAGTAAAAACTCATGCTTCAAGATACCATTCACACGCTCAGCCTGTGCATTTTGGTAACAGTCATATCCATCTGTCATTGATGGCGTCATACCGTTGGCTGCTAATGCCTTTTGGTATTCCTCTGAGCAATACTGTATTCCCCTGTCCGAGTGGTGAATGATATGACCTGTTGTTTGACGATTCTTTACCGTCATATCCAGCGCCTTAACTACATCACTCGCTTTCATCTCATGACTTAACTCATAACCCATTATTTTTCTAGAGTATGCATCTGTCACCAGTGATAAGTAATGAGTGCCTTCATCTGATTTCACATAGGTGATATCACTAACTAGGACTTCTTCTACTCGTTGAACAATCTTATCTTTAAGCAAATTCGGATGTTTTCTAAGCCAATGATGACTATTCGTTGTTTTGGTGTAGTTTTTTCTCGGCTTCACCAACATATCTTGCTGTTTCAAGTATTGAAATAGCCCATCCCGACCAAGTTTTATGCCTTGCTCAACCAACTGTGGCTTGATGAGCTGATAGAGCTTACGTGTCCCCACTCTAGGCATAAACTGACGCCAATACATCACCATCGACACAACGGGTTTGAGCCTTTCACCCCTTGCTTCAGCGCGTTGTTTCCATTGGTAAATAGCTTGTCTGGATAAATTAAATTGCCGACTCGCTGTCGCTAATTTTACGGTGCCTTTTTCTTTGGCAATCCAGAGCGTTCGGCTAAGTACTTTTTTTCTAAATCGATACCATATTCATTTTTTAACAGTTCAACCATATCGCCATAAATCATATTTTTCATTTCTAGATTAGAAACTTGCTTTTCTAGGCGTTTAATTTTTTGGGCCGGTGTTTCTTTAGATTTAGACATAGGAGAGTGCTCAATAGGTTGTGTCCAGTCTAATCTACCATGCTTTCTCAACCATGTAAGAACTGTACTTCGACCTTGAATACCGTAGTGCTCTTGAGCTTGTTTATAGGTTAGTTCACCTTTTTCTACTTGGCTGACAACGGCCAATTTAAAGCCTAACGTGTAGTCACGTTGTGTACGTTTACTGCGGATTGCACCTGAGGGTTTCATAGATAAGTCTCCAAAGTGTCAACTTATCTCAGGACGGGACA
>NZ_JAKILT010000176.1 GCF_023283535.1 Shewanella sairae | reverse complement strand
CTATTAAGTTGCTCATACGTTTGGAATGGTGCCGGTTGTCTGCGAAAGTGTTGTCTTTCGGCGGGATGACAATCTCTGCATTAGGTGAGTGTGAGTCAAGTGCTTGATAAACCGCATTGGTATCGTACATTTTGTCGACGGTTACATGCCCGATATCCGTTGTTATTTGCTCACATAGGTCACCGACAACCTGGTCGTCCATCCAGGGCAAGAGCGTGAATGTTTTTTAAGCATTTATGACCTTATCCAAATATGCAGAATCCATTGATGCTCTTCGTCTTTTACGACGAAGACTTAACTTACTCGTTTCTTTTTTTAGAATATTGACCGTAGCCTGCCTTAATCTTGCGAGGTTTTCCGCCCCATCTCCTCGAGATATTTGGCAAGCATCCTCATTCAGAGTCACATCTAGCACCCAATGAAGCTGGTTTTCAACAGCCCAATGACCACGAGCTGCGTAGGCTAATTCTTCAGCCGATAGTATGGCAGAGCTTATGTAGTAACGTGTATGAAGCGTTCCTTTGCCTTTGTGTACTCGATAGCTAGTGACTTTGCCAAAGGTTTGTATTGTCGGCCATTTGGCGTCAACCCGCTCCTTGGGCGCCTCTATTGCTTGGTATTCCCTATATTCCTTTCGCTCACGATTTGCCTCAATTTTAGTGACGTTTTCTGCATCATAGGGCTGAGCTGCAAAGGTTTCTTTTACAAGTTGATGTAAAGTACTTTGGTTACCTTTGACCGCTAACAGGAAATCTGCGCCTTTGTCTATGATGGTATGAGCAATATCAACTTGTGTGCCCATAGCATCAATGGTTACTAATGCCCCTTGAATATCCAATAGGGCTAATAACTCAGGAATAGCGGTAATTTCATTGGATTTAGCATCGGTTTTAAGTTGTCCCACAACAACACCATTAGCAATAGAGAAAGCGTTCACCATATGAATAGCGGATTGACGATCGTCTCTGGTATAGGAACCACGCAAAGTTTTACCATCAATGGCAATAACTTGACCTTGTGTGAGTTGTTGGGTTTCCTGCATCCACGATATAAAAGCTTGTTGCAACGCTTCTGGGTCAACCTTGCAGATTATTCGAGCGATGGTGTCATGAACAGGAATACCACTACTGAAATCTCCATATTTCTTAAGTAGTTCTAGATGACAATGACCAAAGTCTTCAATATCTTCCCAGCCCTCGCTACCTCCGATGACAGCTACGACGTAAGCGATCAATATAAGACGGATTCCTTGAGGGGCAACGTTTAGATAATCTCAGAACAAATCCCATTCTGAGAACATCCTATGACTAC
>NZ_JAKILT010000175.1 GCF_023283535.1 Shewanella sairae | reverse complement strand
TTCAGTTTGTATTCCGTTGCGGTTTGAAAGGCGGCTTTTGCTAAATCAATGTCACCATTCAGGCTATAGGCAATGCCAAGGCCAGCGTATTCCATAGCGTAAGCACAATAGACGGTTTCTACCTCTATACGTTTAAGTTCATAATAACCATCAGCTTCCGCACCTCTCCTAACTTCAAGAGCCTCTTTAAAATATTCTATCCCGAGGTCAATAATCTCTGAGGTTATCTTAGGTATTTTTTTTTCTGTCATGGTTTACTTTTTCCTTTGAAATTTATTTTTTCAATAATATCCTTGGCATCATTGAAGTGCGGAATTGGCTCATCCAGGGCTTTATCCATCAGATTACCATCCCTATCTTGCCAAAAAGCTTTAACGTTACCACTTTCGGTATTGGTAAAGACTGCGAGGTGGTCTTTTCGACCTTCTCTTTCAAAAATATCTTCCCAAAGCCGTATCTCACTCTCAAGATAAGCACCGCCTTGACGATTTGAGTCCTTGCCGACTTTGCCCTGCTTTTTCTTATTGACCATGTTACGAGCGCGAGTAAGGTTTTTATCCTCTGAACCCTGTTTTTGAAGCTTAGTATTACTACTCAGTACGGTACTGTCCTTGTTATAACCTTTAAACTCTGCTTCAACTCGATTGCCATTAGGGCTAGTAAGCATGTCATCAGGGCCATGATACCGATTAACAAAATCTTTGTCGGGCTCTAAACCTAAACGCTTGGTAGCATAATTACCACCGAAGTGTCCTAATGCTTCGGGGGCGCTGCGCGCATCTTTTAACGCTTGCTCAATCGATTGTTGTACCTCTTGAGCTAAGCCTGCGGGGTCTGTTAGCAGCTTTTTGAATCTGGTGGAGGCTAGTTCTACCGCCAATAATACACCACTGTAAGCAGGGATTTGTTCAACAACATCTGCACCTGACTGCTCACTGGCTGCAATGTCAAACGTTTCAATATTGCGGTAGCGCTCGCTGATTTCATCTGTACTAAGTTGTTGTCCCGTTTGGTTATCGGTTACAGATATTATCCCTTTGTCTGCAAACCACTCAGCCTGCGCTGCACCTTGAGAAGCAATCAAATCATTAACAACCTGTTTCCCTCCGCCCATCATGGCATTAATGGCCGCCGTTATTCCCGTTTCTGGTGGCACAGCAGAAATATAAGATGCGCGTTTTTTGGCTGGCTCTGTTGCGATGCTTACCGGTTGTTCAGTAGTGGGTGAAGGTATTGGGAAATAGGTTGTTTTTTTGCCAAATTGTTGCACCCATTCCATTTTCCGAATAAAGCGCCTATCTAAATGATGAT
>NZ_JAKILT010000174.1 GCF_023283535.1 Shewanella sairae | reverse complement strand
TTTTGATTTACGGGTCATTTGTTCACCTTGTGTTTAGATGGGGATTATACCCCTTACATCTTGGTGTCCAAATTCACTATGCCACTACAAAGTCACCTCATTCACAAAATTATTGTTTAAAAGAAAAAGTTACATCAGTGATGTAGGTCGGCATAGGATCAATACCGCCGGCAATGCCTCTGCAAGGGCCCGTGCTGGATATCAAAGTGGGTACCATAGATTGTCCATCAAACACCCAAGCTTGATTTTCCCAGCAATCGCCGTATCCTCGTGCTTTGCGGTCTTGGCGCGCCATACCATCGTCATAAAAGCCATCACTGCCTAAGGCAATCAACTGATTGGGTCTGTTTTTATCCGCTAACCAATGGTTGCAAAGCGCGTTGTAAGCCATAAACCAGCAAGCACCAATAAAGCGTTTACCTTCACCCAGCTCAGCAGTTTCAAGTGATGCGCTCTGGAGTTCAAAATCTAGCTCAGATGCTGCAACATGAGTGGTCAGCAACTGTAGCACTTCATTATAAGCTGCCGACCCCACCTCAAGAGTAACACCGTTTGCCAGCGGTGCTTGCGCAGCCAACCGCAGCGGTGCTTTAGCGGGTGATACTTGACTCTCTAATTTACTACCTTTAGCGACCACAGCAAATGGCGTGTTACTGCGCCCTTGATACTCATCCATTTTGCGAAACACTGCACTGGCGCCGTGACCCGAAATGCCCCAGCGTTGTCTGCCAGCGCCCACTTCAATCACCGCGTTAGTGGTAACCACCGCCAATAATGCCTGCACTTGGATAGCGTTCAGCTGACTCCCTTTATCTATATAGATTGGGCCTAGGTCTTGGTTGTCAATCAAGAAGGTCACACTTGGCGGCAACGCCTGCCCGTCATTTAGCTGCAAAAAAAGCTTTGCATCGATCTGGGTTGCAGGCCCAGCTTCACGACTAAACATAATTGCCATACCATAGCCAAGAGCTGCAGGCGCGTACCCTGCCGCTCGGCATGTGCCGGTATTATCACAAGCCAGATACCAATCTTTGTGTTCAAACCTAGTTCCCTCAAAAGCGTGGGCAGAAAAAACCGCTACACTCAATGCGATTATAATTAGACGAATATGGCGCATTATCTTACTCCTTGAGATAATATTTCTGTAAATATCTGATAAATTCTATGCATTGAATTTAAGTGGTTTTGTCGCAAACGACTTTGTTGCAGCGCTCAAATAATCAACAGGTGGGCAATCATTATAAGATCCGTTATTCTCTTACATAGAGCCTACCACTTTAATTATTAACAAATGCCTCACAAACATAATAAGCGCAAACGCCATCATATTAAGAA
>NZ_JAKILT010000173.1 GCF_023283535.1 Shewanella sairae | reverse complement strand
CCTTTGGGAAACGATTAGGTGGCGAAAAAGCAGGGATTGGTTATACGGGGCATTTGCAAGATCCAGACCTAGGCTTAACGTATATGCAGGCACGATACTATGATCCACTTATCGGCCGTTTTTATTCGAATGATCCTAAAAATGCGGCATCTTTTCTATCTAAAGTCAGGATTCAAGGATTTAACAGATACGCTTATGCTGCGAATAACCCATATAAATATGTTGATCCAGACGGCAGAGATTACAAAGAAATGTATATTTCACTCAAACTACCATTTGTTGGCTCTATGGATGTTGGAACTGTAAATTTTACACCTAATGCAAGTGACCAAGGAAATACAACTTCAGGTATTTTTGTCCGCTTTGGTAAAAGTGCGTCTAATGTGGAAAATGGAGCTTCGAAAGGAGCGTTAAAGCAAGAACCAACAATACAGACAAGAGGCGCTATTGCAGGCTTAACATTAGGTAAAGGCGCAGGTAGTCATACACAAGCAAATTTTGACGATCCTTCAGCTTCGCTAGATGTGGGGGCTGCGGTTGCAACCGTGTCCATCGGAGACTTTTCCGGCACAGAGTCCAGTGCTTCTGTTGAAATAGGTCCCTCTATTGGGGTCGATACAACTATAAGCAAATCATTTACACTAACAGGGAATGACGTTGAACAGGCTGTCGAGCGAGTGACAGACAAAGTTAGAGAAATTATGGAGTAGGCTATGGTAAAACACAAAAAATTTCAGTTAATACTGATTTCATTAGTTTTATGTATTATTGGTTTCAATTTTATTAGTATTAGTGGCGAATTCTTTTTGAATCCGTTTTATGTACTTAGTTTTATCATTGCCATTATATTGATTGTTAAATCAATTAACTACAAATGCCCTGATTGTGGGAGAAATCAAGTTATTCGCTCTTTCCTTAATTATAAGTTGCCGAAGAAAAAGTGTTATTCTTGTGGGAGTCGGTTAGACCCAAAGGACGATTAGTTGCAGTGTTCCCTGCAACTACGTCTAAACACACTGCTAAGTGTAGTGGCCAAATATTCTTGGTCACGCACTTAGAGGTTTAACATACATAAGCTAATTCGAATTTTCTAATACATTAAAATCCTGAGACACCCTTCGCATAAGTTATGCCCGACAGCCTAGTAATGACAAGCGTATTAACACTAAAATTTGGAACTATTCTTTAAGGTGTTAGTTATTAAATTTTCTACATCTTTATAAGCTACTAGAGCAATATTTTTGGCATAATAGCTTGCTATGAATACCTGTATATTCTCCAACTGCTTAGATGACAATGAATTAATGTACTTATCTTCATTAGCCAGCAATACAAACAATTCCTTTGCAACGCTATTAATACTAT
>NZ_JAKILT010000172.1 GCF_023283535.1 Shewanella sairae | reverse complement strand
TATTGTCTGGACTCTCTATTACGAAAAGTGACCGAACGAACATGGGGAAATAAAAAGCCCGAACGCAGTGAGGTTCAGTAACCATGTGGAGGTCGATAAATGTTCCTGACAATATCGACTCTTCCGCTATCCTTGGCGGTAGTAGGGTGAAGCCCTTGTGCTTATCAAACGAAGTTTGATGCATGGGGTGAACGCGGAGAGCTTGCTCGAAGCTGGCCATTTCCAGGCGCCAAATTATTCTCGAAAGAGAAGCGAGAAAGCCCGCTACGATGTAGCGGGCTTTTTTACGTCTGGAATTTGTGCAATATTCTACTTTTTATAGGCGTCCCCCATCAACAATACTGTTATTTTTGATGGCAGCCTGGCTTTAGCTCGCTTAAATGAGTTTTTTGATGAAAAGAGGCTGACATAGAGCGATGAATCCAGCTTCAATATTGACTGTTTCGTCATTATTTGCCGTCACTATTGCTACGCGCTACAAGATCTCAACGAACTTCATCAAATCAATGTGACTTTTCCTGCTTTTGTGCTCATAGCGCTAACCGAAGTGGTCATTTCTCGCTATCACCTGCTTACTCATCCATGAAAACCTTGCCTGTGCTTGTAGTTCGTCTCGGTTTAGTTGATTTGGAGGCGCTTCTATATCAACTTTTCTGAATGTTTTGATCCCTAGGGGGCTGTGCTAAATGATTTGAAGCGGTAGCTGATAAGTGTTGCTGATAAATAGGCGGAACACAGCTTTTAGGTTAGCTATAGATTTGGAGTTGATAGCTAAGAGGGAATAGCGAATCTATTAAGATGGAGCGCCTTTATTAAAGGTGTTTAATGTAAAAATCAGCAATAAGTGATGATTTTATATTAAGAGGTGTTGGATTGTTCAGCGCTGGGAGTAAATTGACAACCTTACATAAGTATTATTTGGCTTATATTCAAGGCAATTGTGTTGTGTCGTCGATGAACTTTGAGCGAGAAATCGAGATTGCTAGGCATAATATTGCATTATTTTTAGTTGTGAGTCTCCGTGTAGCACCAAGGCCAGACGCTTTAAATAGTTGAAAAACTGACCTTGCAAGATTTTGGTTAGTGGCTATTGGGTTTCATGTTCGCTATTCATTAGCTGGGGAACCGCTTTTTTAGTCCTATTTTCATACGTATCGTTTGATAACTATTCGTTTGATTCGAAAAAGCTAATTTTATTGAAAAAGCCCCTTGCGCTCATCCGATAACTCCCTATAATGCGCATCCACTGACACGGCACAGCAGGCCAACTAGCTAAACGAAAGCTTAGATAGAACGGGACTTGCAGCAGTGTTAGAGAGATTAACTTCTACGGGAATTAGCCTCAGGTGACAATCGCTTTAAGAGCTTCGAATGATGGTTGTTTACACGAGAGTGAACA
>NZ_JAKILT010000171.1 GCF_023283535.1 Shewanella sairae | reverse complement strand
TGATTAGTTAACATATCTTAAGTAATGTTTTAAAATGAGCAAATTAATTCAGGGGCAAGAGTCAGAAGCAAAGATAGACCTTCTTTTATCGTTAACTCGCATCAATAGTGTGAATAAAATTGATGCTTTAAAATTGCACTTGGTCAAAGGTTATCCTGCTGTCATGGCCTACGAACTATGCGATGTGAAGCAACAGAATTTCAAGTCTACCTTGGACGCACTAAATAGGGTCTATACCACTCATGAGAAGTTGAACGAACTTTGACTTTGCGAACTTTAAATCAAATCTTCAGGGTTATAGTTAGGCGTCCAATTAAAGCCATTATTATTTTTTGTGCTGTTTTCCCTAGTCGTTTTTAAGGGCTGGGTTTTAGTCAGCGTTTGGGGCTTAACCTGGATAGGTGAAACGCTTGGTAAGTAGTTTGTGACGTATTTACAAAACGTAAAATAACTCCCTAAAAAAACACCATCTTTCTTTAGTCTTTCCCATATTTTTTTTCTTGAATACCCTTCTTCCAAAGACTGCTGAATATGCTCTTTTTGAGAAAGGAAAAATGGGAGTAAGTTGCTTGGCAACGGCTCATTTTCCTTTAGTTCTTGGTACACATTGTAATTTTGCATGTCAAATTTTCCATCTTCGGTGACTCTAAACGGTAATTCTCTTTTGTGATCATTGCTTTTTGATTAACTTAAATCACCGAAATCCCAACCATTATCACCGAAAACTCAAGTTAAATCACTCTGCGAAGTAATTTAATCAATAAAAAATAAAGTAAAGTTGAACTAAAATCACGGACCGCTTAACATGGATCAACTGCTTTTAGCAGGCAAGATATGTGAAGTGGTCCCACCGTCGCAAGCTAGGTGTTTCTACTTCACTTTTGTCCTTATTCGCACTGCGTGCTCAACGTCTCTTGCTCTGCGAGGCTAACTGACTACCGTCAGTTTTAATGGAAGGAACATATGGATAATTCAACTGATTCAAACAAGAAAATAACGCGGAAGACTCAGGCGCCAATTAAGGTCTATTGCCTACCAGAAGAGAAAGAACGAATAGCGGCTAATGCAGCTCAAGCAGGTAAGAGTTCCTCTGCTTTTTTACTTGCCGTTGGACAAGGGTATGAAATTACGGGAGTCGTTGATGCTGAACAAGTCCGAGATATGGCGCGTATAAATGGCGATTTAGGGCGTATGGGGGGCTTGTTGAAATTATGGCTAACTGATGACAAACGCACTGTTGGATTTAAAAAATCGACGTTGATTTACCTTTTGCAACGTATAGAGGCAAACCAAGCAGAACTCGCGCTAACCATGTCAAAGGTTATTAGGCCGAGAATGCATCCGTGATTGCAAAGCACGTAAAGCCTAGAGGCAGCACTAAAAGCAGCTTTCATCGCTTAGTTGATTACATTACTGACGAGCAGGATAAGGAACATCGAG
>NZ_JAKILT010000170.1 GCF_023283535.1 Shewanella sairae | reverse complement strand
CAGATGAACGCCGTAGACGTGTCACGACTTCTGATTGTGAGTCGCTAGCTCCAGTGGTTAAGCCTCTGTATGTTAATAGCCGTTTCGGTTGGCGTATGGTTGCCTTAATCGAGTTATTTGATTTGCTGATGGTCGATTTGTTAGATGCGCAATTTAAAGCGCGTTTAACCCGTCAAGAGTTTGAAAAAAATCGTGAAAGAGCCATTCGCAGTGTCCGCCACGTGCTTGAAGTTAGTCGTACTGCTCAACATTCAGGCATTACTCGTAATGATGTTTGTGCCAACAATCCAAAAGCCATTAGTGCGAAAGAAAAGTTTGGTCGTATTCCACTAGAAGTCATGGAAGGCGTTGTTCGTGCTGAATTTGCGCCTGTCATTAAGACGCATCGATAGAGTTAAGTGGACGACACTGAAATGAGCATTCCATCAAACTCACCAGTGCTAGGCTATTTTGCAGAAGAGTATGCAACGTCGCAGCAGTGTGAACACGATTTTGCAGAGCTACCACCGTTATCTTCTTATGACGATATGACTGTGTTTGACTGTGAGTTTGTTGATGGACAGGCTGACTTTGTCGTCGATGAAAAAAATCCATTACAGAAGGCATCAAAAGCTAAACGGGCTAAGGTGAATGCTGAAATTCTAGAAACGGCTAATCGAGTTCATAAAAGCGGTAAGGCCGTTGGATTCCAGGCAAAGGTTGCTTCATTCAATGGCTTTAAAAGTGCAAGACTCCCTGATTACGTTAAAACGTTACTGACACAGGCAAAAATACTGCCTCATCGAGATGAATTCCTCGAATGTAGTGACGGATTATATCGCGGCACATTACAAGACCGCTCAAAAACTATTTTCAGCCTGATGCTTTCCGCATTTGTCGTTAATTGTAATGTGGCTAATGGCATGATTGTCATTGCTACTGGTAAAGGTGGTAAGAATCTCACTCATGATGCGCTGAGAATGGAAGTGGCGCTTAGACATGGTGTCTATATTGCAGAATCAACCTGGTATTTTTATATCAATAAATTGGTGCAATGTGGTTATCTGCAGAGTGACACCGTGGCAATTTATGAAGATGGCCACGCTGCAAAGTTTCATGCGGAGGCAAGCTATAAGGTGTTATCGAAAGCCTTACTTGATATGCTTGGTGCAATGCGTCTATCCGTTCGTCACGGCGCCGCAAAGCATGAAGCAGATCTGAAAACCAAGGGCAAGACCTTTAAGCAGAAGCCACGCTATCCTAGTTCTCGTTACCGTATGGACGGTACGCTTCGCCAGAATATGAACATCGTTGAACCAAGCCAACAATTGTTAGACTTAATCGCGTCTCAACATTTGCGCGAAACCTACCACGCTCCCCCACATTAAATCTCACCCAGTTTTATAAAATGACATGTATCGGCTTCTTTGCCGAGAGTTGTCGTGCCTATAAGCGGCTTATG
>NZ_JAKILT010000169.1 GCF_023283535.1 Shewanella sairae | reverse complement strand
CCCCCTGTGTCAGGATAGTTGTCGCCTCAGTTTTTCATAAAAATAAAACAGGGGGCGGTAAGTTAGTTGTGAGTGAAGCATTATCCAGAAGATCATAAGCAAGCTGTCATTAGAAAGCTCCTTGAAAGTGGCTTATCATTACGGCAATTCGCAAAGCAAGAAAGTATCAACTTATCGACTTTGTATTCTTGGCAAAATAAATATTTAACAGCAGGTGTCTGTTTGGCAGATAGTCATAGTTCGGATGGTTGGTCACCAGAGCAAAAGTTCTCAATTGTTTTAGAAACGGTAGCATTGAACGAAATTGAATTAAGTCAGTATTGCCGTGAAAAAGGGCTTTACCCTGAACAAGTTAAAGAGTGGAAGCAAAGCTGTATTACGGGTAATCAAACGCAAGCCCAGCAGCGTAAGCAATTAGCCCAAGAACGAAAGGCTGATCATAAGCGGATTAAAGAACTGGAAAGAGAACTAAAGCGTAAAGATGCAGCCCTTGCTGAAACTGCAGCCTTATTGGTGCTGAGAAAAAAGTTAAATGCCTACTGGGGGGAAGACGAGGACAGTTAACCTCACTCACAGATAGGCAGCATTATGTATCTTTGATTGATGAAGCCGTTACCTCTGGCGCAAGAAAAGAGAAAGCTTGTGAAGAAATTGGTTTATCCATACGAACGTTACAGCGGTGGCAGGAACATGGTGAAATCATAGGTGATAAAAGGCCTGCTGCGGATAGACCTGAGCCGAAAAATAAGCTCACTGAGGAAGAGCAGCAAGCAATATTAGATACCAGTAACCAAGAAGAATACGCCAATTTAGGACCTAGCCAGATAGTGCCAATGTTGGCAGATAAAGGGCGATATATTGCATCTGAGTCAAGCTTTTATCGTGTGTTGAAAGCCCATGACCAGCTAATCCATCGAGGCAAAGCAAAACCTAAAGGTAGCCGAGCTAAGCCTAAGGGGTATACAGCGACAGGAGCAAACCAAGTGTGGACTTGGGATATCAGCTACTGTCCTTCAAGCGTCATTGGTCGGTTCTTCTACCTGTACATGATAGTCGACATCTTCAGTCGTAAAATTGTGGGTTGGGAAGTTCATGAGAGCGAGTCTGGTGAATATGCCGCTGAGTTGCTTGAGCGCACTCTTTGGGCTGAAAAATGCGTAAAACAAAATGTCGTTTTGCACTCAGATAACGGCAGTCCGATGAAATGCCTGACGATGCAAGCCAAAATGCTTGAAATGGGTGTAATAGGCTCTCGAAGCCGTCCTGGTGTAAGCAATGATAATCCGTATTCGGAATCACTGTTCCGCACGGTCAAGTACTGTCATCGTTGGCCAAGTGAAGGCTTTAAGAGTCTTGAAGATGCGAGAGTTTGGGTAAAAGGTTTCGCTAATTGGTACAACAACAAGCATAGGCATAGTCGAATTAAGTTCGTGACTCCTGCGCAACG
>NZ_JAKILT010000168.1 GCF_023283535.1 Shewanella sairae | reverse complement strand
CTCGATGTTCCTTATCCTGCTCGTCAGTAATGTAATCAACTAAGCGATGAAAGCTGCTTTTAGTGCTGCCTCTAGGCTTTACGTGCTTTGCTATCACGGGTGCATTCTCGGCCTGATAACTTTTGACTTTGTGAGTGCTAATTCTGCTTGGTTTGCCTCTATTTTTTCCAACAAATGCACGATAGTACTTTTCTTGAACTGAGCAGTACGTTTGCCATCAGTTAGCCACAGTTTAAGCAACCCACCAAGGCGGCCCAAGTCACCATTAATACGAGCCATTTCTCTAACTTGCTCCGCATCAACAACCCCTGTCACTTCGTACCCTTGTCCTACTGCAAGCAAAAAAGCAGAGGTGCTTTTGCCTGCTTGAGCTGCATTAGCAACAATCAACTCTTTCTCCTCTGGCAGGCAATAGACCTTAATTGGCGCCTGAGCTTTCCGCGTTATTTTCTTGTCTGAATCAGTTGAATTATCCATATGTACCTTCCATTAAAACTGACGGTAGTCAGTTAGCCTCGCAGAGCAAGAGACGTTGAGCACACAGTGCGAATAAGGACAAAAGCGAAGTAGAAACACCTAGCTTGCGACGGTGGGACTACTTCACATATCTTGCCTGCTAAAAGCAGTATACCCAAATTGGAATTGTTCGACAATACTCTGTAATTTCACGTATTCAATTTGGAATTTGCCGGATAAAGCAGGATAAATTCTGGAATTTATCAACTATTTTCAGGAAAAATTCATATTTGATTTAGTCTATTTCGTGTAAAATTCAAATTTTAGAGGCGAACTATACACGATTATGAAGTTGTACGAAGAGATAGAAATGTTTAACAGCGGTAAACCGAAGCGTCTTAAGGTTCAATTTCTCGCTCGTAAAGCAGATATCATTGAGGCGTTAGGACAAGGAAATACTCGAATGGAAATCTGGGAAGTTCTAAAGCATCAAGGAAGCTTTACCGGAAATTACTCATCGTTCTGCTTTTATGTAAGCACACAGATTAACAATCAATCGCCTAAAGTTAAAAAGCCGAAACCTATGTCTACACCAACAAAAGCTGAAGAACCGGCAAAGCAAAAAAATAGGTTCAACTGGACTCCTAACTACGACCCGAAAAAACTGACAGGGTAGTTGCTATTGAGCTAATGATTTGTGTCAACCAACTGCGTGAACGAATGTTCAATCCAGTTCATTCAGTTTTTCATGAATGGTATATACGCGATTTAGTGCGTCCAGGGTAGACTTGAAATTCTGTTGCTTTACATCGCACAGTTCGTAGGCCATGACAGCAGGATAACCTTTGACTAAGTGCAATTTTAAAGCATCAATTTTATTCACACTATTAATGCGAGTTAGCGATAAAAGAAGGTCTATCTTTGCTTCTGACTCTTGCCCCTGAATTAATTTGCTCATTTTAAAACATTACTTAAGATATGTTAACTAATCA
>NZ_JAKILT010000167.1 GCF_023283535.1 Shewanella sairae | reverse complement strand
TGTCCTTCTGTACCACTCTTAAAATTTGTCATAACACCCTTATCTTGTTAACTATCCCAATCAAAGCCACTGGCCAATGCCTCGGTTCGATTATAATAGCGAAAACCAAACCGCTTCACCTCTTCTTTACGCACTTCCACTGGGGGTGCTTAAAAGTGGACACTGGTTGGTGATTGATTATCGGCGCCACAGGTTCATTTAATACCGGTTGCACATCTCCCCACAAATCATTGTAAGAATAGTGAATATCGTTAGGCTTGTAATTGTTCGCATTCATGACGACCTCCATTATTACCCTCAAATCGCGAATAATGTTGTTCAAAATTCATCGCAACAGAGAGTCCAATTTGATAAGCCGGTAATTGACGCTCCCGAGTGAAGTCAATGGCTTTGGATAAATCATAATTCTCACAGAAATCATTCAAAATCCGTTTCGGTGCTCCAAAGGCAACCAGCCGTTCTAACATCTCGTATACACCGTCCTCGCTAACCGCAGCGAAAAAGCTATGATCGTTTTCTTTATTGAGGAAATAATCAATCCAGTCCTGGCGAGTGAAATCGGCATCCACAGCAGGGAGATCTAAATAGTTAGGTTCTTCAACCTTCAATTCTAATGAATTGGTTCTGAACACCTTCACCTTTGGAGATAACGTCAGTACGTAGGCTTTAGCGTGTTCTAAATCATCAAATGAGGTCAATGCTAACTTGGTTTTATTATCAACAATGGCAAACCCCAGCTTAGGGAGTTCAGGTGCAACCACGCCCTTTAACTCGTAACGCTCATTAAGCGCTTGGGCAATGTTACGGGTAAGTCCGTAAATGCAATAAGGCATGATCTTTGGATCAACATATTGATGAACCACCACATTAATTTCTTCAATTTCAATAAACTCATTGAATGATGCGATCCAGTATCGTAGAGGAGCATTGAAAGCTCCTTTGGGTAACTGGCGGCGAAAGAGAGCGTCTACTAAACTCACCGCCGCATGAGACTTTTTACGTGTTTTTCTCTTTGACTTCATAACGACCTCAATCAATCTAATTAATTGTAAAATAACAGTATTATTATACCACTCACCACTGTATAGAAAAACAGTTTTGTGTTTATTTTGTACGATAACACAGCGTCGATTTCGCCTTTTCTCTTTGCTAAGCCGTCGCGTAGCGACAAGCGTCGCAGACAAACCCGCTATACAGAAACAAATGAAGCCTAACGGTCGGTTAGACAAAATATCCTTTCAGCGCTGCTTGTAAGATATGTCCCCTAGCGTTAGCTAGGAAGTGGACATTTCATTTTTGTTTGTGGCCTTAAAAGATCTTTTTATCTTTCATTTTTTAAAAAGCTTGTAACCCATCAAAGAAAAAGATTTCAAGCCTAAAGATCACTACTAACTTTGTCGTCTTGATTTGTACTTTAACTTTTCC
Organism: Shewanella sairae; assembly: GCF_023283535.1. Taxonomy (GTDB): domain Bacteria; phylum Pseudomonadota; class Gammaproteobacteria; order Enterobacterales; family Shewanellaceae; genus Shewanella; species Shewanella sairae. Next base: position 111 of record NZ_JAKILT010000167.1, on the reverse strand, counting down.
CAAAAAAAACTCTGATTGAATAAGATAGTACGGGGATAAACAAAAAAGCATTCGAAACACCTAATTCAAAGAGAATAAAGCAGCATGTTTTTGTTAATTTAGAGACCATAA
>NZ_JAKILT010000166.1 GCF_023283535.1 Shewanella sairae | reverse complement strand
GCAAAGCACGTAAAGCCTAGAGGCAGCACTAAAAGCAGCTTTCATCGCTTAGTTGATTACATTACTGACGAGCAGGATAAGGAACATCGAGTTGGCTTGGTTCAGTCGGTTAACTGTTACGCAGCAACGATTGATGCCGCAGTGACTGAGGTATTAGCTACTCAACAGCAAAATACCCGAGCAAAAGGGGATAAGACCTACCATTTGCTCATTGCTTTTGCTCCTGGTGATGAAGTCACGGATGAACAACTAAAAACTATTGAAGCAGAACTGTGTGCTGATTTAGGATTCAGTGAACACCAACGAATAAGTGCGGTTCATCGCGATACTGATAACCACCATGTTCATGTTGCCATCAATAAAATTCATCCCACAAAACTCACCTTACATGAACCTTATTATGACTTTACAGTGTTAGGTCATGCTTGTGAGCGTATTGAAGATGCTTATGGCCTTCAAAAAGTAAATCACATTTCACAGCAACGAGAGGGGCAGTCTCGCGCTCAAGATATGGAAGCGCACAGTGGCCAGAAAAGCTTAATCAGTTGGACCCGTGAGCATTGTGGTGAGAAGTTAGAGCTGGCTCAATCCTGGGATGATGTTCACCAGGCATTAAAAGAGCATGGTTTGCACATGCAGTTACGCGGTAATGGTCTGGTGATTACTGCTGATAGTGAAGTGAGTATCAAAGCGAGCTCAGTCAGCAGAATGTTATCTAAACCTGCACTGGAAAAGCGATTAGGTGAATTTGTCGCAGGTGAGGCGCCACCAAAAAATGAAGAGCAATCAAGTAAAGGCCGTTATCGCAAACAACCTATAGCGTTAAAAGTGGATACCACGGAGTTATATCGTCGTTATCAACTGCAAGCATTACAGAGTGAGAAACAGGTAAACCAAGCATTAGCGCAAGTTATGACAACCAAAGGCCGTAAGCTAAAAGCACTGGATTTGGCTAACAAGTTAAAACGGTTTGCGATAAGCCAGGAAACCAATTCTATTACCCGTAAAATGTTGTACAAACTTCACTTTAACTCAGTTAAAAGACAACGGAAGAAAATTCAACAAGCCGCTGCAAACGGGAAAAAACAGGTCTATGGTCAACATCGAAAACTCACTTGGGCGGATTGGTTAAAACAGCAAGCTGTGCAAGGTGATAAAGAGGCGCTTACTGCTTTACAAGCAAGGCAACCCCAGCGTCATCAACAAAGCAATCGACTATCAGGTCAAAATAGCTCGACATTTGATAGTGCTGTGTTGAGCAAGGCTGACAGCATTACCAAAAAAGGCAGTGTGATAGATAAGCGTATTGGCGTTAGAGAAACGGCTAATGCGTTAGTGTTGCCGGCAAAGATAACCACTACGACGTTAATTGGTGCGCTTGAGCTTGCACAGGAACGGTACGGCAATGTCATTAGCCTAGATGGTACAGATGCATTCAAACAACGTGTAGTTAACGTCGCTGTCAATGCGCGATTAACGATTCAATTTACCGGTGACGCAGAGCGAGACCGGCTTCAACTAGAGGAACGATATAATGGACAGTCACGAGAAGACGGAC
>NZ_JAKILT010000164.1 GCF_023283535.1 Shewanella sairae | reverse complement strand
ATTATCAAGTCATTATTACTGATGAAAATGGTGTGCAACGCGTAGTAAAAGTCTATGGGACAAGTTATTCAGTTGCGGGATTAGCATTGGGAACTAGCACTGTAGAAATACAAGCATGTTATGTTAATAATAAATGTGGAGAACTAAATCTAGCCGGAACGATATCACGAAAAACAAAAATCAGATATCAACATACTGATATGCTTGGAACGCCCGTCGTTGAAACCAACGAAGCTGGACACGTTATCAGTCGCAGTACCTATGAGCCCTTTGGGAAACGATTAGGTGGCGAAAAAGCGGGGATTGGTTATACGGGGCATTTGCAAGATCCAGACCTAGGCTTAACGTATATGCAGGCTCGATACTATGATCCACTTATCGGCCGTTTTTATTCGAATGATCCTGTCGGTACTCTTGGTCACTTAAATGGAACTCAAGGGATTCAAGGTTTCAACCGATATGCATATGTAAATAACAATCCATATAAATATACCGACCCGGATGGTAAGGCTGCGGAAAGCTATTTAAATAGGCCTAGCGGTGTGAGCATTCAGCAAAATCAAGATGCTTATACAGGAGCTGCAGCGATCGGTGTTGCTGTTTGGACTGCTGGTGCAGCAAAAGTATCAGTAACAGCTTCTGCATCACTTACAGCCTTGGAAGTTACATCTGTAGCAACCAGTGACGGGTTACCAGTTAAAAGTCGTAGCAGCCGACCTGCTCCTTTGAAAAAAGCAGAGGGAAGGTCACATTCGATTGTTGAAAAGTCAGGTAAAGATGGTCAATATACGACACATAATGCCGATGGAACATTTAAACAGTATAGAGGTAGTGGTAAAGACCACGGAAATGTACCTCGCCCTAACGTTAAAACGAATGAAGGTAATGTGAACGTCAACCCTAAGACTGGCGAAAGTTTTCCCGGTAAAACAGACGTTAGGCCAGCGAAAACAGAAGAAATTCCAGGAGGTTAAGCTATATGTTTAGTAAGTCTGAATTTATGGAAGCTAATAAAGATAAGAAACTTAACACACTTGATTATTTGCACGCTTTGTTCAAGTTTGAAGATATCCATAATGATCTATTGAATAGTTTGGGCATATTATTCAACCCTGAGTTCATAATTAGAGATAATAAACTTTTTTTTGAAGAAGTGTTTAATGAATCTAAATATTGTGATTTTATTTCTGAAGGACGTGATGATAAAGAAATTCAGTATTGGATGAACTTAATTGAAATAACGTCTATTTTTGAAGGGATGGAAGTCAAAGAGGCAAAGAAATTCGGATCATCTATTGTTGAAGTGTGGAATGATAGAATTGCGACTCGATACTCAAAAATGAATGTTAACGCTTCATTAATTCACGACCAGATTACCAATGAAGTATTTGTCACAATTAATTTTTCAGATTGATAAGATGAATTTCAATCGGTTAAAATGCCAAGCCCCTTTCGGGGCTTTATTTTTGGCTACATTTAAGCCACATCAGAGTTGTAAGGTAAGCGATCAATATAAGACGGATTCCTTGAGGGGCAACGTTTAGATAATCTCAGAACAAATCCCATTCTGAGAACATCCTATGACTACGT
>NZ_JAKILT010000163.1 GCF_023283535.1 Shewanella sairae | reverse complement strand
CATATACCAATATTGTTCAACAAAAGACTCAAGTGATTTATTCAGTACATCTAGTGCATTTTTTTCAATCCAACTCACTACATTCAAAAACTCTTCTGTTGATAAGTCTTTATCGCAACAAAAGTGGGTTGTACCATCTGATTTTTCAGGACTTGAGATGCTCCCATATGCACCGTTTCGTATTTGTAAACCAGCAAAACCAGCAACTTTTTTTGATGTGTATTTAAAAAAATCATCAGTGGTAGTTTCAGGGAATTCACATTTCTTTACGTCAAACACTGTATTATCCTTTGTGAATGTAATGCCTTTAGTAGTGATAGTAACAAGCTGGCGTGTTTTTTACATGACAGTTTGCGGAGCTCCAGCACGAAGTGCGAGGGGGGCTAAACATGTTATGAGCTTGCTGCTATTTGAAAAATTCATTTTCATCTATATCATCCAGCCCAATGTCTTTTAATGGTATATCGAATGCTTCTGCCTGTTGCTGCATTAAGGTAACAAACCGATGGAATCCAATCTTATATCCTGTTTTATAATATTCTTCGTCAGTGCCTCTTGCAGCCATGTGCTCGCTTATTGCTTCTCGAGCATATTCTTTAGTAATTGTACCTAGATCACAGAGGTAATTTTTATACTTTTCGCTATCCATACTTCGATCTCTTAAGGCTCATAACATCTGGCTCTGCGGCTTGTTATAGTGGAGGCGAAGCCAGAGCTATTACAAGTCCGATAGCTGCCACATGTTAGCTCATTTGAGCACTGATTTTCGATTGCGATCACTTATTTGACCTACACCAGCTCCTATTAGTTTAGCCAATAATGCTTCGCGCCCATTTTCTATTGACCACTCCATTTCATCATCAGTTATAACTGTTGCTATCAATAGAACCATTGTTCCATTTGGTAAATTGACGCCAGTTGGAAGCGGATGTCGTGCTTTAGCAATAAGAACATTGACGGATTCACTTTCACCGATCTGAATATCTTGAACAGTAAGACCCTGGTATTTTTCTACTCTATCAAGAATGCCTGCGTCATTTAAAATCTCTGCATTTGCAGACCATTGCATAAACCATAAAGGCCACTCAGAATTTTCCTTCGCAATAAGTAGCATTTCATGTGGAGGACGGGCTTTCTTCATGCTCACGCTCTAGATTGGGGAGCTTACGCTAAGCGAAGCGACAAGTTGAGTTAGCTATAATGCACGAAGTGCCAGCCTGGGAAAACTGGTCCCTTCGAACGGAGTGAGTGGACTTAAGCGTTTTATTAGTGCTACTTAAATCCATTCGCCTGCCACAGCAAAAAATGTATCACCTGAAAAGGGTTGAACATTGTAGTGATTAATATAAATAGAATATACGATCGAACCGATCTCTTGCTCGTTGAACTCGCTTAAGTCGTATACACCATGCTGAACCTCAATGACTTTGCGAGCAGTCAATTCGATACCAGATTCAGCTAATATCTCAGAGATACTTAAATCATCTACTGCAATATATGGCTTTTTAATTTTGACGGGGTAGTTTCTATACCCGATACCTTGTGCATATAGCGTAAGCCAACGTTCTACGTCTTCATATTTATATAATTGTGAAATAGCGGCAGTAGTCGCTTGCTTTGAATCTGTAAATTCACCTGAAGGGTGTTCGAAAAATATGTCATTGTAATCAGGTTGTTTTGCCAAAACGTCTAC
>NZ_JAKILT010000162.1 GCF_023283535.1 Shewanella sairae | reverse complement strand
GTAGTCATAGGATGTTCTCAGAATGGGATTTGTTCTGAGATTATCTAAACGTTGCCCCTCAAGGAATCCGTCTTATATTGATCGCTTACGCGCAGCAAGCGAATAAGCTTGGTTATAAAGAAGTAAAAGGAGTTAAATCCCAAGGTGAGAAAGTATTCAAAAATAAAAATAATTCACCAAATTTCATTACAAGAGATAGAGATGGACATAAAGGTGGAGCATTCAAAGGAGCTGATAGTGTGAAGAATCTTGGCAGAAAAGATACGCGATCAGGCACTTACGATAAAGTTTTAAAGAGAATAGATGAATAATATGAATCATTTACGATTGAGTCAATTTACTAATTCAGATGAAGGTTCTTGGTCTGCTGTTTCTGATATAGGGAAAATATATAATTCGAAATTATTTACGCAAAATGAATATATGAGGGTAGAGAATTTATACATCAACGCAATTCATAATGTATTAGATGTCGTGGGTTGTGGGAATTTTAGAATTAGTATGTATGAAGATAAAAGAGGCTATGAAAATGTAGAAGCAAGAATTTTTAATATAGATGACCCATATGTGAAAATTCGTGGTGGAGAGTATATTTCTAATCACCTACTATATACCCTTTGTAGGCTTTGTCTAAGAGAGCTAATGTGGCTTAGGTTGGAGTCTGATAATGGATGCTATATTACCTTTGGATATGATTTCTGTGTGAGAATGGGGATACCAGAAAACATGGAAGTATTAAGTGTTATTCCAGATGGTATTTTTCTTAATAAGATGGATGATGACCCCCATGAGTAAATCTATTAAGTGAAGAGTGCCGGTCACCTTGAATGGATTTATTGGCTTGTGACTTCTCACCGCCCTAATCGGGCGATGCTTCTTATTTCCATGATTTCCCTTTACGTACAAAAAAGCCCCAATTAAGGGGCTTTTTATGTAGATTAATCCAATGAGGTTGATACTTTTTTACAAGGGGATACCTCTACCGCCTTTTATCTACAATTATACAGGATAACAGTAAGCTATGATCAAATGGAGGCATTTTTCATGCGAAGGAGTGCATTACGATTTATCTCATTTGTGGCCTGATGAATGGATCTATATTCACAAAGGAAATGGTAACAATCCAGATCGCACATACATTGCATAATAGGCCTATAAAGCCACATCGTAGGTGTTAAAACTAATCAGGGCCTTTGGGTATCACGCTCTTGGGCGGTAACCTTTACTGCTAAAGGCGGCATCAACTCACCTTTTCAGATCCTGTTTATAAGTTGACTACTAGATTGACATCCTCCCTCCACTAAATCAGGCAAGCTGATTTTAGTGGGGGATTCCTACAGCTAGACGGTCATGCCCGACCGCGAGAATGTTCTTGGCTGCATTGACATCTCGGTCATGCGCAGTACCACAATTACTGCAAGTCCATTCTCTTATTCGCAAGCCTGCTCTACCTTTCGGACTACTTACGGGGATATTTCCGCAGCACGAACAAGTCTGGGTTGTGTATGATTCGTTGATTTCTTCAAAAACAATCCCTGCGTGAGCGCATTTATATTCCAGCATTGTTTTGAGCGTTCCCCAGCCTGCATCTAGCACCGACTTAGCCATTTTGGTTTTTGCCATAGCGAGGTGTAGTGGCATAGTGAATTTGGACACCAAGATGTAAGGGGTATAATCCCCATCTAAACACAAGGTGAACAAATGACCCGTAAATCAAA
>NZ_JAKILT010000161.1 GCF_023283535.1 Shewanella sairae | reverse complement strand
TGAACGGTTGCATACATCGCTCAAAGACTTAACACCAGTCAACTATGAGAAATTACAAAGTGAGGTGTCCTGTTGTGCTTGACCAGAATACGGTGAATTTCTAGTCAGGTTAATGCTTCGTGATTTACCAAAAAATGAATATACCGTCATTAACAACATCACGATTCAAACTGAAAATGGTACTACCCAAATCGATCATATCGTTGCGTCTAAATATGGCTTGTTCGTAATTGAAACCAAAAATATGAAAGGTTGGATCTATGGCACTGAGTACCAACATCATTGGAAACAGAAAATATTCAGAAATAATTATATGTTCCAAAACCCACTCCACCAAAACTATAAACACACAAAGACATTAGAGAACGTACTGAATTTAACCAGTAACCAACTTAAATCCGTCGTTATTTTTGTTGGTGATAGTCGACTTATGACGAAACATCCTAGTCATGTTGTTGATTCTAAATCGTCACTCCTAAAACACATAAAGTCCTTTAATGAAGTTGTCATAGAACGAACTCTATTACACGAGTTGGTAAATGAAATTAAAACCAAAAGACTAAAGCCAGGTTGGAAAACAAATCTATCGCATAACAAGCATGTGAAAGAGTTAGTAAAACAAAAGCAATCAAGGCGCAACGGTAAAGGTTACGCCGAGTAAAAAGACAGTGTTAAGTTAATTGATATCGGAGTACATCATGGTTGAATTTAACGAAATTTTGCGTTTTTACCCACACACGTCACCCCGTAAAGGGACTAAGGACGGCAAGCTCATTCGATTACGAATGCGTGAGATTGAATACATTAATGACCTCAAGGCATTAGGCTTTTCCCAAGCTGAAATTAACCAAATGAGTGAGTTGCGTTAATCCATTCCTACCCCATGATTTAACGTGTCACCCACGGCTTCACCAACGCTTTTCTAGTTGAACAATCCCCCCTACGGATTGTTCAACACCCTCATATTTTCAATACTAAATCTATACAGAGTCGCTATCATGCTATCACTGTCACCTATTCGCGCCAGTGCATCTGACGCGAGCCAATATTACTTGGCCGAAGAAAAACACTTACACCTACCTGATGCTGAAATCCGCCCAATAGAGCAAGAGTTATCAACGTCTGAGCAAGGACTATTAACGTCTGAACACGCCATAGATACCCATGCCAAATATTACCTTGCAGAAACTCAAGTGACTGACGGTAACACGCAGTGGTTCGGTGCGATTGCCGAGAAAGAGGGCATATTGGGCGAAGCCATTACCGAAGAAAAACTGCAAGCGGTACTTAATGGTGAACTCGATAACATCAAAACCCAAGGCGCTCATAGTGAACAACGCCGCAAAGGGTATGACTTAACCTTTTCAGCCCCCAAGGGCGCAAGTATTCTAGCCCTCGTCTACGGTGATACCCGCATTACCGAAGCCTTTACGGAGTCGGTGAAAGTCGCATTATCCGAGATAGAAAAGGATACCGCCCAATATCGCACTACCGATAAAACCACTCACCAAGCCAGTTATGAAAATAGTGGTAATTTACTGTTTGGCATGGTGCAGCATAAAACCAGCCGCGAAGAAGAACCGCAACTGCACATACATTCACTCATGGCCAACATGACGTATGACAAAAACGATGTAAGCGATCAATATAAGACGGATTCCTTGAGGGGCAACGTTTAGATAATCTCAGAACAAATCCCATTCTGAGAACATCCTATGACTAC
>NZ_JAKILT010000160.1 GCF_023283535.1 Shewanella sairae | reverse complement strand
GCGCGACTGCGCTAAATTAATGTCACAGCGCTTTAATGAAACAGCTTCACTGACTCTTAATCCATGACGGTACATCATAAGGATGATTAAGTCGTCACGAGTTCCATGTCTGCCTTTTTTGGCTGCGAGTAATAGCAACTTGATCTCACTTTCAGTCAGAAAGTCTTTTGCTCGTTCATGGCTATCAGTTGCTCCATTTATTTCACTTTTTACATTTCGCCCGTTGGTCATTATTTTTTGTCGTCACGCAAGCCAAGTTAAGATAATACCTGAACCGTTCAACTCTTTACAAAAGGCGCTTTTTGTTAAGAGTTAACGATTATTGTGCATGTTAGCATTCTGGCAGTAAAAAGCCCCGCTAAATGCGGGGCTAAAATAAGGAGGCAATATTAATTTACATTATAGAGCTTTCTACTTCGTCAAAAGAAGGTGTCAAATGTTCTGCTACAGCAGAACTGTTGCCACCTGAATTAGTGCCCCCCCAAGTAACAACACTGCCATCATTCTTTATTGCTGCAAAGGCGCTGTCGTTCGAATAAATAGTTTTGACTCCACCAGAGAAATCCACACCTGTGCTATTTCCGCCAAAATTAGTGTGTCCCCAAGTAACAACACTGCCATCATTCTTTACTGCTGCAAAGGCGCTGTTGCTCGAATAAATAGTTTTGACTCCACCAGAGAAATCCACACCAGTGCTATTTCCACCTAAATTAGTGTGTCCCCAAGTAACAACACTGCCATCATTCTTTATTGCTGCAAAGGCGCTGCCGTTCGAATAAATAGTTTTGACTCCACCAGAGAAATCCACACCAGTGCTATTTCCACCTGAATTAGTGTTCCCCCAAGTAACAACACTGCCATCATTCTTTACTGCTGCAAAAGCGTTGCTGGTCGAATAAATAGTTTTGACTCCACCAGAGAAATCCACACCAGTGCTATTTCCACCTGAATTAGTGAACCCCCAAGTAACAACACTGCCATCATTCTTTACTGCTGCAAAGGCGTTGCTGGTCGAATAAATAGTTTTTACGCCACTGGAAAAGTCCACAGCGGAACTATTCAAGCCGTTGCCACAGGTTACCATGCTGCCGTCATTTTTCAGTGCGGAAAAGGACGCGAAACCGTTAGAGTAAATAGTTTCAACGTCATTAAAAATACCTGCGCTCTTGCAAGAATTGACTACGCGATCCCTTCCCCACATAACAACACTGCCATCATTCTTCATTGCAGCAAAGGTGTCGGCGATCGATGTAATAGTCTTCACATTATTGGATAAGTCCACTCCTGATGAGTCGCCGCCATATCCAGAGAGCCCCCATGTGACTGCACTACCGTCTTTACTTACGGCTGCAAATGCAGCATTGGTTGAGTAAAATTCAATCGTATTGCTGGGAAAATTCACTCCTGATGAGTCGCCGCCATATTCAGAGTGTCCCCATGTGACAATACTTTCGTCCTTTTTTATTGCAGCAAAAGCATACTTACTCGGGAAAACAACTCTAACCCCACCGGAGAAGTCCGCACTTGAACTATCTCCACCATTGTCAATATTTCCCCATGTTATAACTGAGCCATTAGTTTTTAATGCAGCAAAGGAGCTCCCATCGTCATGGCTGTATATACCCTCAACCTTAGAGACTTCATAAACACTATACTCAGTGGTCTGTTGCTTATAGGCATCTTCTCCGGTCACTTCCAAACGGATGTTAAAGCCCACATCACTGGCCTGATAGGTGTAAGTT
>NZ_JAKILT010000159.1 GCF_023283535.1 Shewanella sairae | reverse complement strand
AAAACCCATCAGGGTTGTATGGTTAAGCCTCACGAGTCATTAGTACAAGTTAGCTCAACGCCTCACAACGCTTACACACCTTGCCTATCAACGTCCTAGTCTCGAACGGCTCTTTAGAGGAATTAAATTCCTAGGGATGACTCATCTTAGGACTCGCTTCCCGCTTAGATGCTTTCAGCGGTTATCGATTCCGAACGTAGCTACCGGGCAATGCTATTGGCATAACAACCCGAACACCAGCGGTTCGTCCACTCCGGTCCTCTCGTACTAGGAGCAGCTTCCTTCAATCATCCAACGCCCACGGCAGATAGGGACCGAACTGTCTCACGACGTTCTGAACCCAGCTCGCGTACCACTTTAAATGGCGAACAGCCATACCCTTGGGACCGACTTCAGCCCCAGGATGTGATGAGCCGACATCGAGGTGCCAAACACCGCCGTCGATATGAACTCTTGGGCGGTATCAGCCTGTTATCCCCGGAGTACCTTTTATCCGTTGAGCGATGGCCCTTCCATACAGAACCACCGGATCACTATGACCTACTTTCGTACCTGCTCGACGTGTATGTCTCGCAGTTAAGCTGGCTTATGCCATTGCACTAACCGTACGATGTCCGACCGTACTTAGCCAACCTTCGTGCTCCTCCGTTACTCTTTGGGAGGAGACCGCCCCAGTCAAACTACCCACCAGGCACTGTCCCGAACCCCGATTCAGGGGCCGCGGTTAGAACATCAAAACTACAAGGGTGGTATTTCAAGATTGACTCCACAACATCTAGCGACGTTGCTTCAAAGTCTCCCACCTATCCTACACATGTAGGTTCAATGTTCAGTGCCAAGCTATAGTAAAGGTTCACGGGGTCTTTCCGTCTAGCCGCGGGTATACGGCATCTTCACCGCAATTTCAACTTCACTGAGTCTCGGCTGGAGACAGCGTGGCCATCATTACGCCATTCGTGCAGGTCGGAACTTACCCGACAAGGAATTTCGCTACCTTAGGACCGTTATAGTTACGGCCGCCGTTTACCGGGGCTTCGATCATGAGCTTCTCCGAAGATAACCCAATCAATTAACCTTCCGGCACCGGGCAGGCGTCATACCGTATACTTCCTCTTGCGAGTTTGCACAGTACTGTGTTTTTGATAAACAGTTGCAGCCACCTGGTATCTGCGACTCCCGGCAGCTTAGAGAGCAAGTCTCATCACCGCTAGGAGCGTACCTTCTCCCGAAGTTACGGTACCATTTTGCCTAGTTCCTTCAGCCGAGTTCTCTCAAGCGCCTTGGTATTCTCTACCCGACCACCTGTGTCGGTTTGGGGTACGATTCCTACTAACCTGAAGCTTAGAAGATTTTCCTGGAAGCATGGCATCAACTACTTCATCACCTTAGTGACTCGTCATCAGTTCTCAGCCTTAAGTACACCCGGATTTGCCTAAGTGTACAGCCTACAACCTTAAACGCGGACAACCAACGCCGCGCTAGCCTAGCCTTCTCCGTCTCTCCATCGCAGTTAGCAGAAGTACGGGAATATTAACCCGTTTCCCATCGACTACGCCTTTCGGCCTCGCCTTAGGGGTCGACTCACCCTGCCCCGATTAACGTTGGACAGGAACCCTTGGTCTTTCGGCGAGGAGGTTTTTCACCCCCTTTATCGTTACTCATGTCAGCATTCGCACTTCTGATACCTCCAGTGTGGGTTACCCCTTCACCTTCAACGGCTTACAGAACGCTCCTCTACCGCACTAGA
>NZ_JAKILT010000158.1 GCF_023283535.1 Shewanella sairae | reverse complement strand
CTTTATATGAGGCTTGAGCCCAGTGCAGTGAAAGTTGCACGCTGGGTTCTTAGGGAGACGGCACTTGGCAACAAGTGTCGTCCACCCGACAGAAACGTGCCAGAAGTATTCCGCTAGCACGTACCTGGACATTATTTAGTTAGAGCGTAGGCTCTAAAATTTACAATTCATATTATCACTACTAAGACAAATAGCTGTTAAATTAGCCTCATATTGCGAGGCGAATTGATTTTTAACTATTGGCGACGGATAAATGATTCGATATAAGCGGGAGTTCGAGCATTTAAAATTGGATCTGCGGAGGGTTTAATCCCTTTTGGTAATAATACGGGATTAAATATTCCCCTGTCACACAACATAGTTGTACTTTCATTGTCTCTGCTGCCATCAATTAACACTTGCCCGACTAAAAGGCGTTGGCGTGTCTCTGGCCACAACACTGTAGGGTCGTTAATCTCATCACTGGGTTCTGCCAATTGAATATAAAGATCCCAAGCAGCAGGCTTTTGTTGAATACGAGTTAATAATTCATCTTTTAAGAAGTTGTTTGGTAACTTTTCAAGCTGAGTTTGGCTAAGATTAACAACTCCATCAACAGGCTCAAAGCTCCAACGTCCAGGCTTAACATCACCATTATTTGCACTAAACAGAAAGCTGTTAACCCCAAAATAGCGGCTATTAGCAAAACTGGCACTAGGCGGCAAGGTTTTGATGAAATCAAAAAACGCTTTAGCATTAGGCTGATTATCTACAAGCCATTGCTTGCCTTCAGCTCCCTGTTTCACCTTTGTTTGAAAGTTAAAAAACTCCTCCAAATTGCTGGCAAAAAAGATTGGAGAGTTAGTTGTCACAAAATTTAGACTCTCCTTATCACCATCAATTTTAAGCGACATAAAGCGCCCAACACTTTTATCTGACGCATGTAAATTTCTCCCTCCAAGCGAGAAACGTGCAGTTATAGGAATTTCTGCTTGTTTAAAAAAAGGAATAGCAAAAGTGTTCTGCAGTTTTGGGTTAGGAACGAAGGACCCTGAAGTGCAAAAACCTTTAGCATGATTGCGCAATTTGGCTTTTTTTCCCGCCTCGCGACTGACAGTATCACGCGTACCGTTGACTGCATCTACTAATTCAGCACTACTTTTATCAGCAGCGAAAGCAAAAGATGAAAAGAAAGTGACACCAGTCAGTAAACTAGCATTAATAAACAAAGACAGAGGGGGTAGTCCCATGATAACTCCTATATAGAACAGCTAAAAAGATAAAAAAAGTAAGAGTAAGAGATAGAAATAGAAACTATCCCTTTAGTGCGCTTTGATTCGTTTCAATCTCCACAATTGCCAGAGCAAAAAACACTGAATCACACCGGCGGTACACCAAACCAATAGTTAAATTTACTATTTTCATCATATTTAATCCTAAAATACGACTTCGGTTAAGTAGCAATACATAAGACAGGAGACAACAAGAAAAAATTTCAATTTGTTGGTAAAGATATTGTTTCTGGTTCTTCTAGATTAACCCGAAAGCAATGCTGTGGTAAGCTGGTAAGCCCTCAGTTTTCAAGACACTTACTATATCCTTATGGACAGACCATTCTTTCAGGCTTATGGAATTAATAAAAGTAAGCCAAATTATTCTTCTATGCATTGAGACACCATTTGATGTGGTCAACTAAAACTGTACACCAATAGGGGATACGTATTTACGCAGCCGTTTCAGCCGCTGTTGGTGTCATGTAATTATTGTAA
>NZ_JAKILT010000157.1 GCF_023283535.1 Shewanella sairae | reverse complement strand
CACCAGCTCTATGCTGTTAATTGGCTATAACAGATAAAGGGGCAGAAACGTGTTACCAGGACTAGCGCAGCCCTTTAGGGTATACCTAACGCACACCAGTCAAGGAGTGAGCTTTACCGGTTCGCTTTTTGTTGATTTCAAACTGTACGCGAACCGCTAGTGAAAACCATACCCAAATCAAACCGGCGAGGGAAATGCTCATTCGTACTTACTTTCGTAGTTCTACAGTTAAATAGTAGACATACGATCTTAGCATGTCTTTATGTTTGTTCACGTATTGTGAATCTGTATAGTATGGAATATAATGTTCACATTATGAGAACCTTTAAGGGCTGTGATGCACGTTATATCGAGAAAGGCATTTAATGATGCTAGTAAGAAGTATCCAAACGATGCTTTAGCTTTAGACTCTCTCTATCGAGTTCTGAATAGTGGTAAATTTGCTAGCTCGTTAGAATTAAAAAAAGTCATTCCGTCACTAGATAACTTTAAGTATAAAACTGATTGGTGGGTGATTGATGTTGGCGGAAATAATTTGCGGTTACTTGCTTTTATCACGTTTAGAAACGGTACTGTAATGGTCAAGCATATAGTTCCTCATGCAGAGTATGACAAGCTGACTAATCGATATCGAAAGAATGAAATCTAGGAGGTGATATGAACCTAATTAATTTAATTAATGCTTCACATGCAATCAAAGACTTTATTCCCTTTTCAAATATAGGGAATGAGGAAGATTATAATGCTGCTATAAATATCATGGACGCGATCACTAACGATTATGATGAAAGCCTATCGGTAATTATTGACGTATTGGCACCGAAAATATCTGAGTACGAAGACTCTCTTGAAGAATTAGTGGAATTTAATGATCGTATTTCAAGTATGAATCCAAGCTCAACAATGCTTAGGGTTATCATGGAGCATCATCATTTAAAAACAACCGATTTCAAGGACGAGATCGGAGGTAAAAGCCTTGTGTCAATGATCGTGAACGGAAAGAGAAACTTAACAGTGGATCATATTAAAAATCTTTCTAATAGATTTGATATTAGCCCGAATCTATTTTTTTGAAAGTTGGACGCCGCCCCATGTTTGTTCATAAGGTACCAAATGTGTAGTTGTATCGTACGTAAATTAACACTTAATCTTAGGTATATCGCTCCACTTAGTCGTGTATTGAGGGGTTAATCTATCTCTACGCATTCCCCATTTAGGCGCAATACCTTGAGCGGCCACAAACACGGCATCACGGCCATACTTATTATTGAGTTGGTCATAGATGTTCATTAGCGCTGGATTAGCCACTGGGGCGAACAGGTCCTCTTGCTTATTTTTTGCAGAGCTTAAATCCAATAATCCAATGCCAACTTTATAATAACGCGTACCAGGCTGATACCACCGGTCCACGACTTGTGTTACCGCTTTACTCATTAAGTGCGTATCAGCAGTAGGGTAGACAAATTGATGTGACTGTTTAAATCCACTAGGTCTTTCATCATAAGGTGAGTTGTGAGCGAATATAATCATGACACCACAGAGTGAACCTTGCTGTCTGGCCTTTTGCGCTGCAATCCCTAAATGTTTACATAGCGCTTGGGTTAAGGAATCCTTATCAGTAATGCGGTCAGTCATGCTTCTCGTTGAGAATATTTGCTTTTGGTCTGCTTTGGCTTCATCCCAGGCAATGCATTGTTCACCATTAAGCTCTCTAATGGTGCGTTCCACTTCAATGTTAAACTCTCGTTTGGCAAGAGTCGGTG
>NZ_JAKILT010000156.1 GCF_023283535.1 Shewanella sairae | reverse complement strand
CATCTCATCCTTTCCTGTCATTACCGCGGCTTCTAGGATGTGGTTTGTTCTTACTGCGAAATGGGCTTTCATCCAAGTGCGTTTACCATCAACCTTGTGTTTCTCTTGGTGCCACTCATCTCTGCCAAATTGCTTCAACCCAGTGGAATCAATCGCTATCGCGACAACATCATCACTTATTCCCTCGCATTTTTAAAACGAGGCGTGATTAACCCAAGCGTACTTAAGCGCTTTGAGAGCAGAGTACAGTCAGGGCATTGAAGGCAGGGTGGGATTATACTTTGTTAATTCCCTTAACATTTATCATTTTTGTTCGTTTATTGGCTCAATACGAGAGTATTGGTTTATATAAATAACCCGTAATCGAATAAAATTCGTTCAGACAGATAGGGTTGTTAACTAATTTTACAATGTATAATCCGGCCCTGGCATTGAAGGTGAGGCTTGCCGAGTAAAACGAGTAAGTTCTCGATAAAGCCCAGCGCTTGGCGTAACGATAACTTAAATACCATTCTAATATAGTGGCATGCTTCTATCGTGCTATCTGGATACTTAACAGTAGAGCCTCTACCGTCATAATATCTCATGTCATTTTGCCAGCTTTCTATAATTGAAGACGATAACCAAATACTCATTTTGCCTCTATTTTTTAGCGACTGGTTATATTGCGCATAATTTCTTAAGCGATAAACCGCTTTCTTTATATGATGGCGTTTGCGCTTATTGTGTTTGTGAGGCATTTGTTAAATAATTAAAGTGGTAGGCTCTATATCAGATAATAACGGATCTTATAGAGGTTGCCCATCTGTTGATTATTTGAGCGCTGCAACAAAGCCGTTTGCGACAGAACCCTATTAATTATTTCTTTGATTATAAACGAAATACATGAAAAACGATCGAGTTTGAACAGTTCCAGAACTAAAATACAGCGTAACTTTTCACAACTCTGTGTTCTATATTTTTATTATTAGTAATTTGCATTAGTGTTTGTGTATATTTCATACCGTCTCCACAAAATAGCGTTGCACTATCTAAAGTGTATTTAGCCCCCGATATAACGCTATAACATATACCAGTTTCGATAAGTCTATTAGCGAATATCAGTAGCAGTTTCTGATGTTCAGTGTTTTTGTCTGTAATATTTTCATAAAGAATTCTATCTTCTTTTTTAAAGCTAGAGACGGGTTTAACACTATTAGGGCTGAGTTCATACACTTTCCCACTTGCGGCTTCACGGTTCAATCTAATGTAGCTATTATCATTAAAGCCAGGAGCGCTCACTTTATAAACAACCTCAAAAAAGCGAGGGCTTTGAGGTTTAGATACTACGAATGTCCCGCCATTTATTTTCTTGGAATATTCAATAGTTTTTTCTTCATTACCAATAAATAGTAAAGGGCTATCAGAATTGGAGCCGTAGCGCTGTAATATTGACTCAATGTTTTTTAAGCGTGATTTATACTCTTTTTCTGTTTCAGGTGTATTCTTAATTGTGAAGGATTGCTTTACTTTACTAACAAAAACTTCCTCCTTAGATGCTACTGAAGTGGAAAATAGAAATGTAAATATCAATGAATAACTAAGCTTTCTTAATATCATTACCAACCCTCTGAAGTTATTCTAACTTATTAATATCCCGTGTAGGCACCATATCATAATCGGTTCTGTCGCAAACTGAGATCTTGCTGTTATATTTTAAGGGCGCAGGATCTCGCAGATACAATTAGGCCGCTAAAGAATATTCTGGTCAAGCACAACAGGACACCTCACTTTGTAATTTCTCATAGTTGACTGGTGTTAAGTCTTTGAGCGATGTATGCAACCGTTCAT
>NZ_JAKILT010000155.1 GCF_023283535.1 Shewanella sairae | reverse complement strand
GCATCGACGAATAGCGCTTTTAGAGCTAGTACAGAAACACGCCAGGCATAAAGACATTATGGAATTAGTTGAGCCTCTGGTCAGGTTGCTACTAAGCGATTACACTACGGATAAGCAAGTACAGTCACTGATGAGCTATTTGCTCCAGGTCGGCGAAACAAGCAATCTCGAAGCCCTAATAACAACACTGGCTTCATCAGTTCCCAAGCACGAGGAAACACTTATGACAATTGCTGAACAATTACGCCAACAAGGGCGTCAAGAAGGACGTCAAGAAGGACGTCAAGAAGGACGTCAAGAAGGTATTCAACTTGGTGAAACCAAGGGACGTCAAGAGGGACGCCAAGAAGCGCTTATTGAAATCGCTAAAAACATGCTACACAACGGCATGGATCACCAGACCATTATTGACGTTACAGGCTTAAGTACCGAAGAGCTTGCACTATTAACACATTAACAGTAACAGGATTGTCGAATAGTTAACGCTGTTGCAGTTTTGAAATGTAGTTCTGCATGCTTTGTTAGTTTAATTTGTGGAGCACTTTATTGTAGAAGTAAGATTTCTGGAGGCTCAATGGCTTGGATATGCCAAAACTGTAATACTCAGATCAATGAATTCGGTTTTGAAGTATGTTGGAACTGCGGCTGTGAGAAAGGGCAAACAAAACCACCAGAATCGAAGCTTCAAGCTCTAACGTGCCTTCGTTGTGATTCGACGATGTTGGAGTTAGGTTCCAAGGAATTTCACGAAGGTACTAGATGGGGCGTAATTGGAAATCTAGAGGAGTTGTTTGTAGATAAACAAGCGCTCGATATGTTTGCATGTAAATTATGCGGCAAGGTTGAGTTTTTTTTCCCCCCAAAAAAGACAAATAGCATTATATGCAAATTCCAGCTTGACGGTATTGGGGCTTCGCGGAGTAAACATGAAATACGTTATTACATTCTTATTTGCTTATGTAGGATCGAAATTAACTTTTTATATTTTCAACTTCGACTACAACTTTATCTCTGATCCTTTTAATTATACAAACTTTCTAATTGATTTTGGTGTATTTATCATACTCTGGATTCTGGCAGAATTGGGATTCAATAAGTTCACAAGAAAACGTTAAGTTACATATTCTAATGCCGAGGTTCTATGCCGGAACCGCTCATAAGGACATCCCTCAATAGTCAATACCGGTCCTTGTGTGTAACGTATCCATTAATATCGTTAAAATATTTCGAGCAACGAGCCTATAAACGGTCAAAAATGTAGCACGCTATTTCTGGCTGACAACGGCCTCGCTGTTTTTCAAGTAAGTTGTCGCTATTTTTATAATTCAGCAACGTGAATGATTACGCACATACACTTTTTGCCAAACATATGTGCATATGTGCATATAAACTTTATGTTTCAAGCAGATAATATAATTCTAGAGTTAATGCACTTGTTTAAACAGAGGATTGAACAATGAAACCACTTTTTCTGTTGATTGGTGTCCTGGTGTTATTTGGCTGTACGGAAAACGCTAAAGAGCCCGTGTTATATAAAGGTGTTTACACCTACGGCTTTGAAGTCAGTGTATTTTCGCCTGATGAAGAGGCTAAAGAGTATTGGCTATATGCCGAGAACCAAGCGCTCGATGAAGTTCAACAAATGTTGACGAATACTATTATTGCGGCCAACGGGGATAATCCATATCCTAGTGTGCACATTGAGTTTTATGGGATTGATGAAGGCCCTCCAACAATCAATGACGGTGAAATCCCTTCTGCCTATGACGCATTAATGAATGTATGTAGTGGCATAGTGAATTTGGACACCAAGATGTAAGGGGTATAATCCCCATCTAAACACAAGGTGAACAAATGACCCGTAAATCAAA
>NZ_JAKILT010000154.1 GCF_023283535.1 Shewanella sairae | reverse complement strand
TTCTCCAACTGCTTAGATGACAATGAATTAATGTACTTATCTTCATTAGCCAGCAATACAAACAATTCCTTTGCAACGCTATTAATACTATTCAATGCAGTATCTGACATTTCGGCGCAATTTCGCTCTAAAAATATCTGACCATAAATAATGTATTCGGCCAAAACAGCAATATAACCACCATCAACGCCTACTGCTTTCTTATAAGTAACAAGAGGGGCTTTGATTGGCGATATTTTTACTCTTACTACTCCTCCTCCATAACCATAGGGGTCATGAAAGGATTTCTGCCACAATGTTCTTATGGTGTTAATTATTTCTTTTATAAATTCATCTTTTTGTTGGGGATTTATTCCTGCAAGAAACTTAGCATTTAAGTATTCTTTATTGTTCGAATTTAACTTGTAAAGCTCCTGAACTAAACCTAGGAGCTCCCTTTCACTACAATACTTAAGTTGTTTTTTAACTTCTAACCAGCTTTGATTGGACTTCACTCAACAACCTCTCTCTGTAAAATCAGTTTACTAATGGCTAAGAGGTAAAATGCCTCAGCACGAAATAGCCCCACAACAATAATGACAAGCTTTTAAGTTTGGGTACTGTGTTTTGGATTGTTCCATGGCCGTATAACACCCCACAAACAAACCAACTTCAGAAACCACCAGGCCAACATTTGGACACCATGCAGCATGTAACACTGGATTACTGGAGCCTGGGTTCTCAATCACATAAGTTAAGATTGCCATAACACTTCGTCCTTACTCACATTGCTTACGCTTTTGAAGCCAATCTTCAAGTTTAAATGCAATTGGAACGGGATTGCTCGCCACGGTATAAAAACCATTGGCAAGCCCTGCACAACATTGTCTACAAGGGCCAAGTCCTGGGTACGTTTTCCCGAATTTCTTAAACGCTGCAACAGCAGTATAAGAAGCTCTTGTATCAATCACTTTATCTCCTACAAACCAGCATGTCTTTTGATGAAAAATTAACAGGCCACGTTCGTTTTTTTCAACAACATATACAGTAGCCGTCATATCTTACCTTTTACCTACAGGGTGCAATACGATATGCCCTTGTTTAGCGTCTTCATTGTGTTGCTGTATTTCAGCTAGGAACAAGCCTGTACCATTAATGAAATCGACTAGAGTCGTTACCTTATCCGACTCTAAGAACAGTGACACAGGCGCAACCTGCTCACCTGAAACGATAAAACCATTCTCTACATGCTCTTGCAGCATATAAATGGTGTTCGGGAATGTTTGACTATCACCAAGTACATTCAAAAATTTTGTAGGTATGCCTAATTCCGATTCAATTCGCGTTAATAAGTCAAACAGACGCTTGGCCTCACTCGCATATTGGTCATAACGCTGTGACAACTCTTGAAGCTCAACTAATTTAGCTTCTAAGTCACACGATGCCATACGGCCTAATGACATCAAACTCCTTATTTCCTTTTTACCATCCTTAAACCGCTTATCTTTAATCATAGGTTTGAGATAGCGCACTAAAATTTCATTACGCTTAGCTTTAGGGATAAACCGTTCAGTTTCAGCCACGGTTAAATACAGGTGTAAAAGGGCGTTATCGAGAACGTCACAAAAAATATCAGAAGACTTCAAGCTGGGTATGTATAGGTGAGTAAAGAATAACTAATTTTATCATTATGGGCGTTTGGAGGCTATTTTTACTTCAACTAGCAAAGTGGTGAAATTGACCAATTATTGAGATTCGATAAATTGCGTTTTTCTGGCAAGATAACTTGCTCTTTTGAGCCGTTAGGTAGCAAATTGAGTTGAGTGGTCATAACGCGATGCGCACAATATACATAATGTAAAATTGAGGCTGTTTTAGCAAAATTATCTATGCCTGGTTAGCTCTATCCG
>NZ_JAKILT010000153.1 GCF_023283535.1 Shewanella sairae | reverse complement strand
TTGATTTACGGGTCATTTGTTCACCTTGTGTTTAGATGGGGATTATACCCCTTACATCTTGGTGTCCAAATTCACTATGCCACTACATACCTGCAAACGTAAACGCCATGCCGCTTTCTGTTTTCATGTTATAACGAGCCACAAAATCTGGCACCATACCGCTTCCGCTTGTTACGCGCGCTCCTGCAGGATCTCTGTAAGTATTCAAGGTTGTTTCAGGATTTTCCGCTGAGAATTGAAAGCCACCATTGGTGTAACGGATCATTGCTTGACGAACAAACGGCGTACCATCAGCTGCACCAACGAAGTCTAAGTTTTCTGGCAGTGCTCCTGGATTTTGGAATGTGGTCCACATTTGCCCTGCCGCCCAATTATCAAAACTGACAAACGCTTGCCTAATACGCGGGGAATAACTATTAGATACTCGTTCATTACCGTCGGTATGGGTCATAAAATCAAGTTCGATAAAACCTGTTAGCTTATGACCATTTAAATCTGTGGAACTCTTAAAGTTAAACCGTGATTCTCTAGCTTGAAAATCGACAACTTGTTTACCATTGCTCGCATCGCCATAAATAGTACCCGGTACATAAAACTGTCTAGATAAACTGCCTGATCCCGGCGCTCCATTACTATAATCACTGAACATCACATCAGCTTTCACATAACCACCAAATTTAAACTCAGTGTCGGCTGTCGCACCAAAACTCATAGCAGCGATGGTCGCAGCACTTATTAAGGTTAACTTTGCTTGTTTCATTCCTTTTCTCCCTGATATTTTTATTATCTACACAAAATATGACCGAGTTAACAAACCAACAACATTAGCAATAGGTCTATCAGACAAAGGTAGAACACCACTTGCTAATTAATCATATCTGCATACACAAACAAGATATTAGTAAAGAATGAAGTAAAGTGTTAATTGATAATAGCAATCAGCAAGCTAGCTAAAGAAAACTTAGTTAGTATTCAATTGTGGATATTGGGAATAGGTTTTATCAGAAAATTGGAAGTGACTAGGTAAAGTTCAATAAATTCAAACGCTAAATGCTAATAGGGTATAACTAATCAAGCCTGCGTAAAAAATATGTCATACCACGGTAATCTAGCGCATTAATGCTTAATATTTTTATATATAAACTCAAAAAGTAGTGTGAAATATCAAATTTATATGAATTGTGCCCTAAAAATAAAAATCATCATTTAAAACTCAACGGCTTATTTTTAAGTTTATGACTAAGTTTTACGCTAATCTTGAAACGGTAGAGCACTTCACAACTCAAGTAACGATTACCGATATAAATTCCCTACAAAATAGACCATATAAATGAATCTCGATACTCCAACTAGCGCGAATAAAGTTTAATACCAATCGGTATAACGAGAGAGCGAAGCGGCATGATCTACTACAAACCTACTAACTGGCTTTTATTAACGAGATATTTTGGGACTTTATTGGAAAAAATTACATCGATTGAGCTAGAAGTGGTGTAGTGAAGAGTTCAAACCCTCGAGCAATGTAGATATAGAGAGTAAAGCCGACTACGTGTTCTACAAAAACATGACTGAGCCTACAAATATCATTTCATTAACAAGGTAGTTTTTGACTTTATTGAGGAGGAGTAATAAAGATTAAGTAAGAAGTGGTGGGCTGTGAAGGATTCGAACCTTCGACCAATTGGTTAAAAGCCAACTGCTCTACCGACTGAGCTAACAGCCCCCTTGGGTATTGCTTTCTACTTCTTTAGCCACTTGTAGAAAAGTGGTGGGTTCGTGAAGAATGCTAACCATTCGAAAGATTGGTTAAAAGCCAACTGCCCTTGCCTTCATAAAGAATCGACTGAGCTAACGACCCATCTAGTATTGCTTCTACTTCTTTAGCCACTTGCAGAAAAGTGGTGGGCTGTGAAGGATTCGAACCTTCGACCAATTGGTTAAAAGCCAACTGCTCTACCGAC
>NZ_JAKILT010000152.1 GCF_023283535.1 Shewanella sairae | reverse complement strand
AATCGGGTAGCCGGAGGTATCTAGCCTCCAGCCCCCACACCACCCTGCATGCGGCTCCGCACAGGGCGGTTCATTTAGAACACCTAATTCATTTTCTGATTAGGATATTGAACTGCGATCCATCCATCTCTCAGTGAATATAATCCTGCTTTCTTCAGATACTCATTGTTCAGCGCTTGCTGTATTCCTGGTGTTTTAGAGCTACGCCAAGGACCTTTACTTGTGATGCCACAAGCAACGGCGGCTTGGATCCTGACGCCACGTTTAAGTAAATTCTGCACTTTAGTCCGTGGTTTTCGCCACTGACGCCAGTAGCACATACGTACGCGACGACGGATCCAATGGTCTAAATCGACACATCCTTGGTACGCATTGGCTATGCCAAAGTAGTTGATCCAGCCTTGCATGTATTGCCGCACTTTAAACAGCTGATACTCCATACTCACGCCCCAATTTCGGTTCGTTAGCCGTCTCATCTTTTGTTTGAAAATGTGCAATGTTTTAGCATGCCACTGGATCTTTCCTCGGTTAAATGTAAACCCTAGGAACTTGCTTTGACCTACCTTAACCACTTGGCTTTTCTGTTCATTAACAACCAGTTTTAGCTTAGTGGCAAGGTATTCAGTAATGCTCTTGAGTGCCCGCTCTCCCGCTCGAATAGACTTTACCAAAATGATGAAATCGTCCGCGTAGCGGGCGAATTTATGCCCTCGGCTTTCCAGCTCTTTATCCAGACTATCCAACATAATGTTTGATAGTAATGGCGAGAGTGGACCGCCTTGAGGCACGCCTTCGAAACTTGCTTCAAATTGGTCATTGACCACTACGCCAGCACGTAGGTATTTACCGATAAGTGCCAACAGACGCTTATCCTGCACCTTGCTCCTAAGTTGAGTCATCAAGAGATCATGATTAACTCGGTCAAAGAACTTAGATAGATCAACATCGACGGCAAATTTGCGTTTCAGTTTGATGATATCCCTTACTTGCAGTACCGCTTGTTTAGCATTTCTGTTCGGCCTAAAGCCAAAGCTGTTAGACGAGAAGAATGGGTCAAACAGTGGTGTGAGTATTTGAGCTATCGCTTGCTGTATCACACGGTCAATGACGTTAGGGATCCCCAGTTTGCGTTTACCGCCATCGGGTTTGTCGATCTCTACGCGCCTGACTGCTGAGGGTTGGTACTCACCTAGCTCAAGTTGAGTTTTACACTGTTGCCAGCCGCCTTGTTGCATCCAGAGCGGGAAGGCTTCGATGGTCATGCCATCGATGCCTGCCGCGCCTTTATTGGCTTTAACTTGACGCCACGCTCGGTGTAGATTCTCAGGTTCGAGCAATTGTAGGAATAAATCGCTGTTGAAGGCCGGCTGCATATCAATACGCTGCCGATAGTAATCGTCTGGCGACGTAGTGGGTATCGACAAGTTTGACAAGACTCCTCCTTCTTCTAAATGTTCAGGCCTTCACCGTGTACCCACTACGCTGACGCGGGGTATGCTATCCCATCCATTACGATGGGCGTTAGGCTACTATGCCGTCTGCTGACTTCTGCTTAATCACATGCCAAGTTACCCCGTCATGCGCTATCGGTTTTCATCTGGTTCGCTCTTTTCAGTCGATGAAGTTGAAAAGCCAAGGCACTTGTAAACCAGAGCCTCACTGGTTAATGACCGATCGCATGTTAAGCAGATCTCCCCAGATAAGAACATGAACTTTCTTTGCACTGCTGCATCATTTACGGTGGCCATTAGATCACGTGGTTTCGTCGTCTTGTGCCAACTCACCTCTAGCCTACGCCTCATATGATGTTCTTGTTCATCAGCTCGCAAATTTGCTAGCGGCTTCCTCCAGACCAACCCTCACGGATAAGCCCTTGCCATTCGCTAGTAGTTAACGTTTAATAACAGCATGTTATTGAACGGTGACCTTCCTACAGAGGACTTTCACCTCATTAGTTCATGCCCATGCTGGGCGTACACAA
>NZ_JAKILT010000151.1 GCF_023283535.1 Shewanella sairae | reverse complement strand
TCATTAAATCATTAAATCATTAAATCATTAAATCATTAAATCATTAAATCATTAAATCATTAAATCATTAAATCATTAAATCATTAAATCAGCTATCTCTTGTATTAATTTTGATGCTGCCAAATTTAAACTTGGGTATTTGGTCTCTGTTATGGATAAACCTAAATCCTGGGCTGTTGAGTAGCCAGCTTTAAAATGTAATGTGTGTTCGCAGACTTTAAAGCCCCAAGCTTTGATGGTGTTTGTTGCATTATTAGCTTCAGACTCTGTAGGACATTTATTTATAATGAACATTATATTTTCTTTGATTACACCGTTTCTTACCAAATCATTAGCTAAATATAACTGCGGTTCTAGATCATCGGTTGAGGTTCCGGCTGGTAAAACCACTAAGGTAGATTCTTTAGCCAATAAGATAGTGTCTTGATCAGAAGCTGGACGCCCATCTATGATTAATAAATTATACGCGTCCTTTAATTTCAATGCGGATTCCACTCGACGATGAGCTGATGCTGTTATGATTGGCGCGATATTTTTTTCATCCCTTCTTCCTGTCCACTTAGATGACGTTTGTTGTTGCCAGTCCATATCGGCAATATGGACCGACCATGCATTGTCTGCAAAAGATACAGCAAGTGCTCTTGCCAGTGTGCTTTTCGTTACGCCACCTTTTTGACTTAGAAAGCTAACTATCATGGTGAATTACCTTTGTTTTATGGAAGTTGTTCTACCTTACCTGAAAGAATGAAAGAATGAAAGAATGAAAGAATGAAAGAATGAAAGAATGAAAGAATGAAAGAATGAAAGAATGAAAGAATGAAAGAATGAAAGGGTGGTGTTTTTTGGGCTAACCTGCTAAGGGGGCTTGGATATCGGAAATTATTGTACGGTAGGGATTTTGATGTACCCTCTCGTGTTTGGGTGTACCCCAATGAGATAGAGCATTGCAGAGCAAATAACATAAACGCGTTAACTTAAATGCGATAGTTGTTGTGCGACAACTTAAAGACGATAGTCAATTGAAGTAATCAAAGGGGGAGCTGCACGAACTGAACAAATTTTCCTCTTAACGTACAATAGTTTTCTATATCCAAATTACCTCATGATTTGCGTTTCCTATATGAAAAACTATAATGTAATTACAATTGTAATTACAGGAGTATTTATGGGAACTATTAATATTAGAGTTGATGATGGGCTGAAAGCTCGTTCATATGCTGCTCTTGAGAAGCTTGGGGTTACGCCGTCTGAACTGTTGCGCCAAACTCTTGAGTATGTTGCCCAGCGGGGAGCACTTCCCTTCAAGCCAGTTCTTCTAACTGATGAAGATGAAGCTTTGATCTCATTGGTTAAAGCTCGACTCAATGACCCTTTGCCAGGTGTAAAGGTTTCTTTGGATGACTTATGAATTAGAGTTTGATCCTCGTGCTTTAAAAGAGTGGAACAAACTAGGTAACACGGTTAAGCAGCAGTTTAAGAATAAGCTAAAGGAAGTCTTAAAGTATCCGCACGTTGAGTCGAACCGCTTAAGAGAGTTACCTTTTTGCTATAAAATCAAACTACGCAGTTCTGGCTATCGATTGATCTACCAAGTTCAAGATGAAAAAATTACCGTTTTTGTTGTTGCTGTTGGGAAGAGAGAAAGGGGGGATGTTTATAAGGCAGCTAGCAAGCGAGCTTAATTAAGTGCCTCTAGTAGGTTTGGCGCCGAAAAGAGTTACCGGCTCACCAAACTTACAAATTACGATAAATAGCCCCTTGAGCGCAATTTCAGCCTCAACGCCCCAAAAGGCAAAAGTGGTGAATTTCACCACTTTTTATTGGGTCATGATCTGCCGCTTTTGGAGCAAGATAACACAGGGTTTTAAGCCTTTCGTGGCAAAAATGCCATGAGTCTACAATCGCTGTTATTGAAAGTTAGTAATGTCACATCGTTCGCCAAAGTTGAAATGTCACTTTCCCCCCAAAAAAGTTAGAGTTCGTTAGTGAAAGTTT
>NZ_JAKILT010000150.1 GCF_023283535.1 Shewanella sairae | reverse complement strand
CATTACGCTTAGCTTTAGGGATAAACCGTTCAGTTTCAGCCACGGTTAAATACAGGTGTAAAAGGGCGTTATCGAGAACGTCACAAAAAATGTCGCAAGAATTCAAGCTGTGTATCAAAGTGAGGGAGTAATGCTTAATTTTATCATTATGCCCGTTTGGAGGCTATTTTTACTTCAACTAGCAAAGTGGTGAAATTGACCAATTATTGAGATTCGAGAAATTGCGATTTTCAGGCGAGATAACTTGCTCTTTTGAGGTGTTCAATAGCAAATTGAGTTGAGTGTTCATAACGCGATGCGCACAATATACATACAGTTAAATTGAGGTCGTTTTAACAAAATTATCTATGCCTGGTTAACGCTATCCGACCGCTTACCACTCCATATCAAAATTGATATAACTCGTGCATTTGATCTTTATAAGAGAAAAAGAAAACTTATTGAGCGCGGAGCGCAAACCTACGGCCACCACAAAGGTAAATCAGGCTGATTGTGGTAAAGCTGAGGGCAGTGCTTTTCTGTCCTAGCTTTTCCACATGAGGACTAAACATAATATCTTTAGAGTACGAAACACTCGCCTATTCACACCACCTAACTTTCACACCGTATGACCGTCATACTAATCAATGGTAAAGTATGACGACAAGCCCACACCATCACACCCTCTTAAAGTACGAAGACAAGCCCACACCATCATACTCCCTTAAGGTACGAAGACAAGCTCATACCATCACACTCTATTAAGGTACGAAGATAAGACCATACCATCACACCCTCTTAAAGTATGAATATAACACTTTACACTCGCACCACCTTAAAGTATGATGTTCATACTTTAAGGTAGTAGAGAAACAAAATGAAAGCACCAGAATTAGCGGATCTTAGTAATACCAACAAATCTGACGATTTGTCTAAAGCAATAGTTTCCGAAAAAATAAAAATGGGAAAAATTGAAAAGAAAACATTTTCACTAACTCAAGGGCATTTGGATTACATCTTCAAAATCGCTTTATCTATGAGTAAAGAGAAAAACAAATCCGTTTCTAATAGTGAAGCATTACGAAATATTCTTGACCAACATTCAAGGGGACAATAATGAAAGGAGTTGCAATCGTTGGAAAAAAAGGAGGGGTAGGTAAGACCTCATTGAGTCACTTATTAGCACTAGGTTCTGCATGGAAAGGAACTCCTGCATATTTAATGCACACTGATGATCGAAAACCAATATCAGTTAACGGTAGACCTTACATGTTTTACGATGCAAGAAATCCGCAAACCTTAACAACATTAATTTCAGCGGCAATAAATCAAGACGGTTTATGTGTAATAGATAGTGGCGGAAACCGTGGTGAGTTTGATATGTGGATAGCCAAAAGTGTTGATATGGTTTTGATCCCAGTTACTCCAGATCCAGAATCAGTATGTATAGCCTTAGAACATATGGCTTCACTTGAATCTCATGGAGCTAAAAATGTAAGATTTTTATTAAACATGGTATCTAGTAATAAAAATGAAAAAAATAGAGATCAAGAATTATACTTTTCCAAATTGCCAACTGAAAAAGTGATAGGAGAAATTCCAAAAGTATCCGCAATAAAAAGGCTTAGAGAAGAAGACACTAATCCTTTCTTAACACCACCAACTAATGTAAATAATGCATCGAGGAAACTATATGGGATAGTAATCAAAGAGTTATCTAAGCTGGAATGCGAGAGTATAGGAGTATGAGAGCACAAAGAAAAAGTATGAAAGTATGAATCAGCAGTGTGAAAGTACGAAAGTATGACGGCGAATCATCTTTCGTACTAAATTATAAATACCTGGGGAAAACAATCCATGCAAATACAATGCACACAGAAAGCCTGTATGCCACATGAGGAGTATATATCAATCGAAAAAGCACGTCTAATCGACTTACCAAAAATGCCAGCGGGTGAGCTATTCCAATGGCTAGCAACTAAACCAACTTGGATACAGGCTAGGGTAGTCAAACAATTACAGCTTAACAATTCACATTAGTTAAGTAATGT
>NZ_JAKILT010000149.1 GCF_023283535.1 Shewanella sairae | reverse complement strand
TTTGATTTACGGGTCATTTGTTCACCTTGTGTTTAGATGGGGATTATACCCCTTACATCTTGGTGTCCAAATTCACTATGCCACTACAGTTTGCTTGTTCAGGTAAAAATTGCACCATAAAATAGTAGCGTTTCATACTAGGCCTTCACAGGTGTTGTTTTAGAGGTTGTTGATTTAGCGGTTGTGGTTTCGGCTTTTGATTTACTTTTAGCTTCTGCTTTTTTCTGGAACATGCCGCCCTTTATTAACACCGCAAAGACGTAGTAGATATTGGGGTTAATCGAATATTCATCCTTAGCTAGCTGCTGCTTAAGCTCTGCAAGATAGAGCTCAGTGTTAACAAACAGAGAATAAAAACTCTGTTTAGATTCAGGAGCACGGCGCGCAACACCTATCTCTTTGTCTGCACCATATTCATGAATACGTAATCGCTTTGAAGCATCAACATCCCACCAATCATCAATTAATTGCAGTGCAGCGCCAATCTTTACCGAATTAAAGCTCACAGCATATCGGCCATCAACACACTTCACCTTAGCAAATTGTTTTGAGGCTTCGCCCTGCGCAGACTTTTCACAAAAAGACTGGCTTGGATAGATCTCTTGGCAAAAAGCCGTTTCAATTTTTGCGGTAATATCTGCATGCCAAAATACTGTTGGATCGGTTAATGCTTGATGAACCTCATGACTTAGATCTTCTAATACTTGCTGAGCATCGACAGGCCAACTACTATCCCAAGCAAGGTGGCGGGTATTAGCTATTTGATAGTAGTTACCTGAGCTAGTTTTAATCTCTATTTTAGAGTTCCCGGTATTTTGATTACGCCAGAGCCAGGTACCTAATAGCACATTTTTACAGTATCTAGTGGCTAACTCTTTGTAACCGTCACATTCTTTAAATGTGGCTGCGAACTCTTCAAGTAACGCGAATACAGTAGGTTCGCTGCAACCAGCAGGTTTAAGGGAGTTAGCTTGTACTCTCAATGAGAAACGACAATAGATATGCTCAACATTTGGCGGCACATAACACTCTTCGAGGATAAGGGGATTACAGTGGGCTAAATCTTGCGGCGCTAAGTTTTTAGATTTGAACTGAGGAGTGAAGGCTTCAGTAAAACCCGCTTTTTGACCACGAATTCGGTTTATTTCAGCTTCAAGAGGCACAAAATCACTTTCAGAAGTTTTATAAAAGAAAATCGCTTTGCTTGGGTACAAGGAGCGGTCATATTTTAAAACATTGCATAACTCCATAAAGCTTCCTCAAACCCGTTTCATTAGCATTGAAGTTTCTTTTATATCGAGCATCCAAAAGGCTCGCCTAAAAAAGTTACTCATCCCCTGCAACCTTATATCAATAGCAGTGGCACACTCAACCACTCCTATTGCAGGCTCAGCATAACAATGTAATGGCTCGAACGAATACTTGCGGCTTTCAGGAGCTCCCAACAACAAATAACCCGACATTACTGGACACAGTGAAGCATGTTGCTTCAGCAACCTCAGTAACCCATCAAGACTATCCATTTGATATCTGGTCGGCATTACCCATTTACCGGATGCAGGAAGCCGCCTTAGCTTTGAGTAAAGTGACGCTTCACTACGATACAGCTCGCACCATTCATCGACAGCGCCTATCTCTGGAGGATGCATTACTCCTCCGGCAAAGTTGGCAGGAAAGCTTGCTTTTATGGAACCAACAGAATTATCGAGTGTATCTAAGTCCTCCTCATAGCCATCGATATGTACCACCAGATCAAACACTAAATCACAATGTTTGTTATCTACAATCCCAGCTCGCCTAAACTGGTTTTCTTTTTGCCCTTGCATACCGTACTCCGGCAGTTTTTTACCAGCTACAGATGAGTACTGACGAATAAACCACGAAAAGGAGGTCAATCTAAGCTGAGTACCTAGCCTTTCATTTAATCGTCGTTGGTAGTTATGCATCATCCCCCATACTGCCGTTAACGAAGGGATATGTAGTGGCATAGTGAATTTGGACACCAAGATGTAAGGGGTATAATCCCCATCTAAACACAAGGTGAACAAATGACCCGTAAATCAAAA
>NZ_JAKILT010000148.1 GCF_023283535.1 Shewanella sairae | reverse complement strand
TCTGAATTTTGGCAGGGGTGGGGAGATTCGAACTCACAACATCCGGTTTTGGAGACCGGCGCTCTACCAATTGGAGCTACACCCCTGTCGACGAAACGCATTATGCGGAAACTCCCCTTAAAGGTAAAGCTTTTTTTATTTAAAGCGAGTCGACTGTGGTTTTTTCAGACAACAAAGCCAAATACGACAACCTACAGTCTGTTGAGTAAAATAGCCTGTTGGATAAATGCCCTGAGCACATAGGCTAAGCTCACTGATTAAAACAGTAAACGACAGATGCAAAAAAGCCGAGCAATAGCTCGGCTTCTTCTGAATTTTGGCAGGGGTGGGGAGATTCGAACTCACAACATCCGGTTTTGGAGACCGGCGCTCTACCAATTGGAGCTACACCCCTGTCGATGAGATGGATTTTGCTAAATATTGAGTAAAAGGTAAAGTACTTTTTTACCAATAACGATCGCCTGCAGATTTTTCGAACGCTTAGATGGTGTTTTAATCACTTTTTGCTGCAAAAGCGAAATAAAGACCACTTACAACAGGAGCTGTTGCTATTAGTTAAACACAACATAGATGACCTCGAAGCAGCAACAGCACAAGTCTGTGTGACTTATATTATGACGTCCTCTTACTAACACAAAGCAATGACAAGTGACTCTATTATGTTTGCTAGCAAGCAATCCTATTCAACAATAAGAAAATAACTAATTGCTCTAACAGTTCAACGGTTATTGTCAAAACGCCCCCATACTTATCATTATAAATGATTTACTCCTTTAACAGCTGATACGGCCTGGTAAGAATGGAGAGCGTAATAGTTCTCTGGTGACGCAGCTAAACTTCACTTTAGTGGCTCAGAGTAACCTAGCCTAATACAGTAGGTTAGAATCACACTCATACAAGCTTAAAAATAATATACACCCTAAATCGACGTAGGAGGTGTCTATTAAGCAGGAGCATATAATCACTATCGGTTTGCATAGCAAACACATGGGGTGAAAGCCCGGCGCTTTGAATACGCAGTATTCAGCCCCTCAGCTTTAAGTGAAGAGTGACGCAGAGAAGCGGTGACCGCCAAGGATGGCGGAAGTGTCGCTATCGTCTGGAACACTTATCGACCGACGTCAACTCTTTACTACTAAGAATGGCATTTATGCCGACTTGAAGTGAAGCCGTCACCTTAACGGCTAGCTGTATTCTATATAAGTTAGCGTTCAGTATTTTAAAAACGCCTAAACGCAAAGAAGCCACCTTAATAAGGTGGCTTCTTCACTTAATTTAAAGCCTGGAAATGGCCAGCCTCGAACAAGTTCTCCGCGCTCCATAAGTGCATGAAGCTAAGCTTCATAAACGCACTCACTTCGCCCTACTATTTATTATGCCCTCTGGGTACACATGGTAATGATACATGCTGCGCATGCGCTGTTAATTCCCCTTGTTCGAGTAATACCAATCAGTATAAGAAGTTGATCTACTCAGAACGTTTTTTGGCAACTAATTCAAGGCAAATAACTGAAAGAATGGTTATTCCCTTGTGAAGCTATTTAACGCAGAAGTAAGCAGCCAAAAACGCTCCAGAATGGCGAGTTTTAGCGGCCCTGATACTGCGTTAACGAGCTTAAACGTAGAATAACTATGCTCTTCACTCGTTGCCTTGCCTCATAACCGCTAAACTCTCGCTGAGCGACCAAATCTTTATACTGATTGGTATAACCTTTCAAAAACTGAACATACAAAATAGCCCCAACACTTCGTGCTGGGGCTATTTCGTGTATTTAGCGCCTGGAAATGGCCAGCTTCGAGCAAGCTCTCCGCGTTCACCCCATGTATCAAACTTCGCTTGATAAGCACAAGGGCTTCACCCTACTATCACATGATTTGAAGCATGCTTCGCATGCACTCTCTATATCCCCATGTTCGAGTGGTCATCTTTCCAGACCTAAACGAAAAAATCCCCAACACAAAGTGCTGGGGATTTATCGTTTATTTGGCGCCTGGAAATGGCCAGCTTCGAGCAAGCTCTCCGCGTTCACCCCATGCATCAAACTTCGTTTGATAAGCACAAGGGCTTCCCCCTACT
>NZ_JAKILT010000147.1 GCF_023283535.1 Shewanella sairae | reverse complement strand
CAATCAACATTAATATACTTAGATTGACATACTTTCGTTTATAAAAAGTGCATTTTAAATATCAATAACACCATATCCCCGTTCATTCGTAAATGAACGGGTGACATCCTCAATTAATAGTAATCGTTGTCGCACGTAAAAATGATGACGTTAACCGCTGACGACAAAGGTAATCAAAACCTGAACGAATTACGTCTCACACACAAATATTTTACATCAGAAACCATTCAAATATCTTGCCAAAAAAATATTTTTCGACATAATTTCAAAAAATGCAGTAAAAAACAAACAAGTCAAGGAATGAAAATGAATAAATTTAACGCTTCAGCACTGGTCATTGCACTAGGCCTATCCAATTTTGGCGCTATTGCAGCTCAAGATAATTCATATCAACATGAAGCGGGTGTTGGCTATGTCACAAACACTGAAGAAGTGAGTGACGGTATTCTAGGTATTAATTATCGTTATTACGCAAAGCCTATAACACAGAACACTAGTCCATACGCATTAAATGGTTTCTTAGCTCAAACCTCAAATATTGGTGCTAACTACAGTACATTCGATGCTATCGATGTTGATACCATGGGTGTAGATGGTACTTATGTTTTTGATTCAAAGTTCTTTGTTGGTATGAATTACCAAAACAATAGTATTGGTAACGCTGATTTTAATACCTACGGCATTGAGCTAGGTTATTATGTCAATTCTCTAACAGCCATTTCAGCTTTTTATGATGATGGTGATGATAACGCAACAGAAAGTTACGGTTTGAAAGTTCGTCGTTATTTAGAGCTTGAGTCTACACCTGGTATTGATTTATCAGCAAGTTGGTTACACGCTAACTCAGATAATCACTATAACTTAGGCGCTGATTGGTACGTGTCAAATTCATGGTCTGTAGGCTCTGGTTATACTCGTAATGAAGCGGGTGGAGATTTTGATATTAGAACAGCATACTGGTTACGGGTCTCTGATAACTTCTCTGCAAACTTTGCCATTTCAAAAGTGGTTGATTCAGAAGTTGATGGGGTAGGTATTGGTATTGCTGTAATCGGTCGTTTCTAACACTGACAACACGAATATAAATAAAGCCAGTTCGCAATCAAGCTGGCTTTTTTATATAAAGCATTTCATTCCCTTAATCATTTTTACAGTCCCTAGTTACTATGTCACTCCATATTAATGTATTAGTGTTCAATAAAAATAGATTAATAAAATCAATTGCTATACCTAAAAGCCCTCCCTCACTAAAAAATGCTCTAGTACTCGATTCCTGTTATAAGTCATACTCTGAATATTTTTATTAATTAAGTTATCAAAAGGAATTTAAATGAAAAAAACGCTTATTGCCACAATAATTATCGCAGCGGGTATAGGTGGATATTGGTATAATCAACAAACAACACAGATGTCGAACGGCAATAATAACGTGCTTAGCTATGTGCCAGCTGACACTCCTATTTTGTTTGCACAACTAAAACCATTTCCAATTAAGTCATATATCAATTCTCTTTCTGAAGGTTATAGACAATACCCAGATAATACATTAGACGAACTTGAACAAGAATCCGAACCTAGTGCACAATTTTTACTTAGTATTGCTAAGTCATATATGGCATCAATGAAAGACGGTAGCAC
Source organism: Shewanella sairae (assembly GCF_023283535.1). Classification (GTDB taxonomy): domain Bacteria; phylum Pseudomonadota; class Gammaproteobacteria; order Enterobacterales; family Shewanellaceae; genus Shewanella; species Shewanella sairae. The sequence goes on along the minus strand of NZ_JAKILT010000147.1, from coordinate 442 downwards.
TTTCATTAACACTTTTGGCCTCGCTGAAAATATCCGTAGCTATTTCTACACGCTTGGACTGATGCCAGTGATTAAAGTGGAAGTTCAAAATGCCGATGCTATTTGGGCATTACTCGACAAAGCAGAAACAGATAGTGGTATTGCCCATACAAATATCAACCTGAAAGGCGTCGATGTTCGTAGTTATCAACTTACAAGTGAAACAAAAAAAGAACATGTTAATTTGATTGTTGCAGTTCATAATGGTTTATTAACTGCAACAATAACCACTTCATTATTAAGTGATGAGGTATTACTTGAAACAGCATTAGGTATAACACCAATAGAGAAGTCAGTTATTGATGCGCATATCATTGACGATATCATCAAGAATAATGACTTTATGAATGAGAGTATCGGTTATATCAATCATCAGGTGATTGCTACAGGTCTAACGAGCATT
>NZ_JAKILT010000146.1 GCF_023283535.1 Shewanella sairae | reverse complement strand
TTTGATTTACGGGTCATTTGTTCACCTTGTGTTTAGATGGGGATTATACCCCTTACATCTTGGTGTCCAAATTCACTATGCCACTACAATATCAGAGACAAGTTCTACAGAACCATAAAAATAGTGATCGGGTAATGGAAACGCTTCAACAAGAAAGGCGTATGACTAAAACAGGTTTTGTTGATTCATTTAATGATGTACGTGACAGTGTATCAGATGTAATTGACGATGCTATCGGTGCGGTCAAACAGGTAGGTAATGATTTAATTGCCTCTCAGCGGGCAATGTTGGCAGAGTATTTAGTTGATAATGGTGTGGTTCAAGTTACTGATACGACTACGGGGGAAAAATTAGCGCCTGATGAAGTAGCTGAACGATATAGAGAAACTTCAACGTTTGATATTTCTGATGCAGAGATAAATGGTGCAAATGCTATAAAATCTATGCCTGCTTATGGTTCGGTTTTGCTTGCAGCAGAAACGGCAGCGACAAAAGGTCGTAATATTGTAAGAGATCCGGAATCTCTCGCTTCTAATCTTGAAAAGAAAGGGAATCCGACAAAAATTGATAGCGCCATGGCGAAATCTTTGCGTACCATGAAGCGATTTAAAGTGCCTTGTTTTGAACCAGGGACAAAGATTAAAGGTAAGTTCAAAGGCAACGAGCGTGAGTTGGAAAGTCATTTTGCGCGTCAACTTAAACATCAGGAATCGGGTCTAAATGACCTGACCGTGGGGGAGTACATCGAGAACCGTAACCGTTACAAACAAATGAAGCGAGCGGGAACGGGCATGGCTCAGGAGCAATTTAGAAAACGCTTTTCAAACGACTTAAATGATTCTCTTGAAATGAATTTCCTAAAAAAAATGTCACCAATCAAAGCGGAAATGAAGGCAACCGCACGTACAAATGAAATCATGGCCAACCTCGCCGCATTACATGACCCTGATATGATTGCAGGCGGAGAAGATAAAGTGAGTCGAATGGGGAATAAAGGGGTGAACTCCTCCCTTGGCTCTCAATGGCGAACAAAATCGCGCTTAGTTCAGATGGATAAACAGGCACAACGCGCTTTGGAAACATTAGGGCCGGATGCCAAAATGAATGTCTCGCTAGAACGCTGTCCATTACGCGGAAGTAAATAAAATGAATGATGAATATTTGGAATTTTTCCTGTCAAAATTTGGAGCGCCGACAGACGTTGTTGCGGCAACTTCAGAGCAAGTAGAAAGTTATCGTGGGATCTTGCCCGATAGATTGTTGGAATACTGGCAACAATTGGGGTTTTCAGGGTTTCAAAACGGGCTTTTCTGGATCACCAATCCTGCAGAGTTTGAAGACGTGCTTGAATCCTTTCTTGAGGGAACAGAGTTCGCTGATTACGACAATTACCATGTGATTGCCAGAAGTGCATACGGTGAACTCTATTTGTGGGGTGAAAAAACGGGATACTCACTTTCTATCATTCCTCACTTAAACTGGATTAAGACCAACAAGGGAAGTGAGGGCGATATAGCCAACAGTAAGGCAAATGAGGCAATTCAGCATTTCTTTGCAATACGTAAAGTAAAAACCATCGATGAATTGGTAGGTTCAAGCTCTCTTTTTCCGTCTGTACTAAAAAAGCATGGCTCTATTGGTAAAGATGAAGTCATGGTGTTTACCCCTTACCTATTTATGGGGGGAAGGAAATCCCCAGACGCAATGGCTAAAGAGGATCTACATGTTTTCTTACAGGTTATGGCTGATTTAGGGGGAGCAGAAATCATCGATATGGCCACGATGGTTGGAAACGTGATCAAGCATTACGAAAGTTAATCCGTTATGAAAAAGCCACGTTTGCCCAGTACGCATAAATACCCATACTGTTAAATAAGCCCTGCAACGCAGGGCTTTTTAACACTTACCGCACACCTACAACGACGTATACAACCCCGTCTGTAGTGGCATAGTGAATTTGGACACCAAGATGTAAGGGGTATAATCCCCATCTAAACACAAGGTGAACAAATTACCCGTAAATCAAAACCAACTTATACTGCTGAATTTAGATTAGAAGCCGCCCAGTTAGTAATAGACCAAGGCTATACAGTTAAAGAAGCTC
>NZ_JAKILT010000145.1 GCF_023283535.1 Shewanella sairae | reverse complement strand
GCGCAGGGCAGGTTAACCCTAAAGAATGTGAGGTAGCCGTATGCTAGGCGCCGACCTTATCTGCAAGGAAAGGGAATGTAGCATCTGTTATTGCCAACGTTACAGTAAAGGCAATCTGTGTAGTTCGAGCAGTGACATCGAACTCAGTATATTAGCCTTACCCTTAGCTGGTAAGGCTAGTATCTCGTCAAAATTAAGAGTCTGACGCTTTAGATAACTAAAGCGACAGGCTTTTCTGTCTTTTTTTTCGAGAAAATAATATGAACATGATGAACATTTCTAACCTTAGAAATCCACTCTCACGACCAATGACAACAGGTTTAATGCTTGTCGTTCTTATGGCATTAACCATGCTGTTTACTGGTGAAGCCCATGCCGATTTATTCGCTGGCGGTAAAGACCAAATCAAACAAGCAACTAACTCCGATTCAACCCTATACCTTGCCATGATGGTTATCGGTCTAGCGGCTGCGGCTGTTACAGGTTTCGTGACCAAAAACTGGTTTGCCGCTATCGGTGGTTTCGCTGCGGGCGTTATCTTCGTTAACGTCGCCATGGGTATCATCGGTCTAGCCTAATGGAAAATGAGCGCGATTTCTTTAAAATCCCACATTACATCGACCAAGGCCGCGTTATCATGGGCTTCCCAGCCGATGAAATTGTACCTGCTCTTACCCTCTTTTTCTTATTCGCAATGAAAAACTTCCTCGTCACAGGCATTTTCTCTGCTGCGGCGCTATTCATTGTGATTAGAAAAATAAAAAGAAGTAAGGGCGAGAATGTTATCGCCCTCACTTTCTTTTGGTTTTCCCCCGATAAGTTAAGTCCGTCATTTTTTAAGCGCACTCCGACAGCCGATAAAAAATATTGGCTTAACTAATCGTTTTACTTAGGAGCAAAAAAGCCGCCCGGAATCCATTCTAGGCGGCTTTTTTATTATACAACGATGAAAGTATCTAATAAACGAGATGCGCTCGCAAATGCGCGCTATCTCAACAAATTACTCGGTGGAGGCGCTGCAATCTTGCTTTGCCTCACCCTTACACTCACCATTGCGCTCGTTCTGGTGGCCTATAACCAACCCCGAACCCTTGTCCCCCCCAACCTAACGACTGAGATTAACGTCAGCAATACCAGTGTAAGTGATAGCTACTTACAGCAAATGGCTGAGTATGTGTTGTTTCTTAAACTGAACGTCACCCCTGAAAACGTAGGCCGCAACTATGGCCAACTACTCCAATACGTTGACTCTCGCAGTTACCATATCATTCAACCCAAACTACTTGCCGAAGCGAAAGATATTCGCTCTGAAAAAATATCTTCGACATTCTTCCCCAAAAACACTGCCATTGCTGGGGACGACTTTCAAGTACGCATATCTGGCCTACTCACTAAATACGTAGGCAACCGACCACTTGAACCCGAACCCACTACCTACATCGTTCAATTTACCTACCCTAGCGGCATGTTAGCCCTGGACAGTATCAGTAAAGTTGAAATCAAAAAGGATTAACCCATGCGTAAACACCTTTTTATGGCTGCCTTAACGGTATTCAGTGTCAATGCGTTCGCTGCCACGCCTCCCGTTAAGATTAAGTTTGCCGATAACGAAACCGTGACCGCCAAACTCTCCTCAGTAGACATTAACCGTATCGCCGTTAAGGACGACAAAATTACCAGCGTGACCTGCCCTACGGGTTTTTGTACTTTACCCATGAGCGGTGAAGCCAGTAGCCTTGCCGACCCATCAGGGGCAGCATTGGTCGCTCTTAATGTTATGGAGCCGTTCACGTTCTACGTCACCACCCAAAAAGGCCGTAGCTTTGGTGTGTTTGTCACGCCGCTACGCATTCCAGCAGGCACAACTCAATTCATTTCAAAGGTACGCGATACCAAAGTCGCCGCTGAGTTTGAAAAGAAATCACCGTACCAACAAATGATTGCCGACCTCATGCGCCACATGATGCGCTTTGATTCAGCGAAAGAAGTCCCGACCGGCTTTGTGGTGAGCAACATCAAATACAAGCCGCAACGCCTCGATATTGAAGTCGTCCCCATGCGCAAATTTGACGGCGATAACATCTCAGGCTTAACCCTGAAAATCAAAAATAACACCAACGCAGACAG
>NZ_JAKILT010000144.1 GCF_023283535.1 Shewanella sairae | reverse complement strand
CTGGCTTCCTGTACCCGCACTTATTTGTGTGAGGTTGCCATTCGCATCATAATGATAAGTTTTGTCTTGTGTTTGCCCTGGGAAGTTTTCTTTGCTTAACATCCCTTGATTGTTATATGTCAGAAGGACTTTGTCAGAGGGGGGCGTAATATCGCAATTGTTTTCGCTTCCGTTGGTGCCTTGCGCCCGCCAGATAGGTTGGCGCTGTGCGTTATAGCCGTAAGAGGTTATTCCTGTCTCTGGACGTATTGATTTACAACGTTGTTGGTATTGGTCGTACAAATGCGTTTCCGTCACATCTCCTTGGCTGAGTCGCGTGGTTTGATTGTATTGGTTGTAATCTATAGTGATATCATTACTGTTTGGAGCTTCAATTAAGATGGGATTATCTTTGGCTGAAGCGTCATAGGTTAAGAATGTCGTGGTAGTGGTATTATCCATCGGGTCTGTTACGGCAATTTTATTGCCTGCCAAGTATTCTGTGCGACTAACAGCGTCATCGCTGGTGCGGGTTTGACGAATAACCCTATCTAAAACATCGTATTTCGTCATGATACCTAGCCGTCTAGCGGGGTTATCCGAGGGAAAACTGACTAACGTCTGACGGTTTTGATTGTCATATTCAAAAGCCTGATAACGCGTTGTTTGATTATCAGTGATGTCTTGTTCACGAGTATAGATAGGACGGAGTAACCCATCGTAATAGGTGTGCTTTTGGTGATTTCCATGTCGAACTGTTTTGCGTAACATTCCAGGTAAAATACCGCTACCGGATATGCCGTCATCGGTGTGAGAAACGGTGGAGTAACCAATGAATTTATCAGCCCACTTTGTATTGGCGTAATCAACCTCTGTAGGCCACTGCATGTCGTTATAACGGTAATAGGTTTTATTGCCATTAAAATCAGAAAGGCTCTTTAAGGTTCCATCACCGTTAATTTCAAGTAGGGTCACCGCTGAATTGGTTGAACTGCCGTTAATGGTGTTGCACCCATTCGTTGTTGGGCAAGGGTAGGTGATTTTTCTTGGCTGACCGCGATAGTAATTATCAAATTGTTGGTATTTATTGAGTCCGGCATAGCGGGTTTTGAGTAAATTACCATCAGCATGGTATGTATGTGTTGTGGTTATTCGGCCGAAGCTTTTTTCTTGGTAAGGTAGATATTGGTCATTATATACCGTCTCTTTATAGGCATTAGTGTAGGTTGGGGTTTCAGAGAGGTAGGTTTTGCTTGGAAGATTTAATAACCATGTATTTAAGTCATGAATAACATCTTCTTTCCAATAGCGTTTATAGCCCGTACTATCATCAGTGACGCTTTTATGTGAAGGCGCATCAAATTGATTAAAGTCAGTGTACCTAACCATTATTACATCGCCATTTGAATACATCTTCTTATGGGATGAGAGTCTTGGTGTGATTTCAAAAACGTCTTTTCCACTTTTATACGAGACGCCTTTTGCATCAGACAAATTATATGCAAATGATTCCGTTAATGTTGGTCTCTTTTGGTTTGCGTCATAATACTCTATTGCAGAAAGCGTATTAAACGCACCCGTTCTAAATTTACGATTAATGTAATATTTTTCTTTATTGCCATTGGACAGTGTTTTTGTAATGGATTTATTGTCTATCCGACTGATTCCAGGTGGCGCAGGAAAGGGGAGTAAGCTTGCTGGGTTAGGGTTGTCAGCCTCGATATCAAAAACGCCATAGTTCTCTGAGTATTCATAAGTATCTTTCATCACTTTGTCGTTAAATGTCACGGTTCTTTCTTTCAATACATAGGAATAGTGGCAACGTCTATAGTCGTCTGTTCGATGAAAGCGAGTTGAGTCGATATTACTGTGGTCAGTACGAATAAAATCAAATTTGAATTCTGTTATTGCACCATAAGGGGATGTCACTTTCATGGGGTGAGAGGTTGTGCGACTTGGCTTGAACTGTCGACCACAAATTGGGTTGCCATCTGAATCAGACGTGGATATCGTTTCTGATATATCTAATTCATATTTCCATTGCAGTCCATCGGGTTGGGTCACAATGAGGTCATTACGATTATTGCCTGAAGACGTGCCGCTTCCTTTATTTAAAATATCATAGCGCCACATTTTTCCTTCTGAGTATACAGAGGTGCCTTTGCTATCTTTTTTTACTGAAATATTTCGACCGTCATTACTGACTATTCGGCTAATATTCGATGCGTCATATTCATACTTTACCCAGTTGCCGAATCTGTCTTCAATTTTACTAACAAATAGAGCGGTTGGTACTTTTTGAATATAAGCACCA
>NZ_JAKILT010000143.1 GCF_023283535.1 Shewanella sairae | reverse complement strand
TAACCGCAGACGAGTGTCAACGTTTACCTGCGCCAGTTAAGCAAGGTGAGCTTTTGGTGCAAGGGGGCGACATGATTATCTATGTAGCGGGTTACCCAGCTATCTATGGTAAGCAAATTCTGTACTTCAATGACCCTGTTTACCTGGCTCGCAGTCAAATACCAGCGCCGGAGCAATCAGACAAGCTTATTGAGCCTGTAGGTAGCAGCACGATAGGCAAGATTAAGCGAGCAGACGAAGAAGAACGTGATGAAGTAAGCGATACCGCACCCCAAGAACCTGCCCAGCCTGAATCCATCGAAGACTACTTATAATCAACGCCAAAATGGGTTATCCACATTTTCGGTGGATAACCCTACTCATATCTTTGTATGAATTTTCACGCCTTAATGAACAGCAGGTAAACCTATGAGACTCTTGGAAAAAGCAAAAAAAATCTTCATTTCAGTTCCATCTGATACCGTCACTATCACTTTCCCACAGGAATATAACTCCTGGGACGATATCCTTTCTACAGGTAATGATGATAAAGAGCTGGAGCACATCGTCTGCATTGGCCGTTGCCGTACCGGAAAAACAACAAGCTTAGTTATTCCAACATTATTAAATTGGCAACACAGCGCTATCATCAGCGACTTCACTAGTGAGCTATGGCCGACCACTGCGGGTTATCGCGCAACCTTGGGTGACGTATTACGCTTTGCTCCCTTAGGTCAATGCTCTGCAAGATGGAATCCATTTGAAGAACTTCGCATGGGCACAGACAATGAAGCCAAGGATATAGACATGCTATGTTCATGTATCATGCCTAAGCTTGATGACCACAATGAAAAAGTGATCTTTAAGGTATTTGCAGAACTGGTTACTTATTTCATTGAACAATGTAAACAGCGCCAAGAAACGCCAACATTTCCGCGGTTAGCAAATCTCAATTTAACTGAATTACTTTATGAACTATACGCTGATAGCGTCCATGGTTCACAAGCCCCCGAGAACATTGAGCAAGACACGATTATCCAAGCGATAAGCAATGCATTAGCCCCCTATAGTCACCCTTCACTTGCAATAACAATGAGTCACTCCGACTTTAGCGTGAAAAAACTTAACCAGAGAGATAAGCCGATCAGTTTATACATGATGGCCAGACCTTGGGAAATGCCGGTATTAGGCCCTATTTTTAAGCTACTTATTGCAATGACAACCCACATGCTAACGGATAAGGAACTATCATCACACGCCAAGTTCACATTGCTCGGCATGATGGATGAATATCCGACGTTAAGAGGTATGGGCTCATGGCAAAAGAACCTACCCTTGATGCTTGAGAGTAAGATCAAATTTTGTTTTATCACGCAGGATATTAATCAGATCAACAAGCACTGTGCAGAAGATGAAATGCTCACTCGTCATTGCCACATGCAGATTGCTTTTACGCCAATATCGCTATCAACCGCAAACCACATGTTAAACCATGGTGATCATTCGCTATCGATGCGTGACTGTATGAACATGAGCCCTTCAACTAACACTAATCATGGTGAAATGCTCATCTATACTCGCGGCAAATCACTCATTCGCGCACAACAGTTCTTTTATTTCGATGACGACGAGTTACTCACTCGCTCCGAAATTCAAGCCCCTAGTTAACACAATCTGTAACCAACCAAACTAATATCTTTATATCAATTTTACTCGTCTTTATGAGTAGAGGGTAAGCCTATGACACTCCAAGAAAAAGCAAGAAATATGTTACTTAATACTGATACAAAAATTCAAATACGCTGCGGCACGGCTTTTGAAACCAAGGATATTGAAAACCTCAGTACCTTGATTATTGATCCGAATGGGAAAGGCTTAAATGACCATTGGCAAAAGAGCAGTTTCACATTACTAAACGGCCTCATCGCCCTCATTATTTATAAGTGCCAGCAAGATGACGCGCCCCCTACAATATCAATGATTGAGGCCCTTATATCTTCACCTAACCACAATATTAATGAGCTTTGGTTAGAAATGATAAACGCTGAGCCGCAAGCCACATTAGCGATTATTGCTGGACAGACCATGATAGATAAAGGGGAACGCGAAGCGGCCTCAATTCTTTCGTCTGTGAAACAATACTTAGACCTAATCTAATGGAAGAAAAGTAATGGCCACACTTAACGATGTTGTTCGCCACGGACAAATACTCATTACACCTATGTATTTTGATGTAGAAACCGTCACTTATACACGAATTGATCAAGCAGTAGAAAATGAAGCGGATATTGAGTTAAACGGTATTGAAAGCCTAACGTTTATCGAGCTTATCGAAGCAAATCCGA
>NZ_JAKILT010000142.1 GCF_023283535.1 Shewanella sairae | reverse complement strand
ATGGGTAGTGCTTACCTTAATCTCCATGTTTACATTACCAATAATAGGTATACTCGTTTCGCATGCATTAATTACCAGAAAAGGTTTTAAAAATGAGTGGCTATCGACATTGTAACCAATTTATCGATCTAACAAGGCATTAAGCGAAATATACATCGGAGAATCTAAGAATGAGCCAGTATGAAAATATAGTATCAATGTCAGGGGCACCTATATTCCGATATACCGATGGTGAGAAGGAATGGGAAGCTCCAAATGGTGAAGAGTGCATTGAAGAAATATCAGACCATATAGAACGTCATATTGGCGAGGTTAGTATGGTATTTCATGAGTTAATCTCAGATACCGTGCATATAGATGTACATCATGTAAAACCCACAAAAGAAAGACCATTTCATACCTTAGTAACTTCAGGCATGAGTGATCTACAGATGAGCGTGCCCGAAGATGTTAATTCAACTCGCTATATGGAGTTAATGGTAACTCTCCCAGAGAATTGGGAAATTGACGACGAATCATTTAAAGATGAAAAATGGTATTGGCCTGTACGGCAACTAAAGTTTTTAGCTCGTTTTCCCCACAAGTTTGAAACTTGGCTAGCTTGGGGCCACACCATCCCAAACGGCGACCCTGCTGAGCCTTTTGCTGATAATACCAAATTATCAGGAACTATTATTCTTCCATCCGTTAATGTTCCAGAAGAATTCTGGAGCCTTGAAATTAGTAAAGATAAAGTAATCGAATTCTTTAGTATTGTTCCATTATATGATGAAGAAATGACCCTAAAGCTTAATAAAGGCTCCGATCCGCTGTTGGAAAAATTTGATAAGTATGGAATTAGTGACTTAATAATTACCGAACGAAAAAATGTCGCAACGAATCGCTTCAGCATATTCTGATGCACTTAACAAACTCAGCCAGCAGGGCGTTAAGTTACCAAAGGTGTTCAAATGAAGTTTGTCGCAATTTTAAGTTTTGCTTTTTTCCTTACTGGATGTGGTTCACTAGATAAGAAAGCATTACTCGTTAACTCTGGTGATTCCAAGGAGTTAGTTACATCGGTAATGGGTGTTCCCGATGATCGTCAATTTAAGGGGGACAATGAAGCATGGCAATATTGCCAAACAGGCGCAGGTTTTGGATATCATGATTATCGAGTTATTTGGTTCTATAAAGGGCTGGTTTCAGGAATTAATTCATATAAAAGTTCACGTACTGCTTCTTCATGTGTAGCCGACATTAAACAAATTAATTGGGAAGATGCGCCTGATGTTAGAGTAGAAGTGCGCAACAGGTAACTTAACGAATAAGGATAGGCCACGCGCAGCCGCGTCCTTATCCCGAGTGTTGAACAAGCCCATCAAAATGACGTCAAACGCTTGGCTGAAGCTCATTTTTCGCTAATTTTAGCCAAGCATTAGCTGCATTTTATGCGCGCGTAATGAGTAAGGAAAAGGAATGTTAAGAAGCCTCTTTAAGAATGAAAATAAAAAGTTAGCTGAAGAGTGTCATCAATATTTAATTGATGGTCCTCCTGCATCTATGACCGACTATATGCCTGAATCCTTGACTGAGATAATCATTGCGCACGGTGCTCAAAATCAAAAACTGAATGATGAGTTAATTGAAGTTGCTAGCATAATACTAATGGAGTTATCTGGTTTCAGTGATATAGATGATTTTGCTACAAGGCAATACATGGAGAAAGGCGCAAGCCTTGTAGAGCGTGTATTTCAAAATCAGTAAAACTCATAACAAATTTAGGCAGCCGCTGCTAAAGGCGTTAGGTGTTTTAAGGTACTTAACCAAAGATGAAGATCATACTATTTACTTTGATTACTATGTTTGCTTGCCTGTGCTTGCATCAGACATTGAAGAAAGTAAGGAACATATTAAAAAGATGGAAACAAAAGAGTCCCAGCTCTCCGAAAAGAGAAAACAGCGTTCTGAGATAATCCTTAACAAATATAGCGTACCAATAAATAATTACCTTCCTTACATAGAAGATGAAAATGAAGCGCTAGCTCGTAATAAAACAGATATTGCTATGCGAGCAATGACGCTTTTGATAGTTGCGGTGAAAGCCGAAGGTCTAGAGCAAGAAATAGTTGAAAGTTTGATTAAGGGTTATCGGTTAGAGAACTCTTTAACACCAAACGAAAAGAAGTTCCTTTATGACCCTTCACCGTCTGAACATGATAAAACTCAGTTCATTTGGCGCTATGACGGCGTTTTTCAAGGTAGTTGTCGCCTAAGCTGTTAAGCTGCTTCTTTTTTGTTCTCTGGGTTTAACTCCACATCACCGATTTCATCCCAGTTTCTGATGCCCTTTGACCAGCGGT
>NZ_JAKILT010000141.1 GCF_023283535.1 Shewanella sairae | reverse complement strand
CCTTACTCCCACGGGCGTTTCGACCAAAAGCGAAGTTAAACCACCCCGTAAACCGGTACGTTCTTCCCCAAGAAAGAAAAAGAAAAAGCGCTAGTTACTAAAACGCCCTAGAATCGATTCTAAGGCGTTATTTTTTGATTTGCTCATGTAGGTGTCTTTTTTTTATATTTTCTCTACTACGGTTTATTTTGATACCTTAAAGCTTATTGTACTTAATAAGTATATTCATTCTCTGTTTGTTATCACCTTTAAACATTACATCTGGATTCAGCATATACACCCCGTTTTGAACCATTTTAATAATGTCAGATTCAATTAGAGTCTTAAGGGTTTTTGTTACTATCGGCAATGAAACTTCCGCCTTTTCTGCTATAGCCCTTTGAGTGCCAATGATTGTGTTTTTATGGTCCTTGTTGGCTAGCAACCATGTGACTACCTTTATCTTTTTACTCCCCATACAGTCTAGTGCCTGCATGATGTGCATCAGCCAGATTTTTTCAAAGTTAAAATCTGTCGATACAGTTTCGACTACGGACATATCAAGGATTTCCCCAGTCTCCTGATCTAAATATCTTTTAACCCCTATAACCTTTGTTTTTTTAGATGTGCTTTTCATATTATACAGTTTTATAGTTATTGATTTATACAGAATACCTCATTTCAAAACCCTTGTATAATTTTTTTTTGTACATCTGTGAACGTATTTTTATACAGACGTATAAGGATTTTTATACAAGCATTTTCTGTTTTCACTTGCCTTTACAGTAACTTGCGGCTTTTTCTTTGAAATTCGTTCTATATCTATAGATCTTTAAGCCTATCGCGCTATCGCTTGATGGCTCGATAGCGGCACATCGCAGGCAAGCTGCTCGACCACAATCGAGCAGAATTTAATTGATTATTTTTTGATAAGGTGATCAAATCGGTAGGGCATGGCTAGGCAGTGTATCGAGCACCGCCTAACCACTAAACACAACTAACTTAACTGGAGTTACTCATGCCTGACGCTAATCCTATCTCATTTTGTGCTTTGCATGATCGTGCATCTTTAATTTTAGAATACTTAACCGCCCTTGGGGCACTGTCTTTTCTCTCTGATAATGGGTTCCCCAATACAGAGATTACGGTTTTGACTGATTCCGTCTTAGAGGTTCTTAAGTCCGAATCTTCCAAATTGGTTGATGATATCTATTCAAGTAGAGAGAAGTTTAATTAAACACCTCTATATCAAAATTGATATACCCAAAAATGCCTGGTCAAACATTAGATTTTTCTAACGATTGACCAGGCATTTATCTTTCACTTGGAACTATGGTTCTACCATTCTTTTGAGGGATTATTAAACCGTAGGTTTGATGAAAGCGGAGCGATACGCTTTTAAGCAACCGGCTCTTTCGGTTGTGTCCTTTTCCCTGCTAGACATCTTTTGATTTTGAACCAACAAAACAGAAATATCTTTAGCCTAACGGCCGGAGGCAAAACCAACTTTAAAGAGGTTTTTCCTTTTACTTGATACATACAAATAAAGTGGTAACAGGATTTAAAAGAGCCTATGCAAAAGAGAGCGGCGAAGACTGAGCAAGCGAACGTTGCAAAGGCTCAAAAAATCTAGGTTAGCCACTATCTCTAATAGTGGCTTATCGTCCAATATACGGACTTATTTTTAATGACTTTTCGTCCTTTTTCTTTCTGTATCTTATTGTTTTTAATCTTTTCTTTGTCGTTGTAAAGAATCCTACCAATAGGTATACTCTACAGTTAAACATCTTAACAAAGGTTTTTAGCATGGGTTCTAAGTATCTTGAAATGTTTTTTAAGCTGGATTTTAAGCATTACGATTTAACACCTACGCAATATTTTTTATTGTCGCTAATGGCTTCTCATAGTGATGAAGAAGGATTTTTAGATTGTACTCTGGAGGCTTTAGGCTCTGCCGCTAATCTATCTAGGCAATCGGTGGGGGGATCACTCAAGAAATTGGAGAATTCGGGCTTAATAGAAATCGATAAGAAAACGGAATTTGGCAAATCTAATAGTTACTTTGTTTTTCCTGAAGCTAATTTATCTGTTTATCAGTTCATTAATCTTGATATTAATAATTGCTCTGTCGCTAACAAGTTTAAACAATCCAAATGGTACAGCCCTTTTGATGATGAAACTGAAGACGAAGTTGACGAACGCCTTTTCTCGACGTATGGGCTAGACAAATACAAGCCAACCGCACCGATTAGTCAACCTGTAGAAAAGGAATCACTTGGTATAGTTACCAAAACTACTTCCCCCCTTACTCCCACGGGCGTTTCGACCAAAAGCGAAGTTAAACCACCCCGTAAACCGGTACGTTCTTCCCCAAGAAAGAAAAAGAAAAAGCGC
>NZ_JAKILT010000140.1 GCF_023283535.1 Shewanella sairae | reverse complement strand
TTCTTGTACGTTTCGTCATAGTGTCACCTGTTAACTTATGAGGTGATGATATCACCTCTAACTAGGTGGCCAAATTAACTATGCCACTACATAATGAAATTGTGCATTACTTATAAACACAGATTCACCATACGGTTCTAACGAACTGATGACCACAAATCCGTAAAATTACCTCCCCTAGCACGATAACTATTAGTGTTTTCCTAAAGTGTTATTAACAATAAATAGCACCGCAAAAATAAACATGAAAATGAATACTGGTTTTACAAAGTCCACAGTTGGACTTGAGCTAAGATAGGCATCATAGAGAAAATTACCAATTGCGATCCCTGAACTAGTTATTAAAATCCCCCTTACTTTTAAACCTTTCATTTCAAACATATTCACACCTCTACCAAAACAAATCGCCACCAACAATAAAACTTCCGCAACCAAATTAACAACAAAGCAATTGACACGCCCCCACCACGTACTCACAACCAGTCACACCATTCAACCTAATAAACAGCTTAAACACTTCTCACCTGATGAATAATAATTGCAACAACATTAATAAAGGTGAATAATATTAGATTGTTACACAAAAAACTTATTTTTATTCAGAGAAAAAATGAAAAAATCACTTTTAGCAATCGCATTACTCGGCAATTCAGCCTATGCAAACACTATAGATGTAGACAACACATGGTATTTAGGTGCAGGTGTAGGTCAAAGTAGTTATGAATCAGTTAATGCTATCAGCCATTTAGGGACTGACCGGGATTTGGCATGGAATGCGACTGTCGGTTTTCAGTTTAATGAATACTTTGCACTCGAAGCAGGCTGGCAAGATTTAGGAGCAACCGATGATACTCACCAATGGGGTAATCTTGATGGTTCTCAATCTATTGATGTTGATGGTTTTACCCTCGGTTTAGTTGGTACTCTACCTCTTAGTGAAAAATGGTTCCTGACAGGTGAAGGTGGTGCCTATCAATACCATTTAGCCCATCAAATAAATGCAAATAAATACGTCAGCACTATTGATACCGCTCCATATTTTGGCGCAGGCATTGGCTACAAAATAACTGATGCACTAGAGGTTTCGGCTAAATACCGACGTTTCACGAATATTGATGAAACAACTTGGAACACCGCGAACATGGACGTTCAAACAGTGGGCATCCAAATGGTTTACCGTTTTGGTGTGAAAGCAACACCAAAGCCTGTAGTTAGTTTACCCGTAGTAACGGAAACAGTAGAAGAAGTAATTGAAGAACCAATTCAACAACCTGTTTACGAGACAAAAATAGAAGAAAACAGTTATGTAGTTCTGTTCGACTTCGACTCATCGAGCCTAAATGACGCAGCAAAAGCTAAGCTTAATGAAGTTATTCAACTGTCTAAGCAACATGATAGCAATGCAATTGTGTTAATTGGACAATCTGACAATCAAGGCTCGTCAGCGTACAATCAAAAACTCTCAGAGCAACGAACTAAACAAGTTGGTGACTACCTCACAACTAACGGTGTAAATGCACAAAGTTTAGAAGGGCAGGCTATGGGTGAGCAAGATTCAAAAGCCAATTCAAAATCAGATAGAGCGCTTGAACGCCGAGTAGTAATTAAACTAACAAGTGAAACTCAAGTTATGGTTCCATAGTCTACTATAATTATAAAAGGCTTAGAGTTTTCTTTCTAAGCCTTCTTGCCCTCTATTTCCAAAAAACATTTATTAACATGAAAAAAATTAATTACACAGGACTATTTGGGGCGCTAATTGGATTTATCGGCTTAACTGTATTTTTAGCTAACGGTTCAATTTCAACAAAACCATTAAACGCTATTAATGGTCTTGCATTTAGTTTTAGCAGGGGAGCGGGGCTTCCTGAAGTAATACCTTATGCCCTGTCATGTATAGTATTTCTCGTAGTAATGGCACTAGGATATTATTTATTTACTATACTAAGTATGAAATTACTTAAATAATCTAGCTAACATAAAGCCGCACTAACGAGATCAAAAACTGTATTTATTTGTCCGCCTCATCTAACAACTCTCGTTTTCGCTGACGTTCAATACGAAGCTGCCCATGAATATAGCCAAGCTCTGCCCGTTGTTTTTTCTTATCCTGCTTATTTTTAAGGATCCACTCTGTAAGTGGGGATTTGAAAGGCTTATTCTCACTGTCGCTATTATTCAGAACAATCTCTCCTCGCCCTGTGAGACAGCAGCGCAACAGTAAAGACAAGCTTTTAAATTTGGATACAGTATCTTGGATTGTTCCATGGCCGTATAACACCCCATAAACAAACCAACTTCTGAAACCACCAGGCCAACATTTGGACACCATGCAGCATGTAACACTGGATTACTGGAGCCTGGGTTCTCAATCACA
>NZ_JAKILT010000139.1 GCF_023283535.1 Shewanella sairae | reverse complement strand
TTGATTTACGGGTCATTTGTTCACCTTGTGTTTAGATGGGGATTATACCCCTTACATCTTGGTGTCCAAATTCACTATGCCACTACAATATTGAATCATTACAGCTTTTGAGTAATAAAATCTTTCTTGACATAAATGCTCCTGTAACAGTAACTCAAGCCAAACAGGGCACCTGACTTTGTAACTTTTTCAAAGTTCAACGCTGTCTAAATATGTTAGACATTTATGCTGCAGAGGACTTTGACGCTTATATTGGGGAGTTTCAAGATGCTTAGCTAAGTATTTTCGGTGAAAAAACCTTAAAAAAGATGCTATCTGAAAGGCATGAGAGATATTTCAATGTCTATGAGTCAAAACCCGACACGATGACTATCGAAGCAATAAAGCCTGCTAGTGTCCAAAAAATTGAGCAAGCACGACTTGGAGTCGTCAGAAGCTAAGGAGACCTATCTCTATATTAGCAACGGCAAAGGCAGTAGCAGCTCAACCTCGTGTAAGTTTAGGTATTAAAGATAACTGCTATTCCCGTTCACTTAAGCTGTAACACCGAAATAAGTACCTTTTAACGTCGCTTATTGTCATATTAAGCTAGGTCCGAGTTACGAGCATTACCTCTATTAAAAGGAATATTAATTGAGATGAAATCACTAAAACATCTACAGGACAATCTGCAATGGTTTGACTTCACCTTTTTAAGCCAATATCTCCGGCTTGACAGTCAGAGCGAAGAAAAACTCCCAGTCTCATTTAACTTTTTTAGATTACCGCTTATAAAAGAGCTACTTTTAGGCTCAAGCTTGCTTCCTTTTCTGCTCACAGCGCTCATCATTCCCTCCATTGACCCAAAAATGGATTTTTTGCGCTTTCCAATCTTAACCGTATTGTGGCTAATACTCTATATTGCTATCCGTAAGAAAATCATCAAAGCTCATCTAGGCATTGATACCCAAGATAAAGCCAATAGCCTGATAATAATCAACGACACTGCGATCACTTTGCCACGATTTTTAACCGGAGGGCCTATTGCTTTTGCCAAAACAGATATCAAACACTTACAATGTTTTTGGGATAGTTACCACGACACTCATCAGATCCAGCGTAAGCGAGCCCACACCATTGCCATTACTTTATACAATGGTCAAGAATATCAACTCATGGGCATGGCATACCCACTTAGAAGCCTGCTTTACCTCGCTATTCACTTCAATTATCCTCTTGTCATGCAACAACGTAAGCCGCCTAAAGAGCCCATTATGACGTTTGCAATGAGGTTTACGGTAGCAGTGGTCATGTTTAATCTTTTAATGCTGTTAATTAACTAATACTAAATAACAAACCATCAATTTAACTCCCGCAAACAGCGATGATTGCTACCAAGATACACCCTTTAGGGCAATACCAAGCCTAAAGGATTAGTGCTAAAGTATCGCTTTTTTAGGTACTGCATATTTGTAAAAATCTAATACCAATCAGTATAATACAAGGACGAAACGCTCATGGTAACGGAATTACTGGCGCTCGAATTCAAATCTAAACGCACGTTAACTGCCCTGCTGGTGTTAAGCGCTATTAATACCGGCTGCAGTCCAGAGCAAAGCCCGTCAATCTCTACCTCCCCTGCAGTAAACACTTTCACCGCGGCAAAGCCTACGGCCTCTGCAACCACCGGCAATAACCAAACATTGGCCCATGACGCATCCAAGCAGCGCCAGATACAAGCGTCAAATGAAACAACTAAAGCTAAGTCAACGAGCACTGCACGTATCGACAGCTGGGAAAACAAAGATGAAGACAGTGATGGCATTCCAGATGAGCAAGATGACTACCCATTTGATGCCAACAAAAGTACATTGTTTTCTATTAATGAAACCGCAAACAACAATTTAATTGAAACCGCTGATGATGTAGGTCAACACTTTCCATTTAGAGTGACAGGCAAACTCCCCCATTCTGGTGATACTGATGTTTTTAAAATCACCCTACCAAGATCACACTTAAAAGCGACCGACAGGTTAAGCATCACTATTCTATCAAGTGATTCCAACTTCTATCCTACAGCCAATTTATTCGATAGAAATGGCACACAACTTAAAACATATAGAGAAGACAAGATTAAGCCTGTGAACGGGTTAAAATATCACTTCACCTATATGCCAAATGGCAACGAAACTGCTTATTTAAGCATTTCCTCTTTGAGGCAGCTCGGTGATGCCTCATACACGGCAGAGATCTCGATAGATAATGACGCTGATGGAATCGCTGATATAAAAGAAAAAGCCCTAGGTATGAACCATCATCGCCAAGACACTGACAGCGATGGAATTAAAGATAGTTATGAATACTTTGTTTACAAGCATAACCAGTTAGAAACCGATATCGATAATGACGGCATAGCGTAAGCGATCAATATAAGACGGATTCCTTGAGGGGCAACGTTTAGATAATCTCAGAACAAATCCCATTCTGAGAACATCCTATGACTA
>NZ_JAKILT010000138.1 GCF_023283535.1 Shewanella sairae | reverse complement strand
ATCAATATAACGGCGGGCTGACGCCCAATGAATCAGAACGAAGGTTCTGGTTAAACTCTAAGATCGTGGCCAATTTTAGTTGACCACTACACTCCTGTGCAGTTCGAAAAGCAGTACTTTGAGAATACAGTTAAGTGTCTAAGATATTAGGGGCTTACCAAGCAACAGGTTCATCACGAGTCTCACTCAAATAAAAATCAATAATAGCGCCGTATTTATCCACGGCGCGATAATAGTAAACCCAGCGACCTTTAATCTTTATGTAGGTTTCATCCATTCGCCACGCCCCTGATACTCGGAGTTTTTTCATTCTGAATATCACTTCGAGTTGCGGCGCATATTTGATAACCCAACGGTTTAGCGTTGAGTGGTCAAAATGAATATTTCGTTCAGCAAATATCTCCTCAATTTCACGGTAACTCAGTTTATAAGCCAAGTAATATCGTAGGGCTTGCATGATGATATCTGCTGGGAAATGACGTCCAGAAAAGTTAAGTGGCATTGGTGAAGTTGGTTAAGAGAGCATCGTTCATGATAAACCTGTTCCTCAGTTTTCGACAGAACCTCTATTTCTGAGTGAGTTCGTATATTGCGCAGAATTGCTAATACGATAAACGGGCTTCTTGAAGTAATGGCGTTTGCGATGATTATGCTTGTTTGGCATTTGTTAAATATTGCTAAGAAGGTAGTGAGTTCGTTCATCTTAGTCGAACTCACTTCGTTAACCTAGTTGAGTGTTATTTGAGCGTTGCAACAAAGCCGAATTTAATTAATATGCAAAGTCGCTTGTTATTTGAGCATTGCAACAAAGCCCTTCGTCAACTTTGCAACAGAGCCAAATAACTATCATATTACCGTTGTTAAGTTTTTAATTCATTTCTGTAGTTATTAAAAATAACTGAGGGTTTAGTTTGCTTTGTACTGCTGCACTATCAGCTCCAAAACTTTTAATTCCCCAAGTTACAACAGTTCCATCATTTTTAAGTGCCGCGAAACAATAATTATTTGTAAAAATGGTTTTTACATTTCCTAATAGATCACCTCCGATTGGGGGGGTACCAGCTAAATCAATGCCACTTCCCCAAGTTATAACTGAACCATTATCTTTTAAAGCTGCAAAACCATAAGTACTAGAATAAATA
Source organism: Shewanella sairae (assembly GCF_023283535.1). GTDB lineage: Bacteria > Pseudomonadota > Gammaproteobacteria > Enterobacterales > Shewanellaceae > Shewanella > Shewanella sairae. The sequence goes on along the minus strand of NZ_JAKILT010000138.1, from coordinate 1,345 downwards.
TGTTTAACATTAGAAATTAATTCTGATGCAACAGACAAACTATTTCCACCATATTGTGGAGTTCCCCATGAAACAACCGAGCCATTATTTTTTAAAGCTGCAAACGCTGAAAATGTCGACGTTATATCTTTCACATCAGATGATATTTTCATCGCGACAGCTGAGCTGTCTCCTCCTTGGGATGGATCCCCCCACGTAATAACCGAGCCATCACTTTTTATAGCTGCAAATGATCTATATGCAGGAATAACCATTTTTACATTAGAGGAAAGCATTCCTTTGACTGCGTCACTATTTCCTCCTTCATTAGCATTTCCCCATGTAATTACAGCACCATTATTATTTATAGCTGCGAATGCACTCGTTGTAGCCATAACAGTATTAATATCATTTGATAATTGCAATGACACTTTACTACTATCGCCTCCTGAAGATGAGCCCCCCCACGACACCACACTTCCATCATGTTTTAATGCTGCAAAGGCTGTATTAGTTGAAGCTATAAAATCGACCCCATTAGTATTTGGAGCCGTAGCAGCACCAGTGTTATTATTCCCCCACGCAATAATTTCACCATTTAAATTAAGCGCAGCAAAAGTTGATACATTAGAGTAAATAGTTGATATTTCAGTTAATCTACTTGAAACTGCAGATGAGTCCGCACCTGAATTGAAGCTTCCCCAAGTTACAACAGAACCATTATCTTTGATAGCTGCAAATGCATCATCAGTTGCATAAACAGCTTTAATATCGGTATCATTTATAGTCGGGAATATTGAGTTATTAAGTTGTGTTTTCCCCCAAGTAACAACAGAGCCATCATTCTTTAAAGCTGAAAAAGCCCATCTTGTAGACGTTATATTTTTAACACCTGATGTAAGCATATTCGCTACAATATTACTATCACCTCCTTGATCTGATTTCCCCCAAGTTATAACTTTACCGTCTGTTTTTAATGCTGCGAAGGCATTATTATTAGAAAAAATATGTTCAACCTTTGAAATACCATAAACACTGTATGCTGAAGATGTTTGTTGATAGTCATCAATGCCTTTAACTTCTAATCGAATATTAAATCCAGCATCTGCAGCTTGATAGGTGTAAGTTGATGCCGTACCCGCCACTAAGCCATTAATCACCCACTTGTATTGGTACTTAGCAGGAACACATGTGGCGCAGGTGACGTTCGCGGTCAACGTATCGCCGATAGTTGGCTTGCCATCAATCGATAACGCCGTGATTTTTGGCTCAGCTGGTTGTTCAATAGTGATGGTGATTTGACCATGGGCAAATTGCGCTGGCGTATGACCATCTTCTACTGTGTAAGTCAGCTTATCGATACCAA
>NZ_JAKILT010000137.1 GCF_023283535.1 Shewanella sairae | reverse complement strand
TGTCCACAAATTAGCTAGTGAGCCTAGTGATGACATGCTTTTGGGAGTTTTATGCAAAAGGGTAAATATGAGCATACTTAACGAAATCAAAGATGCTTGGGGCTGGATTGGTATAGAACCTCAAGAAGTAGTTATAGATAACAAGTTTGGCAATCTAATCGTTAAAGATTTCAGTGATAAATTTTGGCGGCTGTGCCCTGAAGACGTTTATTGTGAGATAGTTGCAGAATCTATCGATGAGTATAACGCTCTGATTAAAAACGAAGAGTTTCTCGAAGATTGGTTTATGACAAATATGGTTCAAGAAGCAGAAGGTTCACTTGGTAAATTAGAGTCAGAGTACAAATATCATATGGTAATCCCTGGAGCATTAGGCGGCGAGTATGGTGGTTCAAATATTAAAGTAGCACCTCTTCTAGAAATTATTAGGTTCTCTGGTGCTCTCGGCAAACAAATTGAAGATCTTCCTGATGGCGCTCCAGTTGAACTCAAGGTGGTTCCGTAAAATCACATACGATATTTCGAGCTTTTCGGTTGGAAGTGCTGGTTTACTTCAAAGATCCTGGTTGGAAATAGTAGGATCCTTCAAAAAAGTAATCGCGGCTAAAGTATCCAAATACAGACTTTATCATTACAAGTAACGGCGAGGTCAAAAATGCATAATCGGGTAACTTAAAGTGTCTAATCCTTAGCCACCATGCCGATTGGGCTTATGTTTCCAAGGAGAATTAATGGCATACAAGATGAATGGAAAACAGTATGAGGCTGTTCTAGCATTGGATAGCTCAAAGCGTTTTGAACATTTCGTTAGCAAAGTCGCTGATTGGCGACAATTGTGGGGCGTAAAAAACGATGAAGGCTGGCTTGTTTCAGTAGATCCTGAAGGCTTTGAGTATTTTCCTCTATGGCCACATCCTGAGTACGCTCAGAAAGTTGTAGATGAAAACTTTCCTGGTCATCAGGCAGTTGAGCTTAGCCTCGATGAACTATTAAATCATTGGCTTCCGCTCTTTGAGCAGGACAATGTAAAAGTAGCAGTCTTTCCAAACAGAGAATGGACATTTTGGTGTATTGAGCCACAAGATCTTAAAGAAGATCTTTTAAATGAAATGGCTAAATATGAATAAAAAAACATAACCAGTGCATTTTGCGGACACTCACTACACGCGCAAATGTAGGCGTTACCGTTTATCCGATTGTAATACTTTCTCTAATGCCAAAAGTCATCCCAATAGCTTTAGCTCTAAAAAGCTTTTGTCCAAAGATGTGCTGACGGGGCATGTAACACGAAATTGCCCCTGTATTAGTTACAGGCAATAAGCAAGAAAGAACAGTGATGAGTCTGTTGGCCAACTTTTACGAATCGATAAGTAATAGTCACGAATTACATTCGATTCACCATCAATACCAATGCTCACTTTGCTCATTTCTGTGCGCGTTTATCCAGCAACACTCTGGTAGAGAGTTTATAAATCAATAGCTTTGATACAGTAAAAATTAAATAATAGGTTTATTAAATGTGCATGCGTGTTTTGCCAAATACGTGCGCATGCGCACTATACAAATGTTAGATCTCACTCGGAGTCAGTGTAATATGCAAAAAATGAGAAAAATCGAAATTAGCCCCAAAACGTTGTTGAGTGCAGAAGACTTTAAGAAGTATAAAAGTAATAATAGAAAATGGTTTGTTATTCACAGTATTCTTCTAATTTCAATTTTTGTAGTAATTGCAGTATCAATTATGAATAAAGAATTGGAGCTCGGTATTTATACTGGTTCTTTAGTATTTGGATATCTCATTTCTTTGGGAGTAATTGCATCGAAGAATAAGTTAAATTGGTTTTTATGGGTAGTGCTTACCTTAATCTCCATGTTTACATTACCAATAATAGGTATACTCGTTTCGCATGCATTAATTACCAGAAAAGGTTTTAAACATGAGTGGCTATCGACATTGTAACTAATTTATCGATTTAAACGGACGTGCAACAGTTGGCTCGCGCTCGTTCCTCACACAGTTTAGCCAAAATTAACGCCGCTTAACGAGCCGTTAAATGTCCAAGGAAGCTATGAAGCCAGAACAACTAATCTCCAATATTAAAGTAGAAATAGAAAGTCTCATTTCTCTTTATGGGCAAGGCTCTGAAGGGCAAACTGATCTAGGTATTAAACTCGACTCATTAGAGTTAAGTTCCGAAATCAAAGAACAGGTTGTCGGCTTAATTAAGCAGGCAATCGAAGAGTCAACTTACAACTTACTCTGTGGCCTAGAAGGTTCAGCATCAATTGCTGGTACTCAAGAATGCTACGAAATAAAAGACGAAAGTGGTAATATACTTTCAGGTGAATTGGATAGCTTGTTCTATGAACAAATTATGGAATAAGCATTTAACCAGTAGCACCAACGGACTCCGTAATGTTTGCACCTTTCCTGCAAAAACATGCGGCAAAGTTGCAAACATAACTACGCCGTTGTGCTAGGCGTTACCGTAAATCCACTTACCTTACTTTCCCTAATGAAACTCATCACTTTAAGAGCTTTGACTCTAACTGATTTCTGTCCAAAA
>NZ_JAKILT010000136.1 GCF_023283535.1 Shewanella sairae | reverse complement strand
GAAGGCTAAGTTTGCGGACAACCCGCTTACCTCAGATCTAATGCAGACTTATTAGAATCTGACAAGACCGTCCTATATTGATCGCTTACGCTACGACGGTTAAAAACAGTACATCAAATAAGGGGTAAGTCACTTTGGTAGCTTGACGATGGTCTTCAATAAGTTCGAAGTGCTTAGTTAGGGAAAGAAGGCTCATTATAGGATCTCTGCAAAAGAGAGTATAAGATCACAACGGTATCAAAATGAAAAGCCTTTCGGTTTTTACTGGCTAAAATTCGTTCGCGATCTCACCCTGGTCACTTTCCCCCAAAAAAAGTTAGAGTTCGTTAGTGAAAATTTAATTATGTAGCGCTTTCAAAGTCGGTATCGAAAAACACTCGTATATTGATACCTGCTATCTTAACTTAATATCGGTGTCATAAAATTAGGGTGTGGCTTTAATGGTACCTTAATCATATGATACCCCTATATTTGATACCTTTTATGAAGTGAGTAACCAATGCGTATATTTTCCTATTGTCGTGTTTCAACAACTGAACAAACAACCGAGAATCAAATTATTGCTATTCGGCAGAAAGGTTATTACGTAAATGATGCACGTACTATCAGTGACGCGATTTCTAGAGCTGTAGAGGGAGGTAAAGATATTGGTTCATAAGTATTGAATAAAAATCAGCTACCTGTTAATTGTATTAAGTCGTTAGTTCCGATTAAGGATACTGCCCATAAGTATGCTCAAGACTCTCGATGCATCGGCTCTTATACAATTATGGGTAAACCTATATGAAGAAGACTATTATAGTTATTCCCTGCTGCTTGTTAGCTATCTCTACTTCAATGAGCGTATTAGCTAGCGAAACATTAATTACTGAGAAGTCCTATGTTGCAATCGGCACTCAATTTACTGAAGTATCTGCCGATGGTATGAAAAGTTATTTTGGTGAACTCTATAATAATGATGTTCAAAAGGATTTACTCGGTTATTACCTTGATGCTAAATGGCACTTCCCTCAACACTTTTTTGTACAAATTAATCATGATAGTGTCACTAGGTCTTCAACAGATTTATCCCAGAGTTATTTTAATTTAGGTTCAACCATTTCTTTAACAAAAAACATTCAGTGGTTCAATTCAGTTGGTTATGCATATTATTCCGCCACTAGAAATACATCTAAAGGGGATAAGAGAAAGAACGACGGTGGAGGGATATCTGCTGAAACAGGACTGAGCGTGCAACTAACATCCTGGTTTCAAACTCAACCCAGTTACCGATACGCAAATTTCGAATATGGTGGACAACATCAGTTTAATCTAAAAAATCAGTTTTTATTTGGTACACATTCAGCGATTGAACTGAATATTTCCTATCGGGATTGGCAACGACTCGGTGAATTAGATTATCAAGTTGGTTATAGATATCGTTTTTAATCGGTTTGAGTAAAACAGTTTGAGATTAGCTGATTTTTGGGCATAAATTGGTTAGTGCTTAAGCTCTAAAATTTAAGATAGTCATTATCATTGCTAATGACTATCTTAAGAAAGCGGGTTCACTATTGTAATAAATAGCTAACCAGAGAATTTAGGTTAGGTGTTCTAAGTGAACCGCCCTCGGCTCTGTGTTCTGCGCAACTAAATCAGAACCCAACAATCTCCGATATCCAAACTCTCTCCTTAATTGAACGCGATCAGTATTCTCAAATTAATAGAGTTGAATAGTTTTTGTGAGCTATATCTAAAAGTGGGTAAATTTTTATTTTAAAATGGTTAAATAAAGATTTAACTAGCTTTTTAAACAAAATTTGGAATGAATGATGAAAAAAATTGCGATTTTGATTATTGCTGCAACAGTAATGACAGGTTGTACAGGTACTACTTTTAACCGAGATAAGTCTTGTTCTGAGGATTACTTAATTCACCCAGCAATATCAATCCCATCAGCAATTGGCGCATGTGAATCTGCTGAATAAGATTGTTTTTAGAGCGTAGTAATGCGCTCTATCTTATGCCTTCATATGGAAAAGCTAGGACAGAAAAGCACGACCCTCAGCTTTACCACAATCAGCCTGATTAACCTTTGTGGTGGTCGTAGGTTTGCGCTCCGCGCTCAATAAGCTTTCTTTTTTCTCTTATAAAGATTAAATGCGCGAGCTATATCAATTTTGATATGGAGTGGTAAGTGGTCGGATAGAGTTAACCAGGCATAGATAATTTTGCTAAAACCACCTCATGTTATTGCAAGTTAGTAATGTCACATCGCTCACCAAAGTAGAAATGTCACACATATTGCTATGCCCTACTTCTTTATGGTTATTTATCACTACCGCCTGTTTTAGGTAAATCTAACTCATGGGTCTTATGTGATACTCATCACATTGCGTATATTAATCTCAAGTGTGTAACCTTTTTGAGCTTAAAATCCACCTCTAGTTAATTAAGCCTTGAGTCATTAATATTGCAGAGGCTTGTCACGTTGATTCTCTAACGTTTTGAGAGGTGTTTCATGAAAAAATTACTTTTTTTTGCTTTATGCTGTGGCGTACCTATATCGCATGCTGTTGCCGACGTATCAGACAACTTCTGGTATACCGGTATAGATATTGGCCAAGGCCACTACGCTAATGGTGGGAACGAGGC
>NZ_JAKILT010000135.1 GCF_023283535.1 Shewanella sairae | reverse complement strand
GTTTCTTGTTGGGCTAGGTGCACTGCTTATATTGGGGAGTATTTAGGTTATGGATTTACCATAACCACATCTACCAAAGAGTGCGCACAATGTATATTATGTTAAATAGAGTTTATGGTTAGCTATAGTATAGCGAAAGAAACTGCCTACTCTTGTTCGTATGACATCGGCTTGATTGGGTTTAATCGGGAAAATGAAACGTCCGGTTTAAAAGCTATTCAGTACATAGCAATAACTTCTTAGCCTTTCTATGTTGAGAATCTAAGTCACTGCTGTTTGGTTGCGCACATCTATACAAGCTCTCATTAGCTCTATCGAAGTTTTATCTAAGTTTAAATATGCAATTCTAAGCTAAGCAAATATTCGCGACGTATTCAGTTGCAGATAGAATTTTTGATGGTGCGAATTTAAGTCTGCAATAAGTTGGTACCATACTAGAATGATGCGATTTAATGGCGAGCTTTGCTTTCTGGCAGACTTGACCTGGTAACTCAAGTTACAAGTTAACAGTGATTAGCTAACTACTGATTAGTTAATTTAAGTCAAAAAAATCACCAAAATCCCATATTTAAACTGTGCGCTACGTGAAATCTGATGAGCTGAGCTAGGCAAACTTTAAAAGTAGCCACACAGCGCACCGTATCATTTCTTCAAAATCTGCCTGGAATCTAGTTTACTTCGATTATTAGTCTTTTTGTCGACAACTAAAGCTCAATAACTAGAATAACTAGAGTTGTAATTTGCTGAATGCGTTAACAAGCCTTTAGGTCTTAGCTCGCTCTAATTGGTCATTTTAAGTGATCATACTAAGTCTTAGTCCAATGCTTCATATGGAGATCCGAGAGTTAGTCCGGCCATTCCAATTGGCTCAATTTGCAGGAACAGGCATAAAGTTAACTAAGCCAATTCAGCATCAAGGTAAGCTTGGCAATAATTCTCGATATGACTGGAGTCATGATTAGCGCAGTTGCTGTTTCTATTGGGGTTAAGGCCTGGTTTAATTCAGGAGCTCACATTAAACAGGTAAAAAACGCCGAGACGTTGCGCAGAACTGCTGCCATCCAATCTAACTTAAATAGGCTTTATCCGGGCTTTTTATGTAGTTACAACTAAAATAACAGTAATAAAAACAGTGGTTATCATGCATAAATTCATGAGCAAACAACAGAACTACGAAGTAAAATTGGCAACGCATACGCGGTGGCAAAATCCCCTTTTTAGTCAAATGCCGATAATGTCACTTATCGGCATTAACTGGTATCTAAAAAACCATAACTAGACCAAAGACAAATCTATAGCCAGTAGCAATCTATGCAGCAACAAACTGAGTTTAAATAGGTAGCTACTTACTTAGATTAAGATGTAGAGTTTAGAAAAAAGATTAAAACAGGATGGTTAATTTGGATAAAGGTTAAGAATTCAGATTCTGAGGTGGAGTTGAAAATCATCCTAACTATTCCTATAGAAACAGCAAGTTATGTACACAAAGAAGGTATAATCTTTGTTTATTGCGAGCATATGTATCGAACATTATGAACGTTAACTATCTGCTACATGCCCTAGGTTTCGCGGCTATCTGACCACCCTGCTCACCTTGTTTTCATTAGTTTGTATCGATAGTGCTAATTTTCCTTTTTATCCCATCGATAACCCCCTAAAAATATTGCTGTTCCCTACTCTATTTTAGGTGCTATTGCTCGAGTCATAACTGTATAAGATAAAGACTTACCGTCTATCTTAAACATGTCTTTTATCTCACCACACTTCTCAAATCCGGTGCTGATATACAGTTTTTGTGCGGTTAGATTATTTGAAAGCACCCAAAGATCAACAAACTCGATGACAGATTGGTCAGCCCCCCACTCTAGCATGGTATTGATTAATTGCTTGCCGAGCCCTTGCTTTCGAACCGAGCGATCAACGCCCATTCCCAGTAATACTCTATGGGTTGTATGGTTTTCAGCGTGCGCTCTAATATCAATGTGCCCTACTATCTTTTTGTTTTCATCGAATGCCAGCCAAAGACGTCGCCAGCCTTGTTGGTACATTTGCGTGTTAATGCCATCAGCAAAACGTGATTTCATTGCTTCATTCACTGATGACTCTGCTTTAGACATAGGTTGAAAAAGATGGGTATCACCGACACCATTATCTGAGAAATGATCATTAAGGTAAGTGAAAAAATGTTCTAAATCACTTTGAGTTGCTTGTCTTATTTGCATATCACTCCTTTTGATTACGGCTTTCTAGCGCCCTTTTAAGACGCGGGCTTAGTCAGAATGTGTGATTTGATAGTGTCTTTGTACGTTTTTAGTGACTTTGCCCCATTGGGATGATTTCACTCTAGCTTGATGGTTATCAAAAGCAGCTTGATCTACAAATTCCTCGTAAACATTAAACTTATTAGGATTAGATTCGTCAGGTGTCACACTAAAAGTTAAACACCCAACCTCTTTTAAGGTGAGACTTTTGTGCGTAACCAATTCACGACTGACTAATTCAAGGTCTCGAACAGCTACGATGATAAAACCTTGCAATATAATCTTTGCCAAACCCCCCTGTGTCAGGATAGTTGTCGCCTCAGTTTTTCATAAAAATAAAACAGGGGGCGGTAAGTTAGTTGTGAGTGAAGCATTATCCAGAAG
>NZ_JAKILT010000134.1 GCF_023283535.1 Shewanella sairae | reverse complement strand
ACGGTTCGTTGGCGCGTGACGCCTACCGTATCAGGCTCGGGGGTTAACAAGCGCACCCAACTTATTATCAAGCCAACCGATGTAGATCTAAGCACCACGCTCACCATCGCCACCAATAAACGCATATATCAGGTCAAGCTTGTATCAGATAAAGACAAGTGGATGCCGATTGTGAACTTTGAGTACCCCGAAGCAAGGGCGGCGCAGTGGGCGAAGTACCAACAAGATATGCAGGTTGAAACCCAGCTTAACACCTTGCCCGATGGTCAACGTGTCCCTGAGCTTGATTTCAACTATGACGTATCCGGTAAAGCGAATTTCAAACCGCTACGGGTTTACAACGATGGTCAAAAAACCATTATTGAAATGCCGGCGAAAGTCGAGCACCGCACTCTACCGACCTTATTAGTGGTGAACGGCAATCAACAAGAGCTGGTGAATTACCGTTATAAAAACAGCTACATTCAAGATGGCCGCCGTATTAACGGGCGTTTCATTGTCGATCAACTGTCATCAGCGATCATGTTAGTGGTCGATGTGGGCGGCGATCAGGAATCCATCTTAATTGAGTATGAGGGCGAATAATGCGTAAACTGATTTTAGTGTTCACCCTCATATTAATGGCAGGTTGCAGCACCTCACCCCGTAACTATTTCAACTTTTCCTTATCAGATAGCGAAGAAACACTGATCGCATCAGATCTAGCATGGCTGATAAAAGAGAAACATGGCGCAGCGGCCACGTTCGAGTTTGATTACCCGATGTGGTCTACCAGTACCTCGTTTTCCGAAGCGGTAGAAACCGCGCTACGCAAACAAGGTCTAGCGTTGTACGTAAGAACTATCAGCGAAGAAGAACCGGTCGCCAAGACTCACAACGAACTGTATTACACCCTTGATACACTGAATGAAGGGCAACTCTACATTCGTGTCATGGTTAACGACCGCTTCTCATTTCAACGCATTTGGTTACGGGATCACAATGAAATACTCAGACCATTAGCGACAACCAGTGTCTTTGAGGGGGTATCCGGTGAGTAGTGTTAACCCAATCGTCAATCAAGATCCCAACTCCCATCACCCCAACAAAAAATCCTTAAAAAAGCAGCTGGTTGTTTTTGGTAGCTGTATTTTGGGTTTTATTGTGCTGTTAATGCTGTGGGCGCTTGCCAGTAAAGGCGCCGACACATCAGGCAGTGGGGCAGAGGCTGAGCAAGCCGCTGCGGCAGATAAGCGCAGCAGTGAAGGGGAAGTACCTGAATTGGTCGCTGTGAACCTGGATAAAACCACGACCATCAAACCCAAAAGTGAAGAGGCAGAGCTCATACCACCGCCGCAAGTGGTGCCGGTTGTTGTACCTCCGCCAGTGTTAACTCTCGATATGCAGCGCTCAATGGCCTATCAGCAACAAATGCTCGATTACCGTCAACAGCAATTAATGAGTGCCATGGCCAGCGATACAGTGGTGCAACTTAAGAGCCCGCAAAGTAACGCTCAAGCAACCAATGATGCCTTGTCGCAACTGGATGCACAGGCGCAAATGCTGCAAGAACGCATTGCACAGCAATCCGCGATGCCGACAACGACGGCAGGGTTAGAAAGCTACGGTGCAGCACAACCCAATCATCAACAACAAAAGCGGGCCTTTATGGAGGAGCATCGCCAAATTGATTACCTACAGCACACTAAGGAAGCCTCAATCAGTCCTTATGAGCTTAAGGTGGGAACGGTTATCTCTGCTACATTAATCAGCGGGATCAATTCGGACTTAGCCGGTCAAGTTATTGCTTCGGTAAGCCAGAATGTCTATGACAGCGGCAGTGGTGCGCATTTGCTTATCCCTCAAGGCAGTAAGCTATACGGGGTCTATGATAGCCAAATCGCTTATGGTCAATCGCGAGTATTACTGGCATGGAGCCGGATAAACTTTCCTGATGGTTCAACGCTTAATCTTGAAAACATGGGCGGCATGGACACACAAGGGTATGCAGGGTTTGAAGATGAGGTTGATAACCACTACTTCAAAATCTTTGGTAATGCTTTGCTGCTTGGCATGATCTCCGGCGCCGCTCAAGCGGGTGTCAGTGATAACGGCGACAGCGATACACCTAGCGCGATTGCAGACGGTGTAACCCAACAGTTTGCCCAAACCGGTAGCAGTCTTATTCAGAAAAACTTAGACGTGCAACCGCGCATTATTATTCGTAACGGTTACCGATTTAACGTGATGGTCAATAAAGACGTCCTGTTAAGCCCATATATCCCACGCCGTTAACCCCAACTTAAACTCTATAAAGGTTTGCCATGAAAAACATAATCACGGCGGCACTACTGTGCGCGCCATTTGCACTTCACGCTGCTCATTTTGAACAAGAATCCGTGTCATTTGATAAAGACGGAAAACCCGTCATTAATGCGCAATTAAAACTTCCGCCTATCACTGCTCGTGCAGCTGCACATCAAGTGACTGCGCAAGCACTAGAGCCAAGTGCAGTGACTATCAACAAACAAGTTCACTCACAAACAAAAGCACCTTTGAGTGTTGAAGCAGCTAAGCCGGTGGTTTACCAGCATTCACACTTCATCTATCCCGATGAAAGCTACTTTGATGCCATGAACCGCTGGTTTGCCAAAGACAAGTTCACTCAGGTTGCATGGA
>NZ_JAKILT010000133.1 GCF_023283535.1 Shewanella sairae | reverse complement strand
TGTAATAATCTCCCACATTATTAAATGAGTGTAACGTCTGTGGTTGACTATCTATTTTTTCGACTTGTTTTGTAAAATAGTGATGTGAAGTGCCCGCGAATGAGAGTGAAGCGAAGGAACTGATAAATAAAACGCTAATTAACTTTGTTTGTATTGAATGCATTATGACTCCCATAGCGACTATGGCGTATAATTATATATCTTTGGTAAGTCGATACATGTGTCAAAAATGCAATATTGTACCGCTTACCCGTGTTTTCTTGTATGGTTTGGTGCTTTTATTCCAAGTACCAAACCTTATTCGTTATGTATTTAATTGGTGATGGTATCAAATAGCCTGTAACGCTATTAATCCATCCTTAAATACCCGAAATCCCAAGCGTTATAACGTAGTGCGCATGTGTTTAGGTGTTCTATATGTATGGGTTGTTGTGACATTTTGGCAGAGAGTACAGCCGATACGACGGACTCATATAGTCGGTGGTCTGACGCGATAGCAACTCGCCCTTCACTGCCGCCACAAGCTGTCGACAAGCTGGGAGTCATGTAAAACACCATGAATGATTTATCGTTAGGATTGTAATTAGTCCAGTTATTTGAAAAAAACATAACTTGAGCAATTTTCCCAGTGTGTGAAGTGGCTTTTTTAGTGCTAAAGCCTTCAGGAGTGACGCCATCAGGAGTGTAATTTTCACTCCAAGATGTGGATGGTAATAATAGCAGCAGTAACATGACTTTTAATATTTTCATTTGATTAGTTCCTTCTAGATAGCTTGTATTATATATCGGTGATATTAATGTATTTATCATTCTGAATAGTCAATACAAAATCGGTGATAATGTGTGCTGACGCTAATTTAAACAGCTTCGTGCACTGTAGATTAAAAAATAAAGCGGTATTTTTTATGTTGCACGGGCTTTTGTGTCATTCGTTAGTGCTTTATGATTTTTGCGTAAAATAGGTGAGTTAAAATAACGTTTTTTTGTTCAACAAAAATATTCGCAGTGCTAAATTGACCGCAGGAGCTGTAGTTGCCCTATATTCATGAGGTAAGTGCTTATGTGTTCAGTAATTTGTTCTAATGGCGAGTGCCAACATGTTATCACGGTTAATTTGGATGATTTAGACCGCGAAAGTGATGGATTTAGTGGGACTCATACAACATGGTATCGGTACGAGGGGTATGTGGCATGCTCTCAATGTAAACACGTTACAGGGGTGTGTTTCGTGGCTGATGTAGACGATGAAACGGACGAGATTTTAAGTGTTGAGTTGGAATAAATTAACCTGCTTCAAAATATAAAAAATAAAGATTGTCGAAAGGCATTGTTCAGAATATTATTAATTAGCTCAACGGATTAATGATTATACGCCAGTCCTGTTCTAATCATTTTATGTCCATGTCCGTTGAGCTAACCAGACATAACAAAGCCAGATTGTGATTTAGCCCTTAAAGATACCGATATTTTTAAGGGTGTTTTTTGCCTGTAATTCAAGTTAACTCCCCAACAACAAAGCACTTCATGGCTTGCTTGCACTCGTAAGTGTGAGTAAGACGCTGCTTGTCTTCTCGTCAGTCAATTCCTCCAAGTCCCTCATTTTCGCTAATACGCCAACTCGTCACTGTCCTATGTCACAACCTAACCGGCAAGGGTTCGCTTCGCCGCGTTGCGCCCTGGCAGGTTAGAACGATGAAATAGGTCAGCGAGTTAGGCGATAGCAAAAAACGATGTACTTAACACGGAGAAATCAACATGTCACACTCAATGACCGCACCATCAACTCTCACTAACTCTGCAAGCAACCCAATCAGCTTAAAGACACAAGCAGGCTCCTACAAATCCGATGTATTGAAAGCCTTACAGCGATACAGAATCGTAGGCGCTGATAACCATATTGTTGACGGTTTAGTTAATCTTGGCTTGAGCGAGGCTGAAAGGGTGCTGTGTGGCTGTTTAAATGCGGGCGGCGATTGTTATATCCAAGATGAAGAACCCGCTTATCAGAAAGCTTTTGTGGTCGTTAATGCAGGTGTTCATCAAGGCCAATGCGGGTTTGTGGTTAAGGATTTAAAGGATAACTACCTTAGCGTTAAATTGGTTAAGAATGGTTGTCGTTATGTCTTTCTAACCCATGAGCTAGATTATGTCGGGCTGGCGTTAAGTGATACACATCATGGCGTTGAGGCGGTTATCTCGGTGGTTGACGGTGTGGTGGCTATTGTGGTCGAGGGAGAGTGTGACGCTGATATGTCGCAAATCATCAAGGAGGTCGGGGCATTGGTGAGTGATGATGAATGGCCTACTGGCTTTACTCTGAGTGGTAAACTCTTTGCGCCTGAATCACTCCCCGCTTACTTTGTGATTGAGTCGCCGTTGGTCGGTAATCAAGAGTATTACATTGCTTACAACTGCGGCGGTTATTGTGTTGACCAAAGGACGGGGACAGCAGAGTACCATAGCGGTGTGGTGATTTTTGATACGTTACGATTGAGGCGATAGCGGTTAGGTTTGGTGGAAAAATAAAAAGCGTCAAAATGACGCTTTTTATTGAGGAGCTGAGTGTATTAAGCGTTAACGGCGTCTTTCAGCGTCTTACCTGCTTTGAAGCTTGGTATATTAGCTGCGGCAATGGTTAACGGCTCACCCGTTCTAGGGTTGCGACCAACACGTTCTGCGCGCTTTGATACCTTGAACGTACCAAAGCCC
>NZ_JAKILT010000132.1 GCF_023283535.1 Shewanella sairae | reverse complement strand
GTATGGTGCATATCGGGTTTCTCTAAGGTTTCAATCGCAGACGTATTATCATCTTTGTTGTTTATCCACGATTTGATAAGTGAACTTTCATGGTTGGTGAATAGTTTTACGTGCTCAGATGCACGCGAAATATCAATGTAACCACGGCGAATATTGGTGAGTTTTGCGTTGGCATCAACAACGGTAATGACGTTTTTAAAGGTTGCGCCCTGTGCCATATCTGCGGTGCGTGTGTAGCGGTAATCCCAATGGCTGCTTTGCATGTTATCCCTTGGCAACGGGATCTCTTTACCGTTCGTGCTTGTCACGGTCATGGTCTTATTGTCTAAGGCTGTGACGGTTAGCTCTGTATTACCTTGCAGTGCCAAGCTCTTATCGGTTTTACGCCAGGTAATTTCATCACCAATGGCTAACGGTTTATTGTCCTTGTTCCACAGGGTTGTCATGCTGTGATCGTGGTGTTTGGGAATAAACACACTGCTTTCGCCTGTGTGCATGTTGACGACCTCTAAGAACTGGTGCGCCTTGTTGACATGGCTAATTTCAAAATAATCCTCTTTACCTGTATTGATCACAATGCCTTTTTTATATGGCATCATGGTTTTAAGGCTCTCTTGAGTTGCGCCAACGCTTCGTAGTCTTGTTACCTGTTGTTCATCGGTGCTTAACTCATTGGTCTTTTGCAAGCCCTCACGGATCATGCCCGCTAAGAGATCACGCTCTCGATGACTATAGGCAATGACTAACGTATTAGCGCGGCTTTCAGGGGTTCTTGATAAGTATTCAGCGGTTGCTTCTACATACAGTTTTTCAGTAGCCAGTATGCTGTCTTTTTTATAATCCCCCGTCACGGTTTCAAAAGTTGAGATCACGTTTTGGCTTTTGTTGATTGAAGTCGGCTTCTGGTCGATTTCGTCTTTGGGTTGTTTGGTGTCAGGTAAGTATTGCTCTACAGGTAGTGGTAGTTGCTCTTTCAGTGCATCAAGGGTTGAGTGAACCTGTTTATCAATCACATGCTTTACTGCATTGAGGGTAGGTTCATTTTGCTGTCTCACAATGTCTTTCATCACCGTGGTTTGCATGACTTTTTTACTAAAGGCCAATTCAAACGGTTTGCCCGCTTCTTTGGATTGCAACTGATGTATGTCACCGAGCATAACCACTCTTGCCCCCGACTCTTTAGCCAATTCGGTAAAGCTATCAAGTTGCTTGTTTGACGACATCGAGCTTTCATCTAAGAGAAACACAGTGTTACTCAGGCGTGAGGGTTCAAGCGCCCCCGTTTTGTAGTCTTGCAGTAAGGATTGTGTGGTTTGGCTTTTGACCCCCTTATCTTTCAATTCGTTCACGGCAGCATGTGTGGGGGCAAGGCCGATAAATTGGGTTTTGTCGTCAAATAAGGTTTGTGCCATGTTCACCAGGCTTATGCCTTGCTCAAGCATGGTTGATTTACCTGTACCCGCGAATCCTTGTATGCCAACAAATTGATCTTTGGTTGTGGTGATTAACGTTATGCTGTCCTTTTGGCCGTCAGTCATGCGGGTTTGTGTGGCTAAGAAGTCACGGGCGACCTTTTCAGTGACTAAAGGCGCTTGAGTGTCTTTACCCTCTGCAATCGTGTTTAAAATCCGCTGCTCAGTTTCAAGGCTTTCTTTTGTCGTCCAGCGGGTTTGGTCGTGGTATTCAGCGCTAAATACTGTGCCGTTCTTTTCCAGTGTATCGAGCTGCTGCTTAATCTCGTGTTGCTGGATTGGTATGCCTCTTTCCTCAGTGGCGTAAGTCATGGCTTGGGTGACTAACTCTGTGTGAGTAAATCCCGCCTTTTGTTCGCTGATATGATTAAGCGCAAATTGCACCGCATCATGGACAATGCCTTTATCAATATGACGTTCACCAATGTTGTTCAGTGCGATTGACACATCATTCAATAAGGCTTTACTGGTTTGTGCATTGACATACTTCTCAATGGCGTTGTCAGCGTGAAGTACCCGCGATATGGCGGTTGGCTGAATATTGGATTTATCGAGTTTATGCTCAAGCTTGCTGCTGTTTTCAGTGAAGAAATGAAGCTGCTTGGTGTCAGTACTGAGTAAATCGTGCAAGGTTTCTTTTGAAGCGGTAAAGCTTGTCATATCAACCAGTGTGACCGCTTTGTCGCTCTTTGCCTGGCTAATGGTATTGGCGTAGCCATAGGTTAGGGCGCTTTGGTGTAATTGCTCTTTCGTGACCACATGGCGCGAACCATCGTCACTTTTGAACTGCACCCCTAACCAGTTAATTTTTTCAACGGTCATGCTGTCATTTTGTTTTAACTCTGTGCCGAATACATTGGCGTTCACTTGCAATTTATCGCCTCTAGCGATTTCTAGCTTAGCAGGTGAGGCCACCATGAATGAGCGCTTGCTGTCCATGTTGACGCTACTCTTTTCCCCTTGCTCATTCACAAGCTGTAATGAGTTTGCGCCATCTAGTACATTAGTGACGGTAAAGCGTTGACGTTTACCGTTCCCAAACTCCGTGAGTACCATGCCAGCCTTGTAGCTTTTCGCCATCGTTTGTTGCTCCTTACTCATAAACACAGGGTTAAGCGTGTCTATCTCAAGGCGCTTTTCACTTAATTGACCTTGCTTGTCTAAGGTGTCACGAATGAGCGTGTTAAGGTGTTTGCTGTCGGTCTGGTTAGTTGCTAAAACTTGCGTTTGGCTACGCTCCTCGTTGCTCAG
>NZ_JAKILT010000131.1 GCF_023283535.1 Shewanella sairae | reverse complement strand
TAACGTTTAATAACAGCATGTTATTGAACGGTGACCTTCCTACAGAGGACTTTCACCTCATTAGTTCATGCCCATGCTGGGCGTACACAAGCGCTGTTGGCGGACTGTTTTCCGCTGCGCTCCAAACAGTCGCAAAGTGCGGCGTTAGCTTTCTCTAGAGTATTGCTTATGAACTGGAAACAGTATGAAACAGAAATATTTGAGCACTTTCAACAACAATACCCTGATGCAGAGATTACGTTAGACGCAAAAAAAACAGGTATTTACTCAAAAGTTAGCAGACAAATAGATATTTTAATCGAGCAATACGTAGCAGGAAATCGCTTTACTCTTGTAATTGACGGAAAATTTTTTAATAAAAAAGTTGATGTTAAAGCCGTAGAGAGCTTCATAGGAATGCTGGAAGATATTGGTGCTCATAAAGGATTGTTAATATCAAATCAGGGATTTAGCGAAGCGGCTTACAATAGAGCTCATTTTGGTCCATCAGAAGTTGAGTTAGATATTTTAAACTTCAAAGATCTTCATCTATTTCAATCCCATGGGGCATTGCCATATGCAGGAGAGAATATTGCCATAGTGCCAGCTCCGTTTGGTTGGGTTATAGATGGACAAACTACACCAGCTTGGCTGGCCACTCTTTATCAACAAGGTTTAACTCTTGATAAAGCAATGGATAAGAGTGAGTTCATGTATATTCAATTTTGGGATCGAAAGGCTGACGGTGATGATTTAGACGATTTGCTAGAAATGCAACTTTCTAGCTTTAAAGAAAATGATCCTCATGCAAAAATAGAGTATTTACAGACTATTAAGCGTCAAGGGCAACGTACAACACTTCGGAAAGCTAAAATAAAAAATTACCCAACATCAGAATATACAGGGTTTATTGAGTTTACAGATTTTATTTTTTTCTGCGTAATGTTTACTCCAGAAAACCGTGAGCGACAAAATATTAGGAAATTAGAAAATATATTAGAACTTGTTAAAGCGGGTAAGGTGAAGCATGAGAAAGCTAATCGGGTAGCCGGAAGTGTCTAGCCTCCAGCCCCACCCTGCATGCGGCTCCGCACAGGTGTGCGTTCATATTAAAGTTTGATAAATCATAATAAAGTCTGTTATTTATAATATAGTTTGATATTTTTTGCAGGCTGATACGGGGGAGAAGTAACGCATTTGTGCCCCAAAATCATCCTCACGAATCAAAATAATAAATGGCACAAGTAAATCTTTGGCTATAGAAAAGCTAGTGTGAGAGGTTTGGCATACACCATCAGTAATGCCTGTCCTTTTTCTTTAAGCTCAATTTTTCCGACTCCACCTTCCTAGAGCAAACTAAAATAACTGTAATCCTATACAGGTATAATGAACTTGCTTATCATACAGTTAGATTTCCGCTTTAATCTTACAAGAGACCCGATAAATGTTCTGCATTACTTTGCGGAGAAGGTAAATTCAAATGTGTTAACACCAGCAAGATTAACTGCTTTACATCAATGAGTTACGTTGCTAGCTTTGACGTAAATTAAAAAAGTACAGGGATTTATCCGAGACGCTGGATAATAAGCTGCGGGGGCATCGTGAAAATTCTCCAATATGGAAATGAATATTTGGATTCTGTATTAGAAGGTAACCCAGAATCATTGGCGTATCTTTTCCACACGAGAATAGCTAAATGGAATGAACCACTTGTTTCCGAAGATGAGTGTACCTATGGTTTATTTAATGATGTAGAAGAATCGATTAAACCTTACATAGCATTTGATCTTATTCCAGCAACTCTAGATATATTGCATAGTTGTAAGAAACCGAGTGAAATTGATTGCGCGATGTGGTTGCTACTTGGATTAGTTGAATCAACCGAAACAACGGAGGCTCCGCCTGCTCTGAAAAGTTCAATTCAGCATATAAATGAATTAGCTAAAGCAAGCGGTGAAAGCCAAATAAATACCGTAAAATCAATATCTGAATATTATCGAAATGGCTTATAACAAACGCATCAAAAATGATGTCAAACGCTTGGCTGGCGCTCATTCTTCGCTAATTTTAGCCAAGCATTTTGTGCCGTTTAGCACGGCGTTAACTTACTATGGTAGAAAAATGGAACTCCCGAAATTTAAGTATTATCCAGACCCAATAGCGACGGGTGTTTTTGAAAAAAGCGATGATATTTGCGAATGTTGCAGCAAAGCTAAAGGGTATATCTACACTTCAAGTTTTTATACAGCACAAGATGTGAAATCTATTTGTCCGTGGTGCATAGCTGATGGTTCTGCTGCTACAAAATACAATGGTTCATTTTCTGATGATTACCCTTTGATTAAAGAGGGCGTTGATCTTGCAGTTGTTTTTGAAGTCTGTGAAAGGACACCTGGTTATCCGTCGTGGCAACAGGAGATATGGCAAGTTCATTGCGGAACTGCCTGTGAGTTTCACGGTGACGCTGAAAAAGAGGATTTAGAGTGTCTCGCTGGTGATGAGTTAGATACATTTCTGACGAAAGAAATGGTTGATCCTGAAGTTTGGCCGAAGATAATCCAACATTATGAAAAAGGTGGGCAACCATCGGTATATAAATTCAAATGTACGGAATGTCAGGAAATAGTCTTCTATATGGATTATACGTAACTGGCCAATTAATCGGGTAGCCGGAGGTATCTAACCTCCAGCCCCCACACCACCCTGCATGCGGCTCCGCACACGACTAAATGGATTTAGGAGGTAGGACGAAGCAGGATGCCAGAGCCGAGGGCGGTTCACTTAGAACACCTAACCTAAATTCTCTGGTTAGCTATTTATTACAATAGTGAACCCGCTTTCTTAAGATAGTC
>NZ_JAKILT010000130.1 GCF_023283535.1 Shewanella sairae | reverse complement strand
TACGACAATTTTCCTGTTTAGCTTTTGCGGCTAATGCAGCGTAAGCGGCTGGAGAAAGCATTAACTGAATGGGTATGCCTTTAGACATTGGACTACTCTTAGTTTGTTCTTTTTACTTTTCTTGGATGATAAATAAACAGACTTGTAAAGTAAAGTTAATTTTCTATATTTAGCGTAAACTTATGGCGAGTTAAAAGTGTTGCTGTGCGGGGGTAATATCTATGGCATGAATACAATCGGTTGCAGAATTAAAGAAAAGCGTACAAAACTTAGACTGAGTCAACGAACATTGGCAAGCAAAATAGGAGTAACGGCTGTTAGTGTTTCAAAGTGGGAGTTAGATGAAAATACTCCTAAAGGGAAACATTTATTCTCATTAGCAAATGCCTTGCAAACTGAGCCTGAATGGTTGTTAACTGGAAATGATAGACCTATTGAAAACAAAGCGTATGAACTGTGTGCGTACTTTAACGATCTGGATATTATTGATAGTGATAAGTGTTTATGTAAGCAAGCAACGCAATTAACAACAGTTATTCCTAGTTACGTGTTCGATAGGATAGGCGCGGAACCATCAGATATTTATTGTATCAATGTTACTGGAAACAGTATGGAACCTACTTTAAATCATGGGAGTGTGATAGCTGTAGATTGTAGAGTCAAGCGCATTCATGACGGGAGTATTTATGTTTTTCGACAAGAAGGGATGTTGAGAATTAAGCAGTTATATCAATATCCTGAATATGTGATATTACACAGTTATAACCCGTTATTTGAACCGGAAAAGAGCGAGTTGTCTAAGATTGATGTCATTGGGAAGGTTGTTTGGGCATCAGTGTTTTTCGATGTGTAAATAAAAGTTTTCTTGTTGATTGGCATATTAACTAATATAATGTGCTTCAAGTATTAATCAGAAAGTGCATTACATAGCACGCTACTACATAGTATTTTATGTAGTGTATTTTTTAATACTAGAATGTGTTAGACCTCCAATCTAACTATATAGCATTCGACAAAAAAACCGACTACTCTCAAGGGGTCGGTTTTTTTGTACTTAAAATCCAGAGATCTATGATCATTGATCTTTCGAAGTATTTCATTTACATTAGAACTCAATGTTTGGGGTGGAACCTAAACAGACCTAAAACCTTGAGAATCTAATAATGAAAACCCAACAGCGTTATAGCTGCATATTGCAGCACCAATCCCTTTGTAGATCTAGATACATTCAATATGACATGCCGATCCTAACGCGATCTAGTATGCCTATTGTGAGTGTGTCTAATGCAAAACGCTAACCTAGAGACACTCTTTTCTGCACTTGAAAGTGATGAGCATTGCTCTGAACTTCCTCCGTTGTCGTCTTATGATGATGCGAATGCTTTCGACTGTGAAATACCAGACGGACAAGCTTACACTGTCGTTGATGAAACTAAACGCCTCAAAAAAGCCCGCAAAGCTGAACGTGACAAAGTTAATGCAGAAATTCTAGATACGGCTGATCGAGTTCATAAAAGCGGTAAGGCTGTTGGATTTCAAGGTAAAGTTGCCTCATTCAATGGATTTAAGAGTGCAAGATTGCCCGATTACGTTAAAACATTACTCAGACAAGCAAAGGTACTGCCTCATCGAGAAGAATTTCTTGAACATAGTGACGGCTTATACCGTGGAACATTACAAGAGCGCTCTAAGGTCATTTTAAGTTTGATGCTTTCCGCATTTGTGGTTAATTGTAACGTTGCTAATGGCATGATCGTTGTTGCTACTCGTAAAGGCGGTAAGAACCTTACCCATGATGCGCTGAGAATGGAAGTGGCACTTAGACATGGTGTTTATATCGCCGAATCAACTTGGTATTTTTATATCAATAAATTAGTCCAATGTGGTTATCTGCAAAGCGATACTGTGGCTATTTATGAAGATGGCCACGCAGCTATGTTTCATGCAGAAGCAAGTTACAAGGTTCTATCTAAAGGGTTGTTAGATATGCTCGGCGCGTCCCGTTTGTCCGTTCGTAACGGCGCAGCAAAGCATGAAGCCGATTTGAAAACGAAAGGTAAATCCTTTAAGCAAAAGGCACGTTACCCTAATTCACGTTACCGTATGGACGGTACGCTTCGTAAGAACATGAAAGTGGTTGAGCCATGCCAACGCTTGCTCGATCTGATCACTTCTCACCATGTACGTGAAACTTACCACGTACCACCTAATTAGCGCTAAAGCAGTTTATCAAAATGACCTACATCGGCTTACTTGCCGAGTTTTGTCGTGTCTGAGCGCGGTATATTGCTCCTAAACGAGCAGAAACGTGCTGCTTAACTCTCTCTACATTTTGTATTTCTCATGGTTTTTGGTTGGCACGCTGTCTATTTAAAGTGATTGATGTTTTTTTTAGGAATTAGTTAAAGTACAAATCGAGACTGCAAAGTTAGTTGTGATCTTTAGGCTTAAAATCTTTTTCTTTTTTTGAGTTAAAAGCTTTTAAAAGATGAAAGATAAAAAGATCTTTAAAGACAACAAACAAAAATGAAATGTCCATTTCCTAGCTGACGCTAGGGGACATCATTTAAGAGCAGCGCTGAAAAGGATATTTTGTCTAACCGACCATTAGGCTTCATTTGTTTCTGTATAGCGGGTTTGTCTGCGACGCTTGTCGCTACGCGACTGTCTAGCAGAAAAGAATGCAAAAATTGATTTAGCTCAATTATTGAGTACCTGTTTTTATATACAGTGTTTGCACGTTGATTTTCTATGAATGCTTATGTCTTACTTTCACTTTGATGACGATGATAAAGATGATATTTGTCTTAATGACGAATTACACGAGTACCAATA
>NZ_JAKILT010000129.1 GCF_023283535.1 Shewanella sairae | reverse complement strand
CTTTAATCCTTTAATCCTTTAATCCTTTAATCCTTTAATCCTTTAATCCTTTAATCCTTTAATCCTTTAATCCTTTAATCCTTTAATCCTTAGTAAGTGAATAAGTCATCGTAATAATCAACAAAAAAAGTGACCTATAAACTAGCCAAATGGCAACTTTTTCGATCTTGAGAAACGTATTTAAATAGCTGAAAAGTCGCTTTAGGGTCATTAATTGCTGTCAAATACGGTAAGTGCTAGCATCACTCCCCCTAGAAAGCGATTTATTGATGAACGCTTTTGTAAAACGATATATTTGAAAAGTTAAGGATTTTACTTTTGTCACTTACATGGAATATGAAAAAAACCGTCATTATCAGCTCCCTTCTTCTCATCAGCCTACTTACCATTTTCGGGGTACTATCAACACAAATCGTTGCCTCTGCGCTCGGGGACAATAGCCAATTCAATCACCACAAATACCCTATCAATATTGTCTATATCCAAGAAAATGAATTAGGTTATATCTTTGATAATCCGCCGCTCCCGCCAGGACTTCACCTTACAGTCAATCAATCTGTAAGCATATTCAACACTGCTGAACGCTCTATAGAGATCAGTGAGCCACCAATACTGGCTAAAGAGGATGGCTCTGCTGATTACTATTTAACAATGAATATGCGTTATCAACTTGATACGACACAAATGCCACAAGTATTGCCGGCGAAATATATTGATGATGAAGCCCTTTATCTCAGTCACGATACTTTTAGAGAAACGATTAGCATATATGTACTTGAAGATGACTTACCTAGCATGCAGTCACGTATATGTGCAGAGTTTAAAAGACGTATCACTGATAAACTATTAGACCAAGGATATATTCTAACCTCCTTAGAGTTTGGCGCACTAACTAACAGGTATGAACCTTATATTCAACGCAGTCTAGGTCAGTGCTAGTGCGTAGGAAGATATAGATTTATCCTCTTCGAGTAAAACTGGAATGGCGCTGTCTTTAGCAGCGCAATTCCAGCTAACGTTTAGCTATCTTATCTCGATGTCACGATTAAAATATCAACAACTTTATCGACTATATCCCCTGCGTTACTGCGCCCACGTTCTTGATGCTCATGGTGTTTAATGACTTTAAACCCCGAAGAAGCTAATAAGGCAACCACACTCTTCACCTCATAAAGCTCAAATCCATACTGTACAAAAGGTAAGTTCTGCATAAACTCACGTCGACCAAAGGCCAAGCAAAATAATCCCAATGGTTTTAACACTCGTTTAATTTGCTCTAGATGTGCTCTGGGGTTATCCCAAAAATATAAGGTATGTACACTGATGACTTTATCAAAGCAGTCATTATCAAACTTAAGTTTGTCAGAACTCCCCTGCTGAAAATGCGCCTTTCCCGTGTCAATAAGATCGCCATTTATACGTGTTGCTTCAGCAACCATGTCACTTGACCAATCCACCCCGCTATAAAGGATATTGTCGGCAGAACGAAGTATGTTTCCAACAAATGCGCCATTGCCGGGACCGATCTCTAATACCGCGTCATTAGACCGAAACTGCAACAATTTTATGCATTGCTGATTTAACAAGTAATTTGCATCATTCATTGTCTCTGCCACACCCGCTGCATGTTCACCCTCAGGGCAACGTAGCTGTGAAGCTATGATTTTAGGCTCCATAAATCATCCTTGATACTCATCAATAATCTTCCCAAGATTGGAAACTTCAGCCATTGTTGTAAAGGTAATTTACACTCCCCTTAACATTAGAATTAGCTTACAGTCCCCAAAGCTTAAATAGGCTGCCAACTTCCGAGCTGAACACGATTCAAAATCAGCAACACGTGCAAACGCTTATCAGCCATAGCACAATCGGAAAAACCATTCCAAATGTGGTTTAACAATCTGTTAGACTAAGGCAAATACTGATAAAAATAGAAATGTCATGCTTGGAACATTAAGAAAAATGCGCAGCCACTTAGATGAGAATAATGTGGTGCAATATCAACTGCCTGTTGGTGAGGAGTTATTAGATCTAAACCCTTTGATTGGTAGCCAGCTTACACTCACTCATACAGGTAAAATTCTTTGTTGTAGCTGTGGTAAAAAAACCAAAAAGAGTTACTCTCAAGGTCATTGCTATGTGTGTATGCAAAAGCTTGCGAGTTGCGACATGTGTATTATGAAGCCTGAAACCTGTCACTTTGCTGCAGGGACTTGCCGCGAGCCATCTTGGGGGGAAGCAAACTGCTTTGTACCGCATTATGTTTACCTGTCAAACACCTCAGGTATTAAAGTCGGTATTACCCGTCACACCCAACTACCAACACGTTGGATAGATCAAGGTGCAACCCAAGGTTTACCTATCTTTAAAGTAGAAACACGTTTGCTATCTGGACTAGTAGAAACTGCATTAGCAGAGTTAATCGCCGACAAAACGAACTGGCGAACTATGTTAAAAGGCAATGCCGACGACATCGATTTAAAAGAGCAAGCGGCAACGCTTGTTCCACAAATCGCAGAGCGATTACAAGTTATTACCGCAGAGTACGGTGAATTTTCGGTGACGCCGTTAGATGAGCCTATTCAAGCGATTAACTATCCAGTTGACACCTTCCCGACCAAAATAAGCTCACATAATTTTGATAAAAACCCTGAAGTATCCGGAGTTTTACTCGGCATTAAAGGACAATATTTGATCTTTGATACCGGCGTGATCAACATGCGTAAGTTTGGCTCTTACGAGATTAGCGTTAATTATTGTCTAGTCCTAAAATAGGTTGACGGTTTTTATTAAGCCAGTTGGTACTCCCAACTGGCTTTTTCATGCACCTCGTTTGGGGTTTTCATTC
>NZ_JAKILT010000128.1 GCF_023283535.1 Shewanella sairae | reverse complement strand
CTTTATGAAAAGAATGGTGGTCGATACTGGGCTCGAACCAGTGACCCCCTCCTTGTAAGGGAGGTGCTCTCCCAGCTGAGCTAATCGACCTCGCTGTGTGGGGCCGTATTATAGGGAGGAACGATCCACTGTCAACGCTTTTTTTAGATAAAAGAACGGCTACGGTTTAATTTTGCGCGTGTTGCTGCATAGTTAATCAGAAGTGTACCGTCTAAAGCAATAACTGGCTAAAAGTTAGCTTAACAAATCGTTGTCGGGCGACTTCGTTTTATTCTAATGCTGAGTATACGGAGTAATTCTTATCTTAAAAAGTATGCATTTATTCATTGTCGAATTTAAAAAGGTATCTTTGGATAGATAATTGTTGATTGTTTTTGTGTCGTCGAGGGAGTTCACACTGCGAAGATAAAGGCTTACTTATTGGTAAGGCGGCTCTGTATACAATAATCTGGTTTGGAATTCTTACATTATAGAAGCAACACTCAACGGTTCCTCTTTCGTTGTTTGGCTTACTTCATATACATAACGCTTGTAGTAAAGTTAATTAGCGACAAACAATCATGACTAGTTCAATAGGCTAATATCGATACTGCTGTATTTTATTTTTACTCAATTCGAAATGGTTACTCATTTTTTCATCCTTTATCCTTGTGACTAGTGTTTCTTCGCAAAGGAAGAGACAAAAGAGTGAAAAACGGTTGTAGAATAGTGAAGCGTTAAGCTTCTGCTGAGCAACGAGCAACGAGCAACGAGCAACGAGCAACGAAAAGTGCAGTTAAAGAGTTATCACTCATCGTTAAAATGCTGGCGGTATTATTTGAGAGGGGATGTAGAGTAACTATATAGAAGTGTATCTGTTTTAGAACAATGATGAGGAACGATATGCTGTTATAAAGTATTACTACATAGCAAACAGACTCACTCCGAACCAAAGTTCATGTTCGCCAAACGTCCAGCTTGTCATTGGTTGCCTTTATATAAGCAGATTAGTGTGGCTTGAGAATTATCTTCTGTTGATACTTTTATTGTGAAAGGGCGTATCAAGAGATAGTACAAGCGATGGTTTGAGAGTAGTGCTGAGGTAGTAATTGAGTGTTTGATGCACTGGTTTATGCCACAAAATTTGCCATAAAACAGTAGATCTATTTTCCCTAGCTCTTTTGGCTGCTAGAATATGCGCCACATTCATTAGTACAGTCTATTATTTAGGCTTTCTACATAGGTCAATGTCCATTATGACAGTTAAGACGCGTTTTGCTCCAAGCCCTACCGGCTTTTTGCACGTTGGTGGTGCTCGTACAGCACTTTATTCATGGTTATATGCACGCGCAAACCAAGGTGAGTTTGTGCTACGTATCGAAGATACCGATCTTGAGCGTTCAACTCCAGAAGCGTGCGCAGCAATTTTAGAAGGTATGGAATGGCTTAACCTGAATTGGGATGAAGGTCCTTACTATCAAACCAAGCGTTTTGATCGTTACAACGAAATCATTGCACAGATGTTAGAGCAGGGCACTGCGTATAAGTGTTACTGTAGCCGTGAGCGCATTGAAACTATGCGTGAAGAGCAAGCTGCCAATGGCGAACAACAAAAGTATGATGGTTGTTGTCGTGATAAAGCACCACGTGATACTGATGAGCCATTTGTTGTGCGTTTCAAAAACCCAACAGAAGGTAGCGTTGTATTTGACGATCACGTACGTGGCCGCATTGAATTTGCAAACAATACATTAGATGATTTGATCATCGCTCGTACTGAAGGCACGCCTACTTATAACTTCTGTGTAGTTGTTGACGATTGGGATATGGGGATCACCTGTGTTGTTCGTGGTGAAGACCATATCAACAATACACCACGCCAGATCAATATTCTTAAAGCACTAGGAGCACCAGTACCTGAGTATGCTCATGTGTCGATGATCTTAGGTGATGATGGCGCTAAGCTTTCTAAGCGTCATGGTGCTGTTGGTGTTATGCAGTACCGCGATGACGGTTACTTACCTGAAGCACTGCTTAACTACTTAGTGCGTTTAGGTTGGTCTCATGGTGATCAAGAAGTGTTCTCTATTGATGAGATGAAGCAATTCTTTAGCCTTGATGATATCAATAAAGCCGCTTCTGCTTTTAATACAGATAAACTAATTTGGTTAAACCAGCATTATATTAAAGAATCTGATCCAGAATATGTGGCTTCACATCTTGAATGGCACATGGCTGATCAAAACATTGATACAAGCAATGGTCCAAAACTATCTGAAGTTGTTTCTGCATTATCAGAACGTGCCAAGACACTAAAAGAACTTGCAGCTTCTAGCCGTTACTTCTTTGAAGATTTTGCAGAGTTTGACGAAACAGCAGCTAAGAAACACTTAAGAGGTGTTGCACTAGAGCCACTACAGTTATTCCAAACTAAATTAGCTGGACTAAATGAGTGGACTTTAGAAGCTATTCATCAAGCAATTGAAGATACTGCTGCTGAATTAGAAGTTGGTATGGGGAAAGTGGGGATGCCATTACGTGTAGCCGTAACAGGCGCAGGTATGTCTCCTGCTGTTGATTTAACCATATTCTTGGTTGGAAAGGCCCGTACAGAGCAAAGAATCTCCAAAGCGATTGAATTTGTAGCAAATAGAATAAATTCGTAAAAAACGGGTTGACTCTTTTGGGTGCGCTGCATAGAATGCGCCACGCAGTTGAGACACAGCCAACTAATAGTTCGCGGTGCACTCAAAAGTGATTTAGTTAGTGAGGGGCCTTAGCTCAGCTGGGAGAGCGCAACACTGGCAGTGTTGAGGTCAGCGGTTCGATCCCGCTAGGCTCCACCATACAACTAATTTAAAGCGTTAAATCATAGCCTACAGGGTTTAACGAGTATTCACTCTTTGCAGAGTCTAATGCAGTCCGGGTCCCCATCGTCTAGAGGCCTAGGACACCGCCCTTTCACGGCGGTAACAGGGGTT
>NZ_JAKILT010000127.1 GCF_023283535.1 Shewanella sairae | reverse complement strand
CAACCATATAAGGTTATGCTTTCTATCACAGGTCTGTTTCCCGCGAATTACTGACCTCCCTCGCAGGGTTCTAGGAGTGACCTAATCAAGCGTATCGCTTGGGTTAGTCGTTCATGGTCCAGAGATGTTAAAGAACAAGCCAAGTTAATCAGACTGGCCGGTTTAAATATATTTGATAGTTTGTAGATATATTTGGTGTAAGTATGCCCCCAGAAAAAGGGGGCATAACGTGGTTTTGCGAAGTTGATCACATTGATGGTGTTAACATGTAGAAAGGGAACTAAGTTGATGAATTAAAATTACACTGTTTAATCTGCACTGAAATAAAAGTCTTAGTTGAGTGTTGTTATCTTGTTTTAACTTTATTTTACAACGAGATAAGTAAGACCTGACGGACTCTGGTTTGACAGACATCATCATTGATACGTCATTTAATTTCAACCCTTGAGAGAGCCAATATATTGCCTCTAACTCTCTTACTGATAACTCAGGGAAGAATAGGTTTAAGTACGTAAAAAGATGTTCTTGTGGACAAATATTGAAGTTATTTGTAATTTTGGTATGATTTTTTGTAGCCATATTGCCTCTATATTAGGTTTAGATGGTTAGCCATGTTGAAATGGACCAACATTTCAACATGGCGATAATGCTTAACAGTATAATTTTAAAAGATTTCTTGCTGTTTCTCCGTTGTTTGCAGCAACACCAACAGCTAAAAATATTATTTCTGGCCGTTTACTCTGTATTTTCCAGTTTCTTCTTAGTGTTGATGGGGCTGTTCCTGTTAAGTTTGCGAATTCACCTGTTTTCAAGTTTGTGGTAAGTTTTAAAAATTCATCTAGTTTAATATTCTTCATGATTTTCTCGCTCATAGTGAGCGTATTTGATTTTGAATTGTTTTGGAAATAAATTCAAATATTATTTTTAAGAGTTAGAATTTAAGTATACATTTACTTCTTCAACTAATGATTCAAAAAGCTTGAATTGTGCTGATTATTTAACTAAAATGTCTCTAGCTTCTTGTGTGAGAGTGCAGCACATAGCTCGCTATCACCACGTACAAGTTATGTGGTGTATTCATACACAATTAAAGTTAGAGTGTATTTGGAGTGATTCCCAAATATTAAGCATTCGACAGAAAAACCGGTTTCCTCGTAGGGCCGGTTTTTTTGTTTATTAAATCTACAGCTAAGGTTTAGTTTGATCTTTTGAAGCATTTATATTAGATTAATCGGTAATGGAAGGACTAATCACCCTAACAGACTTAAACTACGAGAATCTAATAATGAAAACCCAACAGCGCTATAGCTGCATATTGCAGCATCAATCCCCTTATAGATCTAGATACATTCAATATGACATGCCGATCCTAACGCGATCAATCATGCCTATTGTGAGTGTGTCTAATGCAAAACGCTAACCTAGATACACTCTTTTCAGACTGTGATGAGCATTGCTCTGAACTTCCGCCGTTGTCATCTTATGATGATGCGAATGCTTTCGACTGCGAAATACCAGACGGGCAAGCTTACACTGTCGTTGATGAAACTAAACGCCTCAAAAAAGCCCGAAAAGCTGAACGTGACAAAGTTAATGCTGAAATTTTAGAAACAGCAGATCGAGTTCATAAAAGCGGTAAGGCTGTTGGATTTCAAGCTAAAGTTGCGTCATTCAATGGATTCAAGAGTGCAAGATTGCCTGATTACGTTAAAACATTACTCAGACAAGCAAAGGTACTGCCTCATCGTGAAGAATTTTTTGAACATAGTGACGGCTTATACCGTGGAACATTGCAAGATCGCTCTAAGGTCATTCTAAGTTTGATGCTTTCCGCATTTGTCGTTAATTGTAATGTTGCTAATGGCATGATCGTTATTGCTACTCGTAAAGGCGGTAAGAATCTCACCCATGATGCGCTGAGAATGGAAGTGGCGCTTAGACATGGAGTCTATATCGCCGAATCAACCTGGTATTTTTATATCAATAAACTGAGTCAGTGTGGTTATCTGCAAAGTGATACTGTGGCTATTTATGAAGATGGCCATGCGGCTATGTTTCATGCAGAAGCAAGTTACAAAGTTCTATCTAAAGGGTTGTTAGATATGCTCGGCGCTTCTCGTTTGTCCGTTCGTAACGGAGCTGCAAAGCATGAAGCCGATTTGAAAACGAAAGGTAAATCCTTTAAGCAAAAGGCACGTTACCCTAATTCACGTTACCGTATGGACGGTACGCTTCGTAAGAACATGAAAGTGGTTGAGCCATGCCAACGCTTGCTCGATCTGATCACTTCTCACCATGTACGTGAAACTTACCACGTACCACCTAATTAGCGCTAAAGCAGTTTATCAAAATGACCTACATCGGCTTACTTGCCGAGTTTTGTCGTGTCTGAGCGCGGTATATTGCTCCTAAACGAGCAGAAACGTGCTGCTTAACTCTCTCTACATTTTGTATTTCTCATGGTTTTTGGTTGGCACGCTGTCTATTTAAAGTGATTGATGTTTTTTTTAAGAACAAGTTAAAGTACAAATCAAGACGACAAAGTTAGTTGTGATCTTTAGGCTTAAAATCTTCTTCTTTTTGGGTTAAAAGCTTTTAAAAAATGAAAGATAAAAAGATCTTTAAAGATAACAAGCAAAAATGAAATGTCCATTTCCTAGCTAAAGCTAGGGGACATCATTTTAAAGCAGTGCTGAAAGGGTATTTTGTCTAACCGACCGTTAGGCTTCATTTGTTTCTGTATAGCGGGTTTGTCTGCGACGCTTGTCGCTACGCGACTGTCTGGCAGAAAAGAATGCAAAAATTGATTTAGCTCAATTATTGCGTACCTGTTTTTATATACAGTATTTGCACGTTTATTTTCTATGAATGCTTATGTCTTACTTTCACTTTGATGACGATGATAAAGATGATATTTGTCTTAATGACGAATTACACGAGTACCAATACCAGCTTCCAAATGAAAAAATGAAGTTAACTTGTTTCTTTGATGTTCATGTATTCAAAGACCATGTTCCTCAAGGGACTATGCGT
>NZ_JAKILT010000126.1 GCF_023283535.1 Shewanella sairae | reverse complement strand
ACTTTATATGAGGCTTGAGCCCAGTGCAGTGAAAGTTGCACGCTGGGTTCTTAGGGAGACGGCACTTGGCAACAAGTGTCGTCCACCCGACTTAGCTATCGGCGCTTTCTGTTGCAGGAGCAGGTGCACTCACCAATTTATCTTCAGCAGCATTCGCCGCGTCAGACGGTTTAGCTAACGCCTCTTCCGCTTTAAGCCACGTCATAAATAGCTCATACCAAATCGCTAATACCACAGCGCCGAGGAACAAACCGATAATGCCTGCGGTTAACATGCCGCCAATCGCACCAATTAAAATCACTGGCATTGGCACATCAACGCCTCGCCCCATCAACATTGGCTTCAATATGCTGTCAGACACGCCAGCAACTAACACCCAAACGGTAAATATGGTCGCCGCAGTAGAGTCATGAGTAGAAAAGACATAAAAAATTAACGGTAGCACCACCAACAAGGGTGGCAACTGAGCAATACCTAAAATAAACACAATAAAAGTAAACAAGCCTGCCGCAGGAATGCTGAAGGTAAACAGTGCCGAACCAATTAAAATCGATTGAATAAAGGCAACCCCAACAACACCTAATAACACGCTGCGGATAGTTGCAGCGGTTAATGTTGTCCACTCTTCACCGTGACTCCCTGCAATTTTTACCGCAACCGTGCTCACTGCCGCGGCAGATTTCTCAGCATGGGCCATAAAACCACCCGCAATGGCTAGCGAAATAATAAACATCACTAACGTGCCCAAACTACTGCCTAACATGCCTGCAGCGGCACTGACCGCCGTTTTAATTTGCGGTAAAAAGTGCATCACGGCTTTTTCTAAATTATCTGCAAATAGTGCCCATGCTTCAAACAGCTTACCGCCTATTAGCGGAATATCGGCAATCTTTTGGGTTGGCCCTGGGATATCAACTTCACCAGACTGTAACACCTCAATGGCATGAGATACGCCCTCAAAAAGTGAGCTAGATACAATCCAAAATGGCGCAATCAGCAAAGTGATCCCTGCTATCGCTAATATCGTTGCTGCTAGCCCTCTTCTCCCCTTTAACGCGCGCTCTAGCTTTTGCGTCATTGGCATTAACGCAACAGCGATAATTGCCCCCCAAAGCACTGGGATCACAAAAGGCTTGATGATATCGAACGTCCAAACAACCAATATAAATAGCAAACCGATACGAATGGCAGATTCCATCATATTATTGACGAACAATTTACTTTGATTATGTTGCATAGGGTTTTCCATATTTAGCTTCCTATTAGGTTTCCTTATGAGCCAATCCCGAACTCACTAAACTAGCAACGACGATCGCCATATAAAACACGCCGGCAATGGCCTCCATATAAACAGCAACTTGAGCAAAAGGCGTGTTAGGGCTGATATCGCCATAACCCAAAGTTGTCAAAGTGACAAAACTGAAATACGCCATTTGAGAAAAATTTTGCCCCCAAACACTATGCTCAACCCCACTAAACGCGTGGGGCGACAGTGCCAAGATCAATAGATAAACTAACGCCCACATCAAGCCTAGCAGTAAAAAAAGCGCAATCGAACCAACGATTTTGTTGCCGTCCACTGACCCGCTAAACAGAATTTGTCTGGCAATGGAGCTAAAAGTGCCCCAGAAAAAGGCAAACATAAGCAGCAGCATGAAAAGATCTATATTAGGTATGGGGGTAAAGCGTTTAAGCATTGCAGCAATGAGCCAAACAACAATTAGCCCCTGCATAAAGCGCTTCCAGCTCTTATCAATACCAAGGCTGACCACGCAAACCAGAAACGTCGCGGTAATCACCCCATCCAGCAAAGATTCAAGCATGCCGTCAGCTACCGACTTAACTAATGATGCGCTTAACAGCAACACCACTAAGGCGGCAGTCATATAATAAAAATTATTGTTTTTAGTGATGACTTTGTTGATCAAACTGGCGCTTCCTTGTCAGTTATCATTTTTCGGCTAAAGCTTGCTTGTTGGTTAAATACTTCCAATACAATAGCTTACTTTATCTGCTATTGCTGATATTTTTTGAGTGGTTTAGGCGAGTATTTAACGCTAAAAAGCACATAGATGGGTTAGATATAGAGGAAAGCTTGGGAAGCAATAACAGCCTTAGTATGCATTGATAGATCAGCTCAAAAACATATAAACACTATGTATCAATAGCTTAACTTTTTCAAGTTAGACTTACATTGGACTCGATAAATGTTCTTGTTCAATTTTGCGGAGCGATATAGTTAGAAAACAACAATCGGATGAGAATTAGTCTCTTTACATCAATAGGTTACATTGATATGTTTAGTAGGATTTAATTAGAAAGCAGGGATTTATCCTAGACGCAGGATAATAAGCTGTTAGCCGAAAAAGGAAGTACGGTGAAAAATCTAAACTACTGGTTACTGAAACAAGCTCATATCATTTGGATCGCTTCAATAGTGAATATAGGACTTGGAGTTGTCATTCCTGATTTTGATTTCGTTGAAAAAAGTATTAGTTATGTTGCATTAGAAGATCCAATTTATGCTTATACCCACCGTATAGCTGACATTATCATTGGGTTATCTATGTGTGGTTTCGCATTTGCAATGCAATCACTCTCCCTAAATCGATTTTCTACCGCAATGTTAGCAACATCCTTATTTGGTATAAGCATGATTAGTGCGGGAATTTGGACACTCGAAACTCCGCTTCATCTTTTGTATAACTTATCAATATTCATGATTATTGCTCCTATGGCTTTTGCTCTTGAGTTTAAAAATGTAATTAAACCTAGTGTATTTGAAAGTTTATCTGTTGCCGTTACTGTATTGCACGTTTTTATGTTTTGGCTTATTTACGCAGGGTTTATTCCTCAAGAAATTAATGGTTTAATCCAAAGGTTGTGGGCAATTCCTACAATGGGCTGGTTTGGTATTGCAGCATATAAACTTGCATGCTGCCAATTTTCGGCTAATCGGGTAGCCGGAGGTATCTAGCCTCCAGCCCCCACACCACCCTGCATGCGGCTCCGCACAGGGCGGTTCATTTAGAACACCTAATT
>NZ_JAKILT010000125.1 GCF_023283535.1 Shewanella sairae | reverse complement strand
CATTGACGATATCATCAAGAATAATGACTTTATGAATGAGAGTATCGGTTATATCAATCATCAGGTGATTGCTACAGGTCTAACGAGCATTAATGGTAACCTCCTTGCTGTTCAATTATCTCAGCTGTTTAAAAAACTTAAAGAAGATCCTCTAATAGAACTTAGAACCCCCGAGTGTAAACAGGAGCTCACATCCATAGCTAATAATTGGCCACGAACAGTCGCTGGATATGATGAGTTTAAAGTAACAGATAAAGAAAGCACATTTAATTTTAGAACTGTTGTAGAAAGTAATAATCTTGTACTACTTGATGCCTATCAAGCCATGCGAGGCTATATTCCATCTTATGTACAAGACGTTAATAATGTGTTTAGCTTCGGACTTGGAATAGATATCAACCAGATGGTGCCGTCATTATCGGCAATCTGGGACGATATGTTAACGCCAGAGTATCAATGTGGACCTTTAGCGAAAATACAAGGGGAAATGAGTCAAAATAGCCCCGCAATGCTAGGTATGTTTACCGGGATGGCAAATGGTGTCAAAGGTTTTGGGGCGTCGCTTATTGATTACAAGATCAATGAAGATTTGGATAATCCGCAACTGGAAAGCTTAGATGCGGTAGTAAGCTTGTCAGCTGAAAACCCAAATGTGCTATTTAACTTGGCTAAAACGTTAGCACCGGAGTTAGCCGACATTCAGCTACCAACTAATGGCAACGCAATCGAGCTAAACACAATTATCCCTATGCCGGAAGAAATTAGAATCTCACCCAAATTGGCGATTAAGGGGGAGCATATAGTGTTGTTTGCTGGCGAAAAAGGGGAAGCCGTTGCAAATGCTCTAGGTGAAGAACCACTTGTCAGTAATGGTTTGATGGTCATATCTACCGACTACAGGAAGATATTTAAACCACTATTGAGCCTTTGGGATCTAACGGGTGAATCTATACCTGAAGACTTCAATAGAATGAAAGACTATAATATGCGATCTAGGTTTAGTTTAGATGTTGAACAAAAAGGCTTTGAGGTTGAATCATATATAAATTATTACTCAACTCAATAAACATTATATAGCCGCCTATTCATACAATAGGAATTTAACATAACGACAAATTGTATGCGACGCGATTGTAGACTCATGGCATTTTTGCCACGAAAGGCTTAAAACCCTGTGTTACCTCGCTCAAAAAGCGGTAAATCATGGCCTACAAAAAAGTGGTGAAATTCACCACTTTTGCCTTTTGGGGCGTTGAGGCTGAAAATGCAGTTAAACCTAAGATCCTCGTCGATAAGGTTCTATCTTTGGTTGCCAGGTGGTTGGTTG
This sequence comes from Shewanella sairae, assembly GCF_023283535.1. Classification (GTDB taxonomy): domain Bacteria; phylum Pseudomonadota; class Gammaproteobacteria; order Enterobacterales; family Shewanellaceae; genus Shewanella; species Shewanella sairae. The sequence goes on along the minus strand of NZ_JAKILT010000125.1, from coordinate 2,265 downwards.
GCCTGCGAGCTCCTCTCTTACCTTTTCTCTGATTTTTATTCTTTTAGCCTTAGAAATTTTTTCAACTTTTGATTTTTCTTCTGTCATTTTAGTTCTAACTTCTCTAATTCATGATTATCTTAATTTGCAGTAGTCAGTTCTGTCCACTCCTGACATTTTGCGCAAACTGCAAATACAACTCTTCGAGTTTATAAGTAGCAAAAAAATTTACCAACTTAACGATCTCGATTTCATGACAACCAACAAAAAAATGGTCTTATGTCGAGGGGCTGTTGGGGATAGGAAGTCACTGTACCTAAAGAGCGACTTATCTTGGGTGGCTATAGTTTTTATGTTATCGCAGAAGATCTACCGCATTTAAGTTAACGCATTGATTAGGTTTTCGCCGTAACCATACCGTAACCGCTTATCTCATTGGGGTACACCCAAACACGAGAGGGTGCATCAAAATCCCTACCGTACAATAATTTCCGATATCCAAGTTCCCCCCAAGTTCGGGGAACCAATAAACATGTATATCATTGATACTATACATAACCAAACCCACTAACGGGCCACCTAACCTCACAAAAAAAATGTGCGTATAACATTAATACTATACGTAAGCACCCAAGGTAAGCCTAGGGAACCAATAAGCATGTATATCATTAATGCTATACATAGCCAAACCCATTAACGGGCCACCTAACCTCACAAAAAATGTGCGTATAACATTAATGCTATACGCACTATTGAAAAGGAGCAAAAAGGAGTTCATAATACAACCACAAACCTATGTATAACACTGATGATATACACAATAAAACACTCAACTAATCAACAACTTAACTGTAAAAAAGAGGGGTATATGACTCGTATATGTATGATCGGATGCAGGAAAGGCGGCGTAACAAAAACAACAACAACTGTTAATCTCGGGTACGAATTAAGTAAATTAGGGAAAAATGTTTTAATTATTGATTTTGACGGTCAAGGAGACACTACAAAATACTATGGCCAAGATGATTCAGAGTTTTATATTGGTGATGCACTAATTGACCGCAAATTTGATTTTAATAAGGCTATTTATCCAGCCATTGTAAATGGAATAGAGCAGGAGAAACTACATATAATACCTGGGCGTCGTGGCGACATCATGACCAAATTAGACATGGATATGATCTCGCTACCGAGAAGAGAAGAACGCCTAAAGCTTCATTTAGCAAAAGTAGCTCCATCGTATGAATTTATATTAATAGATACAACACCTGGGACATCTGTACTTGGTTTAAATGCTGTAATGGCCGCTACCGAATACATCTTTCCTACCGAGTTTAAAGAACACTCTTTAGACGGTGTTGAAACTTTACTAGAGCACATTCAAGACGTTCGATTTATAGAAGAAGACGAAATAAAGTTTCTTGTCGTTCCATCCAAGATCTCAAGAACAGCGAAAAGAGCCTTATCCTACGGTAAAGAATACCTAGCTGAACGCTGGCCTAAGAACACCTCAAAAACAGTAATATGGGAAAGAAGTTTATTTACAGAGGCAGAATTTGAACATGAACCAGCTTCAGTAATAAAAGCAGGGCATGTTGCAGCTAGTTATTATAAAGATTTAGCAAAGGAGCTTATCAAAAATGGATAATAAAAAATTAGATGAACTTCTAGCTAAGCAAAAATCAGGCAGGCTAAAACCCGCTGAGAAAGCTCAGTTAAAGAACTTACAAAGAAAGCAAAAATCAGAAGAAAATGGTGCCAATGAACATTCAGTAAAAACGAATGTATTTGGGCAAATAGCGACAACAAAGATCCATCCTAAACCAATAAGGTTCTTAGAGCACGAACTAACAGGTCTTGCAACTCGAAGGGATTCACTTAAAACGAATCAACCAGAAATGATAATAGAAGAGTTAGGTAGTTTAAGAGAGATCAATGACACCAAACTTATTAGAGCTGCAGTTCTATTACTCGCTGATGTAAGTGACGATGAATTAATTAAAGCAATTAAACAAGTGCAGTTGAATATGATAAGAAAACCCCAATAGTATGTATATCTCTAATGATATACATAGGGTTAATGAGGTTCTGCCGCATGGTTTTAGTTAAATGCAAACGTGCCGGTTCTGTCGCAAAGTTTTGCCTCACACATCTCGACTAATGAGGGTTCTTTGACTAAAAGAACGGTTTGTCACGGCTTTGTTGCAATACTCAATCTGTCTAGTCTTTGAGCATGCTCAGACCACTCGATAGCTATCAGGCATACCAAGGTGGGTGAAGCGATTT
>NZ_JAKILT010000124.1 GCF_023283535.1 Shewanella sairae | reverse complement strand
CACCGACTCTTGCCAAACGAGAGTTTAACATTGAAGTGGAACGCACCATTAGAGAGCTTAATGGTGAACAATGCATTGCCTGGGATGAAGCAAAAGCTGACCAAAAGCAAATATTCTCTACAAGAAGCATGACAGACCGCATTACTGATAAAGACTCCTTAACCCAAGCGCTATGTAAGCATTTAGGGATTGCAGCGCAAAAGGCCAGACAGCAAGGCTCACTCTGTGGTGTCATGATTATATTCGCTCACAACTCACCTTATGATGAAAGACCTAGCGGATTTAAACAGTCACACCAATTTGCCTATCCTACTGCTGATACGCACTTAATGAGTAAAGCGGTAACCCAAGTCGTAGACCAGTGGTTTCAAGCTGGTACGCGCTATTATAAAGTTGGCATTGGATTATTGGATTTAAGCGCTGCCAAAAACAAGCAAGAGGACCTGTTCGCCCCAGTGGCTAATTCAGCGTTAATGAACATCTATGACCAACTCAATAATAAGTATGGCCGTGATGCCGTGTTCGTGGCCGCTCAAGGTATTGCGCCTAAATGGGGAATGCGTAGAGATAGATTAACGCCGCAATACACGACTAAGTGGAGCGATTTACCTAAGATAAAATGCTAGGCTTTCCAACGACTACAATAGCTTTTAGGCGGCAATAGTTTTCATGCTAAGATAAGCTTATGAAAAAAACGACACCTACACCTCATGATGCTTTATTTAAGCAGTTTCTAACCCATCCCGAAACCGCAAGGGATTTGCTTGATATTCATCTCCCCGCAGAACTGCGAGAAATGTGTGACCTATCGACTTTACAGTTGGCGCCTGGGAGTTTCATAGAAGACAACCTACGACCTTATTTTTCAGACGTATTATATTCATTAAAAACATCTCAGGGTGATGGTTACATATATGCGTTGATTGAGCACCAAAGTAAGCCAGATAAAAATATGCCATTCCGGCTTATGCGTTACGCTATTGCGGCAATGCAGCAACACCTTGATGCAGGGCATAAGCACTTACCTTTAGTCATTCCGCTGCAATTTTATCACGGTAAAGAATCGCCTTATCCGTATGATATGAACTGGCTTAAGGGCTTTGCCAACCCAGATATAGCAAAGCGGCTATACACCAACGATTTCCCGTTGGTTGATGTGACGGTAATTTCTGATGATGAAATTATGCAGCATCGACGAATAGCGCTTTTAGAGCTAGTACAGAAACACGCCAGGCATAAAGACATTATGGAATTAGTTGAGCCTCTGGTCAGGTTGCTATTAAGCGATTACACTACGGATAAGCAAGTAAAGTCACTGATGAGCTATTTGCTCCAGGTCGGCGAAACAAGCAACCTAGAAGCCCTAATAACAACACTGGCTTCATCAGTTCCCAAGCACGAGGAAACACTTATGACAATTGCTGAACAATTACGCCAACAAGGGCGACAAGAAGGGCGACAAGAAGGACGTCAAGAAGGCATTCAACTTGGTGAAACCAAGGGACGTCAAGAGGGACGTCAAGAAGCGCTTATTGAAATTGCTAAAAACATGCTGCACAACGGCATGGATCACCAAACCATTATTGACGTTACAGGCTTGAGTACCGAAGATCTCGCATTATTGACTCACTGAACATCAATAAAGTGCCGCTAGAATTTAGCGGCACTTCCTAACGATTAATCAAAGTTATTCACGTCGAATCGTATAAAAAGGACTGACCTTACTTAACATACGATTTAATCGTTAATGCACTTGACGAGTTCCGTCTTCATCAAAATCAAAAAATGAATCGATAGTGTCAGCTATCGCGCTAGTGTATTGGTCCCGACCTTCATCAGAAGAACGCTCACTTCTCGCATCCTTACTCGCCTGCATACATGCTTTATGTAAATGATGATATGTTTCAGGATGGGTGTTTTTTAACGTTTTAAGAAGTTGATTCATTACAATTTCCTGAGCTTCAATTCTAGCGAAAAACTCGTTTCCAGCATCAAACATTGAGCTTTCATCAAAACTATTAATTACGTCGAGAGAGAAGAAGTCAGGATCAAAATTCCCTCCTAACCAGAACAAGGTATCCTCGTAATCCCTATGTTCGGGATCGGCCATAATCTCAAGCAATTGATAATAACCTGGAACACTACCGCAGTTTTCTGGCGGGCAAGCTCTTTCTCCAGCGATACATAATTGTTCACCATCAACGTCATCAGGAGATTTAATTTCCTCCAGTCTGATAGTGTGCTGCCAGTTATCTCCAAAATCATATGTATATGTTAACGTCTGATTTGGAGATGTTAAAATATGCCTAATCCTGACAGTTGATTCATCTTCGAAATCAGCTCCAAACTCGTCCCAGTCAGGATGGTAATCGCTATATAGCTTACTCCCAGCAATAAATTGATGTAAATGCTCGTCTTGCCACCCCATAGCTTTTTGGATCAGCAAATGCAACACATCAAGAGTCACCTCACTTGGAACGAGGATCCGTCTCCAAATCGCGGGTTCTATATCATTTAAAGAAACATGCAGTTGATAAACATGTCGTAGCGGTAACACACCCATAACGTTGAACCAAATAAAAAATAATTGAACATGATATTTTAATATTCGTCATCCTAACAAGCATTGCTGTAAGTATTTTTTAGTATAGAGCGCTTAATTTTCTTTATTTAAAGAATAAAGATTTTGGCACGTCAGTTTGATTTGGGTATGGTTTTCAATGGCAGTTCGCGTAAGGTTAGAATCAGCACAAAGCGAACCATCCAAGTTCACATCTTGATTGGTGCGCGTTAGGTATACCCTAAAGGACTGCGCTAGTCTTGGTAACACGTTTCTGCCCCTTTAAGACTTACAGGCGATAAAAAGCACAGAACTGTTGCGAGCCTGTTGTCCTACTTTTACTAATCGATAGGTAATCATCGAATTACTTTCGATTCAATCTCAATATCAATGCTCACTTTGCAAACTTTCAAGCTCGTTTATCCAACGCCATTCTGATAAAGTGCTATAATCAATGCCTTTTATTGGAGGACCATACTATGTTAGAACTTCTCAGCAAGCTGGAACACCTCATTAAGGCAAACTCGAATAGCGCTGTATTTAATGAAGGCGCTTCTGAAAGTGAACTTGCTGAGCTGGAAGAATTTTTGTCACTAAAATTACCATTCTCATATAGGCAGTTTTTGTTGAAGTATAATGGCGGTTTTATATGCCAGTATTCCAATAAAGCAGAACCAGATTGGAACGAAGGGTCCGAAGCATGGAATAGCCATGAATTTCTTGGTTGCATAGATATCAAAGAATATTATGAGGAAAATCGAAAAATCCAGATAAAGGATTGTAATTGGCAGGGTACGTGGCCTTATATACCGTTTTTCAAAACCGAATCCCAAGAGCTATTAATGTTTGGACCTAAACGATCTGGAGAAATCCCTGTATTGGATGCATTTCATGAACTAGCTCCTTCAGAGTGGAACGTTTTAACTAAGAATTTTGAAGTCCTGCTAGAAGAATACGTATCAAAAGGGGGGAAGATTGAAACTGTATCGAGCTAAAAGCTCCCCTAATACCAACAGTTGCTTTCAGAGCTTTTACTCTTACCGATAATTGTCCGTAAATTAGCTAGTGTAGTGGCATAGTTAATTTGGCCACCTAGTTAGAGGTGATATCATCACCTCATAAGTTAACAGGTGACACTATGACGAAACGTACAAGAA
>NZ_JAKILT010000123.1 GCF_023283535.1 Shewanella sairae | reverse complement strand
AGCTTATCGAGGTGATAAAGCATGTTAGGCGTGGAGCTGTCAGGAAAATCATTAATGCTGATGGTCATCAACAATTGGTTGTCGATTTTTGGATTAAGACCGGTCCAAAAGTCATGTAAACCCAGCAATGTATCCAGCCCCGACGGGCAGAACGGCAACCGCATAGGTTGCTTATTCCCGCTGATAATGTGATTAAGTGCTTCCAGTAAGCGACAATATAGTATTGGGCGAGAGGTGATAGTGTCTGTGTCGTCAGTTTGGGCTTTCTTATACGTGCCCAATCGTTCAATGTGTAAATAGCTTTTTAGGTTACTTTCCATTTCACGTAACTTGGCTTTAAAGTCGCTTAGGTGTTTGCTGAATCCTTGCTCAATATTGCCGTTTTGCTCAAACATGAAATTGGTAATATTGGCTTTGGCTTTGTTAGGCGGCATGTAAGTAAGAAACAGGTAGTAATCTGAGTCGTATCGAGTACTGATATTCTGATAGTAATCTTTACGTTCTTCATCAATCATCGCAAACACGGGGTGAATAAAGGCGGCGGTGTCAGTATTAAGGTAGTTGGGTGTTTGGTCACGCACTGCTTCAACATGCACCATCCAACCGGTGCCAAATGAGCACAGGGCTTTATTGAGCCGACTCATTAATTCGTTGCGCTCCGCAACCGTTGAGCTTGATACATCCGCGCCGGCAAACTTAAATCCAGCCAGAAGCGAACCATCTTTATTGACTATCACGCCGTTGTCAGCCAATACAGCGTAGTTAAGCAGGTCAGAAAACCCCATTGAAGGAGCACGATAGGACGTTGTTTTGAACATGGTTAATCTCGCTGTGAATAGTTTTTACGGGCGTGAGCTGGATAGTAATCAGGGTGTTTTCGGTACGCTTTATAGACAGAGCTCATGTGCGGGTCAGCTCGGCCCATGATGCGCAGTAGCGGCAATCCCCCTACCCACAACAATACTGCAAGTAATATTGTGGGAAGGGTTTGTAATATCGCCAGGACCATGCACAGCAGCCCAAGCAATAACAGTGGGTTTCTCTCGCAGCCCATAATTAGATTGCCACGGTGAAAGTTAAATATCGGGGTGCGGTGCAATGCCATGACGTTAGCCTATGAGGGTAGATGAAATGCCGAATAGGGTTCTAAGCATGTTAGTAGCAAACACAATGACAGAAATACCGAGTGCTAAGAACAGCATTGTTTTGATGAGTCCTGAAATTTCACCACCAAATACCAAGCCTGCAATTGACGCGACTAGTGCTAACACTGATATGCCAAACGCGACAGGCCCTGTCACTGAATTAACTAATTTAGTTAGCGGCGCTTCCCATGGCATGTTGGTTGAGGACGCATGAGCTAGGTCAGGAAACAGTAATAGCACCGCAAACAGCATGACCATTAGGATAAAAGGGTGCTCAGTCAGCAAGCTAAGCGCTCGCCGATGTAGCGGAGGTTTAAAGGGGGTATTGGGTGAATAGGTTAATTGACTGTGTAGCATTGTGTGTTCCTTATTAAAATAAAAGGTGATTAAGGCGATAGCCTTGGTTTTTAGGTATAAAAAAAAGGCACTAACCAAACGGTCAATGCCTTGTGTTGATAATTGGGGAAGGTTAGAGCTGCATGAGTTCTGAATCGTCAATATTTAGGTGGTATTTCATTGAGTGAACTCCTGAGTGCGGTAGGGCTCATTGGTTGGTGCGATATATTGATGCCTATCGACTTCCCAAGTATCCCAGTCGGTTTCTTTTTCTATTCGACTCATTTCAAGGTGGCAATCACAACATATCAATCCCCAGCGTGGGTCCTGGTTTAGGTTGGTATCTTCAAAGCAATAGGGGCAGCGACGCATGATTTACCTCTCAATAGACTCAGTGATGTATTGGCCGCTCAGGTAATCGTTCACCTGAATGATTTCCTTGATGCGGCGACCTTCTAAAGTTTTCTCGATGAATACGACAATGTTAACAGTCTGAGCAATCAGGTTGTGATTAATGTTTTGTGATACCTCGGCAATACAATCTTCAAGTCGCAGCAAGCCAAGCTTAGCGCTGTTAGCATGGATGGTTGCAATACCACCATCATGGCCAGTGTTCCAAGCTTTAAGTAAGGATAGCGCTTCACCACCGCGCACCTCGCCAACCAGTATACGGTCAGGCCGCAAGCGCAGTGTTGCGCGTAGCAGTTGAGACATAGGTGTCGTGACATTGCTACGTAAGATAACGGAGTTTAAGGCTGCACACTGAATTTCATTGGTGTCTTCAATAATCACAATGCGGTCATTAGGGCAGCTGCACACCATCTGATGAATGAGCGCATTGGCGAACGTGGTCTTGCCGCTACCTGTGCCGCCCACAATCATAATATTTTTACGTTCGATAATAGCTTGCTTAAGAATGTCATATTGCGAGGCGGATAATATGCCTGTATCAACGTACTCTTGCAGCGTAAACACACGCAAGGCTTTCTTGCGCAGTGCGAAGGTTGGTGCCGTGGTAATAGGCGGTATTAAGCCCTCAAATCGACTGCCATCAATAGGGCATTCGCATTCTAAAACGGGGGTCTCAGGCGATAACGCAATCTGGTGGTAACCAGCTAGGGCTTTCATCAATAGCATGGCCTGTGTGGGCGTCATGCTGGACTCGACAGTCATAGGTTTACCAAAACGCTCTACCCAGAGTGAACCGTCGCTGTTAAGCATGAGCTCTGTGACTTCATCATCATTAAGCAATGCGAGCTGTCTTTGGCCAAAGTGAGTTTTGATACTGTTAACGTTGCTGTCTAAGTTTTGCATTGCTTGAGTCCAATTGTGCATTTCAAAAAAAAGAAATGCACAAAGCGTAGGTAATCATAGGTGGGTTATTGTCGGTCACGGCATGGTTATGTCCGTTAGCACCTAAACCCTAGAGGGAAACCATTGTGAGCCACACTTCTAAGTTACGCGAATGGGCTAATAGACACGATGAGGTATAGCGTTAGTGTTTACATGATAAATATTTCCTAAGAAAGTCCTCACTTAAAAAGTGGGGCCGGTTAGCTTCGCCGCTCAACTTTTTTGTGCAGCAGTCACAAATACTGATTTCAGTACATTTGTTTTTGCAGTACCGGCAGCAATATACCGGTTTGATATAGCGTTGCGGTGGAGTCCACTTGCCGGTAAGCATGAAAGAAGCAATGGCAAAGTCCAGTTCGTAGTGCTTTTGTAACGGGAAGCTCTGCCAATAGGTATAAATCTTTTTGGCTTGCTTAATGGACATGACTATTTGAGAGCCGGTGATTGCTTTTATGCAGCTGAAAATAATGTCGTGCTCAACAAGACTTGGGTTATCGCACTTACGTTGGATAATTTTGTGAGCAAAGTTAGGGTTGATATAAAAGCGACCAATGATATTGATTGCCTGTGCTTGGGTTAATGAATGAGTGTGTTTATGCATGATTTGCTCACATTTCTCGTTGAAAAAAATGAGGAAATCAAGAACGGGTAAATAAAATAAAGTTTAAAGAGGATTGGTTGTCTCTACCTGGTACCGCCGAGACAAAGGCGGGGCTGTGAGCGTAGGAGTCATGCGCGCAGTAAAGCCATTGCAGCACCTACCCTCGAAAGTTCTTCTTCCGTTTTTCAGCCAACAGCGGCTAGGGGTAGTCCGGTCGTCCCAGAGGACACAACCATATAAGGTTATGCTTTCTATCACAGGTCTGTTTCCCGCGAATTACTGACCTCCCTCGCAGGGTTCTAGGAGTGACCTAATCAAGC
>NZ_JAKILT010000122.1 GCF_023283535.1 Shewanella sairae | reverse complement strand
GTTCGGTACTGTCTTTTCGTATTCATGCTTACCTCAATTGTAGGCTCTATTATCCACAATCAAGGTGTCCAGATCGATTAGACCAGAATACCGTACCATCCTTTTAATAAACGACCATTAAGTATTATGAATGTTGTGAATATAAAAATTGTAAATAAGATGGTTAACATTGTATTCAATTATTGATCCTTGAAGCTTAAATTTATCGTGTAGTCCTACGAACAGATACTCAAGCTGTGTGCACTATTATTTGGTCTTGCACATTAATACTATGATTATTTTCAGTTGCTTGGGTTTACACAATTCTATTGTGACAGTTAAGTTTCTTCATTTTTACACCTTAATTTAAGGGTTGTATAGATAGATTTTATGAAAACTTTACGGCGGTTAAATAGAGGGCGAACTGTCGTCACTAATTTGCTGATCCTGCATATCATGCAGTGAGCTTTCAGCGTCAGGCGTAGCGAGCTGTGCCCGCAGTTCTTGTGCTTCGATTTGTTTTTGTTTCTCTACATCGTATTCGTCTTGTTGATTGGTTTTCTCAACACTGGATTGCATACGCTTTTCTTCTGCTTTCTGAGCCTTTTCATCACCCTCAAATTGCGAGTTATGAATAGCCAGTAAACGATTGCGATCTTCGGTCGGGAGTGAAGACAATGCACCTAACTGATAATGAGCAAGTAAGGCATCGACTTTCTTCATAGCTTCGCTGCTTTCGTAATCTCTAAAGACAAAGCCCTTAGCGACTTGTGGCAGTTGGTCAAATTTAAGATCGAGTCGGGTTACAGGATAATTACCTGCAACACGTAACCAGCAAGAAAGATCATCAAGTAACATGATCTCTGATGCGCTTACCGTTGGCCTTGTTATGGTTTGATGCCCTAACGAAATACCATCACGCACCGAATTAGCACCGTAGCTGTATTGCTCCTTTGAGACTTCTAGCTCTTGTTCGCCTAAGTCTTCACTGGATTTCTTCGCCATAGGAGCAGACGGGTTACGGTAGTAAAAGCGCGAGTTCAGTAGGTCGTACATTTCATCGGCGGCGTGTTGGCCGTATGTTTTAACCAACTGTGCATAGGATTGAATCCCCAATAAGAAACAGCCGCCATGCTTACGTACTTCGGCTAATACGTTAGGCAGCTCAGGGAGCTTATGAATACTTGGGGCTTCATCCATGATCACCCAAATACGGCGATTGGGATTTTCAGATAAACCGAGAATAGAAGTTGACGCGATAGACAACCACATAGAGATCAACGGCCTTAAAGAGGCGTGTTGCTCTGCATTTGAGGTTAAGAATAAAAAGCCTTTCTCGTCATCATCCAGTACCCAATCACGAATAGAAAAGCGCTTGCGTGGATTGCCCTCAGAGTCGGGTTTATCTAAGCCCTCTAAGAATCGCAATGACTTAATGTAAGCGGCCAATACTGATTTGATTGAGATTGCGGTTTTTTGGATCTTGTCTGACACTAAACTTGCGGATTCTGTACCGTCTAAGTATTCGGTTAAGGTTTCAAGTTGCGAGGTTAAGATCAGCTCTAGCAAGCGCTCAGTGGTACAAGGTTTGCCGTCACTTTGCATCTTGTAAGCGGTAGATGCAAAAATAGTACGGGCTGATTGTACCCAAAATGGATCACCATCGCCGTGTTCAGGAATAAGTGCCATTGCGTGATTTTCAAAATCCGTGGCTCTGTTAGCATCGCACCATAAATCCCAGTATGCTGACCGTTCATCAAAAGGGTTTAAAATCGTGTCCTGGCTTTCATCATAAAAGCGCGATACGAAAGTACAGCCTTTATCGTAAACAATCGCTTTGTCACCCCTAGCTCTTATCCATTGCAGTAACTTACGAATAGCAACAGATTTACCCGCGCCCGTTGTACCACTGAATAACAAATGTCTAATTTCAAAATCTTGTGTCAGTAATTGCAGACCATCAATTTTAAAGTCACTGGCGTTTTTGTCTCTGATTAACTCTTTGGATAGGAGGCTTGGCTCTACAACTCTAACCCCACGTACTAAGCAATCTTCTGTTTGTTCAGCCCCCTTTTTGTTAAAGAACTTCATAATGATCGTGGTGATAATCGTGACCACAATAAAGCCAAACAAGAAGCCTATTTGTAAGATCCACATGAACTTATCGTTAGCATCATTGAGTAGCTTACTTTCTTTTAAGATGCCTATGGTTTCGGTAAAAGGTTCACCTTGCCAGGTTAATGTCACTTCCCTTGTGTCGGGATGAATTTTACTGATTGACCATACTTTCCAGTGGTATTGCGTGGCCTTTAAGGTTTCGGCGTCTATGAAGCTGTAAATCGCTAATCCTGCGATGATCGCGATAGCGAGAAAATACCAATGGAAAATCGCACCAATGACTTGAAAGTACATGCGGATATTGTGAAAGATGATCTGGCCGCCACGAGTAAAATTACTGGTACGGGCTTTAGGCCGCTTATTTAAACGATCTTGCATAGTATGGTTCCTTTCATGCAAAGTTGTATTTATATTAAGGAGCAACATGTACCATTAAGGTACGTATTGGGGGAGTTATGAGCGTTTATAGCTTTACGGATGTAAGACAAAACTTAAAATTGGTATGCGATCAGGTTGTCAGTGATTGCGAACCTGTGGTGATCCATCGTAGAGATGCAGAAAACGTTGTTATGTTGTCTGAGGCTGAATTTAATAGCTGGAAAGAAACCTTGTATTTATTGACTAACCCCATCAACGCAAAGCGATTATTTGAGTCTATTGAGCAAGTGAACAAAGGTCAGTTGCAAGAACGTGAGTTATTAGACTGATGAACATACTCTTTTCAGATCACGCTTGGGCTGATTACTGCTATTGGACGCCGCAAGACGGCAATACCTTGAAGCGGATTAATAAGTTAATCCAGGACTGCACAAGAACTCCGTTCGAGGGCATTGGTAAACCAGAGCGATTAAAGGAAAATCTATCGGGTTATTGGTCTAGGCGGATCACCGATGAACACCGTCTAGTGTACAAAGCGACTCAGGATACATTAACCATCGTTGCATTGCGTTTTCACTATATCTAGATTGTGGTTAATGGTTATACAGCGTAAAATAACGTCATGTTCTGAAAGAGAAAACACCATGAATACGTCAATGAGTTTGACTTCAAAAATCGACCTGTTACGGTCAAAGGGATTATCTGATCAAGAGATTGACCAGTTACTGTCTATAGCACCTAGTGCCGCGCCTGTGGTTGCGCCTCAATCACAATCAGAGTCATTACCTGAATCACTCAAAACCTTTGCGCCATTGTTTGCGGATAAGCCCGCTGAGCAATGGAATGAGCAGGTTGAAGATGTATTGAGTAAGGATAAAAAATCATCTATAGCATTTTTGGCTTATGCTTTATTATTCTTTGTTACCGTTGCATCAAGTTTCTTTTTTGACGTTGTAAAAGAGTACGGGAAACCAGTTTTATTTTGTAGCTTTATAACTTTGTTCGTTTATCTGTTCATTGAATATGTTGGTAATGGCTGGTACTACAATAAATTACGATTTTTCTTTAAAAAGACTGATCTAAATGCTCCTCAACAATGCTACAAAGCAGCGCCAACATCACGTTTAACACCGTGGATCATCGGGCTTGCTGGATTGTTTTGTTTATTATTTATGATCGCAGGGATTAACGATAACCAAGGGCTTAAAGATCCCTCATGGCTGCCTACATTGTTAGGGATACTTTTTATTATCTCTGCTGCTAGTGGTTTTTTATATTACGTCAATAAACCCGAATAAAAGATAATGAGTATCTAGCATTAAAGGGCTGCATCATGCAGCCCTTTTTATTGCCTAAGTTAAGACTATTTTTCTTTTTTTGCTTGCTCCATGATGTCGTTCATACCTTGTTTCATTCGAGCTTCAGGTGATGATTGAATTGCCGCAAACTCCTTACTGCCCGTTAATGCTTTTTGTTGATAGGTATCTGTAGTGGTCAAGTAAAACTGGACACGGACTTGTACGTATTCCAAAATCTTCGTTCAGATTCATTTGGGGTCAAGCCGCCATTAT
>NZ_JAKILT010000121.1 GCF_023283535.1 Shewanella sairae | reverse complement strand
TTGGGCTATATCTTATTAAAAGACTAATAGGGAACAGTAGAGTCAGTGAAGCCCTCTGTCATCATTATGCGCTGAAACGAATTTATGGACAGAAATCAGTTTCGCGCTTAAATCAAACCAAGCATATTAGCATTAGATTTTATAGGGGGAATGCGTTTTTAAGGCGGATAATTGATGCTTAAAAGGAAGCGGAGGTGTTAAGGCATAAATTCTAAAGGAACGGCTCCCTGCTCTAGCTCCTAAAACCATTTAGTCGAGTGCTGAGCCGCATGCAGGGTGGTGCTGGAGGCTTGATACCTCCGGCTACTAGATTAAATGTCGTCAATTTTTTCGCACACCCAGCTTTCTTTCACGCTATTTCGACTAGCTATACAGCCAGGAGGCATAGTAGCTATTTCGTAAAGAGAAACATCAAAGGAGACAGCCTGTTCCATACTTATAACCAACGTATCTGAAGGGTTACTAGTAGTACCACACATAAAAGCCCAAGAGTGATCATCCGAATAATGGATCACTTGTAAAATGGGTAATCCTTGATCTACTACTTGCTTTGTTATCAATGCTGCTACGTTTTTATCTTGGTCAAAACTCCAAGTCATAATATTCCCTCAGGTATTTAACGCCCTCCTCAACTGCCGGAGGCAAGATTGCAGGCAGCTTGTTAGCTGCATTTTTACGCAACACTCCACTTAAAATGAAAGCCAGCATCCTCAACAATAGGTACAAGTAGGCGAAAAAACTTTAATGCCTCTTCATTTGGAGCATACATAGATGTCAAAGCAATGTAAACATTCATATCTTTACTTTCTGGGTTTGTTTCATAAACTTGACCTGACTCTAGATAGGCTAAATAAGTATTGATCTTGCGTTGAAGCAAAAGTAACTTTTCATTTTTCTCATCCCACTCCAAGTGGTCGGAAATAATGAGAGAAATATAGTTTTCCTCTTCATTCACATAGAACAGGTCAATTACATCTTCTTGCATGATTGTCATAATTTTCCTAAGCAACTAACGTCCGTATCAATGACCAGAGGTCAGATTGCACGCGCTTGTTATGCCTAATAGCCTTGAAACCACGGGATATCATTTAGTGGTTTTCCTAGCTCGTTAACTTTTTTAAGAATGAGCTCAAAGTGAGCAGCTTTTTGGCTGAATACTTTTTCACAGCCTGAATCTTCACTTGCGAACTTTTGCTTAACTGTAACCTGATAGAACCCTGGCTCTAGTTCAATTACTTGTCCATTCTCATGAGACTCTGGCAATGAAACATCATCGAATTGCGCAGCCATAGTGAGGCTCTCGTATGATGTTAATAAGATCTTTCCATTCGTTTTCAATACTGAATCAAAGCATTGCTCTGAGTTCAGATCAGTTTCACTATTTGAAATGCTTACATTCCAATTTCCATCATCACAGCCCCAAGCGATTATGGCTCCTTTTTCATTTTCTGAAATAAAATGATCTTTAATTCCTTTTACCGACCAATCTTCTCCAATAAATCCTTTATATGTTTCAGGATCTAACAGTGCTAAGCATCCTTCAGATGAGATTGTATAGTTGTATTCCATTTTTATTTACTCATAAGGTGTAACGTCTGTGCAACCTGCTTGCGCGGAATCCAAACCTATTATCAACATTCATAAGTTTCTTAGCGCCTAATGTTACTTATTATATTGAGGCACAAGTGTAAACGCGCACTCTCACTGATGTTTAACTAACCCCATTTCTTCAGCGGTAGCTAAAGTATTAAAAGGGCTACTGATTTCACTAGACAAAACTTCAACTTGCCGCTGGTCTAAATGCTGAATTTTTGAATCACTTGGCTTGTCAAAATAGATAAAGCCTTTTAAGACTTCATTTAAAGTAGTGATGTCAGCTTCATCTAACAAAGCCATTATTAGAGGAACAATCTAGAGGGGGGATTCTATAACGTGGGGTTATAACTAGAAAACCCACAACTACACCACACATGGAGTGGCGTAAAATCCTACATGTGTGGGTGATCATGTTCTTAATCTATTTTACTATCATATAACGATGCAGCAAGCTTTCAAGGTCTTGTCTCGTGCTCATAAATAGTAAAATCTCTACGACTTTACCGTCAAAGTCATAGAGAGTTATGTATTTTCCATCAGGGGATATTCTTTCTCGTAGCTTTACCCCTTTATCTGCTAGCCTTGCGCTGAATTTATAGCGTGAAGGGTCTTCGGCTATAGCTGATACTGATTCATTTAGTAAGTCATCTACAAAATCCGCGGACTGTTCAGCTCCAAATATTGCCATATTGAAGGATTCGATATCTTGTAGAGACCATAAAGCTACTTCTGTTACATCTATTTCATACTCTGACATTTTTTCTCCGAGTTACTATTTTCTTGCATCGCGCATTCTCCTTAGTGCTTCTTCTGGGGACATTTTGCGATTGTTTTTGATATCCTGTTTAGAAAGCATTGTTAGCTTTAACAGGGAGTTTGTTTGTCGTTCTAAACGAAGCTCGTTAAGCTCCATTTGTCTTTCTACTGCTGTTTGAACAAACAGTTCTGCAACACCGTTTTTAGTTACATAAACACCACCTTTAAAGTTGTCTGTTGTACCCAGTCCATCTCTGGCTGACTTTTGAGACATTGTTGAAATTTCCATTTATAAACCTCATATCATTTGTTTAGGTATGGCCGAAGGTGTCCACACTAAACTTCTCCTTAAAATAACGGGTAAATCAATGTGATTTACACAACGCTTAAACCTTCGTATTCATCCATTGGCATATCATGTACCAATAAACCTATTGTAACATTTAACAAGAGCGTGTGCAAATCTATGCCTTATTTGTACACCGAGGATGTTCGTGAATGGAAAAACCCTTTCAGATTAGCTTTTCTAAAAACAAGGTTATATTCAGGCTAATTACTTCTTGAGTTGCGAAGCTAATAATGGGGCATTTATTAGTTTGAACGTTATGACTTTTACGTGGAATTTGTAGGTAGAGATAACGTTTTTTGTTCAATAAAAATATCCGCAGTGTTAAATTGACCACTACACTACACGTTTTGAGAGGTGCTTTGTGAAAAAATCACTGCTTTTTGTTTTATGTTGTGGTGTGCCTTTATCGCATGCTGTTGCCGACGTATCAGACAACTTCTGGTATACCGGTATAGATATTGGCCAAGGCCACTACGCTAATGGTGGGAACGAGGCGTCCTATGACAGTGCTCGTGACCGACTTGCTGGGGGCTTGCACCTTGGTTATCAATTTAATCAGTACTTTTCTACTGAGCTTGCTTATCAATATTTAGGTAAAGCTTATGCAAATTACAATCATGGCCAAATTTCTGCTGAGTTTCAGCAAGGCGTCATGAGTGCACGCTTGGGTTACCCTATTACAGATAACTTGTACCCTTACCTTAAAGGGGGGGGAGCGGGTTGGATGGGCGATGTTAAGGGACTGAATAATGTTGATACTGATGGATTCTCGCCGGTGTTTGGTGCAGGTCTTTCATATGCGCTGACAGATAACCTTGCGCTGCGGGCTGAATATCAATTCACGCAATCATTAGGTGATAGCGCGTCAGGCTTTTCAGACCATCACTTAGCTACGGTTGGCGTGAGCTGGCGGTTTGGTTTTGCGCCAAAGCCTACCCCTGTCATTCAAGAGAAATTGGTAGAGGTCATTGTTGAAAAACCCGTGGAAGTGAAAACTTATGTTGTTTCTGGTGTTAATAGCGATACGATTTTTGCTCACAACTCGAGTCAATTAGTCAGTACTAAACCGCTTGAGAAAACCTTAGCGTTTTTAACTCAATACCCAGCTTCGGTCATTACGATTACAGGGCACTCAGATAGCACGGGGCCTGAAAAGTATAATCAGTGGATGTCGGAGCGTAGAGCGCAATCTGTTGCGGACTTCTTTATCACAAAAGGTATTGATGAAGCTCGAATTAACGTATTAGGTAGAGGTGAAGCGGAGCCGATTGCGGATAACAGCACTGAAATGGGACGCGCGATGAACCGCCGGGTAGAAATGGTTGTTCAGCCGTTTGAAATCAAATCCCCTACTATTA
>NZ_JAKILT010000120.1 GCF_023283535.1 Shewanella sairae | reverse complement strand
GGAGTGGTGATCCCAAGTGTATTTAAACGCTTTGAAAGTAAGGTGTAGTCAGGGCATCGCAAGTGGGGCCTTCCAAATAACAGGAGTAAATTGTCGATAAAGCCCTGCGTTTGCCGTAAAGGCAGTTTAAAAACCATTCTTAGATGATGGCATGCTTCAATAGTACTGTTTGGATACTTAACACTAGAGCCGGTGCCATCATAGCTTCGCTCATCAAACTGCCAATTATTTAAGATGTCCTCATATAACCAGATATCAATACGCCCTCTATTTCTGAGTGAGTTCGTATATTGCGTAGAATTGCTAATACGATAAACGGGCTTCTTGAAGTAATGGCGTTTGCGATGATTATGCTTGTTGGGGTCTAAGGTGCAACGGAACGAAAAACTATGATAAGGGTTCAGCTGTGTCCTGTGCCACATCCCGCAATGGCCTCAGCTCTCCATTTTTTACTTCTTTTGGAATGATAAACGTGTACTTGCCATTCATGTTTATGTGGCTGAAAAGTAAAGGTAATGCACGACTTAAGTCATCTGAATTGATATTCATGCATTCTTGTTGAAGTTGGTCAACCACTTGCTGCATGTACAAGGCATTCCAATACACTATCACATTGAGCATTAGTCCTAAGGCTCCCAATTGATCTTCCTGACCCTCTCTGTATTTTTGCCTCATTTCTCCACGACGTCCGTGAAAAACTTCCCTGGCTAAGTTATGTCTTCCTTCAACCCTATTTAGCTGCTTTAGAATCATACGTCTTTTTTCTATATCATCGATGTACGTTAAAAGATGAATAGTTTTGTCTATTCGGCCAATCTCAGCAATCGCCCTAGCCAAAGAGCTTTAATTACTGCCTGATTGTAAAACCCTCATCGCATCTCGGGCAGACAACTTACCTAACTGAAGAGATCCAATAAAACGTAGGACATCTTCCCATTGAGGCGTAATCTTATTCAATCGGATCCGGTTGGTAGAGACTGCATTAAGCTCACCGTAATCTGCCTCAGGATCAACTCTCCATAAACGCTGACCACCTAAATCAGCGAGTCTCGGGCTAAATCGGTAACCCAATAACCGAAACAAACCAAAAACGACATCACTATAAGAGCCTGTATCAGTCATAATCTCAGAAGGTTGAATCTCTGTTTGCTGTTCAAGAACTAAAGCTAATAAGCTTAGGCTGTCTTTCAGCGTTCCTGGTACAGGAATATCATTTAAACCAATCAATTTATCTGACAGTAAGTTATTCCAAGTTAGCCCTTTCTTTTGAGGAAAGTACTTGGGGTTAGGGCCTGCATAAAGCGTTTTTACGGCAACAATAAACCTCAATCCATCTGCGGCAGCCATTGTTCCATCACCCCATGATTTGACAATCGGCAGTTCGTTGTAAGCATTGACGAGTATGGCATTCGCTTTTGTGATCGTTTCATCTCGAATATAGTTCTGGGATACCCATGATAATCTATCCCTCTTCAAAGCTCTTACATCTGGTTGAATCAAAGGTTCAAAGCCAGTATTGCACGCCTCAGCCATCAACACGGCGCATAAACTAATATCGATATCATCCGCTCTCGCTGATTTTTCGGAGATATGAGTCAGGGCTTCTGTAAAGTGTGTCCTGTTTGCTACTTCCAATATCAATTCCGGTAGCTCAATACGAGGCAGCCTTTTACTGAATAACTTTCTAAGATGTTCCAGAGAAGGCGGTTCTTCGTCTTTCTCCAATGGAGTGAGCTTGAGGCGTTCATCTTCTATCGTAATATCAGGGTTGGAATGAAACCTTTGAGCAACAGCTCGGTAAGTACAGTCCAACTCGGATACTAAGTTTTGTATTGTTGTTGCTGGATCCATTGAAATACCAAGCGCTCGACATATCATAGGCTTGCTTTGATGCCATTCGTCACCAGTTAACAGATCTTTTTGAGGGTCAGCATACCGCCAACTTGGCTCAATAAAAATATCTCGTCGTTTCAGCGACTTAAGGGTATTATCGACCGTACTAAATGTATAGGCGTGAAAGTTAAACGTCTGTCCATCTTTCCCCATAACTAAGGGCATCCATCGCTTACTCACAGACTCTAACGGCGCTGAACCTTTCACTTTTCCACGCACCATATTGGAAGACATCCAATCTAAAGCTTCTAATACTTGTTTGGCTCCTGCATTACCTTGAAATTGTACTTGAGCTAATAATTTAGGGAGGAATATACGGAGAGTTCGATACTTTTCGTCCAGCTCTTGGAAGAACACTTTATCGTGAGGACGTGTTAGTTCTGTTACTTTACTGACGGCTCCTGAGATTTGTTGTGGTGAGAGCTGGGCAAAAATTGCTGCTCGGAGCTCACTTTCTGGCACAGTGTCATCAAGAACGAGTTGACCTAGCTTCGCTAGTTGTAAGGCCGCATCGTCCATATCCTTAAGATTTCTTTGACGATTCTGTTTATAAGTACGGTCGGCGTTATTAAAAATCTCTTGAATAATGGACTCAAAAATAACCAGAATATCGTCTTGAATTGACGCTTCTAAGCTGGCCATCAGAGCTCGTAAAATGACCAGTTTCTTCAGGTGACTCATACGCCGCAGTGCTGCCACTTTGGCTGTGGAGGCGTAGCGCGATAGCAATTTAATTCGAACGATAGGAATGTTTTTCTTGAATTGCCAGGGGAAATGATACTTTCTAACGTCAATAAGCCTTTGTATTTCCTTATTTATCGTTTTACTACTGGCACTAACAGGCGACGTTCTCAGCTTTTCTAAAATACTCAACCTTTGGTTTGGTTGGGGGAGCAATAATTCCAACAATTGATCTTGTTGCTCAAGGGTAAGATCAGAAACAAGAATTCTCCATATGCGCTTATCTACTCTTGCTCTCAGTTTGGAGATAAATCGCTCTAAGGTGCTACGCCCGGGAAGTATTACTTTGTGCGCGATGAGCCAATATTGTGCTTTTTCAAACAAAACTTTAGGGCGATCAATGCCACTCCAGCATAAAGCATATAACCAGCGACAAAAGTAGAAAACAATCCTACCTTCAGATAAGTCAGCGTATCCGTAGTAGTCTCGTATTTGCTGAATATGATGCCATCGTTGACTGCCATTTAAATAGCGTTGATAGTCAACTTTTTCGTGGAGATTTAATTGCTCTTGCAATGTTTCAATCACCACGTCTGGTACGTCAAATGGTTGCTTGATAAACAACCCTAAATAACGCAATGTTGATAGTTGTAATGCAAAGCCCAAACGATTGTGAGCCCCACGTTTTTCAGAAATGAGCTCTAAGTCCAAATCATCAAGGTGGAAACACCGAGATAGATCTTGTGATGTTGGTGGCTGACAATAGCTTCCATAACTATCATGTTGATGTTCCAAAAAATCTACTGGCATAGACTATAACTTCCCTTGATTGTACAAAGCCCATATCCGCTTCACCTGACTGATGCTGCAAGCTGTCACTGACGCTGTTTTGCTAATAGTCATACCTGACTTTCTAAGCGCTATAATTTGTTGGTGAATATCGGTATTAGCTTGACGACCTTTGTATTTACCGCGCTCTTTAGCCAATTCAATACCTTGCCGCTGCCTTTCTTTTCTTGTCTCATAATCATCCCTCGCCATTTGTAATGCTAACTTAAGCAAAAGCTCTTGAATTGATTCAATGACTATTTTGGTTACTCCGTCTGAATCAGGTATCAGCTCCGTTAGATCAACGAGGCCAGGTACACTTAACTTGGCGCCTTTATCACGAATAGAATCAACGAGTTTTTCAGCTTCGGGAAGTGGAAGTCGACTGATCCTATCTATCTTTTCTGCGACAACAATTTCACCTGGTTGAAGGTCACCAATAAGACGCAGTAGTTCAGGGCGATCAGCTCGGGCTCCTGAAGCTTTTTCTTTATAAACACCGGCCACATAATACCCAGCAGTAATAGCATCAGTATAAATTTGATTTTGTCGTTCAAGATCTTGCTGAGAATAACTTACGCGGATGTACAACCTTGCGATTTTCATAGATGGGTAGCCAAGTAAGGTATAGATCATTTGGCCTAGTGTATAAGGGTGGCTAAAAATAAGGAATAGGGATTTAAATTGGCTAGGTTATTTTTGGCTACTTAAATTAGCCATTTGGACTAAAAATCACATTTTGAGAGTGGAGGTAGGAGCGGCAACAAATTCCTTATCATAGTTTTTCGTTCCGTTGCACCTTAGACCCCTTCACCCTCTATTTAACGTAAGCGATCAATATAAGACGGATTCCTTGAGGGGCAACGTTTAGATAATCTCAGAACAAATCCCATTCTGAGAACATCCTATGACTA
>NZ_JAKILT010000119.1 GCF_023283535.1 Shewanella sairae | reverse complement strand
AGGCTAAGTTTGCGGACAACCCGCTTACCTCAGATCTAATGCAGACTTATTAGAATCTGACAAGACCGTCCTATATTGATCGCTTACTTAGTGGAGGCTTGAGCCGTATGCAGTGAAAGTTGCACGTACGGTTCTTAGGAGAGCGGCACTTGGTAACAAGTGCCGCTTATCCGACCAAAGTAAGCTAGGGAAGAAGTTTGTTAGCACCCAGTTTATCAGCTTTTGCAATAACTAAGCTAATGTGAGGCGCCACATATAAAACGATTATTTTAGATTTCTATCTGCTTTTTACTATCAATCTTTGGTGGTTGAGTAATAAACTCATGCCATTCCATCATTATTTTAAAAAAATCTCTGTCGGAATAAATTGACTATATGAGTCATCATATAAGTAATATATTTCTGTTTGCTCTCTACCGATCTCAGCGGAAAATGTTTCAGTTATCCAATCACCTTCATCCATCTGTCCAGATATGACTTTATTGGTTGTATCAATTGCAACCTCAACCCAAGCAATCATGTATTCTAATCCTAAGCCACCATCATCAGATAGTATTGTGGATAATGGGTCACAATTTTCATACGATGGCGAGTCATTTATACAAATAGGAAACGGGCTATCAAAAATAAGTGTCCAGAAAAATTTTAATTTCATAAATAACTTACTCAATCGAATACACTGTTGCCTTAGGCTTCACGTAACCACTAATAAGCAATTAATTTGATTTCACACATCTAGATTTATACTGCCTTTAAACGTGTTAAAACTGCCTGTCGCAGATTTAAATGAAAGTAAAATGACCTCATGTTCGACTTTAGATTTTAAGGTGTACTTCCCCGGCTCTAAATCCAAAAGAACTCCACCTCTCAAGCATTCGGGCTCGAACTCATCAGCAGTAACCTCTTCTCCTGCACCTACAAAAACAGTTCCAGAAGGCACATTCAAATTAATTTCAACTTTCGAATTTAATACTTCGTCTACTATTTTAAATGAATATAACCCATCCTCTAGCAACCCTATAAATGCCACATTACCTTTATTCATTTCCGCCAAAGCATCACTCTGAATTGACCACCAATCAACATCATCACACAACTTATGTTTTAAACATTTCAAATCAAAAACACACAAAGTAGACGTATCTGTTGCAAATTTATAAAGACTCATTTAAACCACCTTTCAAAGCCACTCTAATCTTACAGCGGAAATACCTACTGTCACGAGCTTCTCTTTAGAAAAAACTTTTGCATAGGGTAACTCATTCATTATCAGCCTCCCCATTTTACTTCACAGCTCAATTTCATCTAATATTTGTTGCAGCCTTACCGGATCTGCCACATTACCAAAATAATATTCTTTCCCACCATCTAGAATAAAATCCTCAGGGGTCTTCATTTCATACAAAACATCATACTCATCCGACAGTAAGTCCTCTAATCCATCGGCATCATTCCATGTTGAAACACGAATGTATGGCCCTGCTTTTTCATCAAAAAGCACAATAACTCGCTCACCTGTTTTGGTATCTATCATCTTTTCACCTATCAACGAGGTTTGGGGCCAGCGGTTATTCTGGCGACCCACAACTAGCTTGTCCTTTACATCAACTATTCTAACTGGCTTTGTTGTAATGTTCGAAAAACAACCACCAGAATACGTAAAATCACTATATTCAACTTGTTTTTTTACGGTACTTACTGTGTTTTTATCAATTTAAGAACCAGAAATCGACAATTATAGGTTTAAAAGAGAGCGCTGCAACAAAGCCATTGCAAGGCGATGATATTTTCCCATTTAGTGTCTAGATTCTCGACATATCCACCAGAACTATTGTCCGAGCTGTTGGCAGAAACTATGGGACTAGATCAGCAACAAATATACAAAGCGATCTTTGAGCCTAAGTCAAAGAATAATGCTCTGTATAAAAGATTGAAAGATGATCTTGGTTTTATGCCTAGTAAACCGAAACTCGCAAAGGATATTGCAGATTTAATCTCAGATTACAATTTAGTACATGATCTGGACTTTATCGATAATGAGGTTGTGAAATTCATTAAGTTTCTAGAGATTCGTGCAACAGAGATACAGCTAATAAGGGTATGTGTTGCACCGTTAATAACTACTCGAAGTGTTGGACAAGCTCAAGCCACCATAATAAGTAAATATTATGAAAGGTAAAACAGAAAAGAAATTAAGAGTTATCCTTACTTTTCCTAATAGAGCAAACCAGCTAACAATCTTTTGTCCAAAAATTGGTTTCAAGTGCATTAACACTAAAATTTGGAACTATCCTTTAATGCATTAGCTATTAAATCCTCAACATCTTTATAAGCTACTAAAGCAATATTTTTTGCATAATAGCTTGCTATGAATACCTGTATCTTCTCCAACTGTTTAGATGACAATGAATTAATGTACTTATCTTCATTCGCCAGCAATACAAACAATTCCTTTGCAACGCTATTAATACTATTCAATGCAGTATCTGACATTTCGGCGCAATTTCGCTCTAAAAATATCTGACCATAAATAATGTATTCGGCCAAAACAGCAATATAACCACCATCAACGCCTACTGCTTTCTTATAAGTAACAAGAGGGGCTTTGATTGGCGATATTTTTACTCTTACTACTCCTCCTCCATAACCATAGGGGTCATGAAAGGATTTCTGCCACAATGTTCTTATGGTGTTAATTATTTCTTTTATAAATTCATCTTTTTGTTGGGGATTTATTCCTGCAAGAAACTTAGCATTTAAGTATTCTTTATTGATCGAATTTAACTTGTAAAGCTCCTGAACTAAACCTAGGAGATCCCTTTCACTACAATACTTAAGTTGTTTTTTAACTTCTAACCAGCTTTGATTGGACTTCACTCAACAACCTCTCTCTGTAAAATCAGTTTACTAATGGCTAAGAGGTAAAATGCCTCAGCACGAAATAGCCCCACAACAATAATGACAAGCTTTTAAGTTTGGGTACTGTGTTTTGGATTGTTCCATGGCCGTATAACACCCCACAAACAAACCAACTTCTGAAACCACCAGGCCAACATTTGGACACCATGCAGCATGTAACACTGGATTACTGGAGCCTGGGTTCTCAATCACATAAGTTAAGATTGCCATAACACTTCGTCCTTACTCACATTGCTTACGCTTTTGAAGCCAATCTTCAAGATTAAATACAATTGGAACTGGATAGAACGCCACGGCATAAAAACCTTTAGCAAGACCTGCGCAACATTCCCTACAGGGAGCAAGCTCTGGATAATTTCGCCTAAGTATTTTAAACGCTGCTCCAGCGGTATAAGAGGCTCTAGCCCCAACTACCCTGTCACCTGCGTACCAGCAAGTTTTCTGATGAAATATCAGCAAATCCCGTTCGTTTTTTTCAACAACATATACAGTAGCCGTCATAACTTACCTCTTGCCTGCTGGGTGCAATACGATATGCCCTTGTTTGGCATCCTCATTGTGTTGCTGTATTTCAGCCTTGAACAAACCAGTACCATTAATGAAATCGACTAGAGTCGTTACCTTATCCGACTCTAAGAACAGTGACACAGGCGCAACCTGCTCACCTGAAACAATAAAGCCATTTTCGACATGCTCTTGCAGCATATAAATCGTGTTCGGGAATGTTTGACTATCACCAAGTACATTCAAAAACTTTGTAGGTATGCCTAATTCCGATTCAATTCGCGTTAATAAGTCAAACAGACGCTTGGCCTCACTCGCATATTGGTCATAACGTTGTGACAGTTCGTGAAGCTCAACTAACTTAGATTCAAGATCGCATGATGCTACGCGGCCTAACGAGATCAAGCTTTTTATTTCCTTTTTCCCTTGCTGATAGCGCTTATCTTTAATCATAGGCTTGAGATAGCGCACTAAGATTTCATTACGCTTAGCTTTAGGGGTAAACCGTTCAGTTTCTGCCACGGTTATATACAGGTGTAAAAGAGCGTTATCAAGAACGTCACAAAAAATATCGCAAGAATTCAAGCTGTGTATCAAAGTGAGGGAATAATGCTTAATTTTATCATTATGCCCGTTTGGAGGCTATTTTTACTTCAACTAGCAAAGTGGTGAAATTGACCAATTATTGAGATTCAAAAATTGCGTTTTTCAGGGAAGTAAAGGTGTGATTTTGAGGTGTTCAGTAGTGATTTTGATTGAGTGGTCATAACGCGATGCGCACAATATACATACTGTAAAATTGAGGTCGTTTTAACAAAATTATCTATGCCTGGTTAACGCTATCCGACCGCCCTCCACGCTATATCAGAATTGATATAACTCGCGCATTTGATCTTTATAAGAGAAAAAAGAAAACCTATTGAGCGCGGAGCGCAAACCTACGATCACCACAAAGGTTAATCAGGCTGATTGTGGTAAAGCTGAGGGCAGTGCTTTTCTGTCCTAGCTTTTCCATATGAAGACTTAGGGAACACCC
>NZ_JAKILT010000118.1 GCF_023283535.1 Shewanella sairae | reverse complement strand
CCTGAATCCATTCCGAACTCAGAAGTGAAACGCAATATCGCCGATGGTAGTGTGGGGTCTCCCCATGTGAGAGTAGGTCATTTCCAGGCGCTAATTTAAGATTTTCATTGAAAATCGAGTCTCCTAGCCCTGACAAGCTAGCGACTTAAAAAGCATTTAGCATCATGCGTAAGTACTTTGCTAAAGGAGCGGTAGTTCAGTTGGTTAGAATACCGGCCTGTCACGCCGGGGGTCGCGGGTTCGAGTCCCGTCCGCTCCGCCAACATTACGATAAGCCCTGCTAGAAATAGCAGGGCTTTTTCGTTTTGTAATATTTATTAATCTAGTCGTGACGTCGCGGACTTTTACAAAAAATAGTCCGCCCCAGCTACGCTACGCTTCGCGTTCGTAAGCTCACAGCTATCGCTGTACTCACCCACAAACATTACGATTAGCCCTGCTAGGAATAGCAGGGCTTTTTCGTGTCTGCCATTTCTTTGGTTGCTCATATTTTAGACGTAACCCACATTGTTAAGCTTAATTTTTCAGCAACTTCTAGATAGTCATCGCTCACTGTAGTCTACTTCGTGTTCGCTTTTCTTCGATTGTTTAATCACGCTGCTACATCGAACATGCTCTATGCTTCTGCGATCTGCTTCTTTAGGCTACAATAGCTTTTTTCTTCCAAATGATATCCAAATGCCAAGCTGTCGATTTCACTCTCTTAAAGACTTCAATACGTTCGGATTAGCCCGAGGCTGCCAGCAATTGGTTCGAGCCAACACATTGGATGCGCTAATTGATACCTGTTGCAAACTTTATCAAGCTAACCAGCCGATGCTGATTTTAGGTGGCGGCAGCAATATCGTTCTTTGTGAAGATTTTTTAGGAACCGTGGTGTTGGTCGAAACTAAGGGTGTTGATATTTCAGAGGATGAAAATAATCATTATTTAAGCGTCGCCGCAGGTGAAAACTGGCATGCTCTAGTTCGTTTTTGCTTGGAAAATGGTTTTTCTGGTTTGGAAAATATGGCGTTGATCCCGGGAACTGTAGGTGCTGCGCCTATTCAAAATATCGGTGCATATGGTGTCGAGCTCAACCGTTTTTGTGATTGGGTTGAATATGCTGATTTAAATAATGCTAAGTTAATCCGCTTAAGTACTGAGGAATGTGAGTTTGGTTATCGTGACTCGGTATTTAAGAATGATCTACTTGGTAAAACGGTGATTACTAGAGTCGGTTTTAAACTACCGAAAGTGTGGTTACCACAGCTAGGTTATGGGCCTCTTAGAGAGTTTGATGCAAAGCATGTGACAGCAAAGCAAGTATTTGATTGTATATGTGAAACGCGCCGAGCCAAGTTACCTGCTCCTGCACAGTATGGTAATGCCGGTAGTTTCTTCAAAAATCCACTGATTGATACTAAGCAGTTTGAATCTTTAGTGTCTACTTATCCAGGTATGGTTGGTTATCCTCATTGTGAGCAACAAACAAAAGTCGCAGCAGGTTGGTTAATTGATAAAGCGGGCTTAAAAGGTTATCAAATCGGTGGTGCTGCAGTACATACTGAGCAGGCATTAGTATTGATTAATAAAGACAATGCCACCAGTGCCGATGTTTTAGCACTGGCGAAATCTATTGTAGATAAAATAGAAAATAAATTTGGCATTAGATTAGAGGTTGAACCTCGAATGATTACAGCAACAGGCGAAAGGAGTTTATAACATGGCTGAGCAATGGATCCGTAAACGTGAAATCCTTACTGAATTAGCGACTGGCACATTCGTATCTGGCGAAGCGTTAGCAACTCAACTGGGCGTTTCTCGTACCGCTGTTAGAAATCATATTTCAGGGTTAGAAGAATATGGTGTCGATATATATAGTGTAAAGGGTAAGGGCTATCGTTTAAACGGACCTATTTCTCTAGTCAATGAAGCTGAATTAAAGCAGCAGATTAGTAGTCGCTGTTTTTATTTCGATGAAATCCCGAGTACTAATGCTTTTATCTTAAAACACGCTGAAGACTTGGTTTCTGGTGATATCTGTGTTGCTGAATACCAATCAGCGGGGCGGGGGCGTCGTGGGCGCGTATGGGTGTCGCCTTATGGCTGCCATCTGTATTTTTCTATGTTCTGGCAGTTTCCTCAAGGTATGGCGCAAGCTATGGGCTTGAGCTTAGTCGTTGCCTGTTCGATTGTGACAGTTCTTGAGAAGCTTGGTGTTAAAGAAGTGGGTGTTAAATGGCCTAATGATATCTACCTTGAAAGCAAAAAGCTTGCCGGCGTGCTGATTGAGATGAATGGCCAGACTGATAGCGAATGTAATTTAGTAATTGGCATTGGTTTGAATATGGCGATGGGTGAGCAACACGCTGCACAAATTGATCAACCCTGGAGCGATTTAACCGGTCAGCAATCTATGCCTGATAAAACCGCATTACTGGTGTTGTTGCAAAAGCAGTTGCAACAAGATCTTTGCCTATTTCAGAGTTCCGGATTAAAGGCATTTACTGAGCGTTGGGCCGCTGCTGATTTATTTGATGGTCAGCCGGTAAAGTTGCTGATGGGGCAAGATGAAGTGCATGGGATTTGCAGAGGTATCGATGAGCAAGGTGCTATTATTCTTGAAACTGATAAAGGCCTAAAAAGCTTTATTGGGGGGGAAATTAGCCTACGTAAAGCAGACTAATTTCGCTGGGGTAGATTACTTTCTCAATAGGACCTGATCCATCATATGATCAGGTCCTTTTTGTAATATCAAATGAGCTCTTTCTCGAGTGGGTAAAATATTAAGGGTGAGATTTGGCCCATTAATTGTGTCCCAAATATTAGAGGCGGTTGTTGTCGCTTCTGTATCATTAAGCTTTGAATAGTGATGGAAATAAGAGTTCTCATCACTGAAAGCCCCCGTTCTAAATTGTAGGAAACGGTCGATATACCAGCGTTTCAAAAGCTCTTCATTCGCATCAACATAAATTGAAAAGTCGACAAAATCAGATACAAAAGGTCGTTGTGTATCAACAGGAGAATCTTGACCCGTTTGTAACACATTGAGTCCTTCAATAATAAGGATGTCCGGTTGACGTACCCATTGCTGCTCATCTTGAATACGGTCATAAGTAATATGTGAATATATCGGTGCACTGACTTCAGACTCTCCCGCTTTTATTGCGGAAATAAACTCTACTAAGGCTTTCATGTCGTAACTTTCTGGGAAACCTTTGCGCTGCAGTAATCCACGGCGTTTAAGTTCAGCTAGAGGGTAGAGGAATCCATCTGTAGTGATTAGGTCGACCTTTGGGTGTTCAGGCCAATGGCTCAATAGTGCCTGTAGAATACGAGCCGTAGTACTTTTTCCTACGGCAACACTGCCAGCAATACTAATAATATAAGGGCGCTTTGGTGGAACGTGACCAAGAAACTCATTTAACGCTAAGCCTCTTTGCTGCTTAGCCCCCACATTTAGGTTTAATAGGCGGCTTAGCGGTAGATATATATCTGTTACTTCTGATAAAGAGATCTTTTCGTTGAGACCACGCAAGTCAGCTAAGTCGGTTTCACTTAACGTTAGTGGCACTGATTCCCTTAATCCAGACCATTGCAGGCGTTGAAAAGCGAGATAAAGTGCGTTTTGGATTTGGTTGGTTTGCGGCATCAAGAAGTTCTCCGTTAAGGAGGGCACATTACACCATCGAATTATTATGAACAACTGCAATGAGAGTCGGGCTGCTCGGTTTCAACTCGAATGGGTATTAATAGCGTTAAAAGTGTACTTCAAAAGCCGTTAAAGTGTAAAAAAACAGCATTTGAAGGCTTTTTTTAATAATATTTCACTTTTGCTATTGCACTTAGACGAACATTTCCATAATATCCGCTACCGAAATGACACGCCGGCATAGCTCAGTTGGTAGAGCAACTGACTTGTAATCAGTAGGTCCCGAGTTCGACTCTTGGTGCCGGCACCATTTCTCTGGAGGGGTTCCCGAGTGGCCAAAGGGATCAGACTGTAAATCTGACGGCTCAGCCTTCGAAGGTTCGAATCCTTCTCCCTCCACCATATTCTAGGTAGTTAGGTAACCTGAAGTAGGTTCCGCGGATGTCGTATAATGGTATTACTCCAGCCTTCCAAGCTGATAACGCGGGTTCGATTCCCGCCATCCGCTCCAAAATCTTGCTGATAATACTTAATCAGTAGAAAGCACTCGGTTTCGAGTGCTTTTTCCAGTTTAAGACTACCTATCAGCGCCAACCTTCTTCTCGCCAATCTAATTATCTTACTAACTGATTCGATGACATATTATATGCATCGGATTTTTTGCTATATGCAGTTTCATCACCAAATACTTTGGATTGGGGCAATACCATGGCTAAAGAAAAATTTGAACGCGTAAAACCACATGTTAACGTGGGCACCATTGGTCACGTTGACCATGGTAAAACTACTCTAACTGCTGCTATTTCTGCAGTATTGACCAAAGCTTTTGGTGGTACTGTTCGTGATTTCGCACAGATCGATAACGCTCCAGAAGAGCGTGAGCGCGGTATTACAATTAATA
>NZ_JAKILT010000117.1 GCF_023283535.1 Shewanella sairae | reverse complement strand
TTCAGGCTCCTAGGTTCATCTGGTGATACAGATGGTCCACTCTATTAAGCGGTGGACAGCGCTTCATACGACCTCATGTCGCACGCCCCAAAATCATTTAGAGTAGTGACTCATTCACATCCTGTTAATGCGAGTTTGCCCTATAAAAAGTTATTCAATTTGACTTCAAACATTCAATTCAAGACTGTTTGGCCAATTAAGTTTGATAGTAAGTAGGTTGGCAGTTAAAATGATAATGTCAGACCCCTTAGTAGAGTAAGCTTATGAAGCACATCAAGGCTGAAGCGAACAGCTCCAAGACTAATCGTCAATTTGTTCCTAAAGCGAAAAACTTTAAAGTGAGCACGTCTTATGAAGGGCTTACTGCAAAAAGTAAACCTCAATCACTGGAAGCGTTAAAACGGCAATATGCGAGATAAGTACGGAGTCGCTCAGGATCATTATTGCTATCCTCACTCTAATACACTTATAAATTTACTTAATATTCGTGACAGCGAAAAACTGGATGAAGCTGAAGTCGCATTCTCTGAACATCGATATATCGAATATTCGAGTCTTGTCTTAGATTTAGAAGACTTCGATATAGCACACTTTAGACATCTTCATTGGGTGCTTTTTCAGGATATGTATGGATGGGCTGGAGAAGAACGTGATGTTGATATCAGTAAAGGTAACACGCGCTTTTGCCATTGCTCTTTTATTGAAAGAGAGCTTATACGGCAGCTAGAACGTATCCCCCAACTTCGTGAATGCTCAGATCGTATTGAATTTATTCGACTAGTCGCTGATATTTTTTGTGAAATTAATATCATCCATCCTTTTCGAGAAGGAAATGGTAGGGCCACCCGGTTTTTCTTTGAAGAGCTTGTTTTTGTGGCTGGATATGAACTTAATTGGCCTGAGATTTCAAAAGAACAATGGATTGAAGCCAACGTACAAGGATATCTTGGTGACGTGTCATTTCTAGAGCTTATTTTTGATATGGCAATCAGTTAAAGACCCTTCTATCTACCCAAAGTCCGCTCAGGCAACTGTTAAAGCTAGTCCTTTTCAACTCAAAAATGCCCCAAAACGTGTTTAAATCTACTTATACAATCATAACTATACCTAATGAGAGTCTCTGTTTTTTTATTTCAATGAAAGAAATTTTAGTCTAGTCCGGTCTAAGTCTGTGAAAATAATAAAAAAGGCTTATTTTATGAAACCATTTAGTGTTAGTTATGTGTTTGCCGTTGTGGGCATATCAGTTTTTTTGTTATGGCTAGGTATTTATAAGTTCACGTTAACTGAAGCGAAACTGATTGAACCCCTAATAGTTAATCACCCGTTAATAGGATGGGTATACCAATGGGTTTCTGTACAAATGGTTTCTAGCATCATTGGTACTATCGAAATTATTGTGGCAATTGCACTCTTAATAGGATTGAAGAATCAAGCGATAGGTTTTATTTCTGGGATTGCCGCGATGGGGATTTTCATTGTAACGTTGAGTTTTATCGTTACGACTCCTGATACGTGGAAAATGTCTGATGGCATACTCGTCACCAACTTTTTCTTACTTAAAGATTGGGTGTTCCTAGCGGTCGCAATGATGGTCGTAGAAACTAATCGTGAAATTATGGTGAACTGTTCAGTTATTAAGATTAAAAACTAGTAAAAAAACCAATTAAATCTAAAGGTAATTGTATGCGAAAAAAAATCTTACTACTCCAATTAAGTCTCTTATCTAGTTTTACTATCCTGAGTGCTTCAACGTTTGCAGCCGATAAAACATTCCCTGAATTAGTAGATGCTGTAAATGGAACTTTTGATGCAACTGCTCGCGAAGCGGGTAAAAAAGTAAAATTACGTAATCATGCAAAAGGTTTCTGCACATCAGGTACTTTTGTACCCGCTACAGCAGCTAATGCTATGTTTTCTATTCCCTTCCTTGCACAAAATGAAATTAATATCACCGCTCGTTTTTCTTTAGGTGGTACAAATCCCGATGCGTCTGATAAATCATCAGGCCGTTTTATGTCGCTTTAAATTGATGGTGATAAAGAAAGCTTAAATTTTGTTACAACCAATGCTGAAGTCTTTTTCGCGAGCGATTTAAACGAATTTTATCATTTCCAAACCAAAATTAAGCAAGGACCTGAAGGTAGGCAATGGCTTATAGATAACCAACCTAATGCTAAAGCGTTTTTGGAGTACACTAGTGCATTGCCAATTACCGGCAGCTTTGCAGGGAATCGCTACTTTGGTGTCAATAGCTTTATATTTACAACGAAAAATGGACAAACTGTACCAGGACGTTGGTTTTTTGAGCCGACCGATAGTGCAAAAGTATTAACTTCTTTAGAATTAAGTAAGCTCTCTGATGACTTTCTTCAAACCGAAATGTTATCGAGAATAAAAGCACAACCTGCAATATGGAAACTATACGTGCAACTAGCACAACCAGAAGATGAAATAAACGACCCTACGGCTCTATGGCCAACGTCACGTGAACGAGTATTGATTGGTCAGGTAATTATTGATGGACTAAGGGGTAGTGACTCAGCCGTAAAGCAATGCGGTGCGAGCATTTTTAACCCCGTTTTATTGCCACAAGGGATTTCACCATCAGCAGACCCTATTTTACACGCTCGAACGCCAGCCTATGTTGAATCACTCGTAAGAAGGTTCTAACGTATTGTTCAATTTCGATATAAGCCTGAGTTTCTAACGAAGTTTAGGCTTTTACTTATAATAGGAATATCTTGTTCTTTAACTAGGCTGTAATCGTTCACTCAGCGAGCACAAACCCACTTTACTTAAGATAGGCATTAGTAATACTAATGTGGAACGTGTGATTTAGAAAATAAGGTGTCATTACTAGGGGAAATTGACGGGATAAATACCAGTCAAAATTGTCGTAGTAGTACAGTCTACACCCACCATTAATAATTTGCATCACACATCGATATTCAATGCTTGCGATCTCTTGAGTCGGAGCGCCTTAGTATTAAGCTGTTCTCTCTTCCAAATGTTTTGAATAGTAGAGCTACTAACGCTGATGTCATGCTCTTGTTTGAGACTTTTCATTAGTTGCAAAGCATTGGTATGCGGATCTTTTAGTGTCAGTTCGATTATTTTGTTCTCTGTGCTTTCTGGGATACTATTTTTACTGCGCTTTAAGGGTTTATTGATCCGCTTTAAACCAATCGCCCCCTCAGTTTCTAATACCTGTTGGTAGGTATAAATACTTTGACGGGAACAACCGATAATCCTGGCTGCTTTAGCAATGTTACCCAATTGCTGAGCAAGCTCTACAGCCTCGATTTTTCGTTGAACTTCCATCCCATACTCATGAGTTTTTCGTGGTTCAACAAGCTCCGTGATATCTAGTCTACGGTGACCGAAATATGCTGAGAAGGTTCCATCAAACTGACAGCGGATTTCTACTTTCTGATTTTCTATGGAATAGCGAATCGGGGAGTCGATAACATACATTTTGTTGTCGAAGCTAAAGGTATGGTCACGTCGTATTGTGCGATATTCTTTCTGCACGCAAATCGCATTTAAGTCTAACTCTGGAGGTAATGGTTTGAAGGCAGAGCTAATCGTTTTGGATTGAACCGTGATATTTTTATCCCAATAGTTAGGAATAAACGTCCCTTGTAAGTAACTATTCGCAGCGTCCATATCTGTAATGCCATGCTGCCTGAGTTCGGGAACAAGACGGTCTTGAAAGGTATCGAAGGAACGTTCAATTCGTCCTTTTCCCTATGGAGAGTTAGCAAAGATAATTTCAATACCGAGCTCTTCACAGGCACGCTGCATTTGCGAAAAATTACTGCGTTTAGGGCCGCCAAAAATCCCGCCCTGTCGACATATAAGGTTTTAAAGATCCCGCGCTTTTCGATATAAGCTTTCATAACTCTCATACAGCCCTCAGTTGTTTCAGAAGGGAAAAACTCGGCATGTATATCACTGGTAGCGTCATCTACCATAGCGATTAAACAGGACTTTTCTTCCCCAAACCAGCGATGTGGGCTACCATCCATTTGAAGCATTAGACCTGGTGATTCCATACGTGGTCGGTACTTTCTGACACGGCTTCTGCGACGTTTAGCGCGTTTCACATGATGAATATCATGCGCCCACGAACGTAAGGTCTCACGCTTGATAGAAATGCCTTCATTCTTCTCCAGCAACTCAGCTAAGTGCTGTAAATTGAAATCGTAATACTTGGTTTGTATAAGATTTTGAACTTCTTCTTTAAGCGAGTTAGCAATTTTATTAACTGGAGAGCGGCCTTTATTACCATGAATAACAAATCGAATACCTTCTTTACGGTAGCGATTTAGATATCTTTCGACCGTCCTTCTAGACTTATTGAGCAGTGTAGTAGCACTAGTAATGCTGATCCTTCCATCGATAACCTTACAAATAATATCGACAGTGAATTGGGATTGGGAGTCCATGTAAAACATCCTTAGTGCCCTCTGAATTTTGAATTTATTTATTCAGAAGACACAAAAAAAGAGTTACGTCAATTTCCCTTGGTAGTTACAGCAATGACAAAGTTGCTTGGTAATTAAGATACGACAGAATTGCTTGGTGATCACAGATTTAGAAAATAAGGACTAAACGATTTCTGTCCAGATACGTCTTAGAGTGAACGCTCTAAGACGTTGCTGCCCCTTTGTCGTTTAGAGTTAAAATGTATTTGCATTCACTTACCTAATATTTACCCAAGGTAAGCTAATGCTATAAATATTTCATTTCTA
>NZ_JAKILT010000116.1 GCF_023283535.1 Shewanella sairae | reverse complement strand
TTATAATGGCGGCTTGACCCCAAATGAATCTGAACGAAGATTTTGGAATACGTACAAGTCCGTGTCCAGTTTTACTTGACCACTACAGATATGCTTATAGGTAATGCGCAATTTCATTATGAGATCATGCTCACGATAAGTCTCTGGGAATTAAATGATATTCATTAGTTACCTTACTCAAAGAGAATGTTACATGAAAAAATCAATTCTAATGGCAGCATTGTTATGTGGTTTTACTGGTTCCGCTATGGCTAATGACGTTGAAAGTCTTACCTTTGTAATGAAAGATCTAACAACTGGTAAAACGGTCGGTAATATCGTAGTTGAACAAAATCAATATGGTTCTGTTTTTACGCCTCATTTGCAGCAGTTATCACCAGGTCTTCATGGTTTCCACGTTCATCAAAACCCTGATTGTGGTGCAAACATGAATAAAGGCAAGAAGATTGTCGGCGGAGCGGCAGGTGGTCATTATGATCCCGAAAAAACAAATAAGCATGGCTATCCTTGGGGAGTAGATAATCATAAAGGCGATTTACCCGCTCTTTACGTCAGTGATAAAGGTGAAGCCCATAACCCTGTACTTGCACCAAAGTTAACGCTTCAAGAACTTAAAGGGCGTTCTCTTATGATCCATGTTGGGGGAGACAACCATTCAGACCATCCTATGCCGCTTGGTGGCGGTGGTTCAAGAATGGTATGCGGTACAATCAAATAAAGATTGTCGAACGTTATTATTCAGAATATTATCAATCAGCTCAACGGATTAATGATTGTACGCCAGTCCTGTTCTAATCATTTTATGTCCATGTCCGTTGAGCTAACCAGACATAATAAAGCCTGATTGTGGTTTAGCCCTTAAAGATACCGATATCTTTAAGGGTATTTTTTTGCCTGTAATTCAAGTTAAACCCCAGCAACAAAGCACTTCATGGCTTGCTTGCGCTCGTAAGTGTGAGTAAGACGCTGCTTGTCTTCTCGTGTGTCAATTCCTCCAAGTCCCTCATTTTCGCTAATACGCCAACTCGTCACGGTCCTATGTCACAACCTAACTTGCAAGGGTTCGCTTCGCCGCGTTGCGCCCTGGCAGGTTAGAACGATGAAATGCGAGATCATCATGGCAGATTAACATGCCCGTTCAGATCACGCTTGCAGGGAAAAGTTCAATTCATTAACAAAGTATGATCCTGCCCTAGATAGATGCACTCTTTATGGCATCAGAGTCAGGGCCGGATTATACATTGTAAAATTAGTTAACAACCCTATCTGGTCGAACAAATTTTATTCGATTGCGGGTTGTTTATATAAACCAATACTCTCGTATTGAGTCGATAAACGAACAAAAAAGATAAATGTTAGGGGAATTAACAAAGTATAATCCCACCCGGGCATCAGAGTAGTGATTGAAATTACAAATTTCCAATCAAAGTTATAACAAGATCTCGCTCTGAATTAGTAAACTCAACAATTCCCCAATCACCTTCTAGATGATTGACAGCTCCTTTACGGAAAAATGAGTCAATATTGCCATGATCAACATTTTTATTTCTATCAGTAAAAACTTGTTTTGATCTGCTTATCCAATTAATAGAGCTGCAACCTATAAACTCAATAGTGCCATCTTTATAACAGTATTGCTCGTTGCTAAGAGGCTCTGAGTAGCAAGAATGGGCTGGTTTTAAGACGAACTCCATGTCAAAAATAATACCGCTTTCAGTTTCTTTGATATCTATAACATATGAATCTTCAAGATAGATATTTTTCAAACCTTCGATTTCAAAATAGTTCTTCATTTTATAAGTCGTTCTCTATTTGGGTATGGTTCTCAGGGCTTTTACGTGTAACAGGCGACCCTGAAGGGCTTACGCGTTGACCATTTGAATCTTTCAGTTCTACATGAGGAGCTGCACTGCCTGGTGCTCTATCGCTCCCCCCCTTGATAGTAACCCTAGCAGTGCCAGTTTCATCAACTAATTTTAGAGGGTCATTAGAGGATTGCTGAGATGTAAATCCTACCGATTCTGCTTTTGCCTTAATTGTACTTGCTTTAGTCGAACCATCTTTTTTTATTATGCTGCCAATTTGCTTTCCTCGACTTACTCCACTAACAGAATCTCCTGTCGCTAAAGCTGTAACTTCCAAAGCCCTTCGATTATGACCATCATAGAGATAAGAAATCCCCTTAGCAGTCACCAGTTGATTGGTTTGATTAAATGGTAGAGAGCAGCATAAAGCCCCGCAAGGATGCGAGGCTTTGAACTCTACAAAGAGCATATGTTTACCAGCCAATTAACATATCAGCTATATATTTTCCTTTCTCTCTATCTGTGAGTGATAAGTAATGTGATGCAGCTACTTTATCTGATAGTTTCACCTTCACTACCAGTATACAGGCAGATAAATACAGTATCTGTATGAGAACAAAGCAGACGATAAATAATAGTAACATTTCCAACCTATTGCCATCGTAACCGAAGTAAATTGCAGGTATCCCTATTCCTCCAATAGGCCATACTAACTGAACGGCTGAAGCTTTTATCGAGTGAAGAAAAATTTTGAGATTCAAAATGCCTTCGTTATTTGCTTTGGTATTATTCATTACTATCACTCTAGATCTTTTTCAACTTCTAGTGGCGGAGATTTTTGTTCTTCGGAACCTGTCAACATTGACGCTCCTTCCATTACCATTGTACCCACCGGTACTGGGCTTGTAACTCCATTTACTACTTGAGCTGCGGCTCCTTGTATTCCGTTTTTACCTTTCCTCTCAGCTTGAATAAATCCTGCTGCGGCGGCCTTACTTGCCCCCATAGTACCTGCAACAACCCTTTCTGTTTTACTTGTTAGTTGAAAAGTTGTACCCGCTACCTTAGTAGTTCCCGTCGCCGCTCCTTTAAGGAGTGTAGTTGCTCCCCCCGTCACGGAACCTAAAGCAGCACTTACAGCCACACTACCAAGATCAACATTCATAACAGCATCGCCAAATCCCTTCCCGTTCTTCATATTGTTACCAATTTGAATGGTTGCATCTATGCCTCCGCCAATCAATGCACCAATGATTCCAAATTCCCCATCAGGATCTACATACTTGTATGGGTTATTATTAGCATAAGTGTATCTTCCAAATCCATGAACAAGATTTCCACGTTGCATATGTCCTAGGTAATCAACAGGATCATTCGAGTAAAACCGCCCAATAAGTGGATCATAGTATCGAGCCTGCATATACGTTAAGCCTAGGTCTGGATCTTGCAAATGCCCCGTATAACCAATCCCTGCTTTTTCGCCACCTAATCGTTTCCCAAAGGGCTCATAGGTACTGCGACTGATAACGTGTCCAGCTTCGTCGGTTTCAACGACGGGCGTTCCAAGCATATCAGTATGTTGATATCTGATTTTTGTTTTTCGTGATATCGTTCCGGCTAAGCTCCCTACACCGCATTGATGAGACGCATTACAAGCTTGTATTTCTACGCGATTATTACCAAGCGTTAACCCTACTAACGAATAGTAAGTCCCCGTCACCTTAATAATTTGTTGTTTATTATTTTCATCAGTAATGATGATTTGGTAGTAGCTCGCTCCTTTAACCGCAGACCATCTTAAATGGTAACTGCCGTCGATGTTTGTCGCTTCAATCTTCGCCGAATGACTTGAGGGTAAAATAGGGATAAATGTTGTTATCCCCATGCCTCCCGATGCAATAGGCATTAACACGGTTCGCCCTTGCTGTGCCTGCGCTAATTGACTGAACAGGCATCCTGTAAAAAGCAGGAGCATTAAGCAAAATGTCAATAATGTTGAGTTTTGTGTTTTCATACTTACCTCTCTTTTATCGACTTTCGATGTCAGCAATTAGTTGTTTTCCAAGATAAACGCTGTCTATCTTGTGGTTATCTACGTTTCTTCTGTGTAGCAATTGTCCCGCTTGGCTGTAAATGCTGTAATCGTCATCTTTTTTTACCCTTCGATTATGACCATCATAGAGATAAGAAATCCCCTTAGCCGTCACCAGTTGATTGGCTTGGTTAAAGGTTAGTGGGTAACGACCGTTATGAGTCACATTCCCTCTGGCGTCATAGGTATAATTGTAACGATACGCCCCCGTAAGTCTGTCTAATCTATTTAAAGAATTATAATGATAATGAATGACAGAGCCACTTATGCTGCGGCTGGTAATGTTGCCTAAGCCGTCATAACGGTAATGACCACTTCCCCATTTTCCATCAGCAGATAGCAACCGGTTAGCCCCATCGTAGCTCATGTTGGTTATATCATTTTTACGGTCAAACCAATCGACGACCTCTGTTAAATTGTCGTTATGGTCATAGCTTGGGTTTAAGGTGAGGGGATACTTTGTGTCTTTCCCATCAGATATGTCATCGATACGACCGGTCGAGTCGAGAACGACCTTGCG
Source organism: Shewanella sairae (assembly GCF_023283535.1). Taxonomy (GTDB): domain Bacteria; phylum Pseudomonadota; class Gammaproteobacteria; order Enterobacterales; family Shewanellaceae; genus Shewanella; species Shewanella sairae. The sequence goes on along the minus strand of NZ_JAKILT010000116.1, from coordinate 364 downwards.
TACAAGACCATTACCGTATGTAAATTGTTTTAATTGTCCATTGGGATGATAAGAGACTTGTGTGGCTAAGCGCATGCTTCCTGACACGGCTTGAGTCGGTTGGCCAAGTGCGTTTGGTGCGTAGTTAATCGTTCGGCCTGAAGGGTAACGAAGCGATGACACCGCCCCGAGATTGCTATACTCCCAGTCTAGGACAAAGCTTTTTCCTTCTAGTGTTAATGTTTCTTTCTCTATTAAATTAAGTGAGTTATACAAATAGTTCCAACTAATGGTCTGGCTTCCTGTACCCGCACTTATTTGTGTGAGGTTGCCATTCGCATCATAATGATAAGTTTTGTCTTGTGTTTGCCCTGGGAAGTTTTCT
>NZ_JAKILT010000115.1 GCF_023283535.1 Shewanella sairae | reverse complement strand
GCATAGTGCGAATGGCTATCTCAGCCCAGAAGCATTCGAACTAAAGAGCATTGCTTAGTGCCGTGTCTAGTTTTAGTACTAGAGATCAGATTGTTTAAAATAATCGTCAGCGGCTCTCGTTGAACGCTGATGATGGTATCATCATATGTCAGCTCAATTGGCTGATAGTCCCCTTTAGCTGCTTGTTGATCACTAATAACCTGCCGAAGAAGATCTGCTAAATTCACTTGGCTATATTGCAGAGATGTACATTCTGAGCTCATCAGCCACAGCAAGGTTTCTGTAATGGATCGCATCTGCCTTGTGGCTTGACTAGCATGTAATAAAGGTCCTTCTAAATCACCATGTTGCAGCGTCAGAATATCAAAAGATGATTGGCAAATGGCTATTGGAGTGCGTAACTCATGACTCGCAAAGCGTAAAAATGACAGTTCACGCTGCTGGGATTCCTTTAACTGCTTAATGGATATATCCAGTGCATCAACGATAGACTGTAGTTCCGCATAGCATTGCTGTGGAAAATTTAAGCGTTGCATTTTCTGCCAGTCATGTTGTTTTATTGCTCGACTTATTTGGTGTACTGGAGAAATAACTCTTCTTTGCAAATGAAAAGCTAAACTTGCTACAACGCCAAAAGTCATCGTGATTAAAAGTAGAATCGCTGCCATATTCTTAGGGGCAAACTCCAAATCATGTGTGGCATTATAATTAAGCCAAACATATAAGTTTTTACCAGAATCTTGCTTATACACCATTAAGGCATCAATAAACTTACCGTGACAATGTTGATACTGAACTTCATTAATGTTTGTTGGAATAATGCCATTAGTAATAGATTTTACTTGCTCTGGTGCATTATTCCAATCTGTGTATACTTTAATATTATCTGTTTGATAAAGCTTACCCGTTTCTGCCAAATACTGCTCAGCAGCCTGAGCAGCACTTTTCATTGTAATGCTGTGCATACTAAACATGCCGGTGCACATCATACAAAGAGGAATGAAGATATTAATAAGTAAAGTAACAGCTAAAAATATCACACCATAGGATTGATATACCCGCTTTAAACTCATCTTATTATTTATAGACATTGTTCAACCTTTAAACATAGTCCAACACCACGAACAGTATGTAAGTATTGTTGTTCAAAAGGTTTATCGACTATTTTCCTAAGTAGGTGCATGTGACTTCTCAGGCTGTCACTGTCTGGTGGGCTATCAGGCCACAACATGCGTTCAATTTCCTCACGCTCAACAATTTCAGGGCTACGTCTAGCCAATAAAGACAGAATTTGCCACCCTGTGCGTGATAATACTAACTCTTTACCTAGCCTATGTACTGTATGCCCTGCAAAATCAAATTCAAGTTCTCCCAAACGCAGTACCTTTGGAGCAGGCCTTCTCTCCGCCACTACACGCAGTCGCGCAACAAGCTCAGGCATCGCAAAAGGTTTGATCAGGTAGTCATCTGCGCCAACCTCAAAACCTAATAGCTTATCTTGTAGTCCACTTCTCGCGGTTAACATAATAACTGGTGATAATACGCGTTGCTCTTTCCATCTCTTACAGGCATGCAGTCCATCACCATCGGGCAAATTAAGATCCAATATAATCGCATCATATGGACGACCATAAACTTGCTCTTCCGCGAGTGCTAGTGAGCCAGCATAGTCACATTCAATATCAATTAACTCTAAGTATTGAATAATATTTTTAGCCAGTAACTGATTATCTTCAACAAGCAATACGAGCATTTTTATATAATCTCCAGCTGATGCGCCTTATAAACTAAATGAGTCCGATTAGTCGCCGACAATTTATGCCTCATCGATTCAAAGTGATATTCTACACCTCGGATAGTCATATCCAACTCTTGGGATATTTCTTCATTCTGTAACCCCAGAGCCGCCATCTGGAGTGCCCGAATAGCCGTTTTGTTAAATAATTTATGCTGCCTATAGGGAGTGACTTCGCTGTGATAATTTTCAAGCAGTGTCATCTTGGCTTGTTTTAATACCGTTTCAATACCCACTAAATCTAGATCTTCAGTAAATTGTTTTGAAAGCAGCGTGAACCTGCAGCTCCACATATTCGATGCAAAATGTTTTAACGGCCAACTAATGACAGAGTGGATCCCATAACGCCCGAATAACGTTCTAGTTTTACTTTGTTCGCTATCATCCAATATATAATGATAAGGAGCGTCTAATCGGAGTGCTTTGACAAAATTTGGATCCGTCGCAGCAACCCGGGTTAAATACTGTTCATGAAGCTTTTGTACCGTTAAAGATGAAGTTATAACGCCATCACTACTTAACAGCATCTTTCGAGTTAACAGTCTATTTAAGGCACAGTTGTGATAATCTTCATAAGCGCTATTAGCCACTCCTTGAAACCAAAACCCGGAAACCCCATATTTGGAAAGAGCTTGCTTTACACAAGCAATCGGATCTAAAGGAGTTGCATCCATCTCTTCATTGCACAATAAAGCTTTCATAAAACTAAAACCTCATAGCTAGCTAAAATGTTTTATTAACATCTGTCATTTAAGCTTATTTGACAAAAACACATTACTAAAATGATGTAAAAATCAGCTAAGTTAAATTTATAGCCTAAACACTACTGAAATCAGTTACACATATATAGAAGATTAATGAAGACTTATTACCTAGACGACAAAAATAATAATTTTGAGTATTAACCTAAGGATTTTGACGTAGTTTTGACGTAAATAGCTTTATACTTAAATTAACGTAAAAAACCTGTATTTTTTACACGAGAGTTAGCGCCAAGACCCAAGGAGCCGGTAGATTATTGACAATAAAGGCCTTTTTAATTTCAACAGCTGTGAAATTCTAGTTCTAGCTATTAAAATAATTATAATGAACTTAATAAATATTAGCCTAGTCACGAATTTCTCTGTTAAGCGATGGTAACCTTGTCTATCAGCTTACCAATATGTTGATCATGCGTTCCTCATTTATACTGAATAACTTTCATTATGAAAATAGACCAGAAGCAATAAAGCTAAAGTGGTTCTTTTATAGTCAAACCACCAATCATAAGTTGTGAATTAACTTTGGAAATTTTCACTCAATAAAATTAGTAGGAAACCATTTCAGTTCAAAAAACAAACTTGATTTATGCTTAAAAAGAAGGTTTTCAAGCTTACATAATGTCAGCTGCAACTCTAACTCTAATGCTGAATAAGCCGTTCCTTATGTAAATCTAGCAAAAAAAGATTACTCACTTCACAATATTAATCAAACGACACTTTATCGCTGCTCTGATTGCGTATTCAGTCACAATATCCCATTTAAATATCGATATTATTCAGCTTCTAAATCCAATGTCGGATTTCATTTAGCGAGAATAAAAAGTGAAAAAGTTAAAGTTATCGATTCTAATTGGTGCATTGCTTGGCGCGCCTACCTTTGCCGTAGCAGACGATTTCCAACCTTCTGTTGAGTTAGGTGGCGCACTAAAGGTTAAGTATTTTGTTGATGATGCTAACCAAGCCTCTAAATCAAATGGCGGTGAGTTTGCATTTGATGCTTTAGAATTAGATATCGATAGTCAAATCAGTGAAAACTGGACTGCTAGCGCAAAGTACATTTTCAAAAACTCTTCAAGCAACCATTTCGTAAAATACGCTTACGCTGCTTACAATGGTGTTGAAGATTGGCAGTTCCAAGGCGGTATCATTGGTAAGCCTTTTGGTAACAAGAGCTTTATTTCTCACAACTGGTGGGAAAGTATTAACTACTACATGGGCTTTGAAGATGATTACGATCTAGGTGCTAAAGCAATTTACAACTCTGGCGCTTGGACATCTGAAATCGCGTTCTTCAAGAACAGCGAATACTCTGCTGAAGATAAGCGTAGTTACGCTGCAGACACATTCTCTGGTGACATTTGCGTAGCAACCGATGTTCAAGGTAACTGCACAAAGACAAACACTTACAACAACGAAGAAACGAATACTTTCAACATTCGTCAGTCTTATGTTCTAGACTTTGACAAGTTAACCGTACAACTTGGCGCATCTTTAGAATACGGTCAAATTTACGATTCACTACATGATGACAATGGCACATCTACTGCTTACGCTTTAAGCCTAGATGCACAATACAGCGGTTACCAGTTACAGCTACAAATGGTTGATTATGATTACGACCAATTTGATAGCGAAGGCAAAGACGGCCTGTACGCTATGAAGATGGGTGAAGGCGCTTATGAAGTTGCTGCAAAAGGCCAGATCTTTGCTGCAAACATCGCTAAAGCTATCGGTTACGACTGGGGTACAGTCACTGTTTACAATGACTACAGCCACTTAACTCCAGATACTGATGTTAACGCAAATCTTAATGATTCTGTTATTAACACTACTGGTATGAGCATTGCGGTTTCTGATTTTTACATTTTCGTCGATCACATCTACGGTAAGAATGCTGTATGGATTGGCGGTCAATCAGGTCTAGGTATCGAAAACCAAGATGATGATTTCCACTCGCTATTCAACATCAGTGTTAGCTACTACTTCTAATAGTTAATACTAAGCGATTTACTATTAAGTCGCCATAAACCTAGATAGCTTGCTTATATTTGTCTTTGCTCTCTTGGAAACTAAAGGCCTGTAAATTACAGGCCTTTTTGCTATCTAATAATAAGAACGTTACTCTGCTATTAATACCTTAATAGCAGGAGACACTGCATGATGACCTGCAGCCAACACGACTATATAGAGCTAGTATGTTGTAGTGGCATAGTGAATTTGGACACCAAGATGTAAGGGGTATAATCCCCATCTAAACACAAGGTGAACAAATGACCCGTAAATCAAAAC
>NZ_JAKILT010000114.1 GCF_023283535.1 Shewanella sairae | reverse complement strand
GGAAGGCTAAGTTTGCGGACAACCCGCTTACCTCAGATCTAATGCAGACTTATTAGAATCTGACAAGACCGTCCTATATTGATCGCTTACGCATCGATGGGCGTGTTGATGCTTCCGCTATTGCATCAGCATCGATGTAGTCATTTTTATTAGTTTTGACGTAAGGCTTAACGTATTGCGGAGGAATGAGTTTAACTTTGTGCCCGAAAGACTGGCACTTTCTCGCTAACCAATGCGAGCCACCACATGACTCCATGGCGATGGTTGTTGCGTGTGTTTGAGAGAGGAACTCAATAAGCTTTGCGCGAGAGAGCTGCTTTCTGAATTGTTCTCGACCGTTGTAGTCATGAGCAACAAGATGAAAAGAAGATTTGCCTAAATCGATCCCAATTACTTTAATAATAGACATGATGGTTCGCCTCTTTGATAGCCTAACCCTAAGGTTAGCTTAGGGGTGAGGCGGACCATCTAATTAAGCTACAGCACGACAGTCTGGACTCCACTTGCTTGGTGTTGTTCGCTAGCGCTCTCAAATTAACAACAAACAAACTCCGTCCAGCCTGCGGCGGAGCTGGGCGTTATGCCCTAGTAATGACAGAGCTCTACGCTGACTCATTTTTGCCCCTTTATCTGTCATAGCCAATAAACAACATAGAGCTGGTGACAAGCCTATAGACCTACTTTTACTAATCGATACGTAATCATCACGAATTACTTTAGATTGAACATCAATACCAATGCTCACTTTGCTTATTTTTGTCCGCGTTTATCTTGCAACACTCTGGTAGAGTACCTATCAATCAATAGCTTTTCTTCAGTAAAAATTAAATAATATGTGCGAATGCGCACTATACAAATGTTTTGACTCAGGAATATTATGAAGTACAAATCCATCAAGGCTATGGCTCACAACTTCACTCACTCGTTTGTGAGTCTTTGTAACTACGAAGATGGTGCTTTTGTTTTTGAGGACTTGTACACGTTGGCTCGTGTACAACCCTACAAAACAGTTCGTATATCATGGGTTCCAACAAACACTGAGGAAATATTTTATTTTACTCCGCGAATCAGAAAGTCACTTCGCTACTACCGAGATTGGCTACCCCGTCATGCAATGAACCATGGTGTAGATTTAAATAAAGTAAATGAATTCTATACAGAAGTGTATGTAGCTAGAAATCATCAAATCTATGTAAGAGTCATCACGGTGGATGATCGCGGTAAAAAGAATGAGCAGTACGTTTACGCTTAAGCTTAAGCCATAACAAGCGAATGAGCGAAGGACGTTTACTCGTAGCGCATTTTTCACAAATACCCAGTGCTTTTGGGGCTTCAATCAATTTAGGCTAGTAAACGCCTGTTATTCGAACGTTAGCCGGCACGAGAAAATTTCATGCAATGGTCAAAACTGAAGAAACGAGTAGAGGATAATTTCGCAGACTCTATCAAAGGCAGAATCGAAATTTTTACAACCGCATACAGGCGACAGGATGAAATCGCTAGAAGTTGGGTTGTAATTGATGGAGAGCAGGAAGTAAGCCTTACTGATTGTGATTCGTGGTGGGAGCAAGGAGCATACTTTCATGAATTCACAACTACTGATTGTCTAACTCATAAAGCTGTAAATGACTCAGAGAGGATGGAAGGTAATCTGCATGAAGCTGGCGAGTTCAGCAGTTATGATTTTAAAATTATGTGCTTTGAGTCATTAAGCATCTCAGCTCATGATTGCATCAAGTCTGAGCATCCATTACTAAGAGTTATAGGTGTCCTTCACAGAAAGCTTGGAAAAGCCAAAGTTAAGGGAATGCAAAAAGACTCTCACCCAATGGTTGCCTATTTCGCAAAATTTCGCACGCAAGCAGAGGCAGCTAACAAGAAAATTTAGGTGACGGCTTTGAAACACCTGATTTAGGCGTTATACATAGGATACAAAATGGATAAAAATAGGATTTATTTTGAAGGGAACCCTTGGCCAGAAGGGCATCCGTTGAGGGAATTTAAGTGGACCGCGAGAGTTGTGGATGGTGAGGTTTGGTTCGATATCCACTTGAAAAGTGCCGACTACTACTCAGAACGTGATATAGAGGATGATGAGGATGTAGACTACGAATCGAGTTGGGAGAATCCGATTGTCTGGGGCAACTACCATCGCTGCACAATGTCTACTCATTACTGGCATAAGGGTGGGTTTAGGGTCTGTAGTCTGCATGAATACTCTCCAGAATACTTGGATGGGCTTGAGCTGAAGATAGATATGCACCCAGAACAGATAGAAGAGTGGGATGATTTCGCGTTTCATATCTATTTGCTCGGGCATGACGCAGTTGCTTGCCACACAATAAAATTTATCCGAGAGTCTGATAGCGACAATTTTTCGATTCAATGGCAAGGGTGTGCCGCACTAGCCTATGTTGTTGATTATGAGTTTAAACATCCGTTTAAACTCTTGGTTGCCAAGCAGAAGTTCCCAATGCCGTTATGTTTAATTGGTGCCATTAAATGACCTCCCTCCGTGAAGTAGTAGAGAGTAATCGGTCGTATTTCGAAGGTGATACCTTTGAAACTAAGCAGTCATTATTAAAGGCAGAGGTGACTTTAGGTGTTAATCTTCCTGAAGAATTAAAGTGGTTACTGATTAATGTTGGCTACGGAGAGTGTTCAGTATTATCTAGCCTTGAAGACTCTGTTTCCGACACAATTAGGTTTAGAAATTCTGCTAAATTACCATCAAAATTTATTGTTTTAGAAGACTTAAATGATTCTGGCGTCGTCGTTTTAAATACAGCCTCAGACAATGGAGAAGTAACTTGGTTAACTGCTCATGAGACCTCGAAATTGGCTGATATTCACCCATTAAATCTAACTGATGCAGATTATTATCCAAGCCTAAGTGAGTGGTTGATTTTTAAGCTTGATGTGAAAGTAGAGGAATCTGAACATTGCAACTAAAGTCAAGGCGACCCAGCCCCCCTCTGCTAGAGTTTCGTGCAGGAAATACTCGCTGGAAACCTAAGTTCCTGCACTGTTCGCGTGTTCTAAGCATTATGACGCGTCTCAATTTAGCCGTAGAGAATTATTATGAAAAAAAGACTGATTTATCTATTACCTCTGCTTCTCTTTGGCTGCTCAGTGAAAGTTGATAAGCTGAGTTACTTAAAAGTCTGGGATGATAAATGGCAAGAGTGCGACAAAATTGGTAAACAAACGATATTAGATTTCCCCAAGTCTGAATGGTTTGAAAGCTTGAGTTTGGACGACAAAAGAGAGGTATTCTTATACATTCGCTTTCTTAAAGACTACGAGTGCACTCAAGCTGAGGCTAGTAATCTCAAGGCTGTGTTAAATGAAGCTGACATCACTACTTTAAATGAAGTCTTAAAAGGCTTTATCTATTTTGACAAGCCAAGTGATTCAAAAATTCAGCATTTAGACCAGCGGCAAGTTGAAGTTTTGTCTAGTGAAATCAGTAGCCCTTTTAATACTTTAGCTACCGCTAAAAAAATGGGGTTAGTTAAACATCAGTGAGAGTGCGCGTTTACACTTGTGGCTCAATATAATAAGTAACATTAAGCGCTAAGAAACTTATGAATGCTGATAATAGGTTTGGATGCCGCGCAAGTAGGTTGTGCAGACGTTACACCTTATAAGTAAATAAAAATGGAATACAACTATACAATCTCATCTGAAGGATGCTTAGCACTATTAGATCCTGAAACATATAAAGGATTTATTGGATTAGATTGGTCGGTAAAGGGAATTAAAGAACATTTAATATGCCTTACATCATGAATGAAATGCAGATGGACAATGTGTTAGCTCTGAACTCAGAAGAGAGATACCTACATTTCTTGAACAAGGTTGCGGACTGGGAGCAGTTATGGATCTTGTGTGATGACGAAGGTCATATCTATACTCGCGCAACAGACGAAATTGAATATCTAACCGTTTGGCCACATCCAGTTTATGCAAAAGAATTCGAGAAAGTTATAGACGGAAACTTAGACGTAAGTGAAATTACTCTAAATGAATTCATGGAGAACTGGTTGCCTGGTTTAGAGTCTGATGACTTAAAAGTTGGCGTATTTCCTAATGCAGAAGGTAAAGTATGGATAATAGAGCCCAAGGATTTACTAGCTGTTCTCGAAGATGAATGCGAACAATATGAGTAAGAACATAACCAGGGTAAGCAACGGACTCGTCAAACTGTCACCGCTGTTGGCGGCGTTATAGCCAAGGAGAGTTGAGTGCCATTTAATTTATCCGAGGAGAAATTAGCAGAAACAGAAGCCACCCTCGAAGTAAGATTGCCAGTGAGAGCTTCGGAGGCAGGTCTTTTATTTTGCTGGCTAGAAGTACTTTATCTAATCAATGCTAGGTTGATTTGAGCTATTGACTAAGCAGCTTCTGTCCAAAAGTGAGTTTAAAAATAAACAAACATCATTGGTTGTACAAGAAGGTCAGTTCTGTTTCTGGTGTGCTACTTTTACTCGGAGAATGGTTTGCCGTGTTGTACTGAATTCACGGGCAATTGCGCTGATAGTTACCCCTGATTTAATTCTTTCAATCACTGCCAGTTGTTGATCTTTATTCAGGACTGGCGGACGCCCAAAGCGTTTACCTTCACTTCTTGCTCTAGCTATGCCCGAATGTGTACGTTCAAGCAAAAGATCTCGCTCAAACTCTGCAACGGCTGAAATAACTTGCATAGTCATTTTCCCAGGGGGGCTAGTTAGATCGACTCCACCTAATGCTAAGCAATGCACTCTAATATTTGATGCCGCTAGTTGCTCAACAGTTTTTCTTATATCCATATGTAGTGGTCAAGTAAAACTGGACACGGACTTGTACGTATTCCAAAATCTTCGTTCAGATTCATTTGGGGTCAAGCCGCCATTATAACT
>NZ_JAKILT010000113.1 GCF_023283535.1 Shewanella sairae | reverse complement strand
TTTTGATTTACGGGTCATTTGTTCACCTTGTGTTTAGATGGGGATTATACCCCTTACATCTTGGTGTCCAAATTCACTATGCCACTACAATAGCATTACGGCCAAGCCTATCCAATTTAGTGACAATTAAAATGTCACCATTTTCCATGCGGTCAAGCAGCTTAGTGAAGCCAGGTCTTTCGCTTGCAGTAACAGAGCCGCTGATGCGTTCTTCAATTAATCGTTGAGACTGGACTGTAAAACCTGCTGTCTCTATTTCTCTGCGTTGGTTTTCGGTGGTCTGTTCTAGCGTGGATACCCGACAATAAGCAAAAACGCGTGACATGGATAATTTCCGTACGAAATGGGTGTACTTATTATAGCTTATGTACGTATTTGTTTTCACTAACTTTCGTACATTAATATATATAACTGTACTAAACCGTTCGGTTTCGTACAGTTTCCGTTATGGCTGACAGTTTAGCAATTTAATAGATGTGACTATGTTGTGGTGTGAACACAATTATACTCAATCGCTAAAAAACCAACGCCATATAGATTGTGGTCTATATAGATTTTAGTCTATAATTAAATGAAATGAATTAAAGTACCTCCGATGTGGACAATACTCAACCGCCCAATTTTTATTGACTGGTTTAAGTCATTAGATAGTAGAGACAAAATTAACGTAAGGGCGTCTCTTATTTTGTTGGAAGAAAGAGGGCCAACCTTACCCAGACCTTATGTTGATACATTGAAAGGGACTGGAATCAGTAACCTAAAAGAGTTACGTGTACAAAGTGGTGGGAAGCCAATTCGGCTTTTCTTCGCTTTTGATCCTGAACGTCAGTGTGTTGTCCTGTGTGGTGGTGATAAAACGGGTGATAAACGTTTCTATAAGAAGATGATCCCAATAGCTGAAAGCGAGTTTGAAGATCATCTAAAGGAGTTAAATAATGAAAAGCCAACCACTTAGTGGTCTTGATGAACTGATGACTGAAGATGAGATGAGTCAAGCACAGCTACAAGGCGCAGAGATGTTGCTAGAACTTAATTTGGCTGAGATTAGGCATAGTGTTCAAATGTCACAGGTACAAGTTGCCAGTTGCATGGGAATCAAGCAGCCTACCATTGCGAATCTAGAAAAGAATGGTAAAGACGTGAAGTTGCTTTCGCTCAAGCGGTATGTAGAAGCTTTAGGGGGGAAACTGCGCATTGATATTGAGATGCCTAATGGTCATCACTTTGGAATGAAGGTATAGCTACAAACTCATTTATCCATAAACGTGCTAGGCAAATTATTAAGGCACTGCCTTAATGTAAGCGGAGCGAGGCGCCTGAAAGCTGACATATGCATTTCGTGGCAGTGGTTTTCCTCCCTGCCAAGCCGCTTTTTATTTTAAAATGCCATTACCACCTAGTTTAGATTTACTAGTAATAATTAACTGATTTAGGCTAAAAGTTTACCGCCTTGGCTATATTGTTTACTAATAACTACTTTTTCTGGTAAATATAAGTGTCAACATCCACTGTAAACACTTGGATGTTTACCTCTTTCCCAGCAGAGATGAAATATGGACCAATCAACTCAAAACCCAAATATCTGCGACAAATGCCAACCAATTAAAAACTATTTTCTTTCCGATACTGGAAGGTGTGGCTTGTGTGGTGAGGTAGGGGACTGCTTTGATGCCGAACTGATTGCTTATTACCAACGAGCTGGCATCGAGGATGAAGAGTTTATCTGGCTCAAGTTGCCTAGGCTTCGAGGTTGGAATGCTCATGCAAAAGAGGGGATTGATGCAACGCTATTGTCCTGGTCTGAAATAGAACGAGAAGTGACAAGTGCCCTTAATGAGAGTTAAAAGCTGTATCGTTCCTAGCTAATATGAAACTCTGGTTTGATGAGAGTAAACATTTAGTAAGATTTAAAGATCACGTAGTTTCGAGTTCCACTGTTATTGGCCGTAATGGTTTTTCCTTCAATTTTAGCGCACAAGCAGGTTATGTAACCAGTTATATTTATTTGTTAGATAGTAATTCGGAGTTGGTAGTATTTAGCAATAACGAATTACATAAAGCCTTGATTGAAATTGTTACAACAAATGGTTGGAGTTTAAATCTAAAACTCATTTGATAACGCATTACGCTTTATTTGGTGGATGAGCTGTCTGAATATTTGCTCGGATTAATTACGTTTAAAATAAGGAAGTATCATGAGAGGTCAAGAATTTTTTTGTTCGATAACGATGATCCAGAATAAAGCGTAGTGGGTGAACAGCAAATCGAGCTGAATTTAAGTCTTGCATGAATTACCTTCGAAAAGAAGATACTTTAGTCATTACTCGTTTAGATAGGCTGGATCGTTCAGTTGTTCATCTCGCACAACTCGCTAAACGTTTTGAAAAAGAAAAATAAGCTTAATTGTTATAGAACAAAATATCGACACCACTACATCAACAGGCAGATAGATGTTTAATATGTTGGCGTCGATTGCAGATATTTAAAATGACTTACGTACTGTTCGTCAAGCAGAAGGTATTGCAAAGTCAAAAGAGAACGGAATGAAGTTTGGTCGCCCAACAAAGCTTTATGAGCAAATATGCAGTGCGATACATTCTAGTCGAATTGAAGGAGCACTATTGTTCAACTTGCTAAAGAATTTGAGTTTGGAGAAGCGACGATATATCGAGCGTTAAAGATGGTCATAACAAAGACAGATTAACCGAACTCCATCTATCCAATGATTTCTGTGATGATAGAGTTCAGTCGGCAGTTAATTGGTTACCTAGCGTATTCCTCACACGCTTCGGAGTAATCATTAATGGCAACGAAAGTATCGCCGTATCTGCGTAAGACAAATGGAGATTGAGAATTATAAGTGCCTTGCTTTGCCTTATCAGTAAAGCAAACTGAATATTCACCTCTATTAAACTCGATAACTTCTAGTGTATTCGTCCAAGTATCGCTATCAAATATAAGTTTATTTTTTGTTATCGTTGGCTTTGGTAAACCCTTTATATCGGAAAAGTGCGTTTTATTGTTCCTTACTTCCAGGTCGATTCTTGGCCGAAGTGAACTATTGAATGATGTTATATCTAATTTGTCGTAAATTTCTTGCATCGGATACGTGGTCGCAACAGAGTTAAAACTGCTAAGAGCTAACACTAAATATAAATAACGCATTATAAATGTTCCCCTTGATATTTATTCCGTTATCAGTTCTGTTGAATGCTATAAAGTAACTTACTAGAAGGGACTATCAAAGCAGTATTCAACCAATAAGCAGGCTATAGGAAAATTATTTTAGCACGATTTGCATCTATTCTACCTAGGGATTTTATCTTGGAATGCTTGGTGTAGCAGAGTTCAGCTTTTTATTGGATTGTTTAAGCGAATAAATTAATACTATATGTAGTAATTAGCTTCTCCAGTGTAGTTGTATGAATCCTAAAGGGACTAAGCAGAAATTATTGCGGTTTAAATTCATGTTATCTACTCATTGGATAAGCATTATTGGCTTTTCGATTGCTGGATTTACCGTGTATAGTGCCGCCCACTCACTTTGTGACTAGGAATTGTTCAATATGTGAATGGGATTTGTCAGCCTAAGAAATAAGTTTTAGTATTAATAGTCATGGTCATCATTGTGAGTAGGCCAGGTGTACTGTTTTTTGCATGGCTGCTTGGTGCTGTTAAAAAAACTGAGCAATACATTTTCGACTTTACAGGGAAAGCCCTAATCGTCATCAGGAAATCCCAACTTTTGATTAACTAAAACTTAACCAGCATAGAAATGAAAAAATCAATCTTCACAATCTGCAGCATAGGGCTCTTTTACTTAACGACATTCATAATGAACTCTCTACCGTTAAGCGACAGATATATATCAGCAACATATTTAGAATTTAATGTTATCCCCGCATCAACCCGCGCTCTTATTGAACCGCATATTCACGACCTAATCCTTTCAACTAAAGGTGTATCTAGCCTTTCGTATTCTGGATTTAACTACACTGTCCGAATGAAAGAGGATGCGACCAACGAATCAATTATAGAAGCAAAAAATACCATTCAATCAATAGCAGCAGTATTTGATCATCGTTACGACAGAGGTGAGGCTCAAATCTCAACCATAGAAAAGCAACACCCTAGAACTGCTCATGTTCACGAAATCACATCAAAAATACTATTTTGGACCGCTATGCTGGTATTTTACTTCGTTTGGATTGCCTTATTAACATCCATAGTTCCCATCCTTTACATTTTTGACTACTTCAGCATATATTACCCTTTAATAGTCATATTCCCAGTTGTTATGCTTTTCGCCTACAAAGCCCTCAGCCACTTAAAACTTAACATATTTAGGCGACGCATTATTAAATTCATCCCTGCATACTTATGCGCATCTGCTATTTCGTTTTGGTTCGCAACTCAAATAACAAAAGAACACATAGAAAATATCGCATTAAATAAGTATCAAACCCCGTTATCGACATTTAACATCAACCTTGAGACATACTCTCAATTTGGTGGATATTTCTCAGAGCATGCTACCATCATTCATAACGGCGAAAGAAAACACTGGTCTTTTAAGGCTAACGATTTTATTTCATCTGCAAATTAATTTAATTGCTTGCCGAATTGCCTTACATTTAACTTTGTTAAAAGGAATTTCTCATAATAAGACTGTCGTTGTCAGTATTGCTCCTCATCTGCTCTATGCCGCTTCAGGTATCTGCCAATATTAGTCAACCAGAGGTGATAAAAAAGTTGCGCGCCGAAGCTTTGGCCAGTTTCAAAGCGGGTGATGTTACCAATGCTGAATTAATTTTAAGCCGCTACTCTCAATCAGATTTCAATCAACTTTTGTCAGCGCCGCATTAATCAACGTTTCAACAATATAGCTTCTGCTTGCATTAATTTCATTGGCTAAGTTGTCAAGTTTTGAAATTGCATCTTTTGACAGCGATACCGATACCCCTTTTTTCCGCACTTTTGTAAGACTGACAATTTCGTCACAAGATAGATTATCTGATTTGCTGAGGTCTCGTTTCATTTGAGTTATTTCAGCATGAGTAAGGTTGCCTGTATCTATCATCTGGTATGAGTGTAGTGGCATAGTGAATTTGGACACCAAGATGTAAGGGGTATAATCCCCATCTAAACACAAGGTGAACAAATGACCCGTAAATCAAAAC
>NZ_JAKILT010000112.1 GCF_023283535.1 Shewanella sairae | reverse complement strand
ACTCAATCAAACGTAATGTTCCATATTGGGTGTCGGCTTTCATAAGCAGTTTCAAGTTCAATAAGAAAGATATTCGTCAAAAACTGGAAACAGCTGGCATTTATAGTGAATACATTTCAAACATTTATTATCTAGCTAAAGTAATTCCATTTTTTATTGTGATTTCAGTTTTATCTTACTGTCTGTATAATAACTCCATTTCTTTTATATTCTTTATTGTAATGAGTTTTGTTGGGTTGGTTTTTTTTATTATTGGCCCTGATATATACATCTCAAAAAAAGGAAAGCGCAACATTTCAAGGATAAGTAGTAGGCTACCCTTTTTATCGGATTTAATGAGTATATGCATTAACACTGGAATGACAACCGAAAGTACTTTGTCGTATCTCTCCAAAGAAATGGTTATTATTGATAGAGACTTGGCTTTTATCTTAAAAAAAACCGTTGATAGAACTGAAATTGTTGGAATTGAGAAAGCTTTGATGTATTTTTCTGAAACAATACCAACAAATGAAGCGAGGAGTTTCAGTGTTACGTTATTAAACGCTGTCCGATTTGGCACATCAATTGGGCCGGTTTTAACATCTTTAGCAAGTGATATGAGGGAGGTTAATATGTTAGAACTTGAAGAGAAAGTCGGAAAAATGGGCGCAAAAATGTCCATCCCTATGATAGTGTTTATTATGATACCTATTGTCGTCCTTATTGTTGCACCTGGTATAATGCGGATATTCATGAAATGACAAAAAAGATTTTTCTCGTTTGTATTTTGTTGCATGGTTGCTCCAACTTAGATTCGGAGCAAGTTCATTTGTCAAAAGTTAGACAGATAAAAGAGCAATTACTCATTTCATCTGGTGATAATCAAAAGTTAATTGAGCATTACAAGGAAGGTTTAAAAAATACCCCTGAATACAAAGTCAAACTAGCAAATTACTATTTAAATTTAGGGGATATTTCTTCTGCAGAATTTTATACAAACACTTACACAGAAGAAGAGTTAAAAATTCCTAATAACATATACGCAAAGGCTTGCATCCTATATAAAAGAAAAGAGTATTTACTTGCTCAGGCTGAAGTTCAGCGTTATAAAAAATACGGTGGGGAGCATGATAAGTATTATTTATTAAAAGGTAAAATATTTACGGGATTAGGTGAATACGACAAAGCGATAGCCTCGTTTGAGGATAGTCGGAAAGTCGGGGGCTCCGACATGGAAGCCAAAAATAATATTGCCGTTGTTAATCTATTAAAGCAAGACTATGTTGCTGCAAACCAAATTCTCACGGAACTGTACCGTGATTATCCAAATGTTAATAAGGTGCGTTCAAACTATGTGTTAACATTAATACATTTGAAGAAATTTAACTTATTGTTAAATGTATTGAAAACTCATTATCAAAAAAGTCAGGTTAAGAGTATGTATGAAAATTTATTAAACTCAAATAACTCAGTATCTAACAGTATACAGGCTGATGAAAAAATGAGGCAACTCTCTATTAGGACAACGCTGGATAATTACTCCAAAGATCGGATAGTTGAAACGACATTAATCAATCCATTGAAACCACAACTTGAGCGTATTACCAGCAATTCATCTAAAACCGAGATAAATAACAAAACATCTTTAACGCATAATCGTTTCGACTCGTCACATAGAGGGGCTTTATACCGAATTCAGGTGTTGGCGATATCAAACAAAACAGTGGCAAGAGAACACCTCCAGTTGCTTAAAAATCAACACGAGGAAATATATGTACATACAACAGAAAATTGGGTGAAATATAGCATTGGATCTTTTCCTACTTTTAAAGAAGCAACGGATTATATGCGTAGTATAAACGTGAAAGATGCATTTGTTGTAAATAACGGGCATTCATACATTAAGGTCAATCATTAATATGAACAATATAGTTCGGATGCGAGGGGCTGTAGCTGTTGAATCAGCTATAGGGATTCCTATACTGCTGTTTGTTATTTTACTTTGGGCTGAACTCTGTTTTTTACTGTTTGCTATAAGCTCAACTGAACATGCGTTTGCTAATGCTGTTTTTTATGCAAAAAAAATTGACGTAAACGATATTTCAGGGGATTACATTGACATTATAAAATCAAAGCTGCTGGATCCTACATTTAGTGGTCACCTTTTAGGTGATACAACTGTTCAGTCAAGTATTAGTGTCAGTGCACATTATTTTAAAAATTACAGCTCTCTTGTGCAATGCTCAGATCCAGCCATTCTTATTGATAACTGTCCAGAGGCTTCAACTTCCTATTCAAACGGGGTGATTTCAATATTCAGGCTTCAATATCTTTATAAACCGCTAGCTTTAAGTTGGTTCAAATCGATACCAATCACTCGAGAAATCATAACAGTTCAAGAATATGAACGATGCTTATTTCCATCTTTTGGGAAGGACTGCGATGAATAGTAAAGTATATATGAAAGGAGTTTTCATGATAGAACTAGCAATTGGTTTAGTTGTTCTATCAGGGATGTTAGTTTTAATGCTTAATCATTTACTAGCATTTAATAAAAAAGGGCCGTTAGATAGAGCTGCCTACTCTGCGGTGACGATTATATCTGAGCGAAAACAATTGTTTAACCATCAACTAAAGTTATGCTCCGAATCTAACTGCGACCATGTAATCAATCAAGCATTTGACTTAATAGCGTCCTCTCTACAGAGGATGGATTCAAGTTTTGATTTAAATAGACTAGGTATGCATATGGAGTATATTTCAATTGAAAATGGTAATAAATTGGTAACACAGAAGTTGCAAAAAAATAATTGTACTCCTAATGATAGTATAGCGAATTTGGACTTAAATACCGTTTCGAAATTACTTCCTAAGACATCGGGAGAGGATACTAGTATTGTCAATTCGGTTCATCTTCCACTTTATCAAGTTACACTATGCTATAAAATCCCACTTGATATTTTGGGGGTAGCAACTGGAGATATATTTGAAATTGAGAGTACAGCTTATTCATTTGCGAGAATATAAGTATGATTTGTTTAACAAAAAATAATGGTTCAGCTACTGTAGTACTCTTAATTTTTCTTCCTGCAATGCTACTTTTAGCTTTGTTTGTGACCTATGTCTCACAACAATACCTGTCACATATTCGAAATATAGAAGCGAGTGAAATTGCAGCGCTTGCACTAATAGCTAGAGTAGACCAAGACGAAAGTGAGTTTAACGACCGTACCTACGCAGAGTCTGTAATTCAATTGTATCTTAAAGATAGTAGACGGATTGAAATAGAATACGCTAAAGAAAAGTGTGAATATGGTGAACCCTGCATGGTTGGTCAGATGAGTTCTTATGTAAGAAATCACATCCGCGTAACAACAAAACATGATTCATGGTTGAATTTCCTACCGCTGAGCCAAGGGGAGAAACCTTTTTTCAAGCCTGAGTTTGAAGTTAGCGGCGGTAAAATAACTGCTAAACGTACTAAGGCGCGGCCAATGGATATTTATTTAATAGTAGACATTAGTGGTTCTATGTACTCAAACGGTCGAATAGAAATGATGAAAAACACTATGATAAACACGATAAAATATATTGAGGGTAACCAGAATCCTGAATTTAAAACAAGAATATCATTAATTCCATTCGAGACAGATGTCATATACGATTTTGATGACCCACACTATTTGTACAGTTATACAATTACTGAACCTCAGTTGCATTACATCGAGGACTGGTGGAAGGATAAAGAGTTTTGGAAGGATCAAGACTTAACGCATAAAAGCGGTTCAGCATTAGCCCGCACAGTTGAAATATCAACAACAAATTATTCAGAAATAATTCAAAAAATCAAAAAATTAAGTCCTTCTGGGGGGACTGATCACTCCAATGCAATTATTAATGGGGCACGAGTTGTCAATATTGCAACGAATAACCCTAATATAACGAATCCAGAGCAACTTTTTATTTTCATCACTGATGGATTAGATTTATATCCACACACTTCATCTTTTTTTCTTGATAGATACTCATTTTGTAATCAAGTAAAATCGAGAGTAGAGGGAAAACCAAATCGGTTCTCAATGATAGGCGGAACACCGACCCAAATGAGTATGGCTCTTATTACTATAAATGTTCGACTTTCGGGAATGGATAAAGTAAATATGGAGGCGTGTTTTGGAGATAACATCTATCATGCAGAAGACGGTACTTCTGATGTATACAAATATATCATAAACTTGATTAATGATACCTCGGGTCATTTTGAAGTTTAACATTGTTATTCTGTTGTATCCTGACGAATAGCTGTATTATCAACAATATTTGTTAAATTACTTCATAAAGGCATTTTAAATGTAAGGCTAAGCCTATTTAAGTGCTTTTTTGATAAACAGCCAGACTCTGTGCGAAGATAGCCATCCCTTAGTCATTCATTTTTTGTTCTACAAGAAGTAACTATTAGCAGGGCCTAAAATGCTAGCCATAATGTTTTTTTATACCGTAATATCGTTACTCATCATATATAACGATGTAAAATATCGAGAAATACCAAATATCTTAGTTCTCAACATTTTACTTATCAGCTTAATAAATGCATGGGCGGGCGGTTTCTTAACTCGTTCATTGCTGGCTGCATTAATTGTTTTAGGATTATTTATCCTACTATGGTTTTTAAAAGTGTTAGGGGGAGGAGATGTTAAATTAATTACAGCATTTTCAATTGGCATAGACCCTCATTTCTTAGTTCTGATGCTGTGCACTACCGGACTTTTAGGTGGAGGTCTGGTTGTGTTAATGTATTTGGCACCAGCGTCCTTTTGCTCAACAGTTTCACGCGGAATACCTTATGGAATCCCCATAGTTCTCAGCGGGCTTTTTTTTCTATTATATCAAATATGATAACTTAATATTGTAAGCGAATAATATAAGAGGGTCTTGTGGCTTTGTTGCAGCGCTCAAATAATCAACAGATAGGTAATCATTATAAGATAAGTTATTATCTTACATTGAGCCTACCATCTTAATTATTTAACAAATGCCTCACAAACATAATAAGCGTAAACTCCATCATATAAAGAAAGCCGTTTATCGCTTAAGAAATTATGCGCAATATAACGGCTTTGTTGCAATATGTTCTGCTGTAATCAAACAGGACACTTTAATAATAGAATATAATCCAATAATTGAGGTGTTAAATGACAAAACGTAAGCGATCAATATAAGACGGATTCCTTGAGGGGCAACGTTTAGATAATCTCAGAACAAATCCCATTCTGAGAACATCCTATGACTACG
>NZ_JAKILT010000111.1 GCF_023283535.1 Shewanella sairae | reverse complement strand
TCACCATGAAGCCCGTTATGGAGAGATGAAAGGTACAGCAGAAGCGTATTTTGCAGAGTATGCCTTAGCATTGACAAGTCTTGCGATTCAAACGGGATTGAAACAACAGGTGTTCGATCCTTTTATTGTACAAGGTTTGGTGACCCCCTCTATTTAGAAATGAAATATTTATAGCATTAGCTTACCTTGGGTAAATATTAGGTAAGTGAATGCAAATACATTTTAACTCTAAACGACAAAGGGGCGGCAACGTCTTAGAGCGATCACTCTAAGACGTATCTGGACAAAAATGCGTTAGAGAATAGGGTCTATCGCAAGTGACTTAGATGAGGCAAAGTATCTCAATTTATCTTATTCGCTCCGACCCCTTTATGATTTATAGCGGTGAAATCCGCTGACAAACACTGGCAATATCAAGCTAACTCAATAAAGCACCGCAATGTCCTCTCAAACCAGTTCATAGGCTTGAGAGCATACAAAGATAGGAACTTAAAGCTGTTGAAGTCGCATTGGCAGATAGCTATCAAGACACTGCAGGGCTTAATTCGGGAACCACAAGCATGCTATTAAATTCGTGGGGATCCGTCAGACTCTGACCCCACATATCCCCTAAAAAATATCACACTATTTCACACTCACCACTGTCCAACTGATCTTCTACTTGTTTAAACTTTTTTATTTCCACTTTTCCATCAGTGAACTTAACCCTAACCTTATCATTTCTCTTATATCTTTTGCTTGTATACTTAACTTGTTCAATTGGAGCGTTTTCAAAAATAATTCTATTTGCATTCAACTTAAAATGATTAACTACCTTTCTATTAAGCCTAGCGCTCTCATACTCTGAAGAATCCACCTCATCTAGTTTACTATTAATTTTATATGCAAATTGTAATCGTTTTTCAGCAGAATCATGAATTAACATTTTCAAAAATAGGATAGGTATCATTCTTGCACTAATATCGCCTTTCAAGCTCCCATCAGAATTTAAAACGATATCACACAATGCGTCCCCTCTTTTTAAATCACTAATACCTCTAAGACGAATAATCTCACGTTCAAATATTGTTATATCTATATTGTCTGATACTTCCACATAATTTTGAAACCCTTGGAAATACACATTCTTAGCGCACTCACTATTTTGATCAAAAAATGAAATAAACTTAGAAGCGAAAAAATACTCCTCAGGATCAACAAGCTTTCGATCAACAGAAAACACACAGTTCAACAACAGAAGACTATTTTTATTATCACTTAACTTAATAAACTCGCTAGCGGACTCAATAACAAGAGAGTAAAAATTACCACCACTAACTTTTATATTACGACTGAATTTTTCAACGAGGAGTTGAGTTTTTTCATCATCAAAAACCTTTGCCGAGTATACTATTAAGTCTTTTATAAACCTCCCTGTAATTGTAAAATCATTTGAATCCAATGATACAACTCTTTCTTTATTACTAGCTAAGTCGACAATGATATCGAAATATGAATTAGACACGTCTTGTTCAAGATTGAGTATATTTATAAGTTTCATTAACTCAAAAACAGGAAAAAACTTAGCATCATCATCTGCATATTTAAGACAGTTTTCAAAACAAAATCTTGCCTTTTCAAACATCTTAAGATCTAATCTAAACTTTCCTTCAGTATAGTAAGAAAGAGACAACCAATATGATATTTCAATTGGCTTTAGTGAACTTTCTTCAGACTCTCTCTCTTCTAGAAGTTCAGAAACAAAGTTTTCAAAAATATCACTTACAATTTCTTCTGAAACTTTTTCAAAATCAACCAACTCAACAAGTATCGCATCTAATTTTGCTCTAAAATAGATATCACTTTTTGTTGAAAAATCTAAATTCAAAATTTCATTGTAACACTCTAAAGCCAACTCATTCTTATTCGTCTTTTCATATGAGTTCCCTTTCATCCATAACAACTCTAAACAAATAGATTTATTTTCACTTGAACTAAATTTACAAAGTTCGATATATTCAATAACTTTATAATATTTTTCAACTTTAAGATAGCATGCGGCTAGCTTGTAGTACATTTGATTTTCTTCAATAAAACTTAAATTATCTTTTCGACTTAAAAGCTCTTCATATTGCCTTATTGCAATCAGATAATCCTTGTTAGAATATGAACTATCGGCATTCCCCATAGATAACGACTGGGTCTTATCCAAATTCGCAAGCCATTCATCATCTAAAGACATATCAATAATTCTATTTTTTATCCTAATAGTCCCTTCTTCGTAATTAGAATCAAGAACTCCTGCTAGGTATAGCTTTGATTTAACATCGTCAGATAAGCTTTCTTCTTTGCCATATTTAATAGCAATAACACCATCTCTAAGCGTTACATCTTTCGATATCAGAGTTCTAATATGATCTACAGGCGGGCGGTCAAAGTTTTTCAAGTACATAACATCAACAATATTATCAACAATTACTACTGTTAATACGACACCTTGATTGACTAAATCCTCTATCTCAGAGCATATTTCCCATGTCAACCTAGGGTTACCATTCGTCCAATAAAAAACTCTATCTTTAACTTCAACATCTAAATACATATCAGACTTAACTAGCAACTCGTTATATTCAGCCGCAGAAAAATCACCTAAAAATATCTTCTGACCTATATTAAATGGAGATATAGAGCTATCTTTTATTATATCACTAGGTTCAGCGACTCCTGACAAAATATATGTCAATCGATTAAACTCATTGAAATTAACCCTGTCAAAGTATACACTTCTTATTTGAGCAAAAATCTTATCAGAATAATCAGCTTGAGTTAAAGAGTCAATTTCATCTAAACTTATAACCAACTTACCTTTTACATCTTTCAATATACGTCTAAGTTCATAGCTATGTTCTTTATGTTCAGATGACTTCACTTTCTCTCGTCTTTCAGCAATATCTAACTCAGCCCTTCCCAATAAATTAGGATTTGTTTCAACAATTGTATCGACAATATGTCTAAAACAATCCCTTGCAGTTTCATGCTTATTCGACAAATCAATATAAGTAATAATATCAGAGTCAGACTCTAAATTTCGCTTAGCATTTATTAATAAGTTAGTTTTCCCCATTTGCCGAGAAACCAAAATATATCCAGGCCGTCCCATGTTACCTATTAACTCTCTAATTTGTTTATCCGCATTTCTTGAGACATATAGGTCTTGTGGAATAATCGTTTCTGGCTTCAGATTCTTTCTCATATCACGCTCTCATCTCATTCTGTGCTAAAGAGTTTCTGTAAAAAATTTTAGTTTTTCTTGGAGAACCTTCAAAACACTCTTTCGCAAAAAAACCTTCATGTGTTACATTCAAATTATCTTCAATGATAGCCACCAAGCAGGAAATGTTGACATCAGACCAAGAAGAACTCTTAATAACTTTAAATCTTTCCGTTATCTTTTCAAATTCAGTTCCAGCTAGATCCGCTGGTTCAAATATTGATGACAATATCAATTTCAAATTACTAATATCTCTTGTCTTAACAAGTACTGAGTATATAACTTTAGAGAATTCATCAAACATAGTTTGGTTTTGGATCGGTATTTCTTCAATATGCAATATTAATGAGTCATGTTCACAATGACGCTTTATTATATCGACAATGCTTTTAATATAAAAACTCAAAGACTGTTCTTTTACTTCAAATTCAGGATTCAGTTCTAAAAGAATTTCGTTAAACATGTAATCAACACTTTCATTCACACATGAACCTAGTGAAATATATCTGAATTTGCTATTTGATTTCCAAATAGCTCTCTGCAATGCCACTGTTTTCCCAACACCAGTCGGTCCACATAGCCAAAGGTGATTATTTGTAATGGTCTGAATAATTTCTTTATCAATTTCACGTTCTAAATAATACTTTTCATTAGAAGGTGTATAAAATTCAAATAACACATCTTCAACCTTATTATCATATAACTGACTTAGTGATATTCTAGGATTTTCACTTTCTTTCTGCTCACTAATAAACCAGCTAGCATTATTTTGAAAGAATAACACTAAAAGCTCATGAGATGTGTCAGTCTTAGAGCAAGGTTTAACAATACTAGAATGGTCAGTATCAGGTACATTTTTAGGAGCTGAGAAATACCGCCCAGCTGATTGCTTATTCACTACTTTAGGCATCCCAAAAAAAGGAGGTTTATTCTCATAGGCTTCATATCCTCTGATCTTCAACTTGTTAGAGTCTAAAAGATCTCTAAACCTACCATCTAAATCATCCAGAACATCACTTCCCCACCTCAACTCCTTTATTAATCCGTTATTCATAAAACCTGTAATAACAGACAAGTAGCTAGCTAATGAGGAACCAAAGGAAGGAGATGCATATAGAGCTATACCAATGTTCTTGTCTTTAAAATCATCCTGATGAGATTCTAGAATATGCCGTGCAATTATCCCTCCAGTACTATGACCTACAAATATAATGTTAGTCTTTTCGATAACAGAATGACCAAATTTTTCATCCTTCAAACACATTGCTCTAAAGACTTCACTTGAACAGTCTGTAACTTTATAATCACCAGAAGAAATACTAGTGTGAAACTCAGCCATAAAAATACTTGGCTCACCAAACCTTAAATCATCCTTAATTAAATCTGGCCAAAAAACCTGCTTTTCATCATTTTTCCAACATTTGACACTATTTGAAAATAGGCCGTGAACAAATACAATTACTGTATCGCTATCTGAATAGTGATACCAACCTTTTAAGTCCGTATACAAAATTGTAATCTCTTTGTAATGCTCCAACTGATTGTTCTAGCTTAACCCTAAACCATTTACTAGTAAAATCAATTACTCTGCAGAATTGGACAAATCCATCATAGTGCTTTAAGGCTAAACATAGGCCTAAAAGTTAGAAAATCAGATGTTCGAGTACAGTCAAGGTCGAAGTATTTAACTTCGGATAACTTTTGATAAGGAAGGAGCTAGCTAACATCATTTGAATGAGCTTTTACTCTAACGAATAATGGGGCATTTTTTATTTAGAGCGGCTACTCTAGCAGGGTGATCCCCAAGTCTTCATATGGAAAAGCTAGGACAGAAAAGCACTGCCCTCAGCTTTACCACAATCAGCCTGATTAACCTTTGTGGTGCCCGTAGGTTTGCGCTCCGCGCTCAATAGGTTTTCTTTTTTCTCTTATATAGATCAAATGCGCGAGCTATATCAATTTTGATATAGCGTGGTGGCTGGTCGGATAGCGTTAACCAGGCATAGATAATTTTGTTAAAACGACCTCAATTTTACAGTATGTATATTGTGCGCATCGCGTTATGAACACTCAACTCAATTTGCTATTGAACACCTCAAAAGAGCAAGTTATCTCGCCTGAAAATCGC
>NZ_JAKILT010000110.1 GCF_023283535.1 Shewanella sairae | reverse complement strand
TCACCATGAAGCCCGTTATGGAGAGATGAAAGGTACAGCAGAAGCGTATTTTGCAGAGTATGCCTTAGCATTGACAAGTCTTGCGATTCAAGCCGGATTGAAACAACAGGTGTTCGATCCTTTTATTGTACAAGGTTTGGTGACCCCCTCTATTTAGAAATGAAATATTTATAGCATTAGCTTACTTTGGGTAAATCTTAATTAAGTTAATGCGTATAGATTTTCACTCTAACCTATAACAGAGCATTTTTTATTTAGTGCGGCTACTCTAGCAGGGGGATCTCCAAGTCTTCAAATGGAAAAGCTAGGACAGAAAAGCACGGTTCTGTCACAAACTGAGGTCTTGCTGCTATAATTTGAGGGGGGCAGGGCCTCTAAGATACAATTATGCAGCTAAAGAGTAAAATTGTTCCCATGGTGTCATTTTTTCGGTAGTGTTCATTTGCCCTTGCTTAATCATCGCCCAAAGTTCAACGCCAGCCAGTGTCGATTCGGCCCCTTCCCAGGATTTCCAGCCTAAGCATTGATGCATCTTTCCTTTTAATTTTCGATGACACTGTTCGACAATATTATTCAGATATTTTATGGCTAAAGCCTCAATCATAAACAACATGTAACCAGACAGCCAAAGGCGAACATTAATGGTATCTAGTGCCGCAGCATTCGCCCCACTTTTATCAATGACGACCTTCTCAAGTAAGCCATGTTGGTTGATAGCTTTATTGAAAAACGTCCTTGCCGACGGTTCATCACGGGTTGCAGTTAAATAGAAATCAATAATAGCACCGTATTTATCCACGGCGCGATAATAGTAAATCCAGCGACCTTTAATCTTTATGTAGGTTTCATCCATTCGCCACGAGCCAGATACAGGGTGCTTTTTCTTTCTGAATCCCGCTTCGAGTTGCGGTACATATTTGATAACCCAACGGTTCAGAGTTGAGTGGTCAAAATGGATATTTCGTTCGGCAAACATCTCCTCAATTTCACGGTAACTCAGTTTATAAGCCAGGTAATATCGTAGGGCTTGCATGATGATATCTGTTGGGAAATGGCGTCCAGAAAAGTTAAGTGACATTGATGATGTTAGTTAAGAGAGCATCGCTCATGATAAACCTATTCCTCAGTTTGCTACAGAACCTATAGTTTGTCAGCCAATCTATTGACAACTACTGTTCTACTTGGTAATAGGTCTGGCCTTATTTTTATTAATTCAAAATTTTATGAATCCGTTTAAAAAATTATCAACCTGCTCACAATTCCAATGGGCTTTTAGTATCCTCATTACTGCCATTGTTGTAATTTTGTCTGTTACTAATCTTCTTAAAATCAAATCCGCATCCACCGCTAATTATCAACAAAATCTTGCTCACGCATCAATGATAGTATCAGTGACGATAGAACAAAAGTTAAATGCTTACTTTAATAATCTCGAGGCTGTTGCATCAGGATTATTGGACACTCAAGGTCAACTTGTTATAGATGACCACATTATCGACAGATTGGTAGAAAATGATAAAAAGCTAAATTCCTCAAATTATTTTATAGCCCTACCCGATGGGGCATTATTCACTGCAAAATCGCATGGATTACATTCAACTAACGCTCGACTGTCAAAAAGAGAGTGGTTCATAAATATCATGCAGGGGCAAACCAGAGTTGTCACCACCCCTTTTAAAGCGTCATCTGGCAATGACTCCATTTCTCTTGCTGTTCCCGTTGTACGGAATAATCAAATTATTGCCATCGTGGGATTGAGCTTGCTAACTAATAACTTAAGTGAATTTATTAGCGAGTTAAGCGAGAACAATAATATATTTGTCACTCGTGAAGATGGATACTTAATGGCGGCTCCTGAACCACAGATGGTAGGGCAAAATCTATTTAAGCTCAGACCAAGCTTCGAACAATACTCAAAACTATCACGTAGCTCTCATACATATGGTGTTCTTGGGCAAGAAGGACAGTTTTATGCGGCATCTATGAAATCAGAGGCTACTCAGTGGGTTGTATGGAGCCTTGCAGAGTGGAGCGCTATCAATAGCACTTCGAGAGAGATTGTAGTGATCAATTTGATCGCTGGCATTGGTCTAGTAATTATCGGTTTCTTCATAGCATATTTATTAACAAAGAAACTAATATACAGCCCTATAGGTGGAGAACCGCTAGATATTGAACGTCAAGTAGCACTTATTGCACAAGGAGACCTATCCAATATTCCTGATATTAAAGAAAATGATTCAGGTATATATCGTTCAACTATTTTAATGGGTAAAAGACTTTATCAAATGGTTCTGAGCATATCAAAATCAGCTGATAACTTATCAAAGGAGTCAGGAAAGCTTTCACAGTTATCAATAAAGGTGTTAAATTCATCAGCCATTCAAATGGCTGAGTTAGATCAAGTTGTCACAGGAATGGACAGCTTAAAAATTACTGCGGCGGACATAGCTTCTAACGCCTCAACAACAACCGCGCTTTGTAATTCAACAGCATTGAACTCTCAACGGGGGTTGGATCTAGTCAATCATGTTGCTCTCAACGTTGAACTACTAGCAAAAAGCATTGATGACGCTCAGCATGTCATTAACTCTGCACATAAAGAGTCACTTAATGTAGGTAGTATTTTGGATGTTATTAATGCCATTTCTGAACAAACTAACTTACTAGCGCTCAATGCTGCGATTGAAGCTGCAAGGGCGGGCGTTCACGGTAGAGGCTTTGCTGTTGTTGCTGATGAAGTACGAACTCTAGCCAACAGAACTCGACAAAGCACCGATGAAATTCGAGGTATGATTGAGTTACTTCAAGTCAATACTAATCAATCAGTCAACTTAATGACTGAAAGTACTAACCACGCTTCAACAACACAGACTATCGCGAATGAAGCCTGTGAAGCCTTAGCCATAATTAAGAGTAATATTAATGAATTGCAGCTCTCAAACCAACACATCACTATGTCTGCAGAAGAACAATCGCAAGTGGTTATAAACATAAACGAAGGCGTTCTTGAAGTAAGTAAGCTCGCAAACGAAACAACGGAAAATATTCAGTCTAATGCAGTTACTATTCAGTCATTGACAAGTATGGCTGAGCACTTAAAAGCTAATGCTGGTTTCTTCAAACTTCAGTAATGGGCTTTATTGTAACGCTCAAATAATCAATAGGTAGGTAATCAATATACGATCAGTTATTATCTTACATCGAGCCTACCACCTTTATTTTCAACAAATGCCTCACAAACATAATAAGGACTAGCGGGGGGGCTGTCGCAAACTGAGGAATAGGTTTATCATGAGTGATGCTCTCTTAACTAACACCATCAATGTCACTTAACTTTTCTGGACGCCATTTTCCAACAGATATCATCATGCAAGCCCTATGATATTATCTGGCTTATAAACTGAGTTACCGTGAAATTGAGGAGATGTTCGCTGAACGTAATATCCATTTTGACCACTCAATTCTAAACCGTTGGGTTTCAAATATGCGTCGCAACTCGAAGTCATATTCAGGAAGAGAAAGCGTCGAGTATCAGGGGCGTGGCGAATGGACGAAACCTACATAAAGATTAAAGATCGCTGGGTTTACTATTATCGCGCCGTGGATAAATACGGCGCTATTATTGATTTTTATTTGAGTGAGACCAGTGATGAACCTGCTGCCCAGGCGTTTTTCAATAAAGCTATCAACCAACATGGCTTACCTGAAAAGGTTGTCATTGATCAAAGTGGGGCGAATGCTGCGGCATTAGACACCATTAATATTCGTCTTTGCTTGTCTGGTTGCATATTGTTTATGATTGAGATTTTAGCCATAAAATATTTGAATAATATTGTTGAGCAAAACCATCGAAAAGTGAAGGTAAAATGCGTCAATGTTTGGGTTGGAAGTCTTGGGAAGGTGCCGAATCAACGCTTGCTGGCGTTGAACTTTGGCTCATGATTATACAAGGGAAAATGAACACCACCGAAAAGATGACACCATGGGAACAAATTTATTCTTTAGCTGCATAATTGTATCTGAGAGAACCTGCGTCCTTAAAATATAACAGCAAGATCTCAGTTTGCGACAGAACCATAAAAGCCCCGCTAAATGCGGGGCTAGTAGGATTTACATTATTGAATCTTCTACTTTACAAAAGGAAGGGAGATGCTCTATACGCATATTAGCATTAAAATCGCCAGCATAACCATCGTGCCCCCAACCAGATACAGAACCGTCCTTCTTTAACGCCATAAAAGCGTATTTAGTTGAATATACTTGGTTAACATGAGAGTTTGGACCTGTCACCGTATCAGGTGCATTCCCGCCATAAAACGAATACCCCCAAGCAATAAGACTTCCATCTTTTTTGAGAGCCACATTGGCTTGTTGAGCAGAATATAAATTTATAACACCCGCATTAGGTTGTTTTAAATCTTCAGGCATCCCTCTATCAAATCCCCACGTAGTTACAGATGAATCTTTATTTATGATAGCGAAAGAGTCTTCTTGCGGGTAAATAATTTCAAAATCTGAATTGGGTACCGTTAACTCTACTGGTGCAACCATACCCCTACCCCATGTAACAATAGAACCATCAAATTTATGAGCAGTAAAACCACTATGATTTGAATAGATAGTTTTTACGTTAGAACTTTCGCTAGTTACTGATTCAGGAGCATTACCTCCGTAGGTTGAATCTCCCCAAGACACTACAGAACCATCACCTTTAATTGCCGTAAAGGCTTGACCATTACTATAAATAATTTTTACGCCAGAATTTTCCCTTGTCACCGATACAGGGGCGTTACCACCTGAATCTAAATCGCCCCAAGCTACTACAGAACCATCGCTTTTCACAGCCGCAAAGGCGTCGCTAGTGCTGTAAATTGCCTTTACATCAGAGTTTACAGCTGTCACGCTAGCCGGCGCATTATTGCCGCCCAAACCAGTATGCCCCCAAGTAACAACTGAACCATCTAATTTTAATGCAGCAAAAGCATAATCATTTGGTGTGATTGATATCACCTCCGAATTAGGCTCAGAAATTTCTTCTGGGGTAGAAAAAACGCTCTGCCCCCAAGAAGTAACTGAGCCATCTGATTTTATTACGGCGTACCCACGATTTGTTGAATAAATTGTTTTGATTTTTAAGTCTTCCTCAGAAAGCCCTGTTGGAGCCTCTCCCCCCCCCTCCTTATCTCCCCACGCTATAATGGAGCCATCATTTTTAATTGCTGCGAAAGTCTTTTCGTTTGAATAAATGCTTTTTATTCCTGCTAAGTCACTAATTCCTTCAACATTCCCGAATTCGTATCGACCTACAACTTTGACCTCCCCTCCTGTTAAAAGAAGTGCAAAACTATAGAAATTCGAGTAAATATTTTCAACCTTAGACATTCCATAAACCACATACTCAGTGGTCTGTTGCTTATAGGCATCTTCTCCGGTCACTTCCAAACGGATGTTAAAGCCCACATCACTGGCCTGATAGGTGTAAGTTGATGCCGTACCCGCCACCAAACCATTAATCACCCACTTGTATTGATACTTAGTTGGAACACATGTGGCGCAGGTCACGTTCGCGGTTAACGTATCACCGATAGTTGGCTTGCCATCAATCGATAACGCCGTGATTTTGGGCTCAGCAGGTTGTTCAATAGTGATGGTGATTTGACCATGGGCAAATTGCGCTGGCGTATGACCATCTTCTACTGTGTAAGTCAGCTTATCGATACCAA
>NZ_JAKILT010000109.1 GCF_023283535.1 Shewanella sairae | reverse complement strand
TCCATGCAACCTGAGTGAACTTGTCTTTGGCAAACCAGCGGTTCATGGCATCAAAGTAGCTTTCATCGGGATAGATGAAGTGTGAATGCTGATAAATCACCGGCTTAGCCGCTTCAACACTCAAAGGCGCCTCTACTTGTGAGTGAACTTGTTTGTTGATAGTCACTGCACTTGGCTCTAGTTCGTGCGCCGTCACTTGGTGCGCAGCTGCACGAGCAGTGATAGGCGGTAGCATTAATTGGGCATTGATGACGGGTTTTCCGTCTTTATCAAATGACACGGATTCTTGTTCAAAATGAGCAGCGTGTAGCGCAAATGGCGCGCACAGTAGCGCCGCCGTGATTATGTTTTTCATGGCAAACCTTTGAGTTTGTTAAGTTAACAGGGGTGTAGAAAACCAAACAGAGAGACTAAAGTGAAAATGAACGGAAAAAGCGATGTGACGCTTTTTATCGAACGATAGAAGTCAGTTTTAGTTGTAAGTTGTATTGGTAGAAACCAAGAATGATCTTGGCTATGGTTTGTGTCGTGCGGTTGAATAGAACACTTTTGAAATGTTATGCAGGCGTAGATGATGTTATCTACGCCTTAGATTGGTTATGCGAAGGCAAAATTAATCGTTGATACTTTATCTAGGTCAACGTTTTTTTTGGCTTGCCATAGGCTGTAATTATCTTGCATTGTAAGCCAACTTTGAGGTGTACGACCTAATGCTTTAGATAGTTTTAATGCCATTTCGGGGGTAATGGTGCTTTTCCCTGAAATAATTCGACTGAATGTAGAAGCTGATACGTTAAGTTTGCTCGCTATAAATCGGCAACTGTAATCAAATGGCTCCATATAAATATTGTATATAAATTCCCCAGGATGTGGAGGATTGTGCATCGTCATTAGTGATAGTCCTCATAGTTAACAATATATGCATGTCCGTTGATAAACTCAAAAGTAATCCGCCAATTGCCATTGACCGTGATAGACCAAGTGTCCACTCTTTGCCCTGATAGACCATGAAGTCGAAAACCAGGTAGATCAATATCGTCAATAACAGTTGCGGTATCAATAGCAGTGAGCTGCATTCTAAGCTTCTTTTCGTGCTTAGCTTGGATCCCTGCTTTACTTCCGGTTTCAAAGAACTTTTTTAGTCCTTTATGTTTGAATGATTTTATCATTAGTATAGTTTATATTGGTGCGCGATGCGCATCAATTGTTATTATTAAAAGAAGATTTATTCAATGTGATGTTTTCCATGAACCACAATAGGCTTCCCGCGCTCGTTGATAGGGTGCTCATAGCAAAAAGCATGAGGTGTGAATGTTCTGGATTACTGATTTCACTATAGATAAGCGTTATCCGCTCCAGAAATAAACTGGGCTCCACGCACCATAAGCTAATCACGAACCAACAAATTAACCAAGGGATAGTAAAGAAGCATCGCACTATCGAGCGGGTGATCCCCATAAGGTGGCGTTTACCATTGGCTTGAGAATAATCCTGTAACCGCTTTTTCGCATTAGCCGCCTGAGGCGATTGGCTTTGGGCGACCTTTTGGTCATGTTTTTCTTGAAGGTTAATGATAAAAGCAATATATGGCCATAGGCATAGCGCCATAACTAATGTCCAAAGTCCTAACGGGGAGAAAATTAATCCCCCCGTGAAAGGAAGCAAAATGGCCAAAATCAAATACTTGTATTTAAACATTTTGTACTCCTTACAAGGGTTCCTTGTAAGCCATTAACCAGGGTTAACGGCGTGGGATATACGGACTTAACAGGACGTCTTTATTGACCATCACGTTAAATCGGTAACCATTACGAATAATAATGCGCGGTTGCACGTCTAAGTTTTTCTGAATAAGACTACTACCGGTTTGGGCAAACTGTTGGGTTACGCCGTCTGCAATGGCACTTGGTGTATCACTGTCGCCGTTATCACTGACACCCGCTTGCGCGGCGCCGGAGATCATGCCAAGCAGCAAAGCATTACCAAAGATTTTGAAGTAGTGGTTATCAACCTCATCTTCAAAGCCTGCATACCCTTGTGTGTCCATGCCGCCCATGTTTTCAAGATTAAGCGTTGAACCATCGGGAAAGTTTATCCGGCTCCATGCCAGTAATACTCGTGATTGGCCATAAGCGATTTGGCTGTCATACACCCCATACAACTTACTACCTTGAGGAATAAGCAAATGCGCTCCACTGCCACTGTCATAGACATTCTGGCTTACCGAGGCAATAACTTGACCGGCTAAGTCTGAGTTTATCCCGCTGATTAATGTGGCGGGAATAACTGTACCCACCTTAAGCTCATAAGGACTGATTGAGGCTTCCTTAGTGTGCTGTAGGTAATCAATTTGGCGATGCTCCTCCATAAAAGCCCGCTTTTGTTGTTGATGATTGGGTTGCCCCGCACCGTAACTTTCTAATCCTGCCGTCGTTGTTGGCATCGCAGATTGCTGTGCAATGCGTTCTTGCAGCATTTGCGCCTGTGCGTCCAGTTGCGACAAGGCATCATTGGTTGCTTGCGCGTTGCTTTGAGGGCTTTTAAGTTGCACCACCGTATCGCTGGCCATGGCGCTCATTAATTGCTGCTGGCGGTAATCGAGCATTTGTTGCTGATAGGCCATTGAGCGCTGCATATCGAGGGTTAACACTGGTGGAGGTACAACAACCGGCACCACTTGCGGCGGTGGTATGAGCTCAGCCTCCTCAGTTTTGGGTTTTATGGCCGTGGTTTTATCCAGGTTCACCGCAACCAATTCAGGTACTTCGCCTTCACTGCTGCGCTTATCTGCCGCAGCGGCTTGCTCGGCCTCTGCCCCCCCGCTTGATGTGTCGGTCCCTTTACTGGCTAGCGCCCACAGCATTAACAACACAATTAAACCTAATATACAGCTACCAAAAACAACGAGCTGCTTTTTTAAGGATTTTTTGTTGGGGTGATGGGAGTTGGGATCTTGATTGACGATTGGGTTAACATTACTCACCGGATACCCCCTCAAAGACACTGGTTGTGGCTAATGGTCTTAATATCTCATTGTGATCCCGTAACCAAATGCGTTGAAACGAGAAGCGGTCGTTAACCATGACACGAATGTAGAGTTGCCCTTCATTCAGTGTATCAAGGGTGTAATACAGTTCGTTGTGAGTCTTGGCGACCGGTTCTTCTTCGCTGATAGTTCGCACATATACCGCTAGACCTTGTTTGCGTAGCGCGGTTTCCACCGCTTCGGAAAACGAGGTACTGGTAGACCACATCGGGTAATCAAACTCGAACGTGGCTGCCGCGCCGTGTTTCTCTTTTATCAGCCAGGCTAGATCTGATGCGATCAGTGTTTCTTCGCTATCAGATAAAGAAAAGTTGAAATAGTTACGAGGAGAGGTGTTGCAACCTGCCATTAAGATGAGGGTGAACACAAAAATAAACTTACGCATCATTCGCCCTCATACTCAATTAAGATGGATTCTTGATCGCCGCCCACATCGACCACTAACATGATCGCTGATGACAGTTGATCGACAATGAAACGCCCGTTAATACGGCGCCCATCATGAATGTAGCTGTTTTTGTAACGGTAATTGACCAGCTCTTGTTGATTGCCGTTGACCACTAATAAGGTTGGTAAGGTGCGGTGCTCGACTTTCGCTGGCATTTCGATAATGGTTTTTTGACCATCGTTGTAAACCCGTAGCGGTTTGAAATTGGCTTTACCGGATACGTCATAGTTGAAATCAAGCTCAGGGACGCGTTGGCCATCGGGCAAGGTGTTAAGCTGGGTTTCAACCTGCATATCTTGCTGGTACTTCGCCCACTGCGCGGCTCTTGCTTCGGGGTATTCAAAGTTCACAATCGGCATCCACTTGTCTTTATCTGATACAAGCTTGACCTGATAAATGCGTTTATTGGTGGCGATGGTGAGCGTGGTGTTTAGATCTACATCGGTTGGCTTGATAATAAGTTGGGTGCGCTTGTTAACCCCCGAGCCTGATACGGTAGGCGTCACGCGCCAACGAACCGTGTCACCGATTTGTAGACCGCCATCTTGGTTAATGACTTCGCCGGTATCGAGTTCCAGTACACAGGTTTTAAAAGGCGCACAGACTACGGTTGGTAGGGTGCTACCATAGAAGTAAGTGACGCGGCCACTACCATCGGTGATCGCTTTGTGTTCCTTCCCTATCCACTTTTGCGATAGCTGTAGGGCTTGTTTTTCATTTGAAGTGAGTGGCGCCGTTTGGCTAAATGCTGGGAGCGCCGTACTTGCCAGTAATAAAGTCGCTAATATTGGGTATTTCATGGTTAGTTGATTTCCGTCACTTGGTAAGTGGTGATCCATAATCCCGTCGGGTTACTCATAAACCCTTGTTGAGAATTGGGTGTTTGATTTATGGCGGTGACCACCGCTCTAAATCGTGGGGTTGATTGCAGTGTGCCTTTACGGTCAATAATGGTTTCAGTCCATTCCACTTGATATGAATTGCCATTACCGAGTGGGAGTACACTTTGGACTTTAACGGTCACTAACTCTGATTCAGCGCGAACAACTGGGATATGAGTTTTGCCTAAGTAATGTGAGATTTGGCCATACGCCGTGTCGTTACTGCGTAAATGGGCAAAGGCATCTATGGTCGCTTTTTGCTGGGCAAAGGGATCGGAATAGACGCTACGAACATTTTCAATAAAGCCACTGATAAGTGAGCGGGTAACCATTTCTCGTTCGCTATCGGGTAAGTGGTCGAGTTGCTGCAAGGCAATGACCTTGTTATCACTGATGGCCAAGGCGTAAGGTTGGATCTTACTTTGTGCGCCAATGTAACCCACACCCATCACGGCAAAGGCGGCAACGGTGAGTGAAAGAATGGCAATAATGCGCCAGGTTTTAAGTTGATGAACGGTGTCACCAATGCGTTCGTCCCATTCCATACGGGCGCGTTGATACATCAAGCTCATTTCATCTTGAGCTTGTTCGGGTGTGTTGTCTGTCATTAAGGGTTACTCGCGGTTGTTTTTGTCTTGGGTGTAGGCGACATAATCTGTGAGGTTAAAGGTATGCCCTGGTTCGTCTTTCCACTCGTTATGATTTTTGCGTGCTTGTTGTTGATTTTGAGGTGACAGGCTGTTGAATCCGCCACTTTGTTGCATCCATGGGGCAGACTTAGCATTGCCACTATTCGCATTGTTTGTGGACTTGTTGGCTCCTAGGCTTTGTGCCGCTCGACCCGTTAACGAGTCAGAAGTGGCAGAAAATGGCGCTTTAAACTTATCCATTCCCGATTTAAAGGCGTTGGCGGCAGAACCTTTTAACTCGTTACCGATGGCTTTACCTGCAATACCGGCTGTAAGTGCCGCAGTAGCCGCAAAGCCCTTTTTAGCAGAGGGTGAACCGCCACTTGCTCCGCTGTCACTTTGAGAATTTGCGCCTGTTCCACTTGCACCAGAGCCAGTTGATGAACCAGAGTCCGTGCGGGCTTCACTAGGTGAACCTGATTGAGCGGGATCACCGTTGCTTGATTGGGCGCTTGCATCACTTGTTGCAGCGGTTTCTCCGCTACCGGCTTCACTTGGATTTTCGCTGGGCGAATCGCTTCCGCCAGTGTCTTCACTGCCAGAGTCGTAACCCTCACTTGCCCCGCCTTCACTTCCCGCGTCGCTCGATGCACTGTCAGGTGGTGGGCTTGTGGCTGGGTCGTTTTCGTCTGAACTGTCATCATCACCACCGCCGCCTCCGGTTGCTTCATTCCAGGCACCTTTTAAAAGCTGTGACATGTTGCCAGCGCCTTGTGCCATACCGCTTGCACCGCCGGCTGCTGCATAAGCGCCCGCGGCGGCACCTGCTGCAAGGGCGGCGACTGCTGCCGCTGCTTGCATGGCTCCCGCTACCGCGTTGCCCGTGGTTTGGTCTGTGCCAC
>NZ_JAKILT010000108.1 GCF_023283535.1 Shewanella sairae | reverse complement strand
TGCCTATCGTTAAGGGGAATAAGCAATCCCAGCAAAGGCCGCTAATGGGATTGACAAACTCCCCTGTACAAGCGGCGGTATCTGCCAGTGTTGGCGGGCTGTAACCAAGTACTAGACAACAGGCGAGTAAGCAGGACTTAATAAACTTCATAGTGGGTTGTTCCTAATGTAACTGCCGCGCGTTGCTTGGCGGCCAATGAGTGATAGATTGAGGCAAGCTCAATCCATCCTAATCGGCTCCCTCAAAAGGCTTGAGTAGTGACACATCAAACTCTGTGATCTGCCAATGGGTTTTAGCTTGCTCGGCGGTTGTTGGAATGTGCTTGATTTTCAGGTTGCGTGTGATGTTTCCCCCTTGGTCGAAAAAGATCCTTTCTTGCAAAATATTAGCGACTTGCTCAGGTGCGCCTTTGGTTAAGATCCATTTGATTTGTTTACTAGGGTGTTGTTGCTTAAAGGATTGCTGAAACGCGACCGCCCAGGATAATTGCTGTTTGTCGTCCCCATCAAAGAACACTAAGGTTTTAGATAAAGCCACTGGCGGTAACATGTGGCCATTAGGCCATGTGCTCGCGTCAAAGGGGTTAATCCTCAGCCCTTTAGGAAATAGGATTTTACCGTTTGCGTCTTTAATATCTTGTGCGAGGGTTAAACTGGGATCGACTAAATAACTACGAGGGGAGGTTGTGGTTGAAATATTGTCTACAGGTTTGGGGCGTTTTACGGTTTGTTTGACTTGCTCCTGAAATTGGTCTTTCATTTTGTCCATTTCGCCATTTTCATCAAGTACGGCTAGCCTTGCATTGATCCAATCTAACATATCCATTTCAGCGATTGGGAATACTTGGCCTACCGTTCCTAATGGTTTTGCGCTGATAGGTAAGGCGAACATTCCTATCAGCAGCAACACCTTATACTTCAATTTAAAATCTGTCCTCACTTTGGTTGGGGTCGTGTTTTGCTTGTATATCAATCATGGCGGCAATATCACGGGTAATATCAATGGTGTTTTGATTAAGAATGTAACTCTTATCAACGATAATACTGTTGTTTTGACTTGCCCAGCGAGTAATCGCGCTATCAAATGTTACCGCCCATTCATCTATTTTGATGTTGATAGCGGCCTCTGGCAGTGATTGGCTTGCTAGCTCAGCCGTTAAGTCATTTAGCAGCTTAGTCGTATCCACGGTGACAATGTGTGTGTTGGGCGCAACAAATTGTTGAACGATTAATGTCGCGGGTATGCTGAATGCCACACTGAGGGCAATCGTTAAGAGTGTTTTTTTCATGTTACATCTCACCAAATTCAGCGAGACTTCTGGCTAATTCACGCGCTTCTAAAATTTCATCAATTTTACGGCGTGCATCGGCAGCTTGCTTTCTTGGGGAATATTTTTCCGTAGACGGCTGGATTTCAGCTCTAGGGGGTTGGTTGAACTTGCTCATAGCGTTCATTACGATCCAGATAGTATTGTTTTTTCAGCACCTCAAATGATTGCATTTCATTGGGGTAGAAGTGCCATGCTGTTTTGTTTACGGCTTCTTCAAGCGGTATACCTTGCTTAATTAAGGTTTCGCAGTATTCATACTCAACAGGTTCAGTACTGAATAGCGCCCTTGACCAAGGATCGGCAAATAAACGATGAAAGGTAATGGTATTACCTGCATTGACCATTACGCTCGAAAAGCCCGCGATTTTAGCCGTTTGAAAGTCTTTAATCAATGTCACTACATGACTATCGAACGCCGTGGGATTTTCTTTGACAAATTTAGCAAAATCAGACCCTTGTCTTAGGATCATTTTGATATCAGAGTTGTTGTAAGCGGCTTCGGCTTCGGGGGATTTGAAGAAGTCTGAAATCCCCTGCGTGACACAAGCAAAACTACCACCAAACTTACGCGCAGTACGGTAGCCTTTATCAATAAAGGCGCGAGATTGGCGGTTGTTACCACTCATTAATGACCAGGCTTCTTCAATCACACACAGCTTCTGCGTTTTTCTGTCACCTGATAAGTACATTGCCTGGTTAATCGTAACCATCAGTGCGAACACGACAGGGCGCAGTACGTTATCACTGAATCCCTCAAGCTCAATGGTGGTGATATGCACATTGGGGTCAAGCTGTGACGGCTCATTAAAGACTTGGCCGTAAATACCTGTGGTGCAGTATTTATTGAGCTGTGCCCCTAAATCACTAATGCGTCTATCGTTGTCTCGTTCCTTGGCGATTTCATACAGCGCTTGTTGCACATGGTCGATTAAGGTGTGTTGGCGGTTATCTGTCCACGCCCTTAAAATCGCGTCCCCAAGCATGTTTTCCTGATAGTCATCAAGATCGCTATTGGGAGCCGCAATAGAGGCGAAAAGTCCTGTTAAATCGCCTAGCAACGTGGCTAAAGGGTTAACCTCTTTATCGTCCCCGTCTTGACGTTGGCTTTCACTTGCGGCAGCCTCGGCAAGTGTCGTGCCCTGCTTGGCTTCTGCGGCGGCAATGTGGGTAAAGGGACTTAACCGAATTTGTGCGGCGTTGAGGTATACCCCGCCCATGGTTTGCGTGAGTTTTTTGTATGAATCACCTTTATCTAAGATCCACACTTTCCCGCCACGGCTATAGACGGCATTAACAATGTTTTGGGTTAGGAATGATTTACCGCCCCCTGATGAACCCGTGATCGCCATGTTTTGGTTATCGGTTCCGCAGTTGAACATATCAAAGTAGTTGATTTGATGCCGCATCGTTGGCAAGAGTAAGCCCCCATCTAATCGGCGATATTCCCCCACGATGGGGAAGAAGTTCACAAGATTGGATGTTTTAAGCATTCGGGCGCGACCCGCTTTCTTACAATCATCAAAATACTCAATCATTGAGAACGGTAAACCCGCGAGTAATGTTTGGCCGTGGATCATGTCGGTAGAAACCAGCTCTAACCCCGCGCCCTTAAATACCCCTAGTGCGGATTCTCTATCTGCTTTCATGTTTTCTTCATTGGTGTACAAAGTTAACGTGAAGATCATAGAGGCGATCTTGTACTCGTCCCGTAAGAAACCATCACGTAAGGCGGTGCGCTCTTCTAACTCTTTTTCAATGGTAGGTAAGAATACGCGCATCGGTGAGTTAACCCACTTGCTTAGGGATTGGATCTTAGATTCATTGAGTACGTGTTGTTTACCCGTATCTTCAATCTTGAAGTTACAGGTGATTTTAAACGGGCAACGCAGCGCGTTTGATTGGTTCGTTAATGAGGCGAGGCAGTTTGCCATTTGCCCTAACTGAAAAGCCGCAGGGAGCTTACGCAGTGAAAATTGTAATATGCGCGTGTGCGCGGGTTTGGATTGCTCAGCAAAGGTTGCGCGAGACTCTACATAGTTACGATGTATTAAAAACTCGCTATCGAGTTCAATCATTTGCGTGTGCAAATGTTCGTCTTCATTGTAGGCCGCTTGTTTAGGGTAGATTTGTGCGCCATTAAAGTTCAGTGATTGGCTAACAAAATCAATCAAGTGAGGTGCATCAAGGGTAGCGTGGTCAATACCCGCTTGCACAAAACCGTAATCAAGGGTGGTTTTTAAATCCAGCACTTCCTCCTCTTTGGCGGTTGAGGTGCAAAAGAAATAGGCTTGATAGTGTTTTAAGTCGAAACGGTAGGCATTGCCTAAGCGTGTACCAAAACCATGTTTTGCCGCATGGTGCGCATAAATGGCTTGGTTTTCAGCAATGGTAGCGGCCATGCCGCCCCGTACAGAGGCGCGTTTGGTATTGCTATCAATCATGTGGCCAACTTGGTTATTACCCGTCAGGCAAAATTGATAATCCCATTTTTTGCCCTCTGGTAGTCGGCACACCAGACTGTTTAAGCTGGTTACGATTTCTTTTGATGCCCCACCAAGCACACTGATTTTTTTACCAAAGCCGATTGAGTTTTGGTTTTCAAACAGCTCTGTGTCTTCGTTGTAATAGCGGTAAGGGAGTTCGTTGTGTAAATGGCCGACATTGGGGTGAGCGTTGGCAACTAGGTGTTTGAGAGTCATGTTGAACCTTATTCAATAGCGGTGTGGATATTGGCTATTTTTATCAAAAAAAAGGTTGGATATAGGCAAATCCAATAGAGATAAAATATAGCGATTGATTTAAGCGATAAATTGCTCAGGCTTGATGTCGGTAGCTCCCACGTAGCCAGCGCAGTTAATACGCTTGCTGTGCAAATGATTGCAAAGAACAGTAGCGCAAATGCCGATAACGGCATTTGTTTCAACTTATTATGAAATTCTTTTGTGCGTAAAACGTTAGCGTAACCGCACACGATTGCGGCAAAGATAATCACGGCCATGTTTATAGACATTGCCATGAGTGGCAATATTGGAAGCCAGAATAGGGCGAAAAATAGGTGTGAGTGATATGAAATATCATTTATTTCAGTTAATTCCGCCCTGCATTTTATCAAGAAACGATTAAGCATTAGTCCTCCGAACCAAAGTAAACCATGAGGTTTACTTTGGTTGATGCATTACTTCACGCTTCTTTTGATCGCCGATGTTGATAGTCGTTGCCAGTGTGACGGGGTAATGACGATGTGCATTACTGCGGTGTCATGGTAATTACCGTCCTTATCTTCATAAGGGAAGATGATTAGCTCACGAACTTGTTCCTGAACACGGTAAGGTGTCCCAGAGAACGGGGCGTTAAGTGGTGTGTTTTGGCTAAACAACGGGTTCACTTGTAACGGGATAGTCACTGTCGTCTCATTAACGACATGGCCTTGACGGTCAAACTCCCGCTTGGTGGTTGTCGTTTCCGTTGGAAAGGTGTCGATGTTGCTATCGGTTACGAGTGAGGGG
Organism: Shewanella sairae; assembly: GCF_023283535.1. GTDB lineage: Bacteria > Pseudomonadota > Gammaproteobacteria > Enterobacterales > Shewanellaceae > Shewanella > Shewanella sairae. Next base: position 1,140 of record NZ_JAKILT010000108.1, on the reverse strand, counting down.
GCTTCTTGCTTAATCACGTTGCCGTGTTGGTCAGTGCGATACTGCCCCTCGTCAATCATGGTGTGCATTCCGTTCATGGTGACACAACCGCTTATACCGTCCACTGTGTCGCATGAAAAATCTTCATTCATCACGGCACAACCAGAGAACAGTAGGGTTAACGGTAGGAGTAAAGAGAGTTTATTCATTGCGATTTCCCCGCTGCTAGGTTGTTGCCTGCCGATGCTTGGGCTGAAAGATAAAAGTGCGTGTTGAGGCGAATAATTGCCCCAATGCCGTAGACCAACACGGTAAGACTGAGCAACTGTTCAGGAGATAGAACCGTGAGCAGTTGCTGAATATCGCCCCATGTGACGGGTTTAATCGCCATAGGCTGTGTGTTGAAGATAAACCAGTACCACAAGGCGCAGAAATAAAAGGGTGTGCCGAGTACCACAAGTTTTGTGTACACGACAATCTCGCGAAACGCGAGACTGAGTATTTTGAGTATGAACATAATTTATTGCCTAAACGGGCTGGTCGGCTTGGATTGACCAATGTTGTTGAACTGCTGTGCTTGCATTTGTAACTGCGGCGGTAGCTGGTTCATTAAGGGGTTGTTGACCACGGCTTGTTGCGGTTGCTGCATGGCGGCCATACCGACTGCTAACGGGTTAGAAAAGTTTTGCATCATGTTAGTGGCGGTGTTGGCGATATTGGCGTCCTGTTGCTGTTCATACTTTGCAATGCTTTCTGCATCGAGAGGGAAGCCCTCTAAGAAAACAAGGTTAACGACTGCACCAGGATTAAGCTCAATGATAGGGTGATATTGCTCAGCCAGTTTGATGTAGTAATCCGCAAGCTTAGAGCCAACACTTTCTAATGCCGAGCCGCCCATGTTGAGTAGTGCTTGGCTAGGGTCAACGGTGGATACCACCCCTGACGGGCTGGTGATTTGGCTAGACGATGCATTTTTAGCGGTGTCACCGAGTCCAGTAAACAGTCCCGAAATACCTGCCATTTTCACAATGTCGCCATTGCGCATGACGGGTGTACCCCGAATACCGTTGCGGCCAAAGTTAAACGCTGTGCCTTTGACGGGAATATCAATGATTTCTTCACCGTGTTCTTCATCATCAAAAATACAGCTCATGCGCTGTA
>NZ_JAKILT010000107.1 GCF_023283535.1 Shewanella sairae | reverse complement strand
GATAAGCCACTATCTCTAATAGTGGCTTATCGTCCAAACTTTGGAAAACCCAAATATCAATATCTAGTGTTACAGTGGGAATAAATGGCTTTCTTTTTGTTTTATGCCACAAGATATAGTGTGGTCATACCAGTTATATATTTATCGCCTTGCTATAGTGCCTGATTAGCATTGCTTCAATGAACATGTTTAAGCATTTTTTTTCTTCCGTATTTAATTTTTGAGTTTCAATTATTTTGTTCTTTGTGTCTTCGCATAGACCTATTTCGTCGTCTTCACATATTTGGGCAACTGATACGCCTAATATTTTTGCTATTCCTAATAGCTGGCTAACCTTGGGTTCTGTCTCGTCTTTTTCCCACATGTAATATGTTTGTTTTGTTACTTGTATGGCCTTTGCTACATCCTCTTGCCTTAGGTTTTTACTTTCTCTGAGGAGTCTTATTTTTTTACCGATCATTAGTCTTCTCACTTGTGGGTATGGTTTTCTTTTATTATAAGTACTGTTTTTACATACATTACCTTGCGGTTAAGTTTTTCTTTGATTAGTATGTACGTAATTCCTTTATTGACACGTTTTTGCGATGAATGACTTTTTAGCCCTACGCATACCATTTTTAGACAAGCATGTTTTGACTACCTGTAGCCAAGACAAGTTTGTTTCATATGTAAATATGGATGATTGTGCGGCTGCTGGCTTGAATGTTGCTCCTCGCTCTATCAATCGTAATGATGACGGAACGTATGAGATTCAAGAGTTGATGCATCCTTGGGATTCAATCCCGTCAAGTTACACGGGGATTGCGTTTAAGGTTTATCAGGGCGGAGGATTTAGAGATTGTCCGTGCGTAGAGCTTAAAGCGAGTCCTGCAAAGATTGTTCAGGGTCATAACGTTTATGGCTCTGAGAATTTCGAATTAGGTTTTCGCACTATTCTTAGATGTCTTGCTAGTGCATTCCCTGCTTTCTCTAAAATGCTCGATTTTGAACAGGCGGTATTGTTCCGTGCTGACGCAACCTACAGTATCCAGCTCCCTACTAGCGATTGTCTTGCATCTGCTTTGGACTCTATCGCTAATTTTTCTAATCGCTATCTTCGTCCTAGCCGTGATGGGGATTACGAAACCACAATTTATTTCAACCGTGAGCGCGGCAATCCTAATTCTGGTAGGGCTTCGAGCCTCTGTATTTATTCTAAGTTGGATGAAGTCGTTCACCAGCTTATGAACCTAAAAGCTAAAAAGAAAAAAGAGCGCACCACGATTTACGATCCTGTTATTGAGCAGCTTGAATCTGATGATTTACAGCACTTTGCTACTAACCGTTTGCGCTTTGAGTCACGTTGCTGTGTTCGTATGTTTGAGCGCTTAGGTATTCCACTTTTAGTTAAAGATTTGCTTTCTTTCATTTCAGCGTATGAGTCTGAAAAGGGAGTAGGGGCTTTCTGCCGTTACATCTGGGCGGAGGCTATGAAAGATTTACTTTCTGCCATTGATGGGCAGGAAATTACCGTTATACACGATTCAAAAGTTAAAAAATTACTACATGCAGAGTACGACACGATAACTACATCTGGAGGATTGCGTAAGGCTAAAGCCGTGCGTCTATTCGGTTTCTATCGTCGTCTATGTACTGAGGGGTATAAAAAAGTGAAACGTACAATGGGTATGACAGGCAAAAGCTCGTTCTACAGTCATTGCAATAGCTTAATGGCCGTAGGCATGAGCAAGTTTCAATTGCAGAACTTGCACAAAGACGAAACGTTACCGTTAGTTCATTTGTTGAAGTTTGATTTTGATAAACAGCGTCCAGCCTCTTATGTAGAGCCTGAGATGCCTTGTGCTGACCTTTCTTATTCTGAATTTCTAGCCGCATTAGTTGAGCCTGATATTTTAGAAAATCCTGAATTGTTAACACCTGAGCGTAGAGTTGAAATTCAACTTCAAGACTTGGGGCTTCAACCTGCATTTATCTCTGGTCTTAAAGCTGGTCGTTCTATTCGTCTTAATGAATCTGAGTCGCTATCACTGGCGTTCTTTGATGATGGGGACTTTAGGCTTGTATCCAGTTCTGAGTTATCCGATTCAAGGCAAAAGCTAGATAGGATTAGAAAAGCATTTAAGGGTGAATCCACTAAAGGGTTTACGTGTTCTGATATTCAAAATCCCACTATTAGGTAAGGTGTAAATTATGCAAGCTCAAATTTTCTATTGTTCTTACGGCGTTATTGAAGACAACAATCAGGTTTATGCAAACGCTCAAATGCTTACAGATTTTGCTGACGAAGACGGTCGAGTCGGTTGTCAGGTCGGTAAAGTTTCAATTGATACTGATAACAATAATGCCGTTGCTAAACGTTTAGCAGGTGAATTACAACGCGCTAAGGGTGCTGTTTTTGTTGAGTTGATTGTTGGCTCAAAAGCAAAGGGCGGCAACGTTGTTTCAGTGGTTAAGGATTTTAAGGTAATTAACCCACAATCAAAGGTTTCTGTTTAATAGGTTGGCAATATGTCTTTATGTGTTGGTGTAGATAATAGCTTGGGTTTGATAACCCTTAATCCAGCATGTGAATATGTATTGCTAACTAAGCAAGAATTAGTCGAATTAACAGAGCAACCAAGCTTAGTTGATTTGATTGAGTTTAAACCAGAATTATATGATGAACTTCTGGTTTATATGTTGGTGTCGTTTTTCGTAGGCCATACGACTGGTCGTGTAATTAAATTATTTGGAAAGGTGTAATATTATGAACGTATTAAAAAAAGTTGCTTTAGGTTCTGCTGTTGCTGTTGCGTCTAGTTCTGCGTTTGCTAATGCTGATATTACGGCGGCGATTACTGCTGGTGAAGCTAACGTAGCTTTAGTTGTTGCCGGAGTTATTGCGGTTACAGCTCTAGCTTTCGGCTTGGGTATGATTAAGAGCTGGTTAGGTAAATAATATGCTGATAACTGTAATACTTGTCTCAATGGCTGCCTTTTCATTTTTGATTGGTATCTACACGGGTGTTATAGCTTCATAGTTTTATTATTTTGACCTTGGCCGCTTCTTAATGTCGCGGCCTTTTTTTTAGGTGAATATATGAGATACCTCGTTATATTTTGCTTGCTAGCATTTTCCGCTAATACTTTCGGCGCGTCTGGCTTTACGGTTACTGGATTTATGACTAATTTAAATCGTAATCCCTATAACTGTATGAATCTTCAGGTTGGTAAAACTTATGATTCTTTAAATGATTTTAATTGTATGGGGAATGAGTTTGACGTCTCATTTCATGATGCAACTATTAACGCTGATGGAAATAATGTTCTATTGCGCTTTAATCGCTTCACTGGAGAGCCTAGTGGGTTGGAATTTCAATATTTACAAACAACATTAAGTGGTGATTGCTCTGTAATTAATGGCGGCAAAGATATTAATTGTGATTCAAAATGTAGTGCAGGCTTAAAAAAATCATTTCAATGGACTAGTGATGTTTTAGGTTATACGCCATATTTCTGTGAGGATTTTTGCGCATTTGAAATCGTAGACGGTCGATGTTTATCTAACAATCAGTGTTATGGTAATTTCACTAGTTTAGGTAAAGCTTGCCCTATCTCGCATGGTGCTTACAACCCGGAGCCGTTAACAACTCCCGACCCGAATCCAGACCCCGACCCGAATCCAGACCCCGACCCGAATCCGAATCCAGATATTGATTTAAGCGGTGTGATAGCAGCTACAGAGGCTAATACGGCGGGTGATGTTGCTAATACTCAATCTTTGATGGAACAGCTTATTGCTGGTACTGCTGCGGTAGATGAAAATCATGGTTATACCATGGAACAATTAGCAGCGGGAACGGCTGATTTAACAGAGTCTATCGAGGGGGCTATCAAGGCTTCAACTGCTGACGCTAATAATATTGTAGGCGCGATTAATTCATTAGACGTTGGCGGCGGTACTGGTGGTGATAATACGGCTGTTATTAATGCGATTGGGAATAATACAGCTAATATTGTGTCGGCTGTAAATGCTATTGATGCTGGTCAAGATAATTCAGCCGTATTAAATAGTATTAATACCGGTGTTGGTGATGTTGCTATGGGAGTAGATAGGCAAGCGGGGGAGTTAAGTAATTTGCGCTCTGACGTTAAAACTGTCGGTGATAATATAAACAAAGCAACTAACGCTATCATTGATTCGATGTGGGAAACTTCAAGCGAGGGTAATGATACAACAATGGTTGAAAGGGCTATTAAACAAGGCACTGATAAAATTGCTAATAAGATAGATAAGTTTAATGACCAAGTAATGAATTTTGATGGCGGCAAGCAACCAGTAGAAACTTTTGAGAATATGTTTGCGGGTGATTTCCATGATTCAATTACGAGTGCGCGTGAAGACTTAGCAGTAAAGGAAAAAGAGTTAGAAAAACTTTTAGGCACTTCAATATTAGTTATGGGTACGCCTAATTTTAAATCGGGTTCTTATTCGGGCACTGGCTTTACGTTAAATCAAGGTGGGCAAAATGTACGAGTAGAATTTGATTTGTTTAAAATGCTTGGCGGTAACGTTGATTTAATTAGGGCGGCTATTTTGTTTGCTGCTGTAGTTGCTGCCGCTTTAATAATTCTATCAAGTGGACGTAGGAGCGCATAATGCAATTTTTCACTGATTTATTTTATATAGGCATTCAATTAATAAATGATGTCTTCAGCGCGATTGTATCGTTCATAGCTATCATTCCTGACCTTTTTGAATATTTATATGTAACGGGTTTACGTATGTATGTAGAGGGAAAAATAATTGGTTTTGAAATCGCGTTCGAAGTTGCTCGGTCGGTGCTTGTTGATTATGAAGTTTATACTTTTATTTCTAATCAATTTAATAAGCTCCCTAATGATTTGGCATATTCTGCTCATGCTCTCGGTGTCGTTGATGGTATGAGAATTGTGGTTGATGCCTTGGCGACTGCATTTGTTTTACGTGTAGCGGGGTGGTGATGTGGCTGTTTCTTTTCGTCATGGTGGTAATGGTAGTTATAAGTCTGCTTACGCTGTTTGGTTTGAAATCTTACCTTCATTAAGGGCGGGGCGGTTAGTTGTTACAAATATCGAGGGGCTTAAATCTCTTGAATCAATCGAAAAGCTTTTAGGGGAAAAGTTTCCGCCGTCAGCTAAATTAATTCGTATATTTTCTCGCTCTGTTGCGGGTGTTGAGCTTTGGCAAAATTGGTTTTGCTGGATGCCAATCGGTGCATTAATTGTGATTGATGAATGCCAAGATTTATATACAAAAAAAGTCGGCTTTAATATGGAAAAAATGCCATTTAAACCTATTGAAAATTTTTTAGATGATTTACCGCCCGACTTTAAAAGTTATTTTGATTCACGTTGGCAACCTCAAGACCCTACAAAGTTTGATGATAGTGACGTTGACGACACTGGCCGGACGCAATTAGACGATCAAAACAGATTACTTTATCCGTTTAACTTCTATGGTGCGTTTATGCGTCACAGAAAATATCAGTGGGATATTGTGATGTTAACGCCTGACTGGACAGCAATCGATACCAGTTTGCGAGGTTGTGCGCAGAACGCTTACGGGCATCGTTCTACAGATACGTTTTTTAGAAAGCGCCGCCCGCGTATTTTTTCGCATTTGCCTAACACAACTAGCACTAAGCCAAGCAAAGCAGATGCTGCTAGTGTGACGTCTATTAAAATCCCGATTGAAGTATTCGCGCTTTATAAATCAACGGGTACAGGTGGTTTTAATTCGTCTAATGCGGATTTAACTATATTGAAGCAACCTAAACTTTGGGCGGCTTTTGTTATTTTGTTTATTGCTGTTTGTTATATAGCTTACGGGGTGTTTAATGTATTTTTTAGCGATGATAAAGATCCACTTAACGAGGCTGTTAAAACCGTTGAGCAAGTTAAAACCGGTTCGGCGGTTATTGAGCCTGTTGAGTTGGATGTACAACAAGTTTCTGCGGCGGTTTCTGAGGGTTCTAATTTGCTGGATACTGGTAATGCTTACTCTCAAGTTAATACTGGCTCAATTCATCCTGTAAACGCTTTTGCGCATCATTTCCCGAACCTTAATGGCTCTAGCTCT
>NZ_JAKILT010000106.1 GCF_023283535.1 Shewanella sairae | reverse complement strand
CAACCATATAAGGTTATGCTTTCTATCACAGGTCTGTTTCCCGCGAATTACTGACCTCCCTCGCAGGGTTCTAGGAGTGACCTAATCAAGCTTATAGCTTGGGTTAGTCGTTCATGGTCCAGAGATGTTAAAGAGCGAGCGTGATTAGCGCTAAGTAATACAAGTTCTTTGAGCAGTTCATTCCTAAGTGGGTTGGTTTTTCGTGTACGGCTCGCAAAACTTGGGGGAATAATAATCTAAAATAATAAGGTATCAAGTTGTCAAAATCCTAACTTGACAATGTGTATTTATTTGTTTTTTAAGTTTATTAATATTTCCATCAAAATATTGTTTAAAAAAACAGTTCGTAGCTCACCTGTTGATGAGCATCCAAAATTATGTCTTAGATTAGATAAATGTTTTTCAATAGAGGTTCTAGAGCAATTTTCTAACTCTTTTAGTTGGGATGGGGTTCGTCCTAACGAAAATTCTATTAATATACTCAGTTGTTTAGGAGTTAAATTAGGAAAAATTTCTTTTATGTTTGCTTCGTTACTCTTTGGGTGTGCCATAAACTTACTTCTTTATAGTTTAAATATAATCATTTATCATGATTTAAGAGCGAACTAATAAAATGCCACTGTAATACAGAATAAATTACTGTATTACAGTTTTGTGGTCAATAACTTATGAAAAAAAAATACAATCCAGCGACATCATCTAAAACTGTGTTGGTAACATTCAGGTGCCCTGTTGTACTTCATGAAAAGATAAAAGAAGTAATAGAAAACGATATTAATCAAAGTGTTACATCTGTAGTGGTAGGGGCTTTAAATTCAAGTTTTTCAAAGAGTTCGGACAAGAAAAGTTAATCGTATGAATTATGTTTTTCTTGCAGTGGTTTCATTGTTGATGTAGAATTGTTTTAGGTTTTGAAGTGAAAGTGCATTACATAGCACGCTACTACATAGTTTTCTATGTAGTGTATTTTTCGAAACTAGAATGTGTCAGGCCACTACCTGATTTAAAAGCATTCGACAAAAAAACCGGCTCCTCATCGTGCCGGTTTTTTTGCGTTTGTCATTTGATAAATGGTTTGCATAGATCGTTGATCTTTGTTGTTAGATCGATTACATTGAATTTCTTGTTTGGATTAGTGACCCAAACATCCCCAAAAATCGATGAGAATTTATTTATGAAAACCCAACAGCGCTATAGCTGCATATTGCAGCATCAATCCCTTTGTAGGTCTAGATACATTCAATATGACATGCCGATCCTTTTGCGATCTAGTATGCCTATTGTGAGTGTGTCTAATGCAACACGCTAACCTAGAGACACTCTTTTCAACCATTGAGTGTGATGAGCATTGCTCTGAACTTCCGCCGTTGTCGTCTTATGATGATGCGAATGCTTTCGACTTTGAAATACCAGACGGACAAGCTTACACTGTCGTTGATGAAACTAAACGCCTAAAAAAAGCACGCAAAGCTAAACGTGACAAAGTTAATGCTGAAATCCAAGAAACGGCCGATCGAGTTCATAAAAGCGGTAAGGCCGTTGGGTTTCAAGCTAAAGTCGCGTCATTCAGTGGATTCAAGAGTGCAAGACTTCCCGATTACGTTAAAACATTATTGAGACAAGCAAAGGTACTGCCTCATAGAGAAGAATTTCTTGAGCATAGTGACGGCTTATACCGTGGAACATTGCAAGATCGCTCTAAGGTCATTCTTAGTTTGATGCTTTCTGCGTTTGTGGTTAATTGTAATATTGCGAATGGCATGATTGTTATAGCTACTCGTAAAGACGGTAAGAACCTCACCCATGATGAGCTGAGAATGGAAGTTGCACTTAGGCATGGTGTCTATATCGCCGAATCAACCTGGTATTTTTATATCAATAAATTAGTCCAATGTGGTTATCTGCAAAGCGATACTGTGGCTATTTATGAAGATGGCCACGCAGCTATGTTTCATGCAGAAGCAAGTTACAAGGTTCTATCTAAAGGGTTGTTAGATATGCTCGGCGCTTCCCGTTTGTCCGTTCGTAACGGAGCTGCAAAGCATGAAGCCGATTTGAAAGCGAAAGGTAAATCCTTTAAGCAAAAGCCGCGTTATCCTAATTCACGTTACCGAATGGACGGTACGCTTCGTAAGAACATGAAAGTGGTTGAGCCATGCCAACGCTTGCTCGAACTGATCACTTCTCACCATGTACGTGAAACTTACCACGTACCACCTAATTAGCTCTAAAGCAATTTATCAAAATGACCTATATCGGCTTACTTGCCGAGTTTTGTCGTGTCTGAGCGCGGTATATTGCTCCTAAACGAGTAGAAATGTGCTGCTTAACTCTCTCTACATTTTGTATTCCTCATGTTTTTTGGTTGGCACACTGTCTATTTAAAGTGATTGATGTTTTTTTTCAGAATAAATTAAAGTACAAATCGAGACTGCAAAGTTAATTGTGATCTTTAGGCTTAAAATCTTTTTCTTTTGAGGGTTACAAGCTTTTAAAGGATGAAAGATAAAAAGATCTTTAAAGACAACAAGCAAAAATGAAATGTCCATTTCCTAGCTAAAGCTAGGGGACATGATTTAAAAGCAGCTCTGAAAGGATATTTTGTCTAACCGACCGTTAGGCTTCATTTGTTTCTGTATAGCGGGTTTGTCTGCGACGCTTGTCGCTACGCGACTGTCTGGCAGAAAGAAAAGGCAAAATCGAAGCAAGCAGTGTTGATTGTGTAACGATTTCAAGAGTGATTATTGAATAGAATGGTGAAACCATTCTTTAAAGAAAAAGCATTAGCGGGAATGATAATACAAGTGGTAAACTTCATGCGGGTGCTCTTGGCTATTTGGCAAGAGCATAGTTTTGTAACGGCCAGATAGACGAAAGCCCCAAAGTTAAAATCCATTAACAATGAGGCCTACGATGTATCTAGCAATACAAATAGTAGCCTCTTTTACTTTAAGGGGCAAGATATGCCGAAAAGAAAAACAACTACTTTGAGTCTAGCTATCGTGTGTTTCACTCTGTTAGCTGCGCTGGCACTCATTAGAGATGATTTGTGTAAAGTGGAGTACCGTAACGGTACGATGTTTCTTAACGTTATTCTTGCCTACGAAGTAAGAGACTAACGAACATAGGGGCGGTTCCGAACCGTCCCTATTTTTGGATTGTGACGTTACTTACCAAGAGCGCCCAATTTTTTAGTAAGTTAAGTGGAAATGGATTGCGAACATTGCTTAACTAATGTGAGTTGTTAAGTTGTAATTGTTTGACCACCCTAGCCTGTATCCAAGTTGGTTTAGTTGCTAGCCATTGGAATAGCTCACCTGCTGGCATTTTGGGTAAGTCAATTAGACGACCTTTTCCGATTGCGATATACTCTTTCTGTAGCATTTCTTATTTCTCTAGGTTTGTAGTGTTACAGGTCGGTGTAGATTTGCACATCTTCACCGACCACATTAAAATTATCTCTGTTTATCTCTGTTTATCTCTGTTTATCTCTGTTTATCTCTGTTTGCGTCATCTATATTTATATTCTCGTTTATATCAATCAGTTCCTTTAACATCGATTTTGTTTTCACTGGTTCCTCTTTCAATAATTTACTAAAAATCATTAATGCCGCAGATATTGATTGACCTTTAACTATGGTTGGATCTATGCCTAAAACAAGCATGTGTGTGTCATTTATAATTTTTTTTTCGTGGTCTGTTACTCTAAAACCTGACATTTTTCTTTTAATCAGATTGGGTTTAGGCCCTGGTTTTTTTGATATGGTATTTTGTTCGTCTCCGAATACGGCGGATTCATTTCTTGCCCATGGGTCATTACTCATTCATAGCCTCTCTAAAAATTATCTCTAGTTCTGTTCTAGCTTCTCTAGAGCCGCTTATATTTGAAAAATTAGGATCGAAAACAGTAGTAGCCTCTGATGCCGCTCTTTGGTAAACAGATCTATTCACCATCCAATGTGCCCCTTTTGATTTCTTATCTATGGCGAACTCCATGGGTTCTTTAAGTCGTCTATCTAATTGAGTAACAACCTCTATGACTTTTTTAGTTTCTGATAATTTTGTAATGAATGAAGACACTGCGGAAAAATCTAAAGCTGTCGGTCTGTAGGGAATAATTACCGTATCACCTGCGGGGGTATCATCTGTTCTAGGTGGGTAATCTACAAAAACGACATCAAATTCTGTTGGTCGTTCATTAGGCCAGCTACTCATGACTTCAAATGGTAAGCGACCGCGTTCAGCTAACCAAGTAGATGAACCTTGAGGATCATCATCAATAAGTAATACCTTTAAACCTTTTGAGGAGGCAAGTCCTGCTAAATTGAGGGCTAGTGTAGTTTTTGATGCCCCCCCTTTTCGACTCCACACGCTAATAAGTTTCATTAAACTATCCATTTATGTGATTGACTTTAATTAGGATAACTAAGATAAACTTGGATAGCAAGGTTTATCTTGGTTTATCTTAGTTTATCTTAGTTTATCCTAGTTTATCCTAGTTTATCTTGGTTATCTTGTTTTATCTCGGTTTGCTTTTTCATTGTCCCCTCGAAGCTATAAGATCAAGTTGATGATTTTTTTTATTATTTGTAAAATTAGGGAGTTGTATTACGGAACTCTATTTTCTTGCACTACAGGTCAGGAGTGGGCTTGACCAACTGCTGGCAATCAAGTTAATTCGGAATCAGAGAAGCTAGAACTAAAATGACAGAAGAAAAATTAAAAGTTGAAAAAATTTCCAAGGCTAAAAGAATAAAAATCAGAGAAAAAGTAAGAGAAGAACTCGCGGGGCAATCAACCACCTGGCAACCAAAGATAGAACCTTATAGACGAGGTTCATAGGTTTATGTGGTGTTTATGCTGTGAACCTAAAATCGTGCAAGCAGAAACAATAAGGTAGCCTATGGTTGCCTTTTTTGCTTCATCATAGATGTGATCATTTAGTAAGGCTATGCCGTAAACGCCGAAATTTCCGCTGCCACAGTTTTATCTTGTTGAAGTATGTTCAACCGCGAAAATTCAGAAAATAACAACTTGACTGCAATATCAGCCTCAACGCCCCAAAATGCAAAAGTGGTGAATTTCACCACTTTTTGTAGGCCATTATTTACCGCTTTTTGAGCGAGATAACACAGGGTTTTAAGCCTTTCGCGCTGAAAATGCCGTGAGTCGCTTTTCGCGATGTACACAATTTGTCGTTATGTTAAATAGGCCAAACTGGGCTTCGGTACGCAGGCATTGCTAGGCTATAACTGATTTTCAGGGGCTTTTCTAAATTAGCCGAATACGGATTCGTTTATGTTCGATGATGTTCACTACAAAAGTGGGAATAGTGTAGTTAAAGGGCGCTTATGAAATTTGATAGCCCTCCCTTTGGCAAATGAGTTAGTTGAACACAAAAAGCCCAAGAGTATTTTAGCAAGTGGGCTTTTTGAAAAACGAATGACTAGGCTTTATAAACCAAGCGATTAACTAAACTCGGATAATCGAAGTCTTGTATGAGCTTTTCATATTTCTGCTCGTTTTCGGAATCATCGTTCAGTCTCCAAACAATGGTTCCTCTGATATAGATCATTGTGATGATATCCCCCCGTTGGCGGTAGGCTGCAATATCCCAAAGGAGTTTGTGACACTTAACAAACAAGGTATCAAACTTTTGTCTGAATAGATAATTGTAGATGTATGACAAATCTTGAATGTCTTGCTCTTTAATACGTTGAAACAGATTACTTTCTACTAGCGCTTGATTCTTATAAATTGTTGCTCGGCAGTAGTTATAACTGCTTTTTTCTGACTCAAGTGCAGTAGTCAGATTCTTGATCTTATCAACGTTACTTCTCTCCTGGTTGAGCGTAAATACAATATTGTTCGCTAAGGTGAAGTGTTTTAGTTTTCTAGCTTTTTTCTCTAGCCTGACTAAAGTTCTGAATCGGTCGTCAGGGTCTTTTTCCTCAGCAATAACCACATCTGACACAATGTATTCAGCTGACTTTTTATGGTATTGGTTTTTGTTAGCTTTTGCTAAAGCAATTGCAGCGGGTTTGTCAACTTGTTCAAGTAAATGTATACGTTCGACGTAAATGTCTTCAAGTGTTCCTTTGTCATTTTCAGGGCAAAGATCCATACAGCGATCAAGATATTTTTTGGCCTCAGAATAGTCAGACCTCATGCGATAGGCTTTGTTGCAGCGCTCAAATAATCAACAGGTGGGCAATCATTATATGATCCGTTATTCTCTTACATAGAGCCTACCACTTTAATTATTAACAAATGCCTCACAAACATAATAAGCGCAAACGCCATCATATTAAGAA
>NZ_JAKILT010000105.1 GCF_023283535.1 Shewanella sairae | reverse complement strand
CATTGACGATATCATCAAGAATAATGACTTTATGAATGAGAGTATCGGTTATATCAATCATCAGGTGATTGCTACAGGTCTAACGAGCATTGATGGTAACCTCCTTGCTGTTCAATTATCTAAGCTGTTTAAAAAACGTGAAGAAGACCCTCTAATAGAACTTAGAACGCCCGAGTGTACACAGGAGCTCACATCCATAGCTAATAATTGGCCACGGACAGTCGCTGGATATGATGAGTTTAAAGTAACAGATAATGAAAGCACATTTAATTTAAGAACAGTTGTAGAAAGTAATAATCTTGTACTACTTGATGCCTATCAAGCCATGCGAGGCTATATTCCATCATATGTACAAGACGTTAATAATGTGTTTAGCTTCGGACTTGGAATAGATATCAACCAGATGGCGCCGTCATTATCGGCAATCTGGGACGATATGTTAACGCCAGAGTATCAATGTGGACCTTTAGCGCAAATACAAGGGGAAATGAGTCAAAATAGCCCCGCAATGCTAGGTATGTTTACCGGGATGGCAAATGGTGTCAAAGGTTTTGGGGCGTCGCTTATTGATTACAAGATCAATGAAGATTTGGATAATCCGCAACTAGAAAGCTTAGATGCGGTAGTAAGCTTATCAGCTGAAAACCCAAATGTGCTATTTAACTTGGCTAAAACGTTAGCACCGGAGTTAGCCGACATTCAGCTACCAACTAATGGCAACGCAATCGAGCTAAACACAATTATCCCTATGCCGGAAGAAATTAAAATCTCACCCAAATTGGCGATTAAGGGGGAGCATATAGTGTTGTTTGCTGGCGAGAAAGGGGAAGCCGTTGCAAATGCCCTAGGTGAAGAACCACTTGTCAGTAATGGTTTGATGGTCATATCTACCGACTACAGGAAGATATTTAAACCACTATTGAGTCTTTGGGAGCTAACGGGTGAATCTATACCTGAAGACTTCAATAGAATGAAAGACTATAATATGCGTTCTAGGTTTAGTTTAGATGTTGAACAAAAAGGCTTTGAGGTTGAATCATATATAAATTATTACTCAACTCAATAAACATTATATAGCCGCCTATGCATACAACAGGAATTTAACATAACGACAAATTGTATGCATCGAAAAAAATGACTGGGGGAATTTCTGCCACGAAAGGCTTAAAACCCTGTGTTATCTTGCTCAAAAAGCGGTAGATCATGGCCCAATAAAAAGTGGTGAATTTCACCACTTTTGCCTTTTGGGGCGTTGAGGCTGAAAATGCAGTTAAACCTAAGATCCTCGTCGATAAGGTTCTATCTTTGGTTGCCAGGTGGTTGGTTGGCCTGCGAGCTCCTCTCTTACCTTTTCTCTGATTTTTATTCTTTTAGCCTTAGAAATTTTTTCAACTTTTGATTTTTCTTCTGTCATTTTAGTTCTAACTTCTCTAATTCATGATTATCTTAATTTGCAGTAGTCAGTTCTGTCCACTCCTGACATTTTGCGCTAACTGCAAATACAACTCTTCGAGTTTATAAGTAGCAAAAAAATTTACCAACTTAACGATCTCGATTTCATGACAACCAACAAAAAAATGGTCTTATGTCGAGGGGCTGTTGGGGATAGGAAATCACTGTACCCATAGAGCGAGTTATCTTGGGTGGTTATCGTTTTTATGTTATCGCACAAGAACTACCGCATTTAAGTTAACGCATTGATTAGGTTTTCGCCGTAACCATACCGTAACCGCTTATCTCATTGGGGTACACCCTAATCGGATAGAACACATCAGTATCATTAGCACTCGCATTTTCGACGATTCAAATTCGCCACACTCAGAGTGACGAATTAACGAATTAACGAATTAACGAACCTGTATTGACACTCAAGGTAATGAGACGTACAATCACTTTGAATTAACGAATTAACGAATTAACGAATTAACGAATTAACGAATTAACTATTGTATCGAGAGGATAGTATGTCATTGATTATTAGTGTAGTTGGTCAAAAAGGTGGTTCAGGAAAAAGCACGTTGTCACGAGCTATTGCAACTTGTTACGCTTCGGCCAGTTGGGATGTAAAAATAGCAGACTTGGATATCAACCAATCGACTAGTTTCACTTGGTTACAAAGAAGAATAAATAACTCAATAGAACCAATCATTGCAGTGGAAGCATTTGGAAGTGCGACACAGGCATTGAAAAAATCTGATGATTACGATTTATTTATTTTCGATGGAGCACCAACAGCTAGTAGAACGACAACAGAAATATGTAAATCATCTGACTTAATAGTAATACCTACAGGGTTGGCTCTTGATGATCTAGAGCCATCTGTAGTGTTAGCTAACAATTTAAGTAAAGAGGGAATAGATAAAAACAAAATATGCTTCGTATTTAATAGAGCGTCTGGCTCTGAGTTAGAGTACAACGAAGCTAAAAACTATCTAGACGAAACGCCTTACTTTGTAATAGGTGGACGCATAGAGGATAAACCTTGTTATAGACAAGCTATGAATGAAGGGAAAAGTGTCACAGAAGCAAGATATAAACAACCAAGAGAAAAAGCGGACGTTGTCATGCAGAATTTAATAAACAGAATTGAAGAATTAACGAATTAACGAATTAACGAATTAACGAATTAACGAATTATAGGAATGTAAAATGGCTGCCCCAACTAAAAAACCTAAAAATAATAGATTAGGTTCAGCTCCACAAGCAACACCATTGAATACCGTTGGAAACAATACTAGTAAACCATCAAACTCAGAGCTTGTTCCTTTAAATTTTAAAGTAGACGCTGAATTCAAACGGGATATAAAAAGTTTCGCTGCATCACATGATATGAGCATGGTGGATGTAATCAAAATGGCATTTGAAGAATACAAAAAAACAAAAGGCTCGAATTAACGAATTAACGAATTAACGAATTAACGAATTAACGAATTAACGAAAGTCAACAGCAGTATTCGACACTGCTATTGACTATGCAACACAATTAATCATCGGAGATTAAGCAATGTCACTACAAGAGTATATCGCAATCGAAAAAGTTCGTCTAATAGACTTACCAAAAATGCCAGCAGGTGAATTATTCCAATGGCTAGCAACTAAACCAACTTGGATACAGGCTAGGGTAGTCAAACAATTACAGCTTAACAATTCACATTAGTTAAGTAATGTACGCAAACCGCCTACTCTTAACTTTGGAGAAAGTCGGGCGCTCCTGGTAAGTAACGTCACAATCCAAAAATAGGGACGGTTCGGAACCGTCCCTATGTTCGCTAGCCTCTTACTTCGTAAGCAAGATTAACGTTAAGAAACATCGTACCGTTACGGTACTCCACTTTACACAAATCATCTCTAATGAGTGCCAGCGCAGCTAACAGAGTGAAACACACGATAGCTAGACTCAAAGTAGTTGTTTTTCTTTTCGGCATATCTTGCCCCTTGTAGTGAAAGAGGCTACTATTTGCATTGTTGAGATACATCGTAGGCCTCATAGTTAATGGATTTAACTTTGGGGCTTTCGTCTATCTGGCCGTTACAAAACTATGCTCTTGCCAAATAGCCAAGAGCACCCGCATGAAGTTTACCACTTGTATTATCATTCCCGCTAATGCTTTTTCTTTAAAGAATGGTTTCACCATTCTATTCAATAATCACTCTTGAAATCGTTACACTATCAACACAGGCTAGCTTCGATTTTGTTTTTTCTTTCTGCCAGACAGTCGCGTAGCGACAAGCGTCGCAGACAAATCCGCTATACAGAAACAAATGAAGCCTAACGGTCGGTTAGACAAAATATCCTTTCAGCGCTGCTTTTAAATGATGTCCTCTAGCTTTAGCTAGAAAATGGACATTTCATTTTTGTTTGTGGTCTTTAAAGATCTTTTTATCTTTCATTTTTTAAAAGCTTGTAACCCAAAAAAAGAAAAAGATTTTAAGCCTAAAGATCACAACTAACTTTGCAGTCTTGATTTGTACTTTAACTAATTCCTAAAAAAAACATCAATCACTTTAAATAGACAGAGTGCGAACCAAAAACCATGAAAAATACAAAATGTAGAACGAGTTAAGCAGCACATTTCAGCTCGTTTAGGAGCAATATACCGCGTTCAGACACGACAAAACTCGGCAAGTAAGCCGATATAGGTCATTTTGATAAACTGCTTTAGCGCTAATTAGGTGGTACGTGGTAAGTTTCACGTACATGGTGAGAAGTGATCAGATCGAGCAAGCGTTGGCATGGCTCAACCACTTTCATGTTCTTACGAAGCGTACCGTCCATACGGTAACGTGAATTAGGGTAACGTGCTTTTTGCTTAAAGGATTTACCTTTCGTTTTCAAATCAGCTTCATGCTTTGCAGCGCCGTTACGAACGGACAAACGGGACGCGCCGAGCATATCTAACAACCCTTTAGATAGAACCTTGTAACTTGCTTCTGCATGAAACATAGCAGCGTGGCCATCTTCATAAATAGCCACAGTATCGCTTTGCAGATAACCACATTGGACTAATTTATTGATATAAAAATACCAAGTTGATTCGGCAATATAAACACCATGCCTAAGTGCCACTTCCATTCTCAGCGCATCATGGGTGAGGTTCTTACCGCCTTTACGAGTAGCAACAACGATCATGCCATTAGCAACATTACAATTAACCACAAACGCAGAAAGCATCAAACTTAGAATAATCTTAGAGCGCTCTTGTAATGTTCCACGGTATAAGCCGTCACTATGTTCAAGAAATTCTTCTCTATGAGGTAGTACCTTTGCTTGTCTGAGTAATGTTTTAACGTAATCGGGAAGTCTTGCGCTCTTGAATCCATTGAATGAGGCAACTTTACCTTGAAATCCAACAGCCTTACCGCTTTTATGAACTCGATCAGCCGTTTCTAGAATTTCAGCATTAACTTTGTCCCGCTCAGCTTTGCGTGCTTTCTTGAGGCGTTTAGTTTCATCAACGACAGTGTAAGCTTGTCCGTCTGGTATTTCACAGTCAAAAGCATTCGCATCATCATAAGACGACAACGGAGGAAGTTCAGAGCAATGCTCATCACACTCAATGGTTGAAAAGAGTGTCTCTAGGTTAGCGTGTTGCATTAGACACACTCACAATAGGCATACTAGATCGCAAAAGGATCGGCATGTCATATTGAATGTATCTAGATCTACAAAGGGATTGATGCTGCAATATGCAGCTATAGCGCTGTTGGATTTTCATTATTAGACTCTACACGATTTAATATATTTGGATGCGACTCCAAATATTTGATTAGCTAAGTTAATCGATCAAAACGAACTATGCAAGATCAATTTACTAAGAGTGAATTTTAAGCACAAAAAAGCCGAACACGTGTAGGAGTTCGGCTTTTTTGCAAATGCTATATAGTTAGATTCGCGGTCTAACACATTTTAAACTTAAAAAATACACTACACAGAAAACTATGTAGTAGTGCTCTTTGTAATGCACTTCACTTTAAGTTATAGGGTAACTATAAACATTTTCGACTCAATTTTACAGGATTTTTTTGTTTATTCGAGTATCACTTTCCAATACTTGATACATACCAGAACACCTGTCCTAATACATGAAAATCTGCTCGTGATTTTTTACTTATGACTTCATCTTCAAATTCTTGATTATACGACCTTATGATTATTCGGTCTGGCGCCTCAATCAAAAGCTTAACTCTTAAAAAATTATCCTGCTTTATTACATACATAAACCCGTCTTTTATACTTTTTTTCTGAGTATTAAAAGCCACTACGGAGCCATCTCGTAATACGGGATTCATTGATACACCCTGCACTTTTACACAATAAAGTTTTTCCTCTTGCCCTTGAGCTTCTACAACAGCTTTGGGTAATGGAACATTTTTTATATTCTCCTCCCACCTCACACCAGCAATTCCAGTTGTTGCTGTTTCATAATAAAACCTTAAAAAAGTTACGTTATTACAAATATCATCCTCACCTGATAGCAAATAATTTACAGTGCATTGTAGTTTTTCCGCTAAAAGGTGTAAAACCTCACCACTTGGACAGCTATAACCTAATTCCCAACGAGATACTGCCGCTTTAGAAATACCAACATGTTCTGCTATATCAAGTTGCGTGAAACCTAAAGATTTACGTGTATTTTTCAGCCGATCTAAAAATTTCATATTAACACTAATCCCCTACTTACTAGTCGGCATTCATTTTTACGACTTCGTACCACCGCCGCTTAGTCAACAGTTGATTTCTGGTGATTATTTTGTTTACTTGATTGATATGTTGAATTATCATGCAGCATATCAACACAAGCAGTAGGGTTATCCAGAGGATAGCCCCTAATAAACGTAACGCTAAGTTACCTAGTTATAGAGTAGCCCAATGTCTAAAGGCATACCCATTCAGTTAATGCTTTCTCCAGCCGCTTACGCTGCATTAGCCGCAAAAGCTAAACAGGAAAATTGCCGTAAACGTGAATTGGCGGCTCAACTGCTTAATAGTTCTTTACACATTAACGTCATTCATAAGCGTTAATTTGATGTTTCCAACACTGTGAAGTGTAGGTACATGTTGTACTGGAGGGCGCTAAGAACGGCGCAGGGCAGGTTAACCCTAAAGAATGTGAGGTAGCCGTATGCTAGGCGCCGACCTTATCTGCAAGGAAAGGGAATGTAGCATCTGTTAT
>NZ_JAKILT010000104.1 GCF_023283535.1 Shewanella sairae | reverse complement strand
TTTTCCTGTTTAGCTTTTGCGGCTAATGCAGCGTAAGCGGCTGGAGAAAGCATTAACTGAATGGGTATGCCTTTAGACATTGGGCTACTCTTAACTAAGTAACTTAGCGTTACGTTTATTAGGGGCGATCCTTTGGATAACCCTGCTGCATGTGTGTGAATTTTATGCTGGCGAGTTGGGTTTGTAAGGTAAATTTTTACTTAGTAAAGCCACTCTTTATTGAATGAAGTTTGATAGTTAGTTTCTTTGTTCATAATTAACGGAGGTGGAACGTTAAACTGGGTTTTCTATGCGTGAGAGTTTTGGTGAAAGATTAAGAATACTGAGAGTGAGAGATGGGTTATCTCAGAGGGAGTTGGCTAAGGCTATGAATGTATCGCCTATGGCAGTGTCACAGTGGGAAACAAATACTTCTGAACCTAAAATGACGAATTTACGATTACTATCAACTTTTTTCGGTGTAAGTATTGAGTGGCTTAGTTCTGGACAATCTGCGCCTGTAGTGTGTTCTTCAAATACAGGAACTGTAAAAGTCCCTTTTTATAATACTACAGAGGGTGAAAGTGAGCGTTTTGCTTATATAAACGTTGATTTGTTAGGGGTGAATACAGATGATATTAAATCTTTAGCTTGTATTAGAATTGAGGGTGATAGCATGGAACCCTTGATACAGGACGAGTCAATCGTAGTTCTAAATACTTCAGACACTCACGTTAGAGATGGGCGGGCTTATGCTTTTAGTGTCAGAGGTAATATACGGGTAAAAGTATTAACATACTCCACCTTGGGAATGTGTGTTAAAAGTGTAAATTCGTTTTATAATGATGAAATGTTAACAACGAATGACTTCCATAAACATGCTAAGGTTATAGGTAGAGTGATAGGCGTAGTATCTAGGTTGTAAAGTAATTCTTTGTTTGAAATGTTTGATTGTATCAGATATTATTATCTTAGATTTGAAGCAAGAGTGCATTACATAGCGCACTACTACATAGTTTTTTATGTAGTGTATTTTTCAAATTTAGAATGTGTCAAACTGTCAATTTGACTATATAGCATTTGCAAAAAAACCGAATCCCTATCAGTGTTCGGTTTTTTTGTGCCTGAAATTTAGAGCCATTAAATTGATCTTGCATAGATCGTTTTGATCGATTACCTTAGCTATTCAAATATTTGGAGTGACATTCAAATATACTAAATCTGATAGAGTCTAATAATGAAAATCCAACAGCGCTATAGCTGCATATTGCAGCATCAATCCCTTTGTAGATCTAGATACATTCAATATGACATGCCGATCCTTTCGCGATCTAGTATGCCTATTGTGAGTGTGTCTAATGCAACACGCTAACCTAGAGACACTCTTTTCAACCATTGAGTGTGATGAGCATTGTTCTGAACTTCCTCCGTTGTCATCTTATGATGATACGGATGCTTTTGACAGTGAAATACCAGACGGACAAGCTTACACTGTCGTTGATGAAACTAAACGCCTTAAAAAAGCACGCAAAGCTGAACGTGACAAAGTTAATGCTGAAATTTTAGAAACGGCTGATCGAGTTCATAAAAGCGGTAAGGCTGTTGGATTTCAAGCTAAAGTTGCATCATTCAATGGATTCAAGAGTGCAAGACTTCCCGATTACGTTAAAACATTATTGAGGCAAGCAAAGGTACTGCCTCATAGAGAAGAATTTCTTGAGCATAGTGACGGCTTATACCGTGGAACATTGCAAGAACGCTCTAAGATCATTCTAAGTTTGATGCTTTCCGCATTTGTGGTTAATTGTAATGTTGCTAATGGCATGATCGTTGTTGCTACTCGTAAAGGCGGTAAGAACCTTACCCATGATGCGCTGAGAATGGAAGTGGCGCTTAGGCATGGTGTTTATATTGCCGAATCAACCTGGTATTTTTATATCAATAAATTAGTCCAATGTGGTTATCTGCAAAGCGATACTGTGGCTATTTATGAAGATGGCCACGCAGCTATGTTTCATGCAGAAGCAAGTTACAAGGTTCTATCTAAAGGGTTGTTAGATATGCTCGGCGCTTCCCGTTTGTCCGTTCGTAACGGAGCAGCAAAGCATGAAGCCGATTTGAAAGCGAAAGGTAAATCCTTTAAGCAAAAGGCACGTTACCCTAATTCACGTTACCGTATGGACGGAACGCTTCGTAAGAACATGAAAGTGGTTGAGCCATGCCAACGCTTGCTCGAACTGATCACTTCTCATCATGTACGTGAAACTTACCACGTACCACCTAATTAGCGCTAAAGCAGTTTATCAAAATGACCTATAACGGCTTACCTGCCGAGTTTTGTCGTGTCTGAGCGCGGTATATCGCTTCTAAATGAACAGAAAGAGGTTGCTTCATTATCTCTACATTGGGTATTCCTCATGGTTTTTGGTTGGCACGCTGTCTATTTAAAGATATTGATGTTTTTTTTCGGAAGAAGTTAAAGTACAAATCAAGACGGCAAAGTTAGTTGTGATCTTTAGGCTTAAAATCTTTTTCTTTTCAGGGTTACAAGCTTTTAAAAAATGAAAGATAAAAAGATCTTTAAAGACCACAAACAAAAATGAAATGTCCATTTCCTAGCTAAAGCTAGGGGACATCATTTAAAAGCAGCGCTGAAAGGATATTTTGTCTAACCGACCGTTAGGCTTCATTTGTTTCTGTACAACGGGTTTGTCTGCGACGCTTGTCGCTACGCGACTGTCTGGCAGAAAGAAAAGGCAAAATCGAAGCAAGCCTGTGTTGATAGTGTAACAATTTCAAGAGTGATTATTGAATAGAATGGTTTCACCATTCTTTAAAGAAAAAGCATTAACGGGAATGATAATACAAGTGATAAACTTCATGCGGGTGCTCTTGGCTATTTGGCAAGAGCATAGTTTTGTAACGGCCAAATAGACGAAAGCCCCAAAGTTAAAATCCATTAACAATGAGGCAATCTGATGTATCAAGCAATACAAATAGTAGCCTCTTTTACTTTAAGGGGCAAGATATGCCGAAAAGAAAAACAACTACTTTGAGTCTAGCTATCGTGTGTTTCACTCTGTTAGCTGCACTGGCACTTATTAGAGATGATTTGTGTAAAGTGGAGTACCGTAACGGTACGATGTTTCTTAACGTTATTCTTGCCTACGAAGTAAGAGGCTAACGAACATAGGGGCGGTTCCGAACCGTCCCTATTTTTGGATTGTGACGTTACTTACCAAGAGCGCCCAACTTTTTATTAAGTTTAGTGTACATGGGTTGCGAACATTACTTAAATAATGTTTTTAACATGTATTTGCTCTCCTCCTATTTTAAAATATATTTTGAATATTTGCGAGTTAACGTGAAAATGCCCCCAACTAGGTCAGTTCGAGCCGTTAACCCGTTGATTAGGGGTATGAAGTCCAGCGGAACGAAAACGTACGCTAACAAAAAACAAGTATGTCATTTAAGTTATGGCAGAGCCAGTAATGACACATAAGTTATGTCATAGGATGGTTTTGGTGTGTTTTTTACCAGTGATCGTAGAGTCTACCTAAACTTCACACTGTCCTAATATATTGATTTAATGCTTAACGTACAAAACAGTACCGTTGGGGTTCTGCCGCATGCCCCCTATTTGACACACCATTATTTGTTACGTATTTCCATAATCAAATCTGGCGCATCCCCCCAGTTTATTTGCTTGAAATGCCCCATGCACGAAGCTGCATGAGCAACAGTATATGAGCTAGCACCAGTAACCACCCCATCGTAGAACCAGATTACATTAAACGTGCTTTTCCCGAAGCTAGTACCTGTTGTGCAATACTGGAATGCTTCATTTTTATCTTGAAATTGACGATCGTCTGGAGTTCCCATTTTCACTATGACTGATGCTTTAGTATCACCATTATTTATATTAAAAAACTCACTATTTACACTGGCGCAAGCAGACAAATAAATAACTAAAACAAATGCTAATATTTTTTTCATATTATTAATAAACCTCTTTCCTATGCCCTATTTTACACCCTTTATCATCAGTTTAGCATTCTTAACTCGCAAATATTCCTATAATCTCCCAACGAGGGGTTCTACGCCGGAACCGCCGTTTTTTCCTAAACCAGTAAAATCAGTGTCCGATAGACCATCGTCTAGCGTACAGTTCACGGTAAGGAATTTGGAAGTTTTCAGTAGTCAGCGAACTCCCCAACTTACCGGTTAGTCTCTCTCTAAATACCAACAAACACTTATACTTAATAACTGATTGCAGTTTATTCACTCAAATCGCCAAATTTCAGGCAAACCTACCCCACTAGGCCTCTACACGTTTTAATTTTGCCAACCTTCTTAATCCTAAAACCAACGTATATAACGACACTCCTGATTCAAATCGGCTAAACATCATACGACCTCCGCACAAAATACATTCGTAGGGATCTACTTTAACGTAACTCTTTAACATCGCCGCATAACTCGGGGTCACGACCTCTTTCACCGTCTGTTTTAGTTTTTCATATAAAATTGGCAGTAAGAGCCCTCGTAATCGGTTAGATAGAAAACCGTAATTCCGCACCATCTTAAAATACTTCTCAGGGACGTGACTCAATATCCGCGCAATTAACTCCATCTGTGACAGTTCTAGCTCTTTTGCTCGGTTGCTTCTATGGTCGTGATATCCCATCGTCACTGACTCTCCGGCGTAATGCCTAAGCCGACTCCCTGCTATGGGCGGTTTCTTTAGGTAACGACCTAAGTAATTGGCCGTATGCGCCTTATGTGTCGTTGTTTTCGCGATGTTTACCTGCCAGGTCTTTAGGTATTCCTTATCAAGAGCCCGGTTCCATTCTTTTTCATTGGAGACTCGTGTACTTAATTTTTCTGGCAGGGTTAACTCATTGAAGTGGTTTCGCAGTAAGCTTGTAACACCATACCGCCACAAGCTTTTTAATGCTTTAAATGGATAGTGAAAGGGTATCAACTCCCCATCCGTAGTGAGTCCTATCGCTGACACCGATAAGTGAATATGGCAATTGAAGTTCAGTTGACGACCATAGGTGTGCAAAGCGCTAAATATCCCTATTGTCAGCTTTTTTAGTCGTGCAAATGACAGTAGACCTTCACTGGCAATGCTAAATAATTTACCCAACAGTGCTCGGTTTAGCTTAAACACTTCCCAAAAGGTATCGGGCATCGTAAACGTGATATGGCGCCAAGCGCAGTCTGGTAACACTTCCATCTGAATCGCTATCCAGCGTTCTGTTGCCTTTTGACCACACGTCTGACAAAGCTTGCTCTTACAACTCGCCTTTATGACTATGCTGTGCTGGCAATGACTATTTTCACAATGATAGTGCATCCCACCCAGCATAGTGGTGCCACACGCTAACATCTTCGCTGTCGCTTCAAGCTCTATCGCCCTAAACTCATGACCAGACTCAACCATACGATTAAACGCATTATTTTTGGTAAACAGGGCCTTTAATGGACGAGTGCGCATGACGCAAATCTAAAAATTGTTGTACAATAGTTGTCAATAAAACGGTCACATTATATTGATAATATTGCCGCTGCTTATGGTGAAAATTTAGAGTTTTGGATAGGCTGTCCTTGCAAAGATAAGCCTACTCAAGGAAATGGAACGCATATAGCATTTAATGCACCAAATAAGGACGCAGTAGATATATTCTATGTAACAGCATTGGAATTGGGTGGTTTATGTGAAGGTAAACCAGGTTTGCGGCCTGAGTACGGAGCAAACTATTACGCAGCGTTTGTGCGAGATCTTGATGGTAATAAAATTGATGCAGTATCAATAGGTTAGATCGTTTACAGCTTTGTAATTACTTGGCAGCCAAATTTAAATGAATTTTTGGTTTGGTTGCTTAATTAATAATTTTCATTACCAAATACTTCTTTTCCCCTCCTGCACATGAAATGAAATTAAGTCTATTCCAGTGAAAAATCAACTTTAAATCCTTAGCGTAGGATAATTTACTAATTCCCTGTCTACCCCTCATACCAATCCAGTATTTCGGTGGTTGTAGAACCACCATCACAATGCTCACATCGACCTCTGCGAGGAATGATTTCAATGATCGTTTCTTTGCCAAACATAGGCAAATGTCGCAATCGTAATTTACGGCCCAAACCGTGGGTTTTAGTTGGCTCACCACATTGACGACAGAGGATGTATTTTCGTGTACTTTCAACTGTTATAGTGATCTCCCGAGCCGATAAATTAGTGCGGACATCAAGCACTTTTACTTCAGACAACCCTAATGGTTCCGCTGTAATATGGAGTGAACCAGAGGGAGTACCGAACATGAATAATACCTTTTTTGAGCAATGATAGAGTGAGACTGAAGTTTACAGAGATTAGTCATTCCACGCAAAGACGCGTAGAGCCAATATTTCGACAGTTTGGGAGCATTTTAAATGAATATTAATAGTCTGAAAAAACTATATAAACTTAACAAAGGTATGGATATAACCTTGTTGGAAGAGATTAACAATAAATGTAAGTTTAACATTCCTCTGCCTTATTTGGAGTTTCTCCAAATATCTAACGGATTATACACTGGTGATGAGTTAGTTCTCCTAGAAATCGAAGATATTGAAGCAAGAAATGATGACTATGAGGTTCAAGTTTATCTTCCTGGTTTGTAGTGGCATAGTGAATTTGGACACCAAGATGTAAGGGGTATAATCCCCATCTAAACACAAGGTGAACAAATGACCCGTAAATCAAA
>NZ_JAKILT010000103.1 GCF_023283535.1 Shewanella sairae | reverse complement strand
CCATATAGTTAAGCTTTGCGGCTTTCTGAATCTTTTCAGCCGCAGCGCTGGTTATTACTTGTTGATTAGCTATTTGTGATTCGAGATCAGCGAAGAACTTTTTTTTTGCGTCCGCGATTTGATCGCGGTTCTCTTCTAAACCAACACGTATTAAGAGCTCTGCTTTTCTGTCGATAGAATCACTCCACTTAATAAGGTTGTTTGACATTTCATGGTTAAGTTGGTGAAACGTCATTTCTAGGGACTGGTTTAAATGGTTGAGTTGTTGTTGATCTGCGAGCTGAGATTTATATAGGAAGTACTCATAAATAGTGAGTTGCATGAGCGTAACTTCATTCCTTTGAGGAATGATCCCATGACGCTTTGCAATGTTATCGAGTAACTCTGCATGATCGGATTTAAATGCGTTATCCATGGTGATCACCTTAAAGAATATTGGCGACACGAATGTCATTAAAAATGTCGTCTTTCAGTAACGCCAATCGCTGTCTTGGCATGAAAAATAGTGCGTTGTCATTGATCGCTTCATTGAATAATTTCTTGGATCTAAGCATTTCAATAAAATCACGCTGGAAGGTATCTTTTTGCATCACTGGTAGAGTGATGATGGCGTTGATCTTTTCTTTGTTTTTTGTGTATGTTTTTAATTCTTGAAAACTTTTGCCGTTCATTTCAATTTCCCCCCAGTATGGATTACACCAAACCGCAAAGAGAGCATTGTCAGGGTAGTTAGTTACAAGGCTGTCTAATCCATGCAAAGTATCCATCATTGATTGTCCACCGGTTACGACGGTATGGATAATCACTTCACGCCCCATCTTTGTGAGCATATCAATGATCTTACCTTTGATGAGGTAATTTGACAGAGGCACAAAGCAACTGGCGCCGTTATCAATCACAAAATCTTGCTCAGGGTGTTGATTGATTAACTCCATGAGTTGATCGAATTTTGACTGGTCTACATCGTTGTTCACCAGGATATCGAGTTGATGGACGTTAAGTGCTTTGTAAGCCCCAAAGGATTGGTTAACAGGGTCGGTATCGATGCACATTGGGATATTGTCGTGCTCGATGCAGTACTGCGCGATTAAACTGGCCACGAGTGATTTACCTACGCCGCCTTTGCCTTGTAATACGAAATGAATTTTTGACATGGTATGTCCTTATTTAATTTGATTAAGTTACGTTTTCAAAACAAAGGCAGCCGAAAGCGCCGCCTTTGCGGTGATAAACGTTAATAGGGTTGAGTGAGTTATGGGACTAGCGGGTAAAGCCGTGGCTCTTTTGCTGGGTTTTAACCTGTACAGGCGCTTCTTGCTGTTGCTCTTTGATTTGGTGTAAAGCTGCGCATAATTGGCGCTTAACCCCTTCAATACCAAACTTACTTTTGAGCTTTAAATCGTTGAAGTCAGTGAAGCGTTTCATGCCATTAATGGCGTTGCGTTCTTCGTCTGTCACTTCGTTGTTACGCCATTTTTCAGGCGTCATTGGTTGTAAGTGGCTTGGGTAATTCTGCTCCCCAGGTGCAAAGATGGGAAATAGGGTTTTGCCACCGGTTAACTCTGCTGCTTTCGCAGCTTTATTACGGCCAACGTTACCTTTGATTTCTGTAAGGCTTAGGTGCGCGTCATCATCACCGCAGATAAGCAGCGTTTTATCAGGGAATTTGTCGTGTAGCTCCTTAGCCACTTCAATCACGTTACCGGCATCAAATGCCGATATGACAGGGTGTTTACTGGCTTCTGCGATGGTATCAGCGGTCGCGAGCCCTTCTGCAATAATCAGCGTTGAGACTCTGGCGATATCTTCCAATTCACCGCCGACGATGTGGAATGTACCGGTCTTTTGCCCTCCACGGGGAAACATCTTGGTGCCGTTGGCCTGAATGGTTTGCGCGGTTCTGATATCCCCCTTGTCATCAATAGCCGGTACAAGTAATTCACCTGTGGTAAAGATGAGTTTGTCAGGGTTGGCTTCGCGCAGCGCTTTACTGGCCTTCCAGTTTTCACCGATAAGAATATCAGGGTCATTAGGTAAGCTGTTTGGCGGTGGAACACACAAGAGCTTGGCTGTGGTTAATTGTTTGTCGGTAATGTACTTCTCATTACCCGTTGCTTGAGTGCAGACCGCAACCAGTCGAGTGATTGCGTTAGCGACTTTGGTTTGCTCTTTGGTTTTGGCTTCTTGTAGTTCTTGCTGCTTTTGGGCAGCAATGGCTTGGTACTTGGCTTTTTCTGCTGGGCTCAGGTTATAGCCTTTGGCTTTCCACTTGGTTTCTTCACCGGTTTTGTTGTTAATGGCATAACCCCAAGGGTGACCATCAAGTGAGCCTACGTACATACCGGCGCCTGAATTATGAGATACACCGGCTTTATCGGTATCAACACGGCACCGATGCTTTTTACCGTCCATGATAGGGTGCTCTCCTGACACGTCAAACCCCATAAAGGCCAGTTTGTCGGTAAATTCTTCACGTGCATCTAATGGTTGCGCGGCTTCTACCTGTTGGTTTTCTGGTAACCATTGACGGCACTTATCAAGCAAGGTGTCATCTTTGCTGGTATTGATATACCAGGCACTTTGCTGTTTATCCCACTTTGCACCGGCGACTTTGGCTTCGTTGCGTTCTTCATAGGGGACGGCTAGATAGTGCTTGGTTGTCGTGGGTGTGGTGACTGGCCATTGATTGAAAGGAGTTAAGTCAGTGCCTTTGGGGACGCACCAGTGACTGGTTTGTTTATCCCATTTGGCGCCGAGTGCTTTTACTTGGTCCTTTTCTTTGTAAGGCACGTCAAGGTAGATTTTCTCAACGTCATCCCTTTGTGGCGCCTGTGCAGCTTGATATGCAGATTGATGTGGGGCTTGCTGGTGAATTTCTTCAATCTGCTTAAGGTTTTGATAAGGCGTTAAGGCAACAAGTAATGAATCTCTTTGTTGTTCAGCGTTGAGGGTGAAGTCTTTACCCTCAATGGTTTCACCTTCTTGCCCTGTGTGTACCTGCCCGTCTGGTTTTAATCGTGACTGGATGGGGACGGGCATTCCATCGGGGGAGTGATAATTAATGATGTACGGTGATACTAAATCTTCCTTGTTTGAGGTTAACACCGCCATAAAGCCTAACTCTTTGGCTGTGTCTTGTAAGGTTGACCAGGATAACTGCGCGTCATCATCGAGTTCATGCTCTGCTGTCATGGTGTGCTCCTGTTGTAGCTCAAAGCCGAGTAGCATGGTTAATATCTTTTCTGCATCGGCCGCGGCTCTGAATATTTCAAGTGGGTCATTTTTAAGGGCGGTTACCCAGCTTTTAACGTAGGCGGTATGTTGGCTAGGGTCGTGACCAATGCCTAACTCCTCACCCAATATCATTGATGAGATTTCAGCGCGTAGTTCTTCTTTTGCGTAGGCTTCACTGCCAAAGGGATTGGCTAAATCGCGATTAAGGCGTGAGGGGTGACCGGTCCAGTGGCCTAGTTCATGTAGCGCCGTTGCATAGTACTTACCGGCTTCATCAAACTGCTCTTTTTCGGGGAGGTGAATACTGTCTTTAGCTACAGAATAAAATGCGCGGTCTGCTTGGTCGTGGTTAATCTTGGCACCAGAAGCAACGAGTAACTTTTCAGCTCGCTCAATGTTTTGCCACTGTTGTTCTTCATTGGGCGGCTCAACCACTAACGCGGGTAAGCCTTGGATTTGCTCAGCATTGAACACCGAGGCATAAAAGACTTTAGGGCGCTCAAGTTTCACTTTGATTTTAACTGGCTTACCCAGTGCATCCTTAACGACTTTACCGTTCTCGTCGGTCTTGTTCTTTTCATCATAAAATTTCCAGAACTGTACTAAGGTGCCTTTTTCGCCTTTCTGCACTTGTGCATCAACCGCAGCAGCTTGTTTATAAGTCATCCATCGTGGGTCGCTGTACCCCTGAGCCATGAGGTTTAAGGTGTTAATGCCTTTGTAGCGTCGATTGTTGTTAGGGTTATAGGGAAGATGAGGTTGTTGCTTATCGGTCCAAGGCTGTTGCCATGGCGCTGTGCCTTGCTCTAAGCGTTCAATCAAATTAGCGGCAACAGTTTCATGGAAAGGGCGTTTAGTTGTGCTCATCGATTAGCTCCTCTGTGTCTAACACATCATTTTCAGATAGCGCATCTTCAACAAAGGCGCCCGCAAGTTCGGCTTCATCGGGTGAAAAGCTTGCGCCAAATCCAGGTGTGGTTTCGGCGTCTTGTGATTTTTGAGCTAATAGTTCGTTGGTAGACATCGGTGAATGTAAGTCAAGTTGAGTGCTATTTTGTGTTTTAGGCTTATTTGTTGTTTTCACGTGTATTTTTCTTTGAATATTTTGTTTTTAGGTGTTTAATCTAGGTAATCGTCTTTAATTGAGTTTGCCGCTATGGATAAAGAGCTTGGTGGTATTGTTATTGCATTGGTTGTTTTTGTATTTTGTTCGTTATTGGCCTTTATGGAATTGCCATCTTCGGTGTTTGGTTTGGTGGTAGACCGCTTACTCTGTGTTATTGGAGTGATGTTTACGATGTTGTATCTAGGGCTTTGGTATCGTGCAATGTGGGCAGTGATGCTGTTTCCTTTACTGAGCGTAGGAATGTGGGGAGCGTTTGCACCCCTACTCACTCATTGGGGAACAGATTGGCAGTTACCTTACGGTGAAACCATTGCGTTTTATGGTTCAACCACTTTTCATGTAGGAATAGGATTATTTATTCTGGTGATGGAGTACGTTTGGCTTTGGCGCCAATACATTAAAGATAATAGAAGTCTTAGTGTGTAACGTTGTTATTTATTGTGGTTGTGCAGCTTGTAAGTAGAGTTGCCGCCACTCAGTTGCGGCTTTTTTCGGGGTATGTAATACCATTTCTAACATTTCACTGGTGGTTCCCGCGAGTCCTACAATGCTATGTCCTATAGCGATTAATTCGTCATCCACATTCGCTGCAATGGCTAATGTGGCAAACTCACACTCTTTCATTTGGTCAGTAGCTACAACCTCGCCACAATAATGAGTTTTTAAATAATTGATTAATTTAACGTAACTTTCAGGAACAATAATAATATCCCCGTCAAAAAATATACTAGGTATTCGCCGTTTATTTTGCAGTTCATTAACAACTTGCTCGTACATTGAGTTTTTAACTGTGATAAAGCAAGATGGATATATTGGGTATTCTGTATGATTTTTAGGAATTAGATTTTTTTCATAACAGCTCTTATACATGATATAGCGCTCCGTTGTTTAGATTAATAATCATTTTTTTTGCTATCTGTTTTAAGTGTGGCGGGAGGTAAATCATTGTTTTCGGGCTGTAATCACCCATTATTGAACGCTTTACCCCCTTCGTGCCAAGCTCTCATCTCGTCATCCAACTCATAGGAACCCTGCCACCCTTCAAGCCAACCTTGATATTCAATTGAGTTCTGCTCATAAGGGTTGTCAGTAGTTGATACACCACAGTAAAATGCTTCCAATCCAGCCATCCAACCTATAGAAGAACGACGTTCATCTTCAGTGCAGAGTCTGTGCCCTTTATTGGCTCGTTTTAGTCGGGATTGTCCAATCGCGCGAGGAAGGCTAAGTTCTTGTTTGCGTCCAGCCTTATCTCCAGTAATCACCCAAGAGGAACACCCATACTCAAGTACGCCTTTATCGACAAGTCGCTGTAAAAGTGCTTCGAAAACTAAAAATTTAGGATGGTATTGATTTATCAATTCACCAGCATCGGTGTAGTACATATCGACACTGTTTTCACCTATACAGTCAAAGAGCAGCACTCTTCCTTTAAGCACCTTTAGCAGTCCTGCTTCAAGTGTTATTGGAACGTGCTTACATTGCTTACGTGGTTTCAACATGATTCGCCCTCCAATCGTGCAGCATGAAAGTCGCGCCATTGTTTATTTTGGCGACCTTGTTGCCAGCCTTCTAACCAAGCATCAAAAGAAACGGTTGAAGTAACATACGGATTATCAGTATCTAATTTATCGTCATCAAACGCTGCTTTTCCTTCTTCTCGTGGAATATATGTTGGGTCATTATCTTGACGAGCAAAAATATACTCTGAAAACGACAAACATAACCCTTTGCCTGTGATTGGAATTCCCGCAATTTCGAGATCAAACACTCCCACAATGATCCAACCATCGTCTTCATGCTTAATCATCCATTCAAGCAATGCTTCTAGCTCAGGACACGCTGTTTTTTTCAACTGGTCAATGACTTCATCGTTTTGTTCACTGGTGCAATAGCGCGGGTTACTATAAGAATGGTATTCATCATCCCTGTAAGGTAGTGCTTCCTTGGATACCACTGATATACCCATATCGAAAAAAGGATCTGGACAATTTTTCAAGAAGAGATCTGTTGCGGTTGGTGAAACCATAAACTCAAGTTCTGCCGCCTCCATTTCCAAGCGATTAATCTTTGCTTGTTTATAACGATACCTGTTTGAATCAATCATTTCCCTTAATGCTTTTAGTCTTTCGCATGAGAAATGCAGCTTAAAGCTGTTTAATTGCGTCATAAGTATTCCTTAGCTCTGAGAAGTTTGTAGATGATGTTGCGCCATGTTGAGTGGCGCAATCGAAGGAGAAGTTAATTGCTTGGGGCTGAGGTCGTGAAATCAATATCAATGACGCGGCACTTAAGCTTAAAGCCTGTGGTTTGGTCTGTAGTGGTCAAGTAAAACTGGACACGGACTTGTACGTATTCCAAAATCTTCGTTCAGATTCATTTGGGGTCAAGCCGCCATTATAACT
>NZ_JAKILT010000102.1 GCF_023283535.1 Shewanella sairae | reverse complement strand
TTGGGCTATATCTTATTAAAAGACTAATAGGGAACAGTAGAGTCAGTGAAGCCCTCTGTCATCATTATGCGCTGAAACGAATTTATGGACATAAATGTGTTAGATATACCTCGCTAGATAACCTGCCATTGATTAGAAAAAGTATCTTAGTCTCTTTAATCGAAACCTTAACGCCATTGCCAATTAATGGTTTAATAGTACTTCTATATTTAATTAATTCTTTTTTCTCTTTTGACTTTAGCCATAACTTTGGGAGAAATAACTCCATGCGCCCTCAAGTCATCGTTGCAAGATCTCAGTTTGCGACAAAACCTAATAGGTTTAAATGAACCTCATGATGCGTGAAAGAATAAGTTGAATGAATGCTGTTAAGCTCTATATTATTTCATTTGAGCGGGTTAACTTAGCCAAGGAGAGCGATTTGGGATTTTTCGATTGGTTAAAAAAGAACGACAAACATTTACCGGAGCAACATAAAGAAAACAATACGCTTTTTCGCGATGAACTGGGAACTTTAGCCCCCTTCTTTCGCGACTTAGCCTTTCAAATACCAGAAGGAAGTGCTATTCCGTATCCGACTGGCTGCGATTTGGATGGGAACCCAATGGACTTCGTCAGTTTCATTGTGAATTGTAACGATGAGCAGATTGCAAAGGTTAAAGAATTTCCGGCTATAGAAGTCTCGGCAGGTATTGTGACTTCAATTCATGAGCCCACTTTTTATATCATCTTCATTATGTTTCGATTCGACGGCCATGATGAACTTACCTATTCAGTACCCATTACTCGCGACAATAATGCCATGAATGAAGATTTATTGGCTCTATCGGAACAGAATGGGATGCAATTCATCTTAGTAGGAGGAAGTGCACATAAAGTGCTTAGGGTTCAGCACGAAGATTTTCATAAAATGCTGAAACAAAAACTCATTTGGCTAGACGGTAAACTATCGTGTCCCTGTCCAATGTTGAAGTTTAGTGATGTGGTTATGACGTTGAATAGTGTGACCCAATCCGCAGCAGGAACCTGGCAGTTATTTGAAGAACATGAGGGAATGTTTAAAATCAACCTGTGATGGCTCTATTACTAGCATGACGCCACAAATTATATAGCTCGGGAATAGGTGCCTTTGTAACTGGTTAAATAGTTTGACCAAATCGTTAAATGTTGTAGGTATGAAAACAATAAGTCAAATTCCTAAGCTTTAAATTAGGTTCAATTCTGTCCAAGCTCATTTTTTTTGGGGCATAAGGAGTCAGCGCAGACTCGCTAACTCGAAAATGGACAAAAGCTCGTTAGTACTTAAGCTCTAAAATTTATGGCTCAGATAATCATTACTAATGATTATCTTAAGAAAGCGGGTTTATGTTCACTAAGAGATGGATCGCAGTTCATTACCCTAACCAGAAAGTTTAGGTTAGGCGCTCTAAATGAACCGCCCTGTGCGGAGTCGCATGCTGGGTGGTGTGGGGGTTGGAGGTTAGACACCTCCGTCTACCCGATTAGTTTTAATATTGACGGTTACGCTTAAGTACAATATTGTTTTCTTTGGCTATCTCATTAAGTTCTAAATATATTTTATTGTAATCATCAATAGAATTCATTTGTGACCAACTCGATAAAATATTCTCTTCTTTCTGACTGTCGATATACGGTGCGATAATTCGCATATGCTGAGTATAATCAGATGTTGCATTTAAAACCATTGATTCACCCGCCAAAAACAATAGAACGAAAGATAACCAAAACCAAACGATTATATTAATAAATGCAACTAGAAAGGGAGCCCACTTGGGAATTGGTTTATTCGAATTAGAAGTTTCTTTTTCTTTAGGTTTATTCAGATTCATTCTCGATGATGTTCCTGCCCAAATAACAGTAACCGCAACGAAGAACAAGGTTAAAATATAGTATGAGTAATTAGTTGGTTGCAGCATTGCAGCTTTTTCGTACCGACTATCAACGTAATCAGTGAGAGAACTTAGAGCGCCACTTCCTAAGTATAATAATATAGTTCCTGAATGCTCTACTATAAGCCATACTGCCAGAGATCCTGCGGCCCCCCAAAAAAAAGTAAAGAAACGAGGGTTTTCTTCTAGTTTATTCCACAAATCTATCAAGGGTATTCCTTTAAAACTAACGCCTGCATTTGCGGCTTGGGTAAATTGGCGGCTTTTGTGCGTATTTTTGCAAAAAAAGGTAACAGTTTATCTAAATCTGGCAAGATGCACTTGTTAGGTTGTAACATCATAGTACTCTGCCGAATATTTTAGGCCACCAAAGTATTTTAACTTTAGTTCTGCTAACCTCGCTGAATGATTTAACCATGCTGTAAGGTCAAATTGGTGCTCGATACTTTTTAGTAAATTGATCTCATTTGGTTCCATTTCTGATGAGTACTCGTGAGTGTCAAGAAATGGAATTTGCTCTTTTGGCTTATATTCAATTTGCTCTAGTTCGAAGTAACCGCAACGACACCCCAAACTTAAGAATTCTTCGAAGTTCGCACCAACTATAATGTTTGATGTATCAGCACAAGGCAGCGTCATTACTATTGGCGAGTTTTCATTTACTTCACCATTGTCGGTTAAGAAACCAAAGTGGACGCCATCACCTCCAGTTGTTGCAAAAGTAACTGAGTTTTCAGGTGTGCACCAATACCCCTTATTTTCAATATCTCTGAATAAGATGAGGCCAACAGGATCAAAATAATAATTCTCTGACTCAGGAAATTGAGCTCTCTCTTTTCCAGTTAACTGCCACAGTTTTTCGAGACTTTCGAACATTTTATTTTCAACCTAACATTTGTATAGTGCGCATGCACGGTTTTCAAACCTATTATTTACATGCACATATATCTAAGCGCGTGATGTTAAATAGTATTATATTAAGCCACAAGTGTAAACGCGCACAATTCCATCAACTATTGACTGGAAATATGACAAAAACCAATAATACTGTGGATAAAAACAGCCTAGGGAAGATAGGAAATGCATAACTTATAGATTAAGCAACCCCTTTCTCATTAGCTTTTCTAAAGCCAAGCTTTGTTCGGCAAATTTGCCTCTTGAATAGTGAAACACGTTTTGGGGCATAAGTGAGTCAGCGCTGACTCGAAAATGGACAATTATTAGATTCAAAATCTTAAAAAATATGCAACGTTTTGTATTGCGTAATCTAAGGGGTATAAGCAGACCATCGAACCAAAATATTACAGAGGATTTGCTGTTTCGTCTCGTTGAAGTTTTTCAATAGCTCAACAATTCAATGTTGAATGATAAAATGAATATTACATTCAGGAAACATCCCTTCTATTTCAAGGAGACTCGGTTTGTAAGCGAGATGATTGCGAACGCCGTACATGATAATATGTTTAAGGCAATATTGATGTAAAATAATTCGAGAAAGGACAGTGTTAATGGAAGCTTGGTACAAAACTTAAAAGCTGCACATAGTGCAGCTGTTGATTACAACTAATGAGATAGTTTGAAGTTAGCAGAATTATTGAGTTCATCGAATTGAGCAAACTCGATAATATCCTCTTTCGATTCGTAGGGTATGATTTCCACGCCGAGTTCTTTCATTCCTCCATAAATCACTTCAAACGACTGATGAAATTCATCCTTTTCATTAGTAGGTCTTTCTATTGTAAAAAGAAAGTTTTCTTTTTGAATTACATTAGCTTTCAATAGGTGTTTTACGCGAGAAATCCAACGATCACCATGCTCTGTTAGCATTAATGTAGTACTTTGATTAAACGCTAACGGCTTAATTGTTTTGACTGTGTTTGCAACTTTAGCAACTAAAGGAAGTTTATACGCTGTATAGCCAACATCAAGGCTGGTTTCCTTATATCGGACTTCTTTTGGTAGTAAATTTGTAAGGTTTTTCCTTAAAGCTCTAACCATTTGAGTTTCACGGTACTCTATTTGCTGTTGAAAATTCCTACCAATATACTTATCAAATAGGCGTTCCAGAGTGATTTTCGGGTTTTCTGTTAAGGTGGCACTCAACTCTCCAAACACGATGATACCTTCTCTTGTCCTAGTGACCTCATTCATTAGGTCAACTAGTTGCTGTCCATGTAAATAATGACAGAAATCCTTAACTCTTTTAAGCTCAACTTCGAATGAAGTTAGCGCACAGGCATACAACTGGCCATCAAAATCTTCAAAAAACTCATTAATACGTTTAAATCTAGTTGGAGCCAATTTATAGTCAACAAAATTGCCATTAGGTGTAAAGGCTAAAATGCCGACATTGGCAAATTCTTGAGTTTCAGCGAACGGCATAAAGCGAATAGTTGCAAAGTGCAGTAAAGTTTTCATTTTATACCCTCCCAAAATTCATCTTCGTTAACTCGATTCAATATACTTCTGATTGATGCTTCAATGCTACCATTGGGGTCATTTTCTAGCCAATCTTTAGGTAAAGACTTAAACGCCTTGTCTAAGACTATGGTACATTTACGTATCCTTTTTTCGTAATCCTCTCTGTCTATTAAGTCTAGACCATTCCAGAACTTTGCACCTACGTGATAAAGTTTATGTTCAGCTAGTGAGAAATCTTTATTAAATGCTAAGTTGTGGTCAAGAACAAAAGGTTCAAGAGTTTTTTGATGAACAAAAAAGTTAGGATTACCGCCACGTTCAGTTAGATTTCTATCATCATTTTGTATCCAATAGTCGAAAAAAAAGAGATCTTTAAGTATATTATTACCCAGCGCTTCTAATTGATTAAAACGAATTTCTTGAATGTCTTTTTGTCTTTCTGATGCGAAGTTACAGCAATATAAGTCATATATGCCATATTTCAGAAATTCATTATCAGCTACAGCTTTTTTAAAGGGGGGGATAGGAAGACCAAACGAAACACCAAGATGCGCCACAACCCATTCATACATTAATTCTTTTGGAGATGCTTTGCTACCTTTGACAATGTACTGATTATCATCACTAGCTTCACATAAATAAGGCGCTGTCATGCCCTGTGATACTTCTCTAATTACAGAAGTAATTTCAACTTCGTCCATAAGGTTTAATATATCCAAGTTTTACTTGATGTACTAGTGATGCCTAGTAACTCGCTTTATTAAGGGGATTTTACCAAGCTAACATTATAGACACAATGCAAATTGTATCTAACTACCATTTACCTTGTGTTTAGATTGAGATTATCCCTCTTACATCTTGGCTTCCAAAATCACTGTGCCCCCCTGTGTCAGGATTGTTGTCACCCCTTAAAATCATCCATTAATCTAATATAAGGGGCGGTAAACAGAGAGCTAGATGGCCCGATATTCACAAGAACGTAAAGAAGCGATCCTAAAAAAATTATTGCCTCCCAAAAATATGACCGTTGCAGAGGTTGCCCTTAGTGAAGGGATCTCGACCAAAACCTTGTATCATTGGCGCGACAAACTCAGAAAAGAAGGTCTACCCGTGCCAGGTAAAACATTGACTAGTGATGATTGGTCTGCTGAAGCTAAGCTCGCTGTTATTATCGAAACAGCCCCGATGTCAGAAGCAGGAATTAGTCAGTACTGCCGAGAAAAGGGCTTATTTAGAGAGCAAATACTTGAGTGGAAAGAAGACTGCTTAGGTGGTTTTCAGTCGAGCAAGTCTCAAGCTAAAGAGATAAAAATTCAGGCTAAAGCAGATAAAGCCGAGATCAAATCATTGAAGCGTGAGTTGCGTTATAAAGATAAGGCGCTGGCAGAAACTGCGGCGTTATTGGTGCTAAGAAAAAAGCTCAATGCCTTGTGGGGAGACGACAACGAGGAGAGCTAACAACGCTGACTGAGCGCGTTAAATTAGTCGAGTTAATCCGAGAGGCTCACCATAGTGGCGCAAGACTGGATAAGGCTTGTGAAGTCGCTTTACTCAGTAAGCGGACTTTCCGTCGCTGGTACAAATCCGGAAATGTACAGGCTGACTTACGACCGATAGCGGTTAGGCCTGAGCCTGCAAATAAGCTCAGCGAGAGCGAACGTCAGCAAGTGTTAGATATATGCAATGAGGCTAGGTTTGCCAGCTTGCCACCGTCACAGATAGTACCAACACTACTGGATGAAGGCATTTATATCGCTTCTGAATCAACGTATTACCGCGTACTTAAAGTTAATGAACAGGTCAACCATCGTGGCCGTAGTAGGCAAGTTGCATCAAGAAGTAAACCTGCGGCTTATCAGGCAAAAGGGCCAAATGAAATCTGGTCTTGGGATATCACTTATTTATTGTGCCTCGGTCATCAAAGGTCAGTTTTATTATCTGTATATGTTTGAAGATATTTATAGCCGTAAGATTGTTGGATATGAAGTCCATGAGCGGGAATGTGGTGAGCTTGCTGCCCAGCTTATGCAGCGAAACATGTTGCGTGAACAATGCTTCAACCAGCCGTTAGTCTTGCACTCAGATAATGGTGCGCCAATGAAGTGTCTGACCATGAAAGCTAAGCTTGAAGAGTTGGGCGTTACGGCCTCACTTAGCAGACCGAGTGTGAGTAATGACAATCCTTACTCAGAGGCATTGTTTAGGACGCTTAAGTACCGGCCACAATGGCCTAGCAAGGGCTTTAAAAGTCTGACTGAAACTCGTGAATGGGTAGAGAAATTTGTCACTTGGTATAACTACGAGCACAAACATAGCAAGCTCAAATTTGTTTCCCCAGGCAAGAGACATGCGATGCAAGATAACGATATTTTATTTAATCGAAAAACTGTGCTTGAAGCTGCAAGGGAGAGAAATCCAAAACGTTGGCCTAACGGAATAAGGAACTGTGAACCAATCGGCGCGGTAATGTTGAACCCAGATCATGTGCCCGATGAAGAGACGAAAAAGGTAGCGTAAAATTTAAGCGAAGAGTGTCAACTATCTTGAAAAACACCGGTGCCACTACACATTAGCTTTTCTATGGATAGAGCCTTATTAGGCCTGATTCCACTTTAAAACCGCAAAACGCATTTTGGGGCATTTATTAGTTTGAACGTTATGACTTTTACGTGGAATTTGTAGGTAGAGATAACGTTTTTTGTTCAATAAAAATATCCGCAGTGT
>NZ_JAKILT010000101.1 GCF_023283535.1 Shewanella sairae | reverse complement strand
ATTTTCAAACGCTACCAAGTTAATCACTTTTATTTGCGCATTTTTCTTCTTAGTATGAGAAATACCAATCCAACAATCTATCTGTTTTTTTCATAGGTATTCATCAACAAAATCAGAATGATACAGAATACTATCCCAAACAAAGAAAATATAATCATTCAAATAATGCCTTTAATTTATCTTGTAAACCAAAATAGCTCGCTCTTTCAAAAACTATTGAACGTTGGTTTAATCCCATTGAGGAAAACTCGCCTACAACCTCGTTCTCACTACCGACAGAAGTGGCTTTGTATTGGAAAACATCCTCCATAATTACTTGCTCTCCTTCTAAACCATATATTTCTGTTATGTTGATAACTTTTCTAGAACCATCGTGGAGTCGCTTAATTTGTATAATCAGATCCACAGCGCTTATTATGTTGCGACGGATAGCCTCAATCGGTAAGTTAGCCGTGGCCATCATAACCATGCTTTCAACTCTTGAAATCGCATCTCGTGGTGTATTAGCATGCAAAGTAGTCATTGAACCATCATGCCCAGTGTTCATTGCTTGCAACATTTCAAATGCTTCTCCTCCACGACATTCACCAATAATGACTCTGTCGGGGCGCATGCGAAGTGAGTTAATAACCAAATCTCGGGCTGTTACTTGACCTGTACCTTCAATATTTGCTGGACGAGTTTCTAGTCTAACCACATGTGGTTTCTGTAACTGCAATTCTGCGGCGTCTTCGATGGTAATCACGCGATCTGTTCCTTGTATATAGCCAGAGAGAGCATTTAATAAAGTAGTTTTTCCTGAACCTGTCCCCCCTGATATAACAATATTGCATTTACAAAAACATGCTATTGACAAAAAATGTGCCATTTGAGGTGTGAGGGCACCAAAACCCACTAAGTCATCCATCTTAATTTTTTGCTTCTTAAACTTACGGATCGAAATTGATGTTCCATCAATAGCTAGAGGCGAAACAGCAATGTTTACGCGACTGCCATCATGCATCCTTGCGTCACATAAGGGATTTGATTCGTCTACTCGGCGTCCCACATTCGAAGCAATGCGTTTGGCGATAGATAGGAGCTGTTGTTCATCAACAAAAGAAACAACCGACTTCTTCATTTTTCCATTTATTTCTATAAATACATTTTTAGGACCATTAATCAAAATGTCGGAAACATCTTGATTATCTAATAACACTTGCAAAGGACCATACCCTTTAAGCTCTGCGAGCATTGCGTTAACGATCTCTAATCGCCTAGATGAACTGACTTGAAGTTCTTTTTTAAGAATGAGCATATCAACAGAATTACTAAGTTGTAGAAGCAATTCATCTGCGGTTATTTCACTTAGCAATGTGGCATCTAATGCGTCAAAAATATCTGCTCGCAATGAAATATATATATTATTTGACATGTTCACTTCTTAAATATGGAAAAAATAGGTTTAGGCGAAATTTCTTTACCTGTGAGGGCAAGCACAATTTCCGCTAATGAATAGAAGTTTTTGTTCTTAGTTATACTTACCATTCCGCCTTGAAGTACGTTCTTATCAAATTCTTTGATATAGCGAAAACATATAGAAGAAGATGCCTTAATTCGTTTCTTGCTATTATTAACAGTCATTAAATAATCTTTTTCTGGGCGAGTTAAATTGAATACCGTTTGATATTTAATTCCACCTAATTTTTGAATCATCTGATTATATGCTCTTAGTGAGGGTATTGATGGTTCGCAAATTATGTAAACTCGATCGTAACGTTCTATATTAATTGCCAACCTCAATGAATCAAAAGAAGAAATAGGTACAGAGTCAATTATGAAGTTGTATTTACTTGCTATTTCTTCTGATAATTTAAATAACAGCTCAGAATGTTCATTAAGTTCTACATCTCGACTATCTAACGCGATAAAATCCAATTTGTCTTGTACATTTTGCACGTAGCTTTCTGCCACAACAGTATCTAAATCAAGTAGCTCCAGACTGCCTGTGTGTATCTTCGCTTTAAATTTTTTTAAACTTAAATAGACATCAGATACCATAGAGTACATATCATGCTCAACTAGCAGTACCTTTAAACCTGCTTTTGAAGCTAATGTATGCGCCAAAAAAGAGCTAAAACTCGACACCCCTACCCCGCCTTTAGTTCCAACGACCAGTATACGTTTAGCCGACCTTTCCGAGTGTCCGCGCAACTTAGATGTATTAGAGCTAGAACAGGCATTCCAGTTTAGGTTGGGCAGTTCTTTATTCCATAGAACATATATCGCGCCAGCTTTACTCATTTTGTTTTGTAGAGTTATGGAGTCGATATCACTTAGGATAATTAGATTTACGCCTACATCTAACAATGTTAACAACTGTTCAACACGTTCAAACTGTGTTGACGCATCAACGCCTATCATATCAATTATCACATTGGCATAATTTTCGGTAGTGTAATTAGATATATTCTCTTGGTCTAAGAATAAAGAAATTTCTAATGAATATACGCCCTCTGTTGCATATAACTGTGTAAAAGCTTCTGCTAAATCTTGATCTTTAGTAACGACTAAGTCTCGAAGCTCATTTGTTTCATTTTCAACGTTATTATTGAAAGTAAAGGGGGTGAACTTTGAAGTCATGATTAGTTATCTTTAATAGGTTGAACTAAATTATTATTATGGTTATACCTTATCGAACAACCAAAACTGTATGAACTGTGATTATTTATATTTAATGCACCACAATTGTATTGTTCAAAACTAGAAACGTATATTAGCAAGGGGGATCCTTTGCTTTTCTTTGTGTTAGATATGTAACGCACTCTCTTTTCAATTAGACCTAAAGAATCAACTTCATTCTTCAATTGCGTTGCAAAAGATTCCACTTCAGCTGGATAAATTATAATGAAATCAGATTCTGGGTAATTATTTCCAAGCTCCGATAACTTATCGATTAGTTCTGGAACAGAATACTCCCCGTTTTTTATGGGTAGCACTTTTGAATACAACTCATATATTTTATTCATCTCATCCAAAAATGAAGTCGGTGTCGTCGACGAAAAAAAGGCACAGCCCGGCAAACATAAAATTAGTAATATTATGGAATTATATCGTCGCACTAGTTAAATCCTCCATTATTTATTATATCTACTAATTCAGGAGAGGTTTGTTTATTTGAAAAATCTAAGAGTAAAAGTCTTTGAACTTCACTTGTTGGTCTCAATTTTGGAAGCCTAACACTTTCTGGAGCTACAGGTTCTACCAAGTTTACTGTCGCCACAATGATAAGTTCTGTTTTTATCCCCTTAGACCCAGTATTTCTAAACAATCCTCCAAGGAGTGGGATGTCTCCTAAAAAAGGAATTTTTGAAACTTGTTCGAGATTCTGGGAAGACAATAACCCACCCAGAATGAAACTTTGCCCATCTTTAAGTTGAACTGTTGTTTGAGCTCTGCGAGTTTTAAATGCAGGCACATTCATTGATGTACCTGTGGTTTTATATAACTCATCAAAAGAACTGACTTCAGGTTCCAAGGTAAGACGGATATTATTTTTATCGACCACTTTTGCAACCATTGATAAGAGCACGCCATATTCTTTATACTCGATGGTTATAGAATCTTTATTTTGAACCGCAATAGGAAGCTCACCCCCAACAAGAAAGCTCGCTTGCTCTCCTGAAAACACGGTTAGATTAGGTTCTGCGAGTACTTTACCAATAGACTCATCACCTATTGCAGCTATCGACGCGACAATATTTTGAGCCGAAAAGTCCAAAAGATTATTAGTAAACACCCCTTGTCCAGCATCACTACCATAAGTAACACCTAGATTTGTCAAAAATGCACTTGACACTTCAGCAAGTGTAATTTTTACATTAATTTGATTAATAGATATCACTTTTAAATTATTCAGTATACCATCAAAATAATATCTTTCAGTGTACTCTAAATCATCATCTCCCCACCCCTTAGCTTCATCTGTATGTTCAACTTTGTAATAAGAACGTTCAGAATTTTTATTTAACAGCA
Organism: Shewanella sairae; assembly: GCF_023283535.1. Classification (GTDB taxonomy): domain Bacteria; phylum Pseudomonadota; class Gammaproteobacteria; order Enterobacterales; family Shewanellaceae; genus Shewanella; species Shewanella sairae. Next base: position 3,126 of record NZ_JAKILT010000101.1, on the reverse strand, counting down.
AACCAACTACATTATAAATTTCATTTTTCACTAGATAAGAACTTACAACACCATCTAGTATAACTGTATCAGAAGCATTAGTTATCTTGATATCTTCATTTGGAAATTTACTTTTAACAATGTCACTAATTAGATCTGTATTCATATTAACAATAATTGAATTCTTATAAACTTCTCTACCAGTTGAATCGAATGCAACTATCGAGCTAGTGCCAAAATCGCCACCATATACAACAATTGTTTTCGGACTAATTATCTTATAATCGGCAATGCGAGGAGCAGATATAAATACTGTCTCCGCGGGAGAAGATAAATAGATGGTTTTAGCCTCACCTTTACTAAGCAAAAGGTAATTCTCAGAATAAGAGGGAAATGAACAAACCAACAAAATAAGGATAAAAAATCTAAAAGACATGTTAAAGACTTCCTCGCAAAGCATTTACTGCTGGACCATTATCGTCAAATTTATTACTACTGAAGTTCCCTTTCATTTCTCCAGATTCAGTTAAATTTGAAGACAACACCACAATTAACTCCCCTGTTTTCTTTGCTGTTTCCAGCTTAAGAAGTGTCGCTGCATCCAATGCTAAGACTAGGCTATATGTAACCTCACCATTCATTTTTTGAGTGGGAGTTAAATGCAATACTCTAATGTCATTTGCAATAACCTTACTAACTGTTGATTTCGGAGTGTTACTTTTTGAATTATTGGGAGAGGTTACTAGTATAAAGCTTACGAAATCGTTTCGTTTAGCATAAAATAAACCACTATTAACCAATTCGGTTACATCAAACCAATAAGGCAATTCGTTTTTTTTCAAAAAAAACAAAGGAAAATCGAAATCATTAGGATTTGCAATCATGTCTGCGGTTAATAAAGTCCCCGCAGGATAATCATTTTTGTAAACAGCTTCGGATAAAAGCTCTGCTAGACCAAATCCAGCTGTTTTCGTCCTAAAACTTGTTACATTATTCGATAGTTCCTCGTAGTCACTTTTTGCAATCGGGTCTCCACGAGTGACTTGTCGAGTAAGTGTATATGTTGCAACATCGCTATCCCCGCTATTGATTAAGTTAGTCGTTAATAATAATTTAAGCTTGCCAGGTTCGAGCAACGCCCTTTCAATATTTAATATCTCTGGCAGAGTTAGTGCTAAAATAATATGGTAAGAAGGGAGGCGAGAGCTCTTGTTTTTTTCTGTTGATTCAAAAAACTTAAGGACTTTTGCCTGCGTTACTATAAATTCACTAGGTACTGAAGGGTGCGTTGCTACAGATGCAATACTAATGTAATCACCATTTTTGACCGTTAGAGACTTATTATTTATTTGCTCGCTAATGTCATACCAATAAGGCAACTCGCCTTCATTTAAAAAGCTAGATATGTACTCATCACTATCTATTGACACTATGTCATCAACCGTTAGATAACTATCTTTGGGCACATATCTAGAGAATATAGCCGATGATGTTAAGTTAATATCTGAAATAGGTGAAAAAGGAGTCGATTTTAAATCAGATTGTTTTTTAGTTTCAATTGTTAATGACTGTTTTTTCACTGCATCGCCTCTATCTGCAGAGTTCTTTAATTTGTACACACTAACAACTGGCTCTACAACAGTGGGAGTCTTTATTGGCTCTGAAGGTGTTGATAAACGTATAAATATGAATATAGATAATAGAACAATAATTACTATTAGAATAAAACGATATAACCGGTGCATATAGCTAACTCAAGCAGAAAAAAATAAAAAGGCATTTCCACAAAATGCCCTTTACATAAGTACATTATTACAAAAAAAACTGGAGGTTACATGCGGTGAATTATAACCTTATGGTGTTGGTACTGTTTTCGCGCCTGTTATATTTTCACTTACAGTGGACATTGCATCAGTCATAGCTGTCCCTAAATCCCCATTGGTGTACACAGCCAGTACGATCGCAGACATTGCGACAGCAATGATTGCATACTCAACGGCAGTAACTCCACGTTGATCATGGTAAAAACTGACTAATTTGTTTATAAGATTTTTCATAATTATTTCATTTTTCCGTTTAAAGTGAGTAATGACATCTGTCATTGTTTAAGGAACCTATTGTATATCTAATAGCCTACAAGGAATTGCAAAGCAAACCGTGTTAAAGCCTGTATTGATTTAGCTTAGATTTCCAATAAGTGAAGTTCTATCTTAGATAATGAACTATTACTCTTAGTTGTTCCAATTAAAAAAATTTATGCGCTTATTAATTTATTTTAGTTGTAAAGTGTTCTGCTCTAATCTAACCGGCTTTGTTGCAATACTCAATCTCTCTTGTCTTTGATCTGCTGTAATCAAACAGGACACTTTAATAATAGAATATAATCCAATAATTGAGGTGTTAAATGACAAAACGAACAAACAGAAATTACACGGCTGAGTTTAAACAAGAAGCCGTCGCATTAGTAACCGAGCAAGGTTATAGCGTCCCTAAAGCCGCAGTGTCTTTAGGTATCACAGATAAGTTGCTTTATAACTGGAAAGCCAAGTTTGAAGCAGAGCAATCAGGCGCTATTTTAAATGCTGATGAACGAGCTGAATTACTGAAGCTACGTAAGGAAATCAAAGAACTAAAGATGGAGAAAGAAATCTTAAAAAAGGCCAGCTCCCTCCTGCTTAGGGAAACGAAGTAACGTTTCAAACGATTAAGCAGCTATCGGCAGCGTTCCCCATAGTGAAGCTTTGTAAAATAATGAAGGTAAGTCGCTCAGCCTATTATGCTTGGCTAAATCGACCAGCAAAAATCATTACTGCTGTTCAGCTTCATTTATATCGAAGAGCTAAAGCAATATTCAAGCAAAGTCGAAATAGCTTGGGTTATCGAGAACTGCGAAAACGGTTATGCAAGGAGGGATTAAATGTCAGCGAATATGGCGTTAAAAAGCTGATGAATAAGCTTGGTTTGTTTGTCACGCATATAAAGTAACGACCAAGCGTAAACACAGTGATAGTGTTGCTGATAACTTGCTCAACCAAAACTTTAATCCTGTGGTTGCTAAGTAAGCGATCAATATAGGACGGTCTTGTCAGATTCTAATAAGTCTGCATTAGATCTGAGGTAAGCGGGTTGTCCGCAAACTTAGCCTTC
>NZ_JAKILT010000100.1 GCF_023283535.1 Shewanella sairae | reverse complement strand
TTACCAACTTAACGATCTCGATTTCATGACAACCAACAAAAAAATGGTCTTATGTCGAGGGGCTGTTGGGGATAGGAAATCACTGTACCCAAAGAGCGAGTTATCTTGGGTGGTTATCGTTTTTATGTTATCGCACAAGAACTACCGCATTTAAGTTAACGCATTGATTGGGTTTTCGCCGTAACCATACCGTAACCGCTTATCTCATTGGGGTACACCCTAACGAGATAAATAAACACCATCACTTTATTTCTTCCCAAATGCAACAACGAATCCGACGTTGACAAGCAAACAAACCTAGATATACTAGATATACTAGATATACTAGATATATTAGATATATGGATTAACATTAAAGGATATTATATGAAGATCATTAGCGTTTGGAATGAAAAAGGTGGGGTTGGGAAAAGTACGATAGCATGGAACCTTGCAGGTGCTGCCGCTGCACGAAATTTAAAAGTATTATTAGTAGATGATGACCCCCAAGGAAGTTGCCATTGGTTAAGCACTGATGGACTAGCTCCATTCACCGTAACCCATCACTTTCCTGATGAAAAACCAAATGTAGACTTAATTATTATAGACATGACACCGTCAACGAGTGATGAACCAATGGGAACAATTATAATCCCTTACCAACCAAGCCGTTTGGCTTATGGTGTGGTTTCAAAGCACCTTCCAAGACTACATGACCTTGGAAGGGAGATAATAGAAGTTGTATCAATGTCGGACTCACGAAAAATGGAACATAGGGATTTTATTAAAGAAAAAAAACAAATAACTAACAAATTACAGATTATCCCCTCACGCTCGATATATGAGCGCGTAATTGGTCTGGGCAGAACTGTTTTCGACCCAGCTTTAAAAGGTATGTATGGTTTAAGCAGTGCACAAAAAGAGATCAATACACTATTAGATGAGGCAATCAAATGAGTAAGGCACCTGGCTGGATGAATTCAGCACAAAATAACAAAACAGGCAATACAGTAGGAACCGTTGCTGAAGTTACTCAAAAAAGAAAAAAACCAGGCCCTAAGAAATCCGTTGTTTTACGCAAAAATAGAATTATAAAAATATCAGACAACCGAAGTAACGATATTGATACTTTAGAAGCGAAATTGAAGAATCTCGGTATCCCGCTGACTCGAGGCCGAAGTGAAACCATAGAGCTTGCTTTATCAGTATTGAATTCCATGATTGAAAATCCAGATAAATCACTAAATGGGGAGCAATGGATAAACTACGTGAAAGAAATAACAGGGCAAGAAGACAAAGACAGTTCTGATATGTAAGATATGTGCAATAATAATGTCTGTGTAGATGGTTCAGATCTACACAGACACGCAACAAAATAAATCAATGAGGATTCAATATGCTACAAATGCATTATAACAAGATAGAAAAAGCACGTCTAATCGACTTACCCAAAATGCCAGCAGGTAAGCTATTCCAATGGCTAGCAACTAAACCCACTTGGATACAGGCTAGGGTAGTCAAACAATTACAGCTTAACAATTCACATTAGTTAAGTAATGCTCGTAAAAAGTTGGGTGCTCCTGGTAAGTAACGTCACAATCCAAAAATAGGGACGGTTCGGAACCGTCCCTATGTTCGCTAGCCTCTTACTTCGTAAGCAAGATTAACGTTAAGAAACATCGTACCGTTACGGTACTCCACTTTACACAAATCATCTCTAATGAGTGCCAGCGCAGCTAACAGAGTGAAACACACGATAGCTAGACTCAAAGTAGTTGTTTTTCTTTTCGGCATATCTTGCCCCTTAAAGTAAAAGAGGCTACTATTTGTATTGGAAGATACATGCGTAGGCCTCATTGTTAATGGATTTTAACTTTGGGGCTTTCGTCTATCTGGCCGTTACAAAACTATGCTCTTGCCAAATAGCCAAGAGCACCCGCATGAAGTTTACCACTTGTATTATCATTCCCGCTAATGGTTTTTCTTTAAAGAATGGTTTCACCATTCTATTCAATCATCACTCTTGAAATCGTTACACTATCAACACAGACTTGCTTCGATTTTGCTTTTTCTTTCTGCCAGACAGTCGCGTAGCGACAAGCGTCGCAGACAAACCCGTTGTACAGAAACAAATGAAGCCTAACGGTCGGTTAGACAAAATATCCTTTCAGCGCTGCTTTTAAATCATGTCCCCTAGCTTTAGCTAGGGGACATTTCATTTTTGTTTGTGGTCTTTAAAGATCCTTTTATTTTTCATTTTTTAAAAGCTTGTAACCCTGAAAAGAAAAAAATTTTAAGCCTAAAGATCACAACTAACTTTGCCGTCTTGATTTGTACTTTAATTTATTCCGAAAAAAAACATCAATCTCTTTAAATAGGCAACGTGCGAACCAAAAACCATGAGGAATACAAAATGTAGAGCGAGTTAAGCAGCACATTTCTGTTCATTTAAAAGCGATATACCGCGCTCTGACACGACAAAACTCGGCAAGTAAGCCGATATAGGTCATTTTGAGAAACTGCTTTAGCGCTAATTAGGGGGTACGTGGTAAGTTTCACGTACATGGTGAGAAGTGATCAGTTCGAGCAAGCGTTGGCATGGCTCAACCACTTTCATGTTCTTACGAAGCGTACCGTCCATACGGTAACGTGAATTAGGGTAACGGGCCTTTTGCTTAAAAGATTTACCTTTCGTTTTTAAGTCGGCTTCATGCTTTGCAGCTCCGTTACGAACGGACAAACGAGAAGCGCCGAGCATATCTAACAACCCTTTAGATAGAACCTTGTAACTTGCTTCTGCATGAAACATAGCTGCATGGCCATCTTCATAAATAGCCACAGTATCGCTTTGCAGATAACCACATTGGACTAATTTATTGATATAAAAATACCAGGTTGATTCGGCGATATAAACACCATGCCTAAGTGCCACTTCCATTCTCAGCGCATCATGGGTGAGGTTCTTACCGCCTTTACGAGTAGCAACAACGACCATGCCATTAGCAACATTACAATTAACCACAAACGCAGAAAGCATCAAACTTAGAATGATCTTAGAGCGCTCTTGCAATGTTCCACGGTATAAGCCGTCACTATGCTCAAGAAACTCTTCTCTATGAGGCAGTACCTTTGCTTGTCTCAATAATGTTTTAACGTAATCGGGCAATCTTGCGCTCTTGAATCCATTGAATGAGGCAACTTTACCTTGAAATCCAACAGCCTTACCGCTTTTATTAACTCGATCAGCCGTTTCTAAAATTTCAGCATTAACTTTGTCACGTTCAGCTTTGCGTGCTTTTTTGAGGCGTTTAGTTTCATCAACGACAGTGTAAGCTTGCCCCTCTGGTATTTCGCAGCCAAAAGCATTCGCATCATCATAAGAAGACAACGGCGGAAGTTCTGAGCAATGCTCATTACTTTCAAGTGCAGAAAAGAGTGTATCGAGGTTAGCGTTTTGCATTAGACACACTCACAATAGGCATACTAGATCGCGTTAGGATCGGCATGTCATATTGAATGTATCTAGATCTACAAAGGAATTGGGGCTGCAATATGCAGCTATAGCGCTGTTTGGTTTTCATTATTAGAATCTCGAATGTTTTAGGGCTGCTCAGGTGACTAATCCGAACATTGGAATCTAATATAATCAATTGGGGTGCAAAGATCAAATAGTTATACGTTATTGAATTTTGGGTACAAAAAAACCGACCCATTCGAAAAGTCGGTTTTTTTGTCGAATAATTTAAACGCAAGAAGGTCAGTTCTCACTTATTCTAGTTTATTAGTAAATAATACACCACATAGAAACCTACGTGGTGATAGCAAGCTATGTGCTGTACTCTCACAGAATAAACATGACGCTATTATAGTAAATAAATTAACTTGTATCAAGGGACTATTCGTCAATATTTATCATCATTTATTTGTACACATAATACCCAATCAATATCCACACATGGAACATTTTATGTACATATTGATATATAAATACGGTTCTGTCGCAAACTGAGATCTTGCAACTATGATTTGAGGGCGCAAGATCCCTCAGATACAATTAGGCTGCTAAAGAATAAAATTGTTCCCATGGAGTCATCTTTTCGGTTGTGTTCATTTGGCCTTGCTTAATCATGAACCAAAGCTCAACGCCAGCAAGTGTCGATTCGGCACCTTTCCAAGATTTCCATCCTAAGTATTGATGCATCTTTCCTTTTACTTTTCGATGACTCTGTTCGACAATATTATTCAGATATTTTATGGTTAAAACCTCGATCATAAACAGCATGTAACCAGACAACCAAAGACGAATATTAATGGTATCTAATGCCGCAGCATTCGCCCCACTTTTATCAATGACTACCTTCTCAGGTAAGCCATGTTGGTTGATAGCTTTATTGAAAAATGCCCTAGCCGCCGGTTCATCACGGGTTTCACTCAAATAAAAATCAATAATAGCACCGTATTTATTCACGGCGCGATAATAGTAAACCCAACGACCTTTAATCTTTATGTAGGTTTCGTCCATTCGCCATGAGCCAGATACTCGACGCTTTCTCTTCCTGAATATGACTTCGAGTTGCGGTGCATATTTGATAACCCAACGGTTCAGTGTTGAGTGGTCAAAATGGATATTTCGTTCGGCAAACATCTCCTCTATTTCACGATAACTGAGTTTATAAGCTAGATAATATCGAAGGGCTTGCATGATGATATCTGTTGGAAAATGGTGTCCAGAAAAGTTAAGTGACATTGATGATGTTAGTTAAGAGAGCATCACTCATGATAAACCTATTCCTCAGTTTGCGACAGCCCCCTTCAGAGAAGTGATTATTTTTGGAGCTGGTCAAAAAGTGTAATCAGCCCCAGATCGGGGAGGGGCGTTCGACTACTATGTCACAACATTTAAACAGCATTAAATATAAATTTTTTACTAGGCTAGTATTCATCTTATGACATATTTATGCAGCATTTGAACACTGCATAAAGTACAAAGTGTTGCGTTTCATGTGGCGGAGGGGCACTACTTCTTGCGAGAAAATACAAAACTCAATTCACTGATTAATTAATTTTATCGAATGATAAAAAAAATAAACTTGTAAATTTAACAGGCTGCAATTTAAAATCAGTTTCTTTTTTCATGTGCACAAAAAGTAGCATAGGTTATATTACTATATTTAGGAAGTTGGCAAGGTGAGGTTGGATTCATAATTGGTTGAAATTTCAGTTGATACGCTTGAGATATTTTATTATCGTTGCCGTTACGATAAGTGACAGGGTTGTTGATATAAAAATAGGAGGGGAACAGGGCTATGTTCGCATAATAATGTAACCAATCTTTGGAAATGCTGTTATGGTTGAACAAGAAAGGATGCGACTACCTATGTGTTGAGAGGGAATAGCTGAGAACGTTACCACGCTCTGTAGATAATACCTAATCCATTAACGCTGTGTATGGTAGATTAACCATATAGTGTCCAGATGTTAATTGTCAGTTTTAACGAAATGAAGCCAACCTAATTTGGGTTTGATTTTACTCAGAGTTAACGATAAATAAAATAGGTTGCACAAAATGATTGATGACAATGCTGAATCGTTTAAATTCCCACTAACGCAGTGGATTGTAAGGCATAATAAAATTGTAAAAATGAGGCTTTCAGTTCGGAGTCGACGTAATAATAAATATTATAGATTAAAAGCGGCTGAACAAAAAACAAATTGAGGAGGTTTATTTTTTAAATACGTTTTTGGTGATTATTACAGCATGATTTTTGATACACAAATTTAATTAAAGTTATTGATGAGAATTTATAGATTGTATTCTTACCATCTCATAAAAGTATCATTCATATAATTAAACCCTGCCAGGTAAGTGATTATGCCTTGTTTTTTCTATGGTACATGTAATTATACTTCAGCATATTGTAGTCAATCTAATAAAAGTGATAATTCTATATGTAGCTATTCCCATCTCGCTCAAAAAGTATTTACAAGATATGGATTGTTTTACGGCATGGAGTTTTTAAGTCAACCACTTCATATCCAAAGTTATTATACACTTAATAATTATTACACATCGATGTTACCTTCGAAACATAAATTATTGTTAGTTGAATTAGTGCATAAAATATACTCTTTTCAACGTTCAAATTCGTCTAGCATGAACTACTCTTACTTTTTAAAAGTTGAGAGGTTTTCATTGTTAGATCAATATGTTGTTGAAAAACTTTGTGATTTGAGTCGGTATATCGAGTGTTTTGGCTCTACACTTATAGTTGAAATCACAGAGAGGCACCTTCAATTGTATAAATATACTATTGAAGGTGAATATGCTTTAAAGGATGCTGGTGCGATTTTAGCTTTAGATGGTTTTACGTACGAGTCAAATATAGTACTAGATGTCACTCGGCACGATGTAATAAAGCTTGAATTAAGTTATGTAAGAGAGTCTCTGGCTAAAGCTGAATTTATTGAATGGTTATACACAATTAAAGAATTGGGCATTAAAATCGTAGCAAAACAGGTTCAAACAAAGGAGGATTATGATTTGACATTGTCATTACCTTTTGACTATGTTCAAGGTTATTACGAAGTACTTAATTAGGTTGTTCTGTTAAGGGGGGGGCGCGCAAACTGAAATCTCGCAGCTATGAGTAGAGCCGTAGGATCTCTCAGAAACAACTATGCCGCTAAAGAATAGGTTACTCGAAAAACAGTTATTATATAACAATGCAAAACTAAGGCATCCCCCTGCACCTAAATTTGATTGTATTGTCATTAAAATCAGCATGTTATTAAGCTGGTTCGATGAAAGTAACACAATTAACCTTCACCGATGGCATATGATGACCATTGATTTAGAGATTAAAAATGACCAAACCTACACCTCAAGCCAGAGCCTTTGAATTTAACTGCCCTAATCGTAACTCAGAAGCTGGTATATCCACGAAATCGAAATCAGAAAAAGCCTTATATTACGCTAAAGCCCGTGCGGGTGTTGGTGAGTATTTGGAGCGCATAGCACTGGCCCGTGAGTTGGGCATACCGGTTGGCGAGCTTGAAGACTTTTAACATTAGCTTGACAGAGAAACAAGGCTTTGTTGCAGTGCACAAATAACATCCAACTAGGCTTACTAAAGGAGTTCGATTATGATGGACGAACTCTTTAACTTTTAGCTGTATTTAACAAATGCCGAACAAGCATAATCATCGCAAGCGTCATCACTTTA
>NZ_JAKILT010000099.1 GCF_023283535.1 Shewanella sairae | reverse complement strand
AAGTGGCTCCCCAGACTGGACTCGAACCAGTGACATACGGATTAACAGTCCGCCGTTCTACCAACTGAACTACAGGGGAATCGATACTTTAAATTTTTAACATTATAAAAGTGGCTCCCCAGACTGGACTCGAACCAGTGACATACGGATTAACAGTCCGCCGTTCTACCAACTGAACTACAGGGGATTCGCAATACTTTTATAACAGTCTACAACTTTGACTAAAAATGGCTCCCCAGACTGGACTCGAACCAGTGACATACGGATTAACAGTCCGCCGTTCTACCAACTGAACTACAGGGGAATTGCTATTTTTAGTGATACTTACCGAATAAGATAAAAAGTGGCTCCCCAGACTGGACTCGAACCAGTGACATACGGATTAACAGTCCGCCGTTCTACCAACTGAACTACAGGGGAATTACTTTTCATATCTATTAGATAATTATCTAATTTAACTTAACTTGGCTCCCCAGACTGGACTCGAACCAGTGACATACGGATTAACAGTCCGCCGTTCTACCAACTGAACTACAGGGGAAGCGTTTAAGTTACGTCTCGTTGAAGACGGAGCGCATATTAAATCGCTCTTACAACTGAGTCAACTCGACAAGGGAAAAAAAATGAAATTATACGCTTAAGTGGTCATCTAACGCACATAACGGTGGTGAATGCAGCATTTTTGTTAATATATGAACAGCGGTGGTATAAGCCTATGAGTTATTCGAAGTTTTCGATTGTGCAATTTCTGATTGGAATGTAGAAGTCTGGACAACAAAGAGGTCTTAATTACAAATGTAGTAAAATTACAGTAAATGGCGTTTACCTGAAGTTGGAGTAGTTGCTGTAAAAATGCCCATAGCGACAAGGTTTGCAAGAGTTATCCACTAAATCTGTGGATAAGCCTGTGGGTTACTCACAAAAACGTGCTTCTAAAGCTGATGGGTAGTGACTTGAGGTTAAATTGGACGAAATTATCTGCGTTTTTTTTTCATGATTAAAAACAGTGTGATGGAAAAAGCAACAGTTAATTTGAGCTATGATAAACCTTGTAAGAATCTTGTAACAAACTTGTCGGCTAGTATTGTGAATTAATCAGCCTATTTTACTGGTGTTGACGTAAAGGTTAGTTATAACGGGAGTCTCTATTGAGACGTTATAAAGTTTCAATGGTTTTAGCCTAACCTTTGGCTCTTGCTAATATGCAGTGGTCTTACATCATAATATTGTCGGCACAACGCCGTTAACGCTTGTGCTCTTTATATGGCGTACGCTCTATGGGTTTATAAGCGTTAGTGAAAATTGGCAATTATCCTGCCCGTGCCCATTTCGCCAGTCATACCCAAAAACGACATGTGGTCAAATGCTACTAGATGAAGGACTTATTTTGTCTGCGTTAGCATATATGTCTTCTATTTTTAATGTACTGAATTTTTTAGTTCGGGTTGCTATCGATTAGGCTCTGCATAATGATACATATGCTTGCTTAAGCTAAATTACAATGTCACACCATTTCTTATCTAAATTAGGGTAAAATAATGGCCTATCTTGCCAAGGAAGTATTTGCGTGTCTGAATCTGTATTTCAATTAGAATCCATGTATAAGCCGGCTGGCGATCAACCAACCGCGATTAATAAACTTGTCGATGGCCTTGAGTCCGGTGTGGCTTGCCAGACATTACTTGGTGTTACAGGCTCTGGTAAAACATTTACTATAGCCAATGTGATTGAAAAAATGTCGCGGCCAACGATTATTATGGCTCCAAACAAGACTTTGGCTGCACAGCTTTACGGCGAGATGAAAGAGTTCTTCCCTCATAACGCGGTTGAGTATTTTGTGTCGTATTACGACTACTATCAACCTGAAGCTTATGTACCTTCAACAGGCACTTTTATTGAAAAAGACGCTTCTGTTAACGCCCACATTGAGCAGATGCGCCTTTCTGCCACTAAAGCACTGCTTGAACGAAAAGATGTCGTTTTAATCGCGTCTGTTTCTGCCATTTATGGTTTGGGCGATCCCAAATCTTACATGAAAATGCTACTACATCTGCGTGAAGGCGGGATTATGCAGCAGCGCGAGATCTTAAAACGGTTAAGTGAGCTGCAATATACCCGCAACGATATCGAACTGCAGCGCGGTACTTATCGTGTTCGGGGGGAGGTGATAGATATTTTCCCCGCAGACTCAGACAAACATGCAATTAGAATTGAGTTGTTTGATGATGAGATCGAGCGGCTAAGTATGTTTGATCCGCTTACGGGTCATATCGTTAAACGTATTGCGCGAACGACAGTTTACCCTAAAAGCCACTATGTGACGCCACGAGAATCAATTTTAGCGGCAACAGAAGAGATTAAAGAAGAACTAAGAGATAGAAAAAAGCAGCTACTGGATCTGAATAAGTTAATTGAAGAACAGCGGATCTCCGAGCGTGTACAATACGATGTTGAGATGATGACTGAGCTGGGTTACTGCTCTGGTATTGAAAACTACTCTCGGTATCTCTCTGGTCGTGCACCTGGAGATGGACCGCCAACACTATTGGATTACTTACCAGAAGACGGATTACTAATTATCGATGAGTCTCACGTTACTGTGCCACAAATTGGCGCCATGTATAAAGGTGATCGCTCTAGAAAAATGAATCTCGTTGAATATGGCTTCCGTTTACCGTCAGCGCTCGATAACCGTCCTTTGAAGTTTGAAGAGTTCGAAGCCTTAATGCCACAAAGTATCTTTGTGTCAGCGACGCCAAGTGATTATGAAATTGATAAGTCTGATGGCGAAATTGCAGAGCAGGTAGTGCGTCCGACAGGCTTGCTCGACCCTGAAATCGAAGTACGACCTGTTGGTATACAAGTCGATGATTTATTGTCGGAGATCGGCAAGCGAGTCGCAGTAAATGAGCGTGTGCTGGTGACTACGCTGACCAAACGCATGTCTGAGGACTTAACGGAATACTTAGATGAGCATGGCGTTAAAGTGCGTTACTTGCATTCTGATATTGATACTGTAGAGCGAGTTGAGATTATTCGTGACTTACGACTTGGTGTATTTGATGTGCTCATCGGCATTAACTTACTTCGAGAAGGGTTAGACATGCCTGAGGTATCTTTGGTATGTATTTTAGACGCTGACAAAGAAGGCTTTTTGCGTTCTGAACGCTCGCTTATCCAGACCATCGGCCGCGCCGCGCGTAATGTGAATGGTAAGGTGATCTTATATGGCGACCGTATTACAAAATCGATGGATAAAGCGATAACCGAAACCAATCGTCGCCGCGAAAAACAGCATCAATATAACCTTGATAATGGCATTACGCCAAAAGGGGTCATTAAGAAGATCACTGATGTAATGGACGTTGGTGATACCAGTGATATTTCCCAAGACAGGCTTAAACGTGTCGCAGAAAGTGATGCTGAGTACCATGTGAAACCAGCAGATATTAGTCATGAAATTGATAGGCTTGAAAAACAGATGCACGAACATGCCAAGAATCTAGAGTTTGAGGAAGCTGCGGCGATTCGTGACAAAGTTGGCCGTTTAAGAGAGCAATTTATAAAAGCGTAATTTGATCAATAGATGAAGAAAAAGGCAGCTTGATAAATCCGCTGCCTTTTTCGTATCAGATGTAATGCTATTTAGCCCGACTTGCCAAATACACTAAAACTATCCCTGCGCAGGTTAAGCCACACATTAAACCAATTAAGTGGGCTTCAGTTGCCACCCGTGCATCGATAAGCGCTGTGACTTCGGCGCTAGCGCCATAATATTGCTCATAAGCCACCTTTAAGATAACGCCAAGCAGCAACAAGTAGCCGCTTTTATAACCTTGGCGAATATCAAACACGGCACCATAGGCAAAAAGTCCGTGTAACATGCCGCTCAAACCGACATAGCCGACCAATTCAGGGTAAAAAGCCAGTAAGCCTATCCCTTGCAGTAAACACAGAATGATAAACAAAACACTGAGCTTAGTTGCTCGATAATGCTGTTCATGTAATGCAATGATCACCCAAAGCCCTGTTAAATTCATCACTAAGTGCCAGAGGTTGGTGTGCAATAGGTTACCCGTGAGTAATCGCCACCATTGACTTTCTAAGATTAAATATCTTTGGTAAGAAAGTTCATTATCTAGCCCGAACGCAAATAGGGCTGTACAAAGTAAGCTACAGATAAATGCGACTAGATAAGGGCTATTTAGTGATAGATGGCTTTTGCCATTAGGCTTTATTAGCGCCAGCATGGTCAATTTATCGCGATTTAGCGCAAAGTTGAGCCATAATGGTTTGTTTGTTGTTGAGGTAGTCTTCGAGACCACGCTTTCTTAATAAACAAGCCGGGCAAGTGCCACAACCATCCCCTTTAATCCCGTTATAACAAGTTAATGTTTCATGGCGAATGAGGTCTAAGCTTTGCAATTGATCGGCGAGTGCCCATGTTTCAGCTTTATCAAGCCACATCAGCGGAGTCGAAATAGTCAGCTTTTTATCCATACCTTGTTCTAATGCAGCTTGCATGGCTTTTACAAAATCATTGCGGCAATCGGGGTAACCAGAAAAGTCGGTTTCACAGACCCCAGTAATGACGGTATCTGCACCTAACTGATAAGCATAAATGCCTGCTAATGTCAGAAATAAGATGTTTCGACCTGGAACGAACGTATTAGGTAAGCCATTTTCCATAAGCTCATTAGAAACCGGGATTGAGTCACGAGTCAGCGCCGAGATAGCTAACTCATTAAGTAATGTCACATCCATCACTTTATGGCTAGCAAGCTTTAATTTGATCCCAATATCTTGTGCTATTTCAATTTCTTCTCTATGTCGTTGTCCATAATCGAAGGTAATGCCGTGCACCTCATCAAATTGTTGAAGGGCTTGGATGAGGCAGGTTGTCGAATCTTGACCACCACTAAAAACTACAACGGCTTTTGACATAATTAAATATAATCTTGTAATAAATAAGATTGCATAGTTTAACGCAGCAACGAATGCTTTTAAACTACTTGCGACTAAGGGCGAAATCCTCTATAACTGCGCCCCGGTTAACCAAGAGGCAAAAAAATGAAATATCCAGTAAATGAAGTGTTTGAAACAATACAAGGCGAGGGGACGTTTACCGGAGTGCCGGCTATTTTTGTCAGACTTCAAGGTTGTCCTGTTGGTTGTTCTTGGTGTGATACTAAGCAAACATGGGAATTACTTGAACAAAACCGAGTTGCACCAGAGCTGGTTATTCAAGTTGACGGCACAATCGGGCGCTGGGCTGAGTTAACCGCACAAGAATTAGTGAAAGCGTTTGTCGATAAAGGTTTTAATGCAAAGCATGTGGTTATTACGGGCGGCGAACCCTGTTTATATAACTTGGATGAATTAACAAGTTATCTTCATAGCGAAGGTTATCAAACACAAATTGAAACCAGTGGCACGTTCGAGGTTGTTTGTGATGCAAAAACATGGGTGACCGTATCGCCAAAAGTAAATATGAAAGGCGGATACTCTGTGTTAGAGCAAGCGTTAAATCGCGCCGATGAGATTAAGCACCCAGTTGCCACCCAAAAGCATATTGATGAATTAGATAACTTATTAGCTGATATCGATTTAACGGGGAAAACCGTTTGTTTGCAGCCTATTAGTCAAAAACCGAGAGCAACAGAGTTGGCTATGAGAACCTGTATTGCACGTAATTGGCGTTTATCAATCCAGACCCATAAGTATTTAGATATTGATTAGAATTACGGTTTCTACTTAATCGAGTGTTTTGAGTTAGTTAACTCCAAAATACTAAAAGCCCTTACATTCTTCATGTAAGGGCTTTTTTGTAAGCTCAATTTTAGTTATCGCATGGGCAAGTTAAGCGACCTGTTTCGCTAAACTTTTCGAGTGCCGCATTATAGGGGGCTAAATCACCGATGTTTTCTGCAATCCAAGTGGGATTGTAATAAGTATCTAAATAGCGCTCACCTGAATCACAGATTAGGGTGACGATAGAGCCTACTTCGCCTTTGGCTGCCATCTCGCTTGCAAGCTGTAATGCGCCATACAAATTTGTGCCCGTTGATGCTCCAGTTTTACGGCCAATGATTCTTTCTAACCAGTTGATGGTCGCGACAGAAGCAGGGTCGGGGATTTTACGCATTTCGTCGACCACACCAGGAATGAACGAAGGTTCAGCACGTGGGCGACCAATCCCTTCAATTTTACTGCCATTATCGCAGGTGACAGTGTTATCGCCGCTAGTGAAGTAGTCAAAGAACACCGAGTTTTCAGGATCGACAACGCAAAGTTTACTGCTTAACCTTTGGTAGCGAATATAGCGGCCAATTGTTGCTGAGGTGCCGCCAGTTCCGGGACTCATTACAATCCAGCTCGGAATAGCATGTTGCTCTTTTTTCATTTGGTCAAAGATTGAATTGGCAATATTGTTATTACCTCGCCAGTCGGTAGCCCTTTCTGCATAGGTAAACTGGTCCATATAGTGCCCATCGAGCTCGTTAGCAAGACGTTCAGACTCAGCGTAGATTTTACTTGAGTGATCTACAAAATGGCATTGTCCGCCGTAAAATTCAATTTGTTGAACCTTACGTTTAGCGGTAGTGCTCGGCATAACGGCGATAAAAGGTAAACCCAGCAAACGGGCAAAGTAAGCCTCAGATACCGCAGTACTACCAGAAGAGGACTCAATTACCGTGGTGCCTTCTTTGATCCAACCATTACAGAGTGCATAAAGAAACAGTGACCGTGCTAGGCGGTGTTTTAAACTTCCCGTAGGGTGGGTACTTTCGTCTTTAAGGTAGATATCAATACCGTTTAAAGTTGGCGTGTCGAGCTTTATTAAGTGAGTGTCAGCGCTACGTTGAAAGTCCGCTTCAATTTTCTCGATTGCTTGATTTATCCAAGAATTAGTCACGATCTAGTCTCTGATTAATACATTTAAAGCAAATCATAGTGAAAAGGTAGCTAGATTGGTAGCAGAAAAAGCATAAAGGTTTGGCTTGTAATATTAAGCTAAGGATATGAGGTAGTGAGGTGTCTATTGATATAGCATTTATTGCATTATTTAATACGAACAGACTTAGGAGTTAAGTTAAAGTCAATGTTAGTAATTTGGGGTAATGGACTACAGGAAAAGGAAGTGATTAAGAAGTGGTGGAGGGAGAAGGATTCGAACCTTCGAAGGCTGAGCCGTCAGATTTACAGTCTGATCCCTTTGGCCACTCGGGAACCCCT
>NZ_JAKILT010000098.1 GCF_023283535.1 Shewanella sairae | reverse complement strand
GACTATCTCGAATGACTATCTCGAATGACTATCTCGAATGACTATCTCGAATGACTATCTCGAATGACTATCTCGAATGACTATCTCGAATATCTATCAGATATAAAAAGGCTCCCTGATTAGGGAGCTTCTATTTTGAGCCTCTGCATTAATACTGGAGCTTTTTGTTACTAAGCTTGTGTATCGTTAGTTTAGATCACGACGCTCTAACGTTAGTTTAGACCACGACGCTCTAACGCTAGTTTAAACCACGACGCTCTAGCAGTGCTTCAGTTGTCGGCTCTTGGCCTCTAAAGGCTTTGTAGGCGTCCATAGGTGCAACAGAGTTACCCACTTCACGAATGGTCTTTCTAAACTTAATACCGATTTCGCGATCAAGTCCGCCTTGAGTTTGCACATAAGCAAACGCATCAGCAGCTAGAATTTCACTCCACATGTAGGCGTAGTAACTTGCTGAGTAGCCGCCAGGGAACGCATGGGCAAAGTAAGTTGACTTATAACGTGGCGGCACAGCTGGTAGATTGACGCCGTGCTTGTTAAGCGCAGCTGCTTCGAAACTCGCCACATCTTGTAGCGGGCTACCCGCTTTAAGTGTATGCCACTCAAGATCCAATAGGGCAGCTGACATATACTCTAAGGTGTCAAAACCTTGGTTAAAGCTGCGTGATTTTAATAGCTTTTCAAGTAGCTCTTTTGGAATAGGCTCGCCAGTTTCATAGTGCTTCGCGTAGTTGGCTAACACTTTAGGGTGCGCAGCCCAATCTTCTTCAAAGGTCGATGGGAACTCAACAAAGTCGCGTGATACTGATGTGCCAGACAGTGTTGGGTATTTCACCTTTGAGAACATGCCATGAGTACCGTGGCCCATTTCATGGAACATGGTGGTGACTTCATCGTAGCTAACAAATGTTGGCTCACCAGCTGGCGCTTTTTTAATGTTCATTACGTTAATCACAACAGGCTTGTTGTTTAATAACTCAGATTGGGCCACAAATGAACTCATCCACGCGCCACCACGCTTACCTTCACGTGAGAAGTAATCGGCGTAGAAAATAGCCATGCTGCTGCCATCTTCATCGAACATTTCGTAGGCTTTTACATCTTCATGGTAAACAGGCAGATCTGGGCGTGGTTTAAGTGTCACGCCATATAGCGCTTGTAAGGTGAAGAACACACCATCTTCTAGTACACGGTCAAATTCAAAGTACGGCGTAATTGCACTTTCATCTAAGTCGTATTTTTCTTGACGTACAAGTTCAGCGTAATACGCCCAATCCCACGGCGCTAGCTCAAAGTCGCCGCCAGTTTGATTGATCATGGCTTGGATATCAGCCGCTTCTTTTTCGGTGTTTTTAATTACCGCTGGCACCATAGAGCCAAACATCTTGTAAACCGCTTCCGGTGTTTTAGCC
Organism: Shewanella sairae; assembly: GCF_023283535.1. Classification (GTDB taxonomy): domain Bacteria; phylum Pseudomonadota; class Gammaproteobacteria; order Enterobacterales; family Shewanellaceae; genus Shewanella; species Shewanella sairae. The sequence goes on along the minus strand of NZ_JAKILT010000098.1, from coordinate 5,930 downwards.
ATTTGTGGCTCTAGGCGGTATTCAGCCCAGTTTTTATAACCAAGTAACTCAGCGCGTTCGGCGCGAAGTTGTGCCAGTCTTGCCACTAAAGACGCAGTTTCGTTCTCACCTTCAAGACCACGTTCAGCTGATGCTTGCCAAATTTGCTGACGCAGGGCTCTGTCTTGTAGCTGAGTCAGTACTGGCTGACGTGTAGTGTTGGTGATGTTTAGTTGATACTTAGCTGGGTGACCATTAGCAGCCGCATCGGCGGCAGCTGCTTTGATTGCACTTGCTGATAAACCAGCAAGTTGCTCTTTTGAGTCAACAACAACAGCGATCTCTTTGGTTAAGCGCATTAAGCGCTGAGCAAACTCATTAGTTAGCGTTGACTGCTCAGCATTAAGTACACGGATCTGTTGCTTTTGATCTTCTGTCAGTTTGGCACCCGCACGCACAAAACGTTTGTAGTACACCTCAACTAAGCGATTTTCTTCAGCCGATAAATCTAAACTGTCTCTTTGGTTATATAGCGTTTCTATACGCGTAAATAACGCTGGGTTTAAATTGATATTGTCTGAGTGAGCCGCCATTTTGGGCGCCATTTCACCTTGAATTTTACGCAGTGTTGGATTGCTATCTGTACCCGCTAGGTTATAAAACACCTTTGAAGTGCGGGTCAGTAACTCGCCGCTCTTTTCCATTGCAATAATGGTATTGGTAAATGTCGGCGCTTGTGGGTTGTTGGCAATATCCAAAATTTGCTGATATTGCGCTTGCATGCCTAAAGTTAAGGCTGGCTGAAAATGCTCATCCTTAATTTTTGTAAAGTCTGGAGCTTGATACTGCAAGGTGCTTGCCTGTAAGAATGGATTCTGTGCTTGTACCATAACAGCATTGGTGTTTTCTGGTGATGTGGTTGAGCATGCGCTCAGGGTTAATGTTGCGGCAATGGCTGCTGCAATAACTGACTTATGCATAAAATTTTGACTTCCTTTATTATAATTGTGTTTTTAATTTAACGCTTTGGCGTTAAACGTGTCTTAATGTGAGTCATTTTGTGCATCAATGCTGGGTTTTGTGTTGGTTTTGTTGTGTTTATCACATATTTATAGTTTGGTTGCATCCCTTGTACTTTCTGGCTTTTTATAGGACTGGCGGAGTAAAACTAGTCAAAATAAGCAGTTCAGTTAAAAAGCGAAGAATGACTCACTAAACTTAGTATCTTATTTAGCGAGTTGTGAGGTGATGACGCCGCAGATATTTTTTGTGGCGTGATCGCATGAACTGTTTTGTTAAGATGATTTTTTGCTTAAATTAGTGCTAAACTAGCGCCGAATTCACCTTTAAGGACTTTAGTTTGGCGCAGCTCTATTTCTATTACTCAGCAATGAATGCGGGTAAATCAACTTCGTTATTGCAGTCTTCTTATAACTACCGTGAACGCGGTATGAATACCTTAGTAATGACGGCGTCAATCGATGACAGATATGGCGTGGGTAAAGTCGCATCGCGCATTGGTATTGAAACAGACGCGCAAGTCTTTGGTAGCAACGACAACCTAACTGAAATGGTGCGTGCCAGTCTTGCTGAGCAAGCATTGCACTGTATTTTAATTGATGAATCGCAGTTTTTAAGCAAAGAGCAAGTTAAGCAATTAACTTACGTGGTTGATGTGCTTGATATCCCTGTACTTTGTTATGGTCTAAAAACAGATTTCCAAGGTGAGTTATTCACTGGTAGTCAATATTTGCTTGCTTGGGCAGACAAGCTGGTAGAACTAAAGACCATTTGCCATTGCGGCCGTAAAGCCAATATGGTGGTGCGCCTTGATGGTAATGGTAAGCCAATGCGAGAAGGTGAGCAGGTGGCGATTGGTGGCAACGAAAGCTACGAATCAGTGTGTCGTAAGCATTTCAGAGAATTTATCTGGGACTAATTGCTATTACCCCTAGAGATAAAGTAGGCCAATGCTAGATAGTGTTGGCCTTTTTTATGGCTCATCGCGGATCAGGATTTCTCATATTCAGTTATCAGCCAGTAATAAATATAACGTGAGTCCTTACTAACCTTCAAAGCCCGTTATAATGCGTTTTATATTTTATAAAATATTTATAGTCATTCCATTTTGTAAGTGGTGACTTAAACCGCTGTATTTTTTGTGTTTTTTATGCATAATGCCTCCCTTGTTTTACCCACCTTCGTCTGTGGTTGTACAAGGATTTTCAATGCAGCATAACCAAAAAGTTGCACAACATATTGCCAAGCTACGCAGTGATGTTGATGCCGCGACCTCTCAAGATGACCTGCTCGAGGTTATCACTCAAGTTAAACACCACCCAGGACCATTGGATTATCGCGATAAGATAACGGAGTCTGTTAAGTGGTTACTCGCTAGCGCTTGTGTCTTGTGTATCGTTTTCATTTTTATGCGCCTCTGGTACGAACAAGTTGAGCCGTTAGCTCAGTTAGTGATCGATGACTCTTGCTATTGGCTTCCTGTCGCACTGACTACATTATTAGCCAGTTTTTGCCACGAGCGCGGATGGCTGCCAGTCCCGATGGTAGTTAACTTTACACTGCTGGTGGCAGCAATGGCTCTGGTGACAATATATGTACCTGAATGGCCAGAAGCCTATTGGACTGCGCTGCGTATTTTTGGCTATGTGGTTAGTGTTGGAGAGATTGACAACCAGCAGTTTGCGTTGTGGTTTATTCTGATCATCACCAGTTCAATCACCTGGGTATGGTTAGATTATCGTGCTAATTGGCGTAAACATCTTTCCGATAAAATATTCCTCTGTGACGCGCTATTTAATAATGGCTTAACACAGAGTAAGCCTGCACCCGAAGACAAACTAGATGCACTTGTAAAGCAGTTTGCAGAGTTTCGTCGCGGTAGTGGCACGCGTGATATAGAGCAGATGTTTGCCGGGCAATATCAAGGTGAGCAGCACAGCTTTAAGTATAAGCTTTATCACTTTCAATATACGGTAAAACGCACTCAAACCAGTTCTGATGGTAATGGTGGTTATAAAACCAAAACCGTGCATGAACATCGGGACCGTTACGGTATGTTGCTCGATTTTCCATTCGCTAACGGTTTGTGCCTAGATGCTGAAGACGAGGTAAGTCTTAAAGACTCGGTTTATGCTGAAAAGTATCAAACAGAGTCAAATGCATTTAATGACATTTATCGAGTACAGGCCTGCGATAAACTCACCGCAGCACGCTTTTTAACGCCTGCAATGATAGAAACGTTACTTGACCTTAATCGCAACTTTATTTCACCTATGGTAGAGATCGCGCCAGATGGCCGTTTGTGTATTGCCTCTACCAGTAAGCTGATTATTGAAAAACGTAAACATTCACTGGCAAAGCCAGATGAGTTTTATCAAGAAATTGCCGGCCATACCGAGCTAAAGCGGGTGCAAAAACTGCTTGCAGCAGTCCATGAACTCATGCGCTTATCAGATAATAACTTTGCAAGTGATCCCGGTTTTATTAGTAATGCTAACAATGCTCCAGCAAGCACCGAAGTAAATGATAAGGAGATCAACACTCATGCTGGCTTATAACGCCCAAGTCACGCGTAATATTGCCGCCATTGGTAGCGATGTCGAAGCCGCAAAAAGCCAAGATGATCTTATCGCGTTAGTGCGTAAGGTTGAGCATCATAAAGGGCCGCTAGATTATCGAGATAACTGGTATCGTTTTTTCTGTGCGGTTTCATTATTTTTCGCCTTATTACCGATAGCTTTTGAGTTGGGGTTAGTGGTCCCCGACTTTGTTATGCACATTCTTAAAAGCGCACTGGGCTACAGTGTGATCTGGTATCCGATGTTGGGCTTAGCAACATTGACCCGCTATTTTGAAGACAAGGGTAAGTGCTTACCTGTGCCCGGCCCGCAATGGGGGCGGATGGCATTGATGGCTGCTGTGGGCGCGGCGCTGAATTTAGTTCCACAATGGCCACATTGGTATTGGGATCTGTATTTCGATACCTTGGCCTCGTTTTTAGGCTTGTGGTACCCAAGCTCAGGATTCGCGGCACATAATGGCGTGATAGGCGTTATTATGCTGTTTTGGCTTCGAGGCCGAATGAAGTGGCGTAACAAGCTATCAGATAACATATTTTTAAAAGATGCCTTATTTAATAATAATCTAGAGCAAGTGCCGTTTGAGGGCAAAAAGCTGGCTAAAGAGCTGGAAAGTAGCTTTAGGGAGTTTAAGCGTGGTAACGATTTACGCGAAATTGAAAGCCTCTATAAAAGCACTTATCAAGGTGATATGCATCAATTTGACTACCAGCTTTACCGTTTTCACTACGTTGAAAAACGCACTGAAACCACCACCGATGCCAATGGTAAAACCACTACTCGTACCGTTAGAGACCATTACTATCGCCACGGTGTGTTATTAGATTTTCCGTTTGCAGCGGACATGAGCATCAGTAACGACTTTGGTATCAAGCGTCGAGGGGAACGCTATAAAAGTGCCTCGAATGAGTTTAATCGCCAATATCGAGTTCATGCAGCAGAGCTTATGAGCGCTGCGCGTTTGCTATCGCCAGCGGTTGAAGAAAAGCTCAGCCTATTTGCTAAAAAGTTGAAAAAGCCAGTATTCGAATTCAGCCAGCAAGGAAGATTGTGCTTGGCGGTAACCGATGACTTATTAGCGGTTAAAAGAGTAAACGGTTTAGATAACCCTAAAGCATTCGCTGAAGAGTTAGCAGGCCATACCGAATTAAAGCAAATGCAGAAGATGCTCGAAATCGTGCACGAAGTGATGCGCTATAGCGATAACAATTTTAAAGCCAGTGCTTAAACCGGTGGCCAAAGTGCTTCCGCTTTCAGCCCAAATCAGTTTACTCAGTGATACCCGGTTAAATTGAAGATAAATTAAAGATAAAAAGGAACGTTAAATGGATAGTTTAGTCATCGGCATCATAGTTGTCGTCGTGGTCATCATTGCCATTATCATGGTCTACAACGGCATTATTGGTAAACACAATGCCGTGGATCGCGCATGGGCGTCGGTACTGACTCAAGAGCGCCAAAAGAACAAGATCATTCCAATGGTCGAGCAGTTAGTTGAGCAATATAAACTGCATGAGTCTGAAGTATTAACCAAAGTCACAGAGCTGCGTAGCGCGATTGCCGAAATGAGTTCTGGTGTAGACACCGCAAAGCTTGCCGCCGCCGAGCAGCGCACTCAAGATTTAATGCAAGGCCTTAAAGTGACAGTTGAAGCTTACCCAGAGCTGAAAGCGTCTGATGTATATATGAAGTTAATGGCTGAAATCAGCGAGCAACAAGAGCAAATTGGCGCAGCGATCCGTATTTTCAACGCCAACGTTGAAGACTTTAATAACGCGATTGAGATGTTCCCAGGTTCTCTTATCAATAGCATGTTGGTGCGTAAGCAGAAAATCGCCAGCTTTAGCGATAGCGAAGCACAAGCTGGGTTTGAGTATAAACCTAATTTATAGCCCATTGGTCTGGGTTTTAGCCCTAGTAGGGTAACAGGCTGCGCCAGAGTGACGCTTAATAGCTTTAAGCAATCAAGCTGCGCTTGATAAACGTCGTGGGATTCCATCCCACACCCGGGCAAGGAGGACTGCTCGTCCTTATCCTCCTTGCATCCACCATGACGCCCCGACGGAGTTGTTGACCCTCACTCATCTTCGAAAATCTCTATCGCCTCATCTTCGTCGTCCATGGCTCACCTAAGGCTATTTCGGCATCCATGCCTCAATCACGAGATTGTTCTTCAATGACCTCGGCAACTCCGATAGGGAATTGGTGTTGTCTGTACGTTCAGTAACTAATTTTTGCCCCAAAGTGTGTTTCAAACGAATTATTGTGGCTTAATAAACCTGTACACCGATATGAGGTAAACTCTCCTTAATATAGAACGGTGTAAAAGTAATGAAGACTCAACCAACTTAT
>NZ_JAKILT010000097.1 GCF_023283535.1 Shewanella sairae | reverse complement strand
CTTGGCCATCGATATTGCTGACGATATTTTTATCGGGTAATACGCCACGATAAAGGTATCGCGACAGGTACTTTAGTGCAGACAGCCCTTTGCCAACGTGTTGACAGTTTACCACCCACTTTTTGGTGATTGAGGTTGGTAGTATGAGACTCAGTTTTGTCAGATACACCAGCAGTCTTGCTCGCCACACTTTGGCCAGGTTAAAGGCGTTAAACAGGTATTTACCCTTGTGTTTTCTCCACTGTTTTTTCGCTTTATCGAAGCTACCCGCAGGGATAATGAAATGGATGTGAGGATGAAAGTCACGCCTTCGGTTATGGGTATGCAGCACGCCCGTAAACCCAATCTCACCACCGATTTGCTTTGAGTTTTTAGCGAAGTCTTTGAGCACGCTGGAGGCTACCGAGAACATGGCTTGATACATCATTTCAGGTTGGTGTTTAGTGACGTTTCGTAGTTCATAAGGCAAGGTGAACGTCACCATGTAATATTCTACGGGCAGGAGTTTAGCTTGCTGTTTGTTGAGCCAGTCTGTCGTGGTCTTGTGCTGACATTGAGGGCAACTGCGATGACCACATGATAGCGGGAAATCAGCAGTATGCGTGCAGCTTCGGCATGCCCAATGGCTGGTTCGCTCAGTATTGCTGCGACAATTAAGCATGGCGAAAATCGCTTGGCGCATGGATGATGTCATTTGACCATCATAAGCCTGATTAAAGTCATCAAGGTGGTCGCGTAAAAGTTCAATGAACATCATAAATCGCACTCCCATTTGAGCTCCAAATTATCAGTCAGTTGGTTAACAGATAGGGCGGTATTTTTGCGAGTGATAGTGGTGAGGCGGGTATAGCGGGCGGTGGTATTAAGGCTGTTGTGACCGAGCAGAGTTTGCACTGAGCGCAAATCTAGCCCTTGTTCTAACAAATGAGTGGCGTAGCTGTGGCGTAAATTATGTGGGCTGATGGATTTGTGAATATTACACTCACGGATAACCCGTTTTAGCGCCTTTTGAATGCCGCCTTTATCTATCAATGAATCAGGCTGGCTATCTTTGCCTGGAAAAATCAGTCGAGGGTGGCGATGAGTTTGCCAGTAATATCGCAGTGTTAATAAGGTCCGTTTGGGCAGCGGAACTAACCTATCTTTACCGCCTTTAGCGTTACGAATATGTACCTGCATCATCTGTGAATCGATATCACCCACTTGCAGTGAAATTGCTTCACCAAGGCGCAGTCCCAAACTGTACAAGGTGAGAAAACACACTTGATATCGCAGCTTATGAGTAAGACTAATAACGCTAGAGATTTCAGCAGGGGTGAGAACATCAGGCAGTCTATGGACTTGCGGCGGCTTAACAATATTAAGCCACTCCCACTGTTGATTAAGCACGTGTCGGTAGAAAAACTGTAAGCCATTACGGTCGAGCTTCACGGTGCTCCACGAATGTGAATCAATCAAACTGGCAAAGTAGCGCTTTAAGTCATCCGTTGAAAGGTTATCAGGGCAAGCATCGAAATAAGCACTAATGCGCCTAACGGCGCGACTGTAAGCATCGACGGTCGCAGGCCGCTTGCCTTGCAGGGTTAAGTTGGTAAGATGTTGTTCATAAAGAAAATCAAAGCGTTGTTGCTCGTGTGTGTTCATCGTAATACTCCTAGAAAGTTGCCAGGGTAGGCAGGGTCTAGTAAGTATTTAAGATGAGAGAATAAAGGTGAGTTTTTATCTTTTCTGCCGCAGAGCGGCTTCGTTCAACAAGTTGTTAGAGTTCGACAAAATACAGTTGGCTATTTTCGCTTCGCTCAAGTTTAGCCGACAATATTTTGCGCCTTAACAGGGGCGTTAGCAGCCTCAGGAGGAGGCGGTATGAAATCAACACAAACATATTGGAACCCATTGGATAAATCCAGTGACAATGAATGGGAGTTTATTTCCGGTTCTGACGGAAATTTAAGTCAAATTACCTTAGCTCAAAACAGCATTAACGGAGATTATACAAGGTTAACTCGCTTCAAAGACGGTTATGATACAAAGGCTTTCGGGGCAAAAAGTCACAGTTATCCCGAGGAAATATTCGTAGTTTCTGGTCGTCTTTATGACGAGGCTTTTGATATGTGGCTTGAACCAGGTTACTACGCTAGCAGACCTCCGGGTGAAGTCCATGGCCCATTCTTAGCTGATGGTGAGGTAGTTATTCTTGAAATGTCCTATCCAAGCCAAGGCTCCGACAGCTAACGGATAAAGGGGGCGTAGCGAATTAGGGCTTTTGAATTAACTGAGATACTTTTTCTAATCAGCACTCTTTAACGATAGCCTTTGCTCTAACTTGATTTTGTCCACAAACGAGTTAAAGCTTTATTGTTAAAGCTCAAAGTGTGGGCAGTAAACTTCGGTGATAAATACTTTCTCCTAGAATGAACTTTCACCTCTCTCAATAGCCAAGAAAGACTTAAAGTCTATTTTGGCTATTTAGGTTAGGTGTCATTTAGCCGGATTTATATTTAGTCATTTCCGGTGTACCAATATTTCAATATGGCTTCTGCGGGTTTGCCGCGAATCGATTGTGAAATATTGGGAAAGCCTTCCTTGCTTGGAATGAGTGTTTCCGATAACCAATAGCCTGTGTGAATATCAACGCTGGAAATTTCAAAACTATCTTGGTCGGCGATGGCCTGCATAATACCTTCTATACCGATTGCCTGAACTGAAAAGTCAGTCACGAACGAGTTTTGAATACAGCTATCAATTGTGCCATCGTCTAGTGTTTCGCTGGTACAAAAACCATCCTCCTTCCAACCCGATAGAAAGAAGTCATCACGGCTTTGTACTTGGATATTGAGTGTAATGGGGAGCTCAATATCCGACTTGCCATGCCAGCAAGGCTGGAAACTATCTGAACAGTATATTTGAGACTTCATGTTTATGAATGATTCAAGGGTTTTACTTTTTACGAGTTCAGGAGTTAAGTTAGCATTTTCTTCAGCGGTAAATTGAGTACTGCCGCCAGCATTCATCGCATTGATTAGCAGGCTATCGACACGGGAGAAAATACGCTCATCATTAAATACATAACCAATTTGTCCCCATACTATTTCGCCGTCAAAGTTGGCTCTAATATCATCGATAATCTCTGCAAAACGTTCAATGTAATAGTCTTTTAATTCATCGGTAGAAAGAACAATGTTCATTGCATTCCAGTCAGCGGCTATGCCTTTCATTCCAATTTCTTGCGCGTGTTTAGCCTGAGTTACCATGTTGTGATGATGAGCATCTAATATCTGTTTAAGTTTTTCCATTGTTACCGCTTCGCCAAGCTCAACCAGGCTGTCAAAGTCGGTGTTGTTGGTAGTAAATTGCCAAGCGTAGTAAATATCGATATCCAGTATTGCTGCTTGTTCAACGACATAATCAACGTATTTTTGTGGAATGTGGTATTCACTTTGGTCCACGACCCATAATTCATTTTCAGTGTTCCAGCGACCATAGTTATAAAGCCATGTTCTTTGGGCACCAGTTGCTTTCATTGCTTGTAATGCTTCTAAGTACATTAGTTTAACGTACTCATCTTGAGAGCAATCCCCCTGATTACCTTGACCTAATGCACCCCAAAGCAGAACAGGGGAGTAGTCTTTAAAACTGATCCCTCGGACAATATGACTTGAAAGCTGATTGTTGGGTGTTGGTAACTCAAATTGGCCAAGAAACTCTGCTGGGTACTCTGCATTGTGGGGGTTACTGCATGTTGCCGCTGTAGGTGGGGGAGTAGTAGGTGGAGTCGGTGTATCTGAGCTAGGTGATGAATCGCTTCCTCCACCACATGCTGTGACTAAGGTGAGCAGCGCAATGAGTGAATAACTTTTTGTTTTTTTGAACATTAAAACCTCTGTTGTTCTTATACTTATGTATTACACATTGAAGTTGAAAATGTCCTTATTCATACAACCCCACGACCTTATGCAATTGCACTTAGGCTAGTAGCTTTGCGCCTATTAACTTTCATTAATAGTTGCCAGTGGCTGATAGTACAAAAGGTTGATAAAAATAGCGAATAACTTTGCGCCACTGTTAATTTTTGTCGCAATTTAGTGGGGCGGCGAGTGAAATTCTCAGCGATATGTATCTAGCATTCATTTTGCTTTTATGCTGGTTACACCGATAGGTGATAAAAATAAATTATCATTTATATAATTATTGATAATTTTAAGTTTTAGTTGGCGGTACCTATAATCTCTTCATCGAAATGAGTAACCCATTACACAGTAAAGAGTGGAGCAAGATTATGAAGATGAGTCATGTAGGTATTATGGTAGGGGATATGGATCAAGCTGTTGAGTTTTATACTAAAGCACTGGGTCTAAAATTGGTTATGGGGAACACCAAAGTTGTTGAAGAGCGTGAAACCGCTATTGGTAGAATGTGTATTGCTGTTTTTGGTGAAGGATTTAAAGGTTTTAATATTGCTCACTTAGTAACAACAGATGGCATTGGTGTTGAATTGTTTGAGATGGTCGATCGCCAAGAACGTCATGAAGTGGATTTCTCACGTATTGGCATTTTCCACTTCTCATTACAAACAGATGATTTTGCAGGCGCCATTAAGCGTATTGAAGAATTTGGCGGTAAGGTTAGAATTGATATCATGCGTTATCATCCAGAGGACGATAGCAAGCAAGCGAAAATGGTTTATTTGGAAGACCCATTCGGTAACTTGTTTGAGCTTTATTCACATAGCTATGAAGAAACTTACGCATCTGATTATGACTAATTGGTAGTGCCTCAATGAGTTTAAAAAGGGTTAGCATGGCTAACCCTTTTCTTTACCTATCACTTTGTAGTTAAGTTACGTGATCCGTGTCACGCTAGTGCGGTTCTTAGATCGCTTTAGCAGCACATTGTGTAACTAAATTAGATTAACTGCTTTTAATCTACCTGCCTACTCGTATAATCCGATTCCGGCTTGAACCTCATGTTTATGGCCAAATTAATGCAAGCCGATACATGGACATGTGACCAACCCACGGAGCTGGACCGGCAAAACTATGTAAGTTTTAGATACTTCTATCTTGTATCAATGGCCGGAAAACTCAAATCGATCGACAAATATCACCTGTGACTTCTTGGGTGGCTTTTGCCGACATTCAATGTCGCTTTTTTCAAAGCGTCTTCTACGCCAACACTCGATAGAAACTACCGACAACTTACACTTTTAGCTCTATTAGGGATAAATAATGTCGTTGTTAATTAGCTTTTTCGGAATTGGTTTTCTAATCCTGTGCGGATGGATTTTCTCAGAGAATCGAAATGCCATTAAATGGCGCACTGTAGTCGGTGCATTTGCCTTGCAAGCTGCGTTAGCGGCATTGGTGCTATATGTGCCTATGGGGCAGAATATTTTGGGCACGGTGAGTCAAGGCGTGGCCTCTGTATTAAGTTTTGCCGATGAGGGAATTAATTTTCTGTTTGGTGACCTTGCAACTAACAGCTTTGTATTTGCTATTCGCGTACTTCCTCTTGTTATCTTTATCAGCGCGTTAATTTCTATGCTGTATTACTTCGGTATCATGCAATGGGTAATTAAAATTATTGGTGGCGGTTTACAAAAGCTTCTTGGGATCAGCCGCGCTGAATCTTTGGTCACTACTGGTAATATCTTTTTAAGCCAAGGTGAATCACCGCTACTTGTTAAGCCTTTTCTACCTAAGATGACTCGCTCAGAGCTATTTGCGGTAATGACAGGTGGTATGGCGTCGGTTGCGGGTAGTGTACTTGGTGGCTATGCGGGGCTCGGTGTTGAGCTTAAATATCTTATTGCGGCAAGCTTTATGGCTGCGCCTGGCAGCTTGATGATGGCGAAATTATTAGTGCCAGAGACTAGCAATATACAGCATCAACAAGAAGTTGATATGAGTAAGAGCGAACATGGCAACGTAATTGACGCGCTTGCGTCTGGTGCTATGAATGGTATGCGCGTAGCGGTGGCTATCGGTACCATGTTACTTGCCTTTATCAGTGTCATCGCAATGTTCAATGCTGGAATTGAGCAAGTCGGTAACTGGTTTAACTTTGATGGCGTGACTATGCAAAGTTTACTGGGCTATATCTTTGCACCAGTTGCATTTTTAATTGGTGTGCCAGTGAGTGAAATGATGCTAGCGGGTAGCTTTATTGGCCAAAAATTGATTCTCAATGAATTTGTTGCCTTTATGGACTTCACCACAATTAAAGATCAGCTTTCACAGCACTCACAAGTCATTATTACTTTCGCTTTATGTGGTTTCGCTAATATTGGCTCGATTGCTATTCAGTTAGGCAGTATCGGCGTGATGGCACCTGAGCGTCGCGGTGAAGTGGCAAATCTTGGTTTAAAAGCGGTATTGGCTGCTACTTTGGCTAATTTAATGAGTGCTGCGCTGGCGGGTATTTTTATCAGCTTATAACCCGTTAGTGATACTATTTATATGAAACAAAAAAGAGCAGCTAAGCTGCTCTTTTTTCATTTTAAAAATCAATATCCAGTGGTGGTTTGCTGAATCAGAACCAGCACTTTAGTGGTTGTGAGCTTGGCTTTGGTATTTTTGCATAACATCTTGTGCCACTGCTTGACCCCATTGCTGGCCTGCCATCATAGACTCTTGAATAATACTAGGCTGTACTTTTATCAGTTTCTTACCCGCCGGCGTATCATAAAACGCATTTAGCGCTTGCACTTCCTCCTCAGTTAAGTATTTCTGATAAATAGGTACGGTCATTTCAACTAAGTCTTCAGGATTAAACTCAGCCATATAATCTGTCCAGAAGCTTTCTGGCGCATCGGGGATAATATTTTTTAGCGCAGGCAGCATTTGCTTCATTGCTTGGATTCCTAGCTCCCCAGCTCCGGTTTTTTGCATTAATTTTTTAACACTTTCTGCAGAGGCTTGCTCGGCAAAGGTGACATTCGAAAAGGTAATAAGTGCAACTAAAGGCAAAAAAGCGAGTTTCATCATTATTAACATCCAGCTGTTAGGTATTGGAAAAATAAAAGCGCTGTTTAGCGCGGAGAATAGTGAGGCTATCCGTAAAGTAGTGTGTTGCAGATTAACCAAATTCAACGAAATCAATATGCGGATTATCGATACAAACTTGCATACTACTTATGTCGTCAAGCACCACTAAGCACTCTTTGTTGTCAAGCTCGGAGCCTGAAACTGCTTGGCAATTTAGCTTTATACAATGTTGAATGTTGGCGTTTCTTTGAGTATCTATAGCTTTGCCTATAATTATATCGCCGTTATTCATCACTAGCTTAACGGGGTAATGATATATACATGTAGTGGTCAAGTAAAACTGGACACGGACTTGTACGTATTCCAAAATCTTCGTTCAGATTCATTTGGGGTCAAGCCGCCATTATAACTA
>NZ_JAKILT010000096.1 GCF_023283535.1 Shewanella sairae | reverse complement strand
ATTTGTGTAAAGTGGAGTACCGTAACGGTACGATGTTTCTTAACGTTAATCTTGCTTACGAAGTAAGAGGCTAGCGAACATAGGGACGGTTACGAACCGTCCCTATTTTTGGATTGTGACGTTACTTACCTGGAGCGCCCGACTTTTCCTAAAGTTAAGAATAGGCGGCTGGCGTACATTACTTAACTAATGTGAATTATTAAGCTGTAATTGTTTAACTACCCTAGCCTGGATCCAAGTAGGTTTAGTTGCTAGCCATTGGAATAGCTCACCCGCTGGCATTTTTGGTAAGTCGATTAGACGCCCTTTTTCGATTGCGATATACTCTTGCTGTGACATGGTTTACCTCATGAATGATGTTACTCGGTAATGACGATGGATAGATCGTCATTACCGACTTATTATTTTATCAATTGCCTTACATATTCGCTTAAAAGCTCTTTTAGGGGTTCTACGCCGGAACCCCAGATTTTTCCGTTTAAAAAATTTATTCTCGATTGAGTAACTTTATTCCGTCATTTCGTAACTGCCCATCAGGGGAAACATGGCGGTACAGCGTCTGTCGACTAATCCCTAACTCTTTGCATAAAGTGCCTACTGTTGTTTCTGTCCAGCCCATTGATGCCATTGCCAATCGCAATTTCACCGGTGTCATTTTATAAGGCCGGCCCCCACACCTTCCACGGGCTCTAGCTGAGGCTAATCCCGCAAATGTTCGTTCTGCTATCAGTTCTCGTTCAAATTCAGCCAAGGTCGCAAAAATTCCAAAAACAAGTTTACCAGCAGCTGTAGTGGTATCAATCGTTGCGCCATGGCCAGTTAATACCTTCAAGCCTATCTCGCGTCCAGTTAGGTCATGTACCGTATTAATGAGGTGACGCAGATCTCGACTGAGCCGATCTAGCTTCCATACAATCAGAGTGTCACCTGCTCGAAGGGCTTTCAAACAGGCCATTAGTCCTGGTCGGTCTTCTTGCTTTCCTGAAGCACGATCCTCATAAATATGAGTCATATCTACGCCTGCACCGATTAGCGCATCTCGTTGTAGATCATTAACCTGAGAACCATCTGTTTTTGATACTCGCATATAACCAATTAACATTTCTTTCGTGTCACATAAACGTTCGATTATGTGACATTGTGTTTTTCGTTCATAAAACTGTCAATACTTGTCACATTATCCGTTTCATAAACTATGACCCGTAAAGGGGTGCATTTAAGATAATGTGACACTCACCTATTGATAAGGGGTTGGGATGACCCGTAAGAATAAACTCCTAAACATTCTTTCTAACGCAGAACAAGAAGCACTATATGGTCTTCCGGACTTTGATGATGCACAGCAATTAGTGTTTCTTGCTTTAGATGAACTAGAACTTACGTTGGTTAATAGCCGTATGGGGCTGCATGCTCAACTTTGCTGCATTCTGCAGATTGCTTACTTCAAAGCTAAGCATATGTTTTTCCAGTTTAAATGGGACGACGTTCTGGATGATTGTAACTTTGCGTTGAGTCGTTATTTCTCTGGTCAGTCACTTCCGGACAAGTTGCCTTCTAAGCATGAAATATATGCTCAGCGAAAAAAAATCTGTTCGTTATATGCTTACCGTCCTTGGTCATCGGCACTGCGTTCTCAGGTTGAGCTGCAGGCCGCCCATATTGTGCACCGCGATGTCACTCCTGGTTTTGTTGCTACCGAGTTGATCATCTGGCTCAACGAGTAAAAAATCATCCGCCCGGGTTACACCACGCTCCTGGAGTTGGTAAGCAGCGCTCTTTCTGATGAAAGACTTCGACTGGGACGTATCCTGATGGAACGGCTTGATGATGCCACCATTGATGGCCTAAATATGCTGATTGAGCGCGATGATACACTTTCCCAGTTGGCAATCCTCAGGCAGGATGCACGTGATTTCGGTTGGCGCCAAATGGCCCATGAACGGGAAAAACGATCCATATTAGCGCCATTGCACAGTAAAGCCTGCGACATCCTGCCTGCATTGAACATTTCTCAGCAGAATTTACTTTACTACGCCAGCTTGGTAAATTTCTATACCGTTTATGATCTTCGTAAACTAAAGCCCGAACAGACCCGCCTCTACCTACTGTGCTATGCATGGATTCGTTACCGCCAGTTCAGTGATAATCTGGTGGATGCGATGTTTTTCCATATGAAACAGCTAGAGGATCAAAGCCGCAGCATAGCTAAAGAACTTCTAGCTGACGTTCAGGAAAAACACCGGCGTGAAACCACTAAAATCGGGCGACTGCTGTCGCTTTATGTTGACGACAGAGTTCCGGACCAGGCCACATTTGGCGAAGTCCGTCAACGGGCTTGGAAAATCATGCCACGGGAAGCGTTGAAAACTACCGCACAGCGCATGAGTGTAAAAACCGTCAGTAAACTAGCGCTACAATGGCAGGCCGTGGACGGTATCACAGCATTAATCCGACGTCACCTGCGACCATTATTTCTTTCTCTCGATCTTACCAGCGTGGTTGAAGACAGCCCATGGGCTGAAGCGCTGAATTGGGTCAGGATGGTGTTCAGCAAAAAGCAAACGCTTTCGCAGCGGCCTCTGGCTGAATGTCCGTCAGGTACATTACCTGAACGGCTGCGCCCATATCTTCTGGAGTTCGGTGAAGATGGGGAGCCTACAGGTTTGAACGCTGGGCGCTATGAATTCTGGCTCTATCGGCAGATAAGAAAGCGTTTTCAAGCAGGAGAGTTCCACCTCAATGACAGTCTCCAACACCGCCATCTTTCTGATGAACTGGTACCAGAAGGGGAGCAGACCGCGCTCCTGGCTAAAATGAATATCCCATTTTTGCAAAAGCCGGTTGAATCGCAGCTAAAGGAACTTGAATCCGAACTGCACCAGCAATGGCAAGCCTTCAACCGCGAATTGAAACAGGGGAAACTGAAACATCTGGAATACAATAAAGAAACACAGAAACTGACCTGGCATAAATCCGTGGAAAACCGTCAGAAGACGCAGGAAACGCGATTTTATGAGCAACTTCCATTTTGTGATGTGACAGACGTCTTCAGGTTTGTTAACAGAGAGTGCAGGTTTCTTCATGCAATGAAGCCACTGCAACCCCGCTATGCAAAAAAGAATGCCGATGTAGACAGCCTAATGGCTGTCATCGTTGCGCAGGCTATGAATCACGGCAATCATGTGATGGCACGAACCAGCGACATACCTTTCCATGTACTGGAAACCACATACGAGCAGTACCTCCGCCAGGCCTCACTAGGCTCGGCCAATGACAGCATCACCGATGCCATAGCGTTACTGTCGATTTTCCCGCACTATTCGTTTGATCCGGAAACGCTTTATGGTGCCGTTGACGGGCAGAAATTTGGTGTTGAACGGTCGACAGTTAAAGCCCGATATTCGCGTAAATACTTCGGCCGCGGTAAAGGCATGGTAGCCTACACACTGCTGTGTAACCACATCCCAATTAATGGCTATCTGATTGCTACAAATGACTATGAAGCTCACCATGTCTTTGATATCTGGTACCGCAACACCTCAGAAGTAAAACCTACAGCTATCACCGGCGACATGCACAGCATCAACAAAGTCAACTTTGCTATCCTGCATTGGTTTGGCTTACGCTTTGAACCTCATTTCACGGACTTGAACAAGCAGTTGAAGGATTTGTACTGCATCAGGGATCTGTCTGCCTATAATAAATGTCTAATTCAGCCCGTCGGTCAGATCGATCGTGACCTAATTATCCGCGAGAAAAACAATCTCGACCGAATCGTTGCCACACTAGGACTGAAAGAAATGACCCAGGGGACGCTGGTTCGTAAGTTGTGCACGTACACCTCGAGCAACCCGACCCGGCAGGCTCTATTTGAATATGACCGGCTGGTACGCAGCATCTATACGTTGAAGTATCTGCGCGATCCGCAATTGGAACGCAACATCCGGCGTTCACAGAACCGGATTGAATCCTATCACCAGCTGCGTGCGGCAGTGGCCAAAGTCGGTGGGAAGAAGGAGTTAACCGGGAAAAATGACATTGAAACAGAAATCAGTAACCAGTGCGGACGACTGATTTCTAACGCGATCGTGTATTACAACTCAGCGATCCTGTCGAGATTGTTGGGAAGACTGGAAGCGGAAGGTAATGCCAAAGGCATTGAGACTTTGGGCCGGGTATCGCCAGTTGCCTGGCAACACATTTTGCTGAACGGACATTATACCTTTCAGAGCAGCGATGAAATTATTGATCTAGATGTGCTAGTCGCCGAGTTGAAATTGGGGTAACGGAAAAATCTGGGGTTCCGGCGTAGAACCCCATAAAGGACTAACTGGCACAAACCGACAACGACCAGGACTTGATCAGGCATTAGCAGCTGTTCGCCAAGGAGATATTTTAGTTGTCCCTAAATTGGATCGTCTTGCTCGCTCAGTTCCAGATGCGCGAGCTATTGCAGACTCTTTACTAGAACGCGGTGTAAAACTAGCTTTGGGTAATACAATTTATGACCCATCAAGATCCTATGGGTAAAATGTTTTTCAACGTATTAGCAACTTTTGCTGAGTTTGAAGGTGATCTGATACGTTTACGCACCCGGGAAGGAATGGCGATTGCAAGAGCAAACGGGAAACTGAAAGGAAAACAACCTAAGTTATCCAATAAACAACAAAAAGAGTTGTGTCGGATGCGTAACACAGGGCAATATTCGATTAGTGATTTTGCGGAATTGTTCTCGGTTTCACGACCTACTGTTTATAGGACACTTTCACGAAATGAGAGCTAATAACTAATGCTGATTAAGGCGCTAATTATGATCCCCAAACAAAAATATATAGCAGTAGAGCAACATCGAAGTGAATATCCAAATCCCATATCTTTTATCAAAGGAAGTAAATTACTCATTGGTGATAAATATGAAGGTGATGAGGGATGGAATAATTGGTATTTCTGTACCATCCCTGAACATTCTGGTGGCTGGGTACCGGAACAGCTAATCGATAGGTCAGAACAGTCTACCTATGGAGTAGCAAAAGAAGATTACTCAGCGAAAGAACTGAATGTAAATGAAGGTGACCAATTTCAAGCGATAACATTTTTGAATGGCTGGGTATGGTGTCAACGACTCTCAGATAATGAAATTGGTTGGGTGCCTCAGAACATTCTCAAAACAATTTAATTCAACGGTATTAAATGCCACTATATGACTCTTAGTTGTAACTAAATTTGAACGATGACAGATTAATGCTTATCGATACAAGAGAACTATTTAAAGAAATACAAAATGCTAGTGATCTAGATAAGTCTCGTAAAATGAGTGCTTATATGAAGGGACATTTTCCGTTCCTCGGTATTCCAACACCAAATCGTCGTAAGATCTGTAAACAATTTTTTTCTGATGTTCGCCACATAAAGACCATTGATTGGTGTTTTATCGATAAGTGCTGGGATCATGCAGAAAGAGAGTATCAATATATAGCACTTGACTATTTGGTTAAGAAAAAATGTTACTTAAATTTGCACGATATTCCCAAACTTCAAGTTTTAGCATTATCTAAATCATGGTGGGATACGATAGACACCTTAGACCAATTGATAGGTGATATGGGGTTAATGTATTTAGAAATAGATGATTTAATGTTGGAATGGAGCATGGATGAAAATTTTTGGCTTAGGAGAATAGCAATTAACCATCAATTACTTCGTAAAGAAAAAACTAATACCAATCTTCTTCATTCAATACTAGTTAACAACCTAAATCAAAAGGAATTTTTTATAAACAAAGCCATTGGGTGGAGTCTTCGAAGCTATAGTAAGACGGAACCTAATTGGGTGCGTAACTTTATTGTTGAATATAAGTATGGACTATCCCCTCTAAGTATTAGAGAGGGGAGTAAATACATATCGTAAACATTTATCTCTATGGCACTTTACTGGGTGTAAATAGTAATCAAGATGTAACGAGGAGTTGGGATGATTATAAATCATGTATCACTAGGTGTCGCTAATGTTAGTTTAGCCATAAAGTTCTATGATTTAGTTTTATTGACGTTGTCAATCAAACGGTCACATTATATTGATAATGTTGCCGCTGCTTATGGTGAAAATTTAGAGTTTTGGATAGGCTGTCCTTGCAAAGATAAGCCTACTCAAGGAAATGGAACGCATATAGCATTTAATGCACCAAATAAGGACGCAGTAGATTTATTCTATGTAACAGCATTGGAATTGGGTGGTTCATGTGAAGGTAAACCAGGTTTGCGGCCTGAGTACGGAGCAAACTATTACGCAGCGTTTGTGCGAGATCTTGATGGTAATAAAATTGAGGCAGTATCAATAGGTTAGGTCGTTTACAGCTTTGTAATAACTTAGCAGCCAAATTAAAATGAATTTTGGGTTTGGTTGCTAAATTAATAATTTTCATTACCAAATACTTCTTTTCCCCTCCTGCACATGAAATGAAATTAAGTCTATTCCAGTTTAAAATCAACTTTAAATCCTTAGCGTAGGATAATTTACTAATTCCCTACCTACTCCAACAAGATAAAACTGTGGCAGCGGAAATTTCGGCGGTTCCGGCGTAGACCCCCTTAATCGAAAATCCTGATATTGCACAAGAACTCGATATGCGCTTACGTGAATTAATGCTCAACGACAAAGTATTGATTACTCCTGAAGCTCCTGAAACTACCGATGATAGTGAGGATAATACCGAAGTGTTCTCAAACGATGACGGTTATTGACCAGCAGGTGATGAACGAGTAGATAAGGAGACCGGCGAATATTTCGCTGATTAAAATGGTTACACCATTCTTTTGTGTTGTTTAAGTGCTCGTGACATTGTGACCGGCTTTTGGTAATGGAAAGGGACGAAAATTTTCGTCCCTGTGTTTTGATTCAATTGTGTGGGCAGAAGTTACACAGTGAATACTTGGTCCTAGTGAACATTGCTTAACCTATGTAAATAATTAAGCTGTAATTGTTTCACTACCCTAGCCTGGATCCATGCTGGCTTTGTTGCTAACCATTGGAATAGCTCACCTGCTGGCATTTTGGGTAAGTCTATTAGACGTGCTTTTTCTATTTCTATATAATGTGTCTGTGACATATGATTGCCTCTATTAATTTTATTGTCGCATTTAACAGGGGTTACCCCACGTAACCCCTGTTAAAATCATTAAATCATTAAATCATTAAATCATTAAATCATTAAATCATTAAATCATTAAATCATTAAATCATTAAATCATTCTATTCTCATCGAAAAGTTTTAAAAATAAATCTTTTATGCTTAGCCCTCTTTCTGCCGCATAACTCTTTATTTCGTTATGTCTTTGTGGAGAAACTTTGAATTGAATGTTTTTGGTTTCTACTGAGCTAGATGTTCTTGCTGATGCTGGCATTTCTGTTGGTGAAATTGCTTTAGAATTAGGTGGTGATATCTTTACTTTAGTATTCATTTGTATTTCCCTTGAGAATCATTAAATCATTAAATCATTAAATCATTAAATCATTAAATCATTAAATCATTAAATCATTAAATCATTAAATCATTAAATCATTAAATCATTAAAT
>NZ_JAKILT010000095.1 GCF_023283535.1 Shewanella sairae | reverse complement strand
TAAAGTGATGACGCTTGCGATGATTATGCTTGTTCGGCATTTGTTAAATACAGCTAAAAGTTAAAGAGTTCGTCCATCATAATCGAACTCCCTTAGTAAGCCTAGTTGGATGTTATTTGTGCACTACAACAAAGCCGTTTGCGACAGAATCCTCATTTTGCCTCTATTTTTTAGCGACTGGTTATATTGCGCATAATTTCTTAAGCGATAAACGGCTTTCTTTATATGATGGCGTTTACGCTTATTATGTTTGTGAGGCATTTGTTAAATGATTAAGGTAGTAGGCTCTAAGTCAGATAATAACTGTTCTGATAATGATTGCCCACCTATTGATTATTTGAGCGCTGCAACAAAGCCGACAGACCCCCAATAACAGCCCTTCCCTACTTTTATTTTTCAGCAAAAAATGCTCGCAGGCAAATCTCAGAATAAAAGAATGGTTCAACCACTTTATTGGTAGTTGACCGTTCATGCCAAATTCTACATACTATAATAGTAATTATCGTATGTAAGAGATTCAGACGATCTGACAATGAAGAATGGCCTAACGACATTAGCAAATAGACAAGATACTGAACACGCCCCGTTGGATCTCAGTCGGCTACCTTTGGCTTTACATACGAAAGTCGATCAAGCCAAAAGTCAGCAACAACATCGACGATCTGAAAATACGGTTAAATCCTACTTATCGGCTTGGGCAAGCTTTGTCGATTTTTGTGATAGCTATGGTTTTAATCCTTTGCCGGCTTCACCCGAAATTTTGATGGCTTATCTTGGTCAAGAAATGACTCGGACCTTTATTGCTCAATTCAATGGCCAAGAAACAGCGCGCCATTTAAGTAACAGCGCCATAGCAATGCGAGTCGCTGCAATTCGTCATTTTCATATCGAGCATGGCCATGATTCACCCACTTATCACCCTGAGATCATAAAATCGCTTGAGGGTTTTAGACGTAATCAAACTCGTGAAGTGCTCCATGATGATAAATCGCCATTACTTAATGACGAACTGGGCCAACTGGTAACGGTTATTTCCGATAACGAAAAAACACTCATTAAGAGTCGCGACCTGGCACTGATACTTTTACTGAGAGCTGGTGCATTTCGAAGAAGCGAAATTGTAAAACTTAAGGTAGAAGATTTAGCTTTTCGGTTGGATGGCCTAGAGATCACAATCCGTTTTAGTAAGTCTAATCAAGATGGTAAAAAACAGGTGAAATGGCTTCCTGATGATGAAGCATTTTCTGCTAATGATGCAATCAAGCAATGGCTCGAAATCAGCGGCATTGAGAGTGGTTATATATTTAGGAGTATCACTCGTAATAGTTTAGCGTTGCGAACTGGCCCTGATGAAGAGACGCCTACTTTAGATCCACCTGTATTATGCGGAGCCGATGTGAACAGGATCTTGAAAGGCTATTTGGTAAAAGCCTGTATTGATGTTCATCGTTTTGCTGCGCACAGTGCAAGAAGTGGCTTTGTAACTCAGATGGGCAGTGACGGCGAGGATGCAATGAAGATCCAGCGCCGCACGTTGCATAAAGACTTAAGAATGTTGTCTATTTATAACAAGTAATCGAAACTCACAAAACATATAAATTTTATTCTTTAGCAGCATAATTGTATCTGAGAGATCCAGCGTCCTTAAAATATAACAGCAAGATCTCATTCTGACAGTGAAAAAACAGTAATTTTCACTGAAAACCCACTATCTTTTAAAATCTATCATTTCAAAAACAATCACTTACTAATTTTAATTATCAGAAGTGATTTTTAAAATATAATCTTCAATCTGCTTGAGTTTGTTTTTCTCAATTCTTGAAAACTCTATAGTTACCTTATTTCCGGTACTATCTTGTTTCTTCCTAACAAACTTATTTTTATTAATAGATACGATGGGCTCAAACTTAGCCGTCTTAGCTAGTGTTTTCTTTTTACCCATTAAATGCTGAGCTAATAACTTAAATACAAAATCTTTTTGAACTTCTTTGGCATTGGTATCTTCGACGTTTAGCAGATAAAGTTCATCAGCAACAGGTTTAACAGCTTCACTCATGCAGTCTAAAACCTCTAGATCATACCGCTCAAGTTCTTCATTTGTAGCTCCTTTGTTACACTTACAGATATTGGCAGAAGTTAATACTGTTTCTTGAATCTTCTTGAGTTCGCGATAATCTTTTGCAACCAAGACCTCAGAACGGTCAAATAGCTTTATCAAGTTAGCATTGATAGAAATCGCAGTTAAACAAGTAGAGATATATGACTCTGACCTATTAAAGATCCGAGCCAGCTCTTTTTGCTCGACCTTAATTTCAACCTTAAAACTGCGCTGTAAATGTGCAATATGCCTTAAGAATTTGGCCCCCTCCTCCCTATGTGTATGCTTCATAACAAGGGAAAACTGCTCAGTTAAGTCCAACGCTTCTTGTAATGTCAGTTGCTCTTTACTGTATAAAATATCATATCCAACACCACTTAAGAGACAGCCTGCTCGTCTTAATGATCCATCTAAAATCTCAATAACTTTATCTGATTCTAAGTAACCAATAGCAGGATAAATTTGGTTATCAGCTAAGCTTTCTGCAAGCTTTAAAAGCTCGTCTTGGTTAATTTCTTCTTGAATCCTTGGGTTCAAATGAGCAGAAACACGGGTTTCTTTTTCAATATCATCATGGGCAATATGCTTTGAGTAAAACTTAACCTTACGGCCCGAGTTAAGTTTAAAAATTCTAGGTTCATCAACAGCTCCTAATACTCCGTTTTTCGCAGAGCCTGGTCTAGACGAATAAAAACTACTTGTACTCATTATCTGCCCTCCACTTCAGCCAAGTTCAACAGTAACTCTCTAGTCGCATCTCGTAATGAATCGACGGCCTTTGATAACTGTCGTGGCGGGCAGTGTAAGTTGGCTGAATCTGATTTCTTTAAATCAAAAATAGTACGATAGTTTCTGCTAGCAATTTCAAAAGCTGAGCTACGCTTAATCACGCAATTCAAAAGCCACTTACCCGACTTATCCTTAATTTGATTGAGCATATCCAAGTCTCGGCTTTGTTCATCATCATAGTTAACAACCATTATTTTCAGCATTTGAATGTTTTTGCCTTGCGATGGAAGACGGTAGAAATGGTTCGGTAACTCTTCAATAAATTGGCAAGTAGATTTCCAATCAAGTTTACGTGGCGAAACAGGAACAATCACGGCGTCAGACGCCTCCATTGCATTCCATACCAGCGGATTTGTATGAGGACCTGTATCGACAAAAATAAGGTCGTAGTGAGGTTTTAGCAAACTAAGTACCTTAGTATCTAAAAGCTTTAGAAAATCATTCATATCACCTGTTTTAGCATACTCCTCCCAAGCTGCGGCACTAAAGCGCTCATCAGATGGAAAAGAAGGAATTATGTCTAGATTTGGAATATGCGTACCAATAACAGATGATTGAACTAGTTCAGAATGCTCATAGCCCATATCAGCAAGAGAAGCGTAATAGCTCTCAGGCTCTAGTTCGCCAAGCATTAAATCAACGCTAGTTAGCATTTTTGCTGTATTACCATAATCTGCGGCAGCGAAGTTTCTAAGTGAACCTTGAGGATCGAGGTCTACAACGAGAACGCGTCTTCTTTGTTTCAAATCGAGAGCTATTGAGGTTGCAACGCTAAAGAGCGTGGTTGATTTTCCTGTGCCACCTTTTTGATTTTGTACGTCAGCAACAGGGCAGCCAGTATTAGTATCAGACCATTTAGGTATTTTCATCCAATCCATCAGCGCGTGCATGTGTCTTAATGTATAAAGATAACGCCCCGAGGTATATACAACCTCTGGAATAACTCCTTCAGCCAAAGCCTCTTTTACTTTGTCTTTAAAAGTGTTTAGTGAAACCCCGCAAATCTTGGCTGCTTCAGATTGAGGAATGCTGTGGTTCAGAATTAACTGATCGATTTCATTAGTGGTTTTAGACTGCTCTAAAACAGCTTCAAGACGATCAAATTCGTCCTTATTAATTTCAGAACCTAAAATAGCTAATTTGGCTAATAAATCGGTCATTTTGATACTCACTATTTGATAACTTAAATAAATAGTACATTGATAGCATTTTGTCGTCAATATATAAAAAGGCTGTCAAAATGGTTTTGCTTAAATTATTACTTAGATATAACTCACAAATTAAAAAGTGAAATATAACCTTACTAAACAGCTGCTTACGATTTGTTTTGGAATGAGTTTTCAGTGGAAATCTCACAACTTTTGAAAATCACCTTACTATGGCTTTGTTGCAACGCTCAAATAATCAACCTGTAGGTAATCAATATAAGATCAGCTATTATCTTACATAGAGCCTACCACCTTAATTATTTAACAGATGCCTCACAAACATAATAAGCGTAAACGTCATCATATAAAGAAAGCAGTTTATCGCTTATGAAATTATGCGCAATATAACCAGTTGCTAAAAAATAGGGGGAAAATGAGTATTTGATTATCGTCTTCGGTTCTGTCGCAAACTGAGTATTCTGGTCAAGCACAACAGGACACCTCACTTTGTAATTTCTCATAGTTGACTGGTGTTAAGTCTTTGAGCGATGTATGCAACCGTTCATGATTGTAATACCTTATGTATTCTTCAACATCCTGCTTCATTGACTCTCGCGTTAGATGCACAATGTTTAACAACCACTCATGCTTTAAACTACCAAAGAACCGCTCAACTACAGCGTTATCAAGGCTCCAACACTGCTCATAGAGGCTATCATTCCATTTTCCGTAAGTAAGCTTTGGTACTGCTTACTCGTATATTGCGAACCTCTATCGCTATGAAATATTACGCCTTTATCTGGCTGCCTCAGTGTTATGGCCATCTGCAATGCACGCTCCACTAAGTTAACCGTCATCCGCGCGGATAAGCTCCAGCCAATGATACGCCTGGAGTTCAAATCCATTACTATTGCTAGGTAGAGCCAGCCTTGGTTAGTTCTCAGATACGTCACATCACCAGCCCAAGCTTGATTAGGTTGGGGTGGATTAAAGTTCTGGTTCAGGACGTTATCAGCAACACTGTCGCTGTGTTTTCGCTTCGTCGTAACTTTATAAGCTTGACGTTGAATAACCACTAAGCCTAACTTTCGCATAATTGAACGAGGGCGATATCGGCGTTTTTCAAGGTAGTTGTCGTCTAAGCTGTTAAGCTGCTTCTTTTTTGTTCTCTGGGTTTAACTCCACATCACCGATTTCATCCCAGTTTCTGATGCCCTTTGACCAGCGGTTAGGGTTATTTTCTTGTGCTTCTTTGTACAACTCTCGGCGTTTTTCCAGTATCGTTTTATCTTCACCATTATGGCGTTGCGCAGGAGTCACGAACTTGATACGACTATGCCTATGCTTGTTGTTGTACCAATTAGCGAAATCTTTTACCCAAACTCTTGCATCTTCAAGACTCTTAAAGCCTTCACTTGGCCAACGATGACAGTACTTGACCGTGCGGAACAGTGATTCAGAATACGGATTGTCATTGCTGACACCAGGACGGCTTCGAGAGCCTATTACACTCATTTTAAACATTTTGGCTTGCATCGTCAGACACTTCATCGGACTGCCGTTATCTGAGTGCAAAATGACATTTTGTTTTACGCATTTTTCAGCCCAAAGAGTGCGCTCAAGCAACTCAGCGCCATATTCACCAGACTCGCTCTCATGAACTTCCCAACCCACAATTTTACGACTGAAAATGTCTACTATCATGTACAGATAGAAGAATCGACCAATGACGCTTGAAGGACAGTAGCTGATATCCCAAGTCCACACTTGGTTTGCTGCTGTCGCTGTGTAGCCCTTAGGCTTAGCTCGGCTACCTTTAGGTTTTGCTTTGCCTCGATGGATTAACTGGTCATGGGCTTTCAACACACGATAAAAGCTTGACTCAGATGCGAAATATCGCCCTTTATCTGCCAACATTGGCACTATCTGGCTAGGCCCTAAATTGGCGTATTCTTCTTGGTTACAGGTATCTAATATTGCTTGCTGATCTTCCTCTGTGAGCTTATTTTTCGGCTCAGGTCTATCCGCAGCAGACCTTTTATCACCTATGATTTTGCCATGTTCCTGCCACCGCTGTAACGTTCGTATGGATAAACCAATTTCTTCACAAGCTTTCTCTTTTCTTGCGCCAGAGGTAACGGCTTCATCAATCAAGGATACATAATGCTGCCTATCTGTGAGGGCTCTGTTGCAAAAAATTCAGTCTCAACTCAGAATCCCTTTTCTTTCCCACCTAATCTAGCGACACAATGACCAACCCCGAATTTAAATGGAAACACTTTGCCCCTGAAATCATCCTTTGGTGCCTTCGGTGGTATGGTTCGACACCGATGAGCTACGCCAACCTTAGCGACATGTTGGCAGAGCGGGGAATTTCGGTTAATCGCTCGACCATTTATCGTTGGTTCATTGAGTATGCTCCGGCATTACGCAAGAAGTTACGTCGCCATCAATTCATCCGGATAGATCCTTCGTGGCAGCTCGATGAGACCTACGTTAAAGTGAAGGGGAAATGGCATTACCTTTACCGAGCCATCAATAAACAAGGTGAGACGCTGGATTTCTATTTTTCCCACCAACGTGATACAGAAGCTGCGTATCAGTTTCTTAGGCGCTGCCTGAGATACTACGACATAGATAAGCAACCTAAAACTTTAAACACTGACAAGCATTCCTCATACGCCAATGTGATTGCCCGCTTGAAGAAGGAGGGGCGACTGCGGGAGGATATTGAGTAGCGGCAAGTGAAGTATCTCAATAATGGTATCGAGTCCGATCACGCCCCCATCAAGAAGCTTGTTGTTGCCACCGGCGGTTTCAAAATACGAAAGCGAGCCTGGTCAAGCATCCAGGGATTCGAATCATTACGGATGTTGAACAAAGGTCAGTTTGATTTCTGGTTACGTCATGATGAACGTAAAACCCTTGTTCGGGATAGATCTGTAGTGGTCAACTAAAATTGGCCACGATCTTAGAGTTTAACCAGAACCTTCGTTCTGATTCATTGGGCGTCAGCCCGCCGTTATATTGATGTGGGCGAAGCTGACAGTAATATCCAATTATGTATCGTGTAATTTCGTGTTGAGCTTCAGTTAAATTACGATACCCAGTTGTCGCTATCCATTCAGTTTTCAAACTTCTAAAGAAGCGCTCCATAGGGCTATTATCCCAACAGTTTCCCCGTCGAGATAAGCTTTGCTTAATTTGAAAACGCCACTGTAATTGACGGTACTTCCGACTTGTATAGTGGCTTCCTTGATCACTGTGGAACATGACATCTTTAGATTTACCACGAGCTTCATAAGCCATTGAAAGAGCTTTTCCTGTTAAACGGCTATCAGGCGATAACGACATTGCCCAACCAATCACTTTACGAGAAAATAAATCCATCACCACAGCTAAGTACATCCAGCGGTTACCAGCCCACACATAGGTGACATCACCAACCCAAACTTCATTCGGAGCTGTAACAGCGAATTGTCGACCTAGGTGATTAGGGATTTCAATATGTTCGCGTGACCCTTTTAGGTATTTGTGCTTAGGTACCTGACAGCTGACTATACTAAGCTCTTTCAT
>NZ_JAKILT010000094.1 GCF_023283535.1 Shewanella sairae | reverse complement strand
GATCGAGGTACCATTAAAGCTACACCCTAATTTTATGATGCCGATATTAAGTTAAGATAGCAGGTATCAATATACGAGTGTTTTTCGATACCAACTTTGGTGAACTATGCGACATTTTAAAAATCATAATACGGAACATGATTATGTAACTTAATCATGTTTTCTTAATGGCAGAAACTTTAAATATCACCGCTTGTGGTTTGTCTTTTAAAGAACGTAAAAATATTGGTTCCGATACCATGTCATTATAATTTCTATCCACCATTTCGCATTCGTCCAAATGATGAATAAGCGCCTTGATCACATCAAGATACTTTTCAGGTACTCGCGTCACCACTGTTGATGCGTACTTAGTCTTACGTCCTGCACCTGGTCGAGCGCCACCATGTTGCTTCTTAACTTCTGACATACTCATCCCTCTTGACTTAGTTACAAAATCAAGATTAACGGAATTGCACACCCTTTTTAACACTTTATAATAAGTTATTTTGAAAATAACTTATTATGGTGATAATTTATTTTGAAAATAACTAAATAAATTATTGCATTATTTTTAAAATAATTTACTCTACCATTTATTCAATAAATGGAGGCATATATGGGAAAGGTCATACTTATTGCACACCAAAAAGGTGGTGTAGGTAAATCGAACACAGTAGTTAATCTTGCTGTAGCTTTGGCTACAGAAAAATTTAATGGTGATTTCAATGAGATCCTTCTTATAGATGCAGATCCTCAAGCAACAACTTACAGATGGAACCAACGTAGAGAAGAAAATGGTTCTCCCTCATTTCCTTGTATTCGTTTAGAAGGGAACATAAGCAAACAAATCAAGAGAGAGTCTGAAAATTATAAATGGGTAATTGTTGATGCTGCAGGTAGAGATAGCAGAGAAATGAGAAGCGCGATGCTTTCTTGTGATTTAATGCTAATGCCTACAAAAGCAAGTCAGGCTGATTTAGAATTGATGGAACACATGTCAGAAACAGTTAATCACGCGAGAGATTACAATGAAAATCTTAATGTAAATGTTTTTATCAACATGTCGCCAACAAACTCTCAGAAAGAAAAACTTGAAGCTCGTCAATTACTACAAGAATACCCAGAGTTTTCACTGATGAACTCGGTGATCCATGAAAGAAAAGCATATAGAGATTCATTTGCAGACGCCGTAGGAGTACATGAATGGAACAACTCAAAAGCAAAAGCTGAGTTTAGCTGCTTACTAAAAGAGGTAATGAATTTTGAAAATGTCTAGAGATAGCCTAAAGAAAAGTAATTCGTTACTTAAAGACTCAACAGCTTTTGTAGAAGGTGCTGAGCAAGGCGCACCACAAATAATAATTCCAAATAAGTTAGATAAGAAAAAACCTTTTACCATTTCAGCCACGGTCAGTGAAGGTAAAATGCTACAAGATTTAGTTAAAAAATATAACTCTATCGCATACAACAGAGAAGATGGAGAGAAGGAAATAAATCGTTCAGAGCTAGTTATTGCGATGACAACATATTTTGATCAATTGAATGATGATGATTTCTTTGAATCGGTTAATAAGTTAATAAGTTATTATGCAGTCAATGGCGATCTTCTAGGGGTTCTTTGACTAAAAGAACGGTTTGTCACCACGCTCTCTGTAACCCTTGCCACCACTAGGCTGTAGCCATAAAATCGATTTTAAAACTTTATCTATATAATCATTAACCAATTGAATTGACAGAAAATATCAAGTGTTTGCAAATTCATATTTTAAAAATTATGCAAATCATTATTACAGAGCGCTGGCTCGGGTCGCTTGCTGTAGCAGTACATTTTGATTAATGGTGGGGTATTAAACTTTAAAGTCTTACACAAATGTAAAGTAGCAGAAAGGTCCCTGTATAATTGCACTGATATTATCCTTGCGTACATTCACGAACACTCTAGGATTCTTAAAATGACTATTATCAAATCTGCACTATCTGCACTTCCTGTTATGTTATTGTCTGCAAGCGTGCTTGCATCTACGCCGCAAGGATTCAATGGACCTGCCGTTCAACAAGGTTTCAACGGGCCATTTCAAGGGATCCATTCTGTGGCCACGGCATTAAATGCAAACGATGACACTCCGGTTGTATTAACTGGAAATATATCAGCCACTATCGGCGGGGAAATGTATCAATTTGTTGATCAAACAGGATCGATTACTGTTGAAATTGATAATGATAAATGGTTCGGTCTATCTATTAATCCTGATACTCGAATTACTATTTACGGCGAAGTGGATAAAGATTTTGCTCAGACCGCAACTATTGATGTAAAAAGAGTACAACTAGCAAATTAATCAATGCATTGCCCTGCATTTATGGTTAAGGCTGTTCTATCTAAAGAACGGCCTATATTCCTATCCCCTCACAACTATACAAGAACTGTAAACATGAAGATCCTGCTTGTTGAAGACGATATAAACTTAAGTCGTTATATTGAAAAAGGTCTAACAGAGGCGGGGAACTCCGTTCAATCTGTCGATAATGGCAGACATGCATTATCAATCTGTTTGATGGAACAGTTTGATCTCGCCATCATTGATCGGATGCTCCCTGGTTTAGATGGTCTATCACTCGTAAAGGCCATGCGAGCATCCCAAATATCAATTCCGATCCTTTTTCTTACATCCCTCGGCGGAATTGATGATCGAGTCGACGGTCTTAACGCGGGAGCCGACGATTATCTAACAAAGCCTTTTGCATTTACAGAGTTATTAGCCCGGTTATCAGCACTATCGCGTCGAGCCAGTGCAATTTCAACACCCAATATTTATGAACTATCTTATGGGGATCTTAAACTCAATCTATCTGAGCATACTGTTACGCGGCAAGGGCTGCCACTTAGGTTACAGCACAAAGAATTTCGCATTTTAGAGTTATTTCTAAGGCACCCAGGTAAAGTTATCACCCGCACAATGTTGCTAGAACATGTGTGGGATATTCATTTTGAGCCACAAACTAGTGTGGTAGAAACACATATCAGTCGACTTAGGCAAAAACTTGAAAAACCTTTTGGTGATCAATTAATTCATACTGTTCGTGGGGCGGGTTATAAGCTTGAGTATAGAACGGAAGGGCAAAAATGATGCGCTCGATCTTTGCAAGACTCTCAAAATCTCATTACTTTCCTAATTGGCTTAAAACTTCTGCAATACAGCAAGGAGGGATGCTTATCATCACGTCTTGCGTCAGTATCATTCTAATGTCTTCAATAACGATATCTTATGTGGATTATCACCTTGATGAGCTCAATGATGAGATAGAGCAAAAGATTGAAGCATTCATGAAGGGGGAGGCAAGCGAAATTGACGACGACCCTATTGATGAAGATGATGTCATCACGATTCTGGAAGCAGGCTTTACCTTGTCGGGGCTCCTCGTTCTTATCTTGTCCACTGCGGTAATTATTTATACGACAAGAATGAATCAATCCCAAATAGAAGGGATTGAAAAAGTACTGCATGATGCTGCTGCAGGCAATCTTTCTGCTAGGACCAATGAATCTATAATGGAAAATGATCTTAGCAGAATTGGTTATGCTATCGATGAAATGCTATCTCAGTTACAAGGAGCTGTTGCCAGCATGAATGATATTTCAGCGAATATCGCTCACGAATTAAAAACACCTATCACTCGATTACAGCACAATCTGCAATCACTAAAAGAAACTGGTAATTATCAAGAGTTACAAAAGGATGAATTGAATATACGCCTCTCTCAGGCAATTAACGAGTCAGCGCGATTAGCAACAATTTTTGATGCTTTGTTACGCATTTCTCAAATTGAATCAGGCCATAGGCGTCAGCGTTTTGCCTCTCTAAATATAACCAGTGTTTTAGCTACCATCGCAGATATTTATACTGATGTTGCAGAAGATGCAGGATTGAGCTTACAAGTGCATAATTCGAACGTTCCAATATACCTATTAGGGGACCAAGAGTTATTGATACAAGCGTTAGCAAACTTGATAGAGAATGCGCTGAGGTATTGTCCTGAAGGAAGTCAAATTAACTTATCATGTCAAGCCTTTGAGTCAGAACTCATTATAACTGTTGAAGATAATGGCCAAGGTATAAGCGACAGTGAGAAAACACGAGTGTTTGAACGACTTTACAGAGGAAATAAGGCTCGAAATGATGAAGGTCTTGGACTGGGACTATCATTAGTCAAAGCGGTCACTGAGCTTCATCATGGTCATATTAGCCTTTTTGATTGTCATCCTGGTTTAGGTATAAAAATTACTCTTCCTTTACGGGGGTGATTAACTTTTTTTTATCATTTGTCAGCTGTAAATATTCGTAAACCTTACAAAAATGTAAGGTTTACGCAAAGTTAGTGTACACTTTCGAAGTTATAATCCTCCTAAGAACAACGTTAAAACAATATGTTTCATGGGGGAATAATGAAAAAATTTGCACTGATTTTACCAACAATTATATTACTCGCTGCTTGTGGAGGCTCTGATTCTAACGAAGGTGGAGTAACTCCACCGGTAACTCCACCGGTAACTCCACCGGTAACTCAATTACCCGAAATCATCGAAGGGGAGTTGACGGCACTAAATAAGGCAACAGGTGCCGCCACTGTTGGGCGCTACAACGTTGACTTTGGGCATCTAAAACAAACCCGCTCAACAATTGAAACCATTGATAATTTAGCACTCGGTATGGTGCTGACGTTACACACAGATGGCAATCAGACTGTTCAATCGGTCATATACGATGACCTACTTGTTGCCCCTGTCACTGCGATTGATACTGAAACCAAAATACTGATAATGGCAGGGAAATCAGTAATAGCTCAAGGCGCCAAGCTGGAAACGGGATTGGTATTGGATGCCAGTGTGGTTGGAAAGGTACTGGAAATCAGTGGGTTTACTGTTGACCAAAACACTATTCAGGCGAGCTATATCGAATTAGAAGAGCATAACGTACAGCCCGGAGGTGATGTTGTTGGTGAAATAGAAGGCGTGATTACTAACCTTAACGCGACAGCAAAAACCTTCAACCTAGGAACCATGATTGTCAACTATAGTAATATTAATGTGCCGTTTATTTTACAAAACGGTCAATGGGTTGAAGTATCCGGTAGCTTCAAAGACTCCACAATCGTCGCTATAGAGGTAGAGCTAGAAGATTACGATTATGGTGATAATACCAGCATTGAGGTTGAGGGGCGCGTGACTCAGGTCAGTACTGATAAAACAACGGGGCGTGTGACTAAGTTGTTGCTTAATGGTTCGCGTACAATTGAATTGCCAGCTAATGCAGTTAAATATGAAGACTTCCCATACAATGGCGCTCATCCCGTCATTAAGCCCGATATGTTTATTGAAGTAGAAGGACGCTGGATAAACAACACCATTCAAGCCCTTGAAGTTGAGTGTGACTATGGATGCGAAAATCCACCCGTTATCCCACCAACGACACCACCAACTACGCCTCCAAGCACTACTGGCGAGTTTAGTGTAGAAGGCTTAGCAAGCTATAACCAAGCGACGAATACTATTACCTTAAACGGTTTCACATTTATTGTGAGCCAATTTGCAGAGTGGGAAGATATTCATCCTGCAAACTGGAATACTCCAACTTGGGTATCCTTGTCAGGCATGATGGACAGTCAATCCAATTTAGTTTGGGAAGTCGAAAATGAATTTAATTCTGAGCCAGAGATTGACCTTGAAGGAGTCGTAACGATTGTAGATGGAAGTTATTCGTTGTGGGGGTATCACTCAGTAGATAACAGTCTCAAAGACATAACTGCACGTTGGGGATTAAGGGTTGAAGTAGAGTGTCGATTCAATCAAACCAATAACACTATTAGTTTTTGTCAATTTGATGACTAAGTATCAAGAGTAAATTTTATGAAAAAAGCAGCCTTAATTTTTTTATTTTTGTGTTCCAGCAGCGCACTAGCAGCACCTTATATTGGTGTTCAATATGGCATTGCCAATGTAAGTACTGATGAGACAATGGTTTTTGTTGATGATCAAGTTTCTCTGACGCCAGATGGTAGTTCTGAGACCTTCGGTGCTTTTGTTGGTTATCATATTAGCGACACTTTTGCACTGGAGTTCGGTTACAACCATTATCAAGTCGATCAATCCAAAGAGAACTTCAATGGTATCGTGTCTCATAACTTCGGCGGTCAAACCTTAGATGCACTCCATGAGACTGAGTGGGATGCAGATATGGTATCTGATCAGCTTTACATTATGCCTACATGGTCTCATACAATGAACGATAAATGGCAACTAACTCTTGGATTAGGCCTGACCTATTCGCAGTATCGTTTTGATGGTCATTCAACGAATGAATTTGAAGCTATCATTAACGATGATATCGAGCAGTCAGTATTACGCTCGACACTGGGTGAGAGCAAAGCGGATGCGTTAGGTGGTATAGCAAAGTTAGGGGTAAACTACTTTATTGTACCTCAATGGCAAGTTGGTTTGTCCGCTCATTATCAAGCCGACAATATCGCTTCAGTGACACAGTTAGCATTGGCGACCAGTTACCATTTTTAACACTAAAAGCTGACCGAAAGGTCAGCTTTTTTTCTCTAGAATCATTAATAATGAGTGATTCCTTTATTGAGTATGTAATTTGATCGGTTTTATGAGACAAAAGTATCGTTTTTTGTGAAACGCTCAAATTATCTATTAATCAATTCTCACAAACGAACGTTTGTGAGATTTGTAGAGGAATAAAAAATATGAATTTACAGGTACTGAATATTTACTGTTAATTCAGTTGGTTAGATATTTTAATGTAGGAGTTTTTTAAATCGATTTTTTGGCTACAGCCTTGTGATAGCAAGGGTTACAGAGGAGCGTGGTGACAAACCGTTCTTTTAGTCAGAGAACCCTTAATACCAAACGCCTTTGATTTTGACGTAGGTTTCATCCATTCGCCAGGATGAAGACACCTTACTTTTTCGTTTTCTGAACGCCTTTTCCAGCTTAGGCGCATACTCCTGGACCCAGCGTTGCAAGGTAGCATGATCCATCCCTAAACCGCGCTCTTTAAATATCTCCTCAATATTACGGAAGCTCAATGCATAAGCGACGTAATAACGGACAGCTTGGGGTGAGCTCGGCTGGGTATTGCTTGCCTTTAAAGCAAAGAGACATAGATGCGATCGCAAAAAACAGTAGCTTACCACCTGCCCTCAAATTATGTGTGCAAACTTTGCGACAGAACCCTCTTATGCGAAGCTATATAAAGGACTCACAAGAAACGAACCGTACCAATGCATATTATGCAGTAATAGGATGGTTTTTAGGGGGTTTACAAAAGGTGCGGCTCATAACAAATTGTTGGACGGGCGCCGAATGAGCATGCGTGAATCACGGCGCCTTGGAGTAGCCGCCTAGAATTAGTTACAGTCTCGCATCTAAAAACCGGCAATTAGCTGAAAAAAAACATCAACAAACCAATCGCTAAGGATTTTATCCACCCTATTTCAAATCAACTACGCCTCAAATAGCCATTAAACATCGAAATTCCACTTGATGATAAGGATTGAAATTCCTAACTATCAAGACACGACCCCATTCTTCTAACATACTTTTACTAATCTCTATAATCAAGAGTTTTCCCTTTATACTCGATTAATAATTGAGATAAGCTATCAGCTGACTTCTCCATGGATTCTTTATCCATAGCTCCCATATCTACTTCATAGACACTGATATCATTTTCATTCATCAAAACTGCGATACCACCACTATTATCACCAATCATGACGAAACTGTAGTGGTCAAGTAAAACTGGACACGGACTTGTACGTATTCCAAAATCTTCGTTCAGATTCATTTGGGGTCAAGCCGCCATTATA
>NZ_JAKILT010000093.1 GCF_023283535.1 Shewanella sairae | reverse complement strand
ACGACTCGGATGTAGATAATACACTTACAGTTGTGAGTTTTGAGGTAAACGGTGAAACCCATGCCGCTGGTACGACTATTGATCTTGAGGGGGGCGAACTGCTCATCAATGAAGATGGATCGTACACCTTCACGCCCAATGATAACTGGAACGGCACCGTTCCAGTTATCACCTATACCACCAATACTGATTCAACAGCCACACTCACAATTGAAGTAACGCCTGCTAATGATGCACCTATTATTGAAACTATCATTAATGACCAAGTCTTAAATGAAGACTTCAACTCATACACAATCGATCTAAATGCAGCATTTAGCGATGTAGATAATAGTGATCAAAGCTTAACGTATAGTGTTAGCGGCAACTCAAATATTATTGTCACTATCAATAATGGTATTGCAACAATTTCCAATACAGCCGATTGGAATGGAACTGAAACACTCATTTTTACAGCTACTGACACTAATAATGAGAGCATTAGTCAAGAGGTTGTATTCGTAGTTTCACCTGTTGTTGATATTGTCACCGACACCCTCAACGTTACCGAGGACACCCCGCTTGAATATAACGTGCTCGATAATGATACCTTTGAGAATTCAGATGCGACGATCACCGCGGTCACTAATGGCGCGCACGGTACCGTTTCAATTGGCCTCAATGGTTTAATCACTTACACCCCAGCGCCTGACTATCATGGTGCAGACAGCTTTACCTATACCGTCACCGCTGGCGGCGTGACCGAAACCATTACCGTCAATGTCAGTGAAGTGAATGACCCAACCACTGTCACTGGCGACACTTCAGGTACTGGCATTGAGGATGCAGCCTCTATTTCCGGTACATTAACCGCTACCGATAATGATGGCCTGACTAATGCCAGCGTCTTTACCGTCACCGGTAACCCGGCGCACGGCAGTGCCACCATTGACCCTGTGACAGGGCTTTGGAATTATGTGCCTGTTGCTGATTACAATGGCAGTGACAGCTTTACCGTCACCATTACTGATGATGATGGAAACACGGTCACGCAAGTGATTGATGTAACGGTTTCACCTGTTGTTGATATTGTCACCGACACCCTCAACGTTACCGAGGACACCCCGCTTGAATATAACGTGCTCGATAATGATACCTTTGAGAATTCAGATGCGACGATCACCGCGGTCACTAATGGCGCGCACGGTACCGTTTCAATTGGCCTCAATGGTTTAATCACTTACACCCCAGCGCCTGACTATCATGGTGCAGACAGCTTTACCTATACCGTCACCGCTGGCGGCGTGACCGAAACCATTACCGTCAATGTCAATGTCAGTGAAGTGAATGATGCTCCAGAGTTTCGCTCTGGTACAGATGTTGCCGGCGATGCTGCTAATATAGACAATTATGACTTTGGTAGTATTAATGAGGGAGCTGTTGCTGGCACCGTTGTTGGAACGGTTATAGCAGATGACCCTGATACAGGTGATATATTAACTTTTACTTTCGCAAATGGATTACTAACCAATGGTGTATTCACTATTGATGCTAACTCTGGAGAAATAACACTTAATCAAACGATCGACGATGCTGATTTAGGTTCATTCTCTCTAGATGTCCTAGTAACTGACTCAACAAACCTAACAGATACGGCTACAGTCATTATTGAACTCGCTAACATCAATGAGCCTCCAGTTGCTAATGATGATTATATTAGCGATGTAATTCTAGAAAATACACCATACACTTTTTCATCCAACTCCATACTAGCTAATGACACTGATCCTGATGGTGATGTACTGTCAATTTCAAATATTAGTAACCCACAAAACGGAACTATTGCATTTGATACTAATGGTTATGTTGTTTTTACACCTTCTCAAGACTATGTTGGGCCTGCGAGCTTCGAATATACAATCCAGGATGCTGATGGACTGACTGATACCGCAATTGTCCATTTTGACGTGTCTCCATCTAGAGATTACAACTTTATCAGTGGTACTGACGGTGATAACGTTATTCAAGGAACTGCAGATAATGACGTTATTGTCAGCGATACTTCTGGCCTACAAATTGTTCCTGGTGAAGATTATAATATCGCCTTTATTATTGATACGTCAGGCAGTATGGGAGTATCCGCGGTAGATACGGCTAAATCTCAATTAATTGAAGTTTTCAGAACTTTGCAAACATCAAGCTCTGGACAACACTCAGGAACTGTAAATGTTGCTGTTATTGATTTTGATGGAACATCTACAACTAGCTTATCGATAGACATTACAAACTTAGATATTGATGCTTTAGCTAATGGCAGTAATAGTGCATGGAATAATATTACCAATGGCGGTTCTACAAATTATGTTAGCGCATTTACAACCGCAACAAGCTGGTTCAACAGTAGTTTAGTTACCAATAATCCAGGGAATAACATCACCTATTTCGTCACTGACGGGCAACATAATACCGGTGGCGACCCTGCTAATTCTTTTAATCAGCTAAATACCATTTCCAACGTAGAAGCTGTAGGTATTAAACAGACAATTAATGCTTCTGATATAGAGCCATACGATAGCGATGGTAATGTACAAGCCAAAATTAGTGTTGATAATTTAGCAAGCGTTATTCTAGGCTCTGAAACCATATTGAATCCAGGAAATGATCAGGTAACAGGCGGTGAAGGTAACGATATTTTATTCGGTGATTTAGCTCAGTTCAATGGTATTGATGGGCAAGGTTTCAGCGCCCTTCAATCTCTAGTTGCAAGAGAAACCGGAGCAGTAGCGAACAATGTAACCACTGAAGATGTCCACTCTTTTATTGCCTCAAACACTGCGATGTTTGATTTGACAAGTGCCAATGATGGTAACGATACGTTAAGCGGTGATGTAGGGAATGATATTATTTTTGGTCAAGGTGGCGATGACACGCTAAATGGTGGCAGCGGTAATGACATCCTTCTAGGTGGAGACGGCAATGACATTATCGTTGGTGGTATAGGGCGAGACCTGTTAACTGGCGGTGCTGGCAACGATGAACTTTATGGCGGTGAGTTATTGACCCCAGAAGATAATGAAAGAGACTTTTTCGAATGGAGTATGGCATCTGCTGACGGTAGTACCGATACAGTATTTGGCTTTAATCATCAAATTGACACACTAAACCTTTCAGACATCTTAATTGATGAGGAAAATGGCAATCTAGAGGACTTTTTATCATTTAGCTTCAGTGGTGGTGATACTACCATCACTATTGATGCTGATGGGCTAGGTAGTGGTACAGATGGTGTAACAATCATTCTAGATGGTGTAGACCTTTCAAGTATCTATGGCTCGTCAGATGCCAGCACTATAATTAATCAACTTATAAATGATGATGCACTTATCGTTGATCCAAATACATCCCCTTTCATCCCCCTATATACACAAATCGATGATGGATTAAACCCACCTTAAAATCAGCCAAAAGTTTCAAGCAACGAAAAAATAGGTTCAATACCTTATAAGGCCACTATAACTATATAGTGGCTTTTTTTACGACTCAAATTTACGAATAGACGCCCGGCAACATTTTATTTCGCAAACACAAACTAAATGTCAAAAATTTGACTACACACCAATACGCCGTATAACATCCCACCATTGCGCGCTACCAAAAGCACGATATTGCAACAACCTTACTTTTGCAGGGATCGAAACGATGAAATCGATAATGACAGCACAGGATGGCCACCTACGAAACCTTAACGGGGAAGTGACAGCTAATATCAATGGAGACATTAAGCAACTTCACGTAGGGGAGTTCATTCCTGCTGGTACGAATATATCGATATCTCAAAATAGCTCTGTAGATATTTTATTTGATGATGGCAGCATATTTACATCTGACTCCCGAAATAATGAACCTCTTTCAACTAACTCTCCCTCTGAAGAAGTTGTAGATGCAGACTTAATTGACGCCCTAAGTGAAATCGAAGAAATTCAAGCGCTAATCGCTGCAGGAGAAGATCCTACTGACGGTCCAGATACCGCTGCAGGTGGACAACCGAGTAACCAAGGAAGTTCTGGGCAGACGTCAATTTCTCGTAGTGCTGATGAAACTATTGCTAGTAGCGGGTTTAGTACCTCCTCACAGAATAGTACGCAGACTGATAGTGTGAATATTGAAGATCTCAACTTATTGGATAGCCCCACCATTACAACAAATGATGTTAATACAATTAATGAAGATAGCACCGCTTCAGGCAATGTATTAACTAATGATTCTGATGCCGATAATGAACTTACTATCAAGAGTTTTTCTGTCGATGGCGCACTCTATACTCCAGGCACTATAGTAAATCTTGAAAGCGGTTCATTAAGCATTAATGAAGATGGCTCTTATGTCTTCATACCCAATGAGAACTGGAACGGTAGTGTCCCTATAATTACCTATACTACTAACACCTTATCTACTGCCACATTAACGCTAGAAGTCACTCCAGTTGATGATGCCAGTATCTTAGCCAATGACAGCAACACCTTTGCAGAAGACACCACAGCAACCGGTAATGTATTAGACAATGACACTGATATCGATAATGACCTGTCTGTTGTCAGTTTTGAGGTTAACGGCAACACTTATGCCGTAGGCACAACGGTAGGACTAGAAGGTGGCTTATTAGTCATCAATCAAGATGGCTCATACACCTTCACGCCAAATGAAAATTGGAACGGCAGTGTTCCTGTCATTACTTACACTACTAATACAGGCTCTAGTGCCACATTAACACTAGAAGTCACTCCAGTTGATGATGCCAGTATCTTAGCCAATGACAGCAACACCTTTGCTGAAGACACCACAGCAACCGGTAATGTATTAGACAATGACACTGATATCGATAATGACCTGTCTGTTGTCAGTTTTGAGGTTAACGGTAACACTTATGCCGCAGGCACAGCGGTCTTACTCGAAGGTGGCTCATTAGTCATCAATGCTGACGGCTCATACACCTTCACGCCAAATGATAACTGGAACGGCAGTGTTCCTAGTGTTACTTACACCACCAATACAGGTTCTAGCGCCACATTAACGCTAGAAGTGACTCCAGTTGATGATACCAGCACCTTAGAGAATGACAGCAACACTG
Organism: Shewanella sairae; assembly: GCF_023283535.1. Lineage (GTDB taxonomy): Bacteria > Pseudomonadota > Gammaproteobacteria > Enterobacterales > Shewanellaceae > Shewanella > Shewanella sairae. The sequence goes on along the minus strand of NZ_JAKILT010000093.1, from coordinate 3,228 downwards.
TAGCCGAAGACTCAATCGCTACGGGTAACGTGTTAGACAATGACTCTGATATCGATAATGACCTGTCTGTCATCAGCTTTGAGGTTAACGGCAACACTTATGCCGCAGGCACAACGGTCTTACTCGAAGGTGGCTCATTAGTCATCAATACTGACGGCTCATATACCTTCACTCCAAATGATAACTGGAACGGCAGTGTTCCTAGTGTTACTTATACCACCAATACAGGTTCTAGCGCCACATTAACGCTAGAAGTGACTCCGGTTGATGACGCCAGCGCCTTAGAGAATGACAGCAACACTGTAGCCGAGGACACGACTGCAACTGGTAATGTGTTAGATAACGACTCCGATATCGATAATGATCTATCTGTTGTCAGTTTTGAGATTAACGGTAACCCTTATACTACTGGCACAGTGGTCGTACTCGAAGGTGGATCATTGGTCATCAATAGCGACGGCTCTTATACCTTCACGCCAAATGATAACTGGAATGGTCAAATACCAGTCATTACCTACACTACCAATACAGGCTCTACTGCCACATTAACGTTAGAAGTTACTCCAGTTGATGATGCCAGTATCTTAGAGAATGACAGTAACACCGTTGCCGAAGACTCTACTGCTACCGGTAATGTATTAGACAATGACACTGATATCGATAATGACCTATCTGTCGTCAGTTTTCAGGTTAACGGTAACACCTATACAGCTGGTACCAGTATTGCGCTTGTAGGCGGCTCAGTAGTCATTAATAGTGACGGCTCGTATGCCTTCACTCCAGATAATAATTGGAACGGTAGTGTTCCTGTCATCACATACACTACAAATACAGGTTCAAGCGCAACACTTACGCTGAAAGTCATACCTGTCAACGATGCCCCCGTAGCCGCCAACGATAACTTCAATGTCGATGAAGGCGATAGTGTCAGTGGCAATATGATCACCCATGATGATGGCGATGGTGTTGTTGATACCGACGGTGGCGATGGTGCCGCCTTGAGTATCACGCATATCAATGGTGAAGCACTGAGCTTTAATGCTGATGGTTGGAGCAATCCGATTACTGTCAGCAACGGCACTTTACGTGTTAAAGCTGACGGCAGCTTTGAGTTTACCCACGATGGCAGTGACCCGACGCAAACCAATCCAAGCTTCAATTACACCTTAAGCGATGGCACCGATAGCGATACTGGGACTGTTAGCTTTGATGTCGGCGCAGTCAACGATGCCCCTGTAGCCGCCAACGATAACTTCAATGTCGATGAAGGCGAGACTGTCACAGGCAATATGATCACCCATGATGATGGCGATGGTGTTGTTGATACCGACGGTGGCGATGGCGCGGCCTTGAGTATCACCCACATCAATGATGAGCTACTAAGCTTCAACCTTGATGGTTGGAGCAATCCAATTGCTGTCAGCAACGGCACTTTACGTGTTAAAGCTGACGGCAGCTTTGAGTTTACCCACGACGGCAGCGACCCGACACAAACCAACCCAAGCTTCAAATACACCTTAAGCGATGGCACTGATAGCGATACAGGTACCGTTAGCTTTGATGTAAATCCGATTGACGATACCGCGCCCAATGCGCCAACCGTATTGATTGTTGATGACGGGACGCCAGGCGATGAACTGCTGACGCAAACAGAGATAGGCAATGATGGCGTGCAGCTACAAGTCACCATTGATGGCACTGACTTTGAGGCCGGCGGCCATGTGACACTGACCATTAACGGCGGCGCAGCAATTGAGCTGAGCTTCTCTGACTTCACTAATGATGGCAGCGGCAACCTTACCTTTGGTAACTACACCTATGCCAACGGCGTGATCAGCTGGACGGAAACCGCGCCTGCTGAAGGCGACAGCATCACTGTCACCGCCACCCAAACCGATGCCGACAACAACACCTCGGCACAAGGCAGCGACACCGCAACGGTTGCCGATGAAACCGCGCCCAATGCGCCAACCGTATTGATTGTTGATGACGGCACCCCAGGCGATGAACTGCTGACGCAAGCCGAGATAGGCAATGATGGCGTGCAACTACAAGTCACCATTGATGGCACTGACTTTGAGACCGGCGGCCATGTGACACTGACCATTAACGGCGGCGCAGCAATTGAGCTGAGCTTCTCTGACTTCACTAATGATGGCAGCGGCAACCTTACCTTTGGTAACTACACCTATGCCAACGGCGTGATCAGCTGGACGGAAACCGCGCCTGCTGAAGGCGACAGCATCACTGTCACCGCCACCCAAACCGATGCCGACAACAACACCTCGGCACAAGGCAGCGACACCGCAACGGTTGCCGATGAAACCGCGCCCAATGCGCCAACGGTATTGATTGTGGATGACAGTAATGGGGTTAATAACCAAGGCGATGAACTGCTAACGCAAACTGAGATGGGCAATGATGGCGTACAGCTACAAGTCACCATTGATAGCACAGACTTTGAGGCCGGCGGCCATGTGACACTGACCATTAACGGCGGCGCAGCAATTGAGCTGAGCTTTGCTGACTTCACTGATGATGGCAACGGCAACCTTACCTTTGGTAACTACACCTATGCCAACGGTGTGATCAGCTGGACTGAAACCGCGCCTGCTGAAGGCGAGTCAATCACTATCACCGCCACCCAAACCGATGCCGACAACAACACCTCGGCACAAGGCAGCGACACCGCAACGGTTGCCGATGAAACCGCGCCAAATACACCAACCATATTGATTGTGGATGACAGTAATGGGGTTAATAACCAAGGCGATGGCGTACTAACGCAAACTGAGATGGGCAATGATGGCGTACAGCTACAAGTCACCATTGATGGCACAGACTTTGAGGCCGGCGGCCATGTGACCCTTACCGTTAACGGCGGCGCAGCAATTGAGCTGAGCTTCTCTGACTTCACTAATGATGGCAACGGCAACCTTACCTTTGGTAACTTCACCTATGCCAACGGTGTGATCAGCTGGAGTGAAACCGCGCCTGCTGAAGGCGACAGCATCACTGTCACCGCCACCCAAACCGATGCCGATAACAACACCTCGGCACAAGGCAGCGACACCGCAACGGTTGCCGATGAAACCGCGCCCAATGCGCCAACCGTATTGATTGTTGATGACGGGACGCCAGGCGATGAACTGCTGACGCAAGCCGAGATAGGCAATGATGGCGTGCAGCTACAAGTCACCATTGATGGCACTGACTTTGAGGCCGGCG
>NZ_JAKILT010000092.1 GCF_023283535.1 Shewanella sairae | reverse complement strand
TTTGATTTCGTTAAGTATGCTCATATTTACCCTTTTGCATAAAACTCCCAAAAGCATGTCATCACTAGGCTCACTAGCTAATTTGTGGACAGAAATCATTTAGTAGCTTTACTTATTAGCTCCATTTGGGGGCCAATGACCTACCCAGAAAATGCATAACAATTATACTAATTTGAATATTCATATCTGCTATTTCGAAAAAATAGCACTAACTTAGAAAACATCGAGTTCTTTTCATTAAGCAAATAACTACGTGAAAAGAGCCCTACACATTACTATAATTGGCCACCCACACCTTTAAACTTTTCAACAAAAGAGGCTATTTTCTGAAACACCGTTTGCTTCTGTGTTCGATACAGCGGGTTAAGAGGACTTAGCTTAGGCAATGCCTCATTGAGGGCTGTGCCATTTTCCGATGCATACTCCCGCTTTAGTGATGAGGAAATATAGCGTTTAGCAGCATCTTCATTAAGTTTTTCAGATGAAATGATGGTTTCAGCCTCGCGTTTTTGTTCTACCTGAGCGAACTTAAAGAAGGCGTCAATAATACTGGCTTTATCATTTATTTCATCAAGGTTGGTTTGATTAATAAAATCGACAACTAAGCTCTCTTTGGCTCTATTACCTAAACTGCCACGTATCAAACGGCGAACTTCATCGATCAAACCTTCTTTGCTCTTATTCTTCTTATTGTGATCAAAAATCAACTCTAGAATGTAATCAAGGTTAATTTCTTGAGATTTAAGCAAATCGATTTCAAAGACAACATCATCCCAATCTAACTTTGATTCATCTTTCTCTTCACCCGCTTTCTGACGGCGAAGCCAATCGCGAGTGTCATTATAGGTAGAGCGGTAATCTTGAATTTCTCGATCACTAGGAATATTAATCGCTTGCATATTCTGAATGTCATCATCATCCAGATAATATTTTGCCTTAAACTCCTCAACAGCCTGAACATCATCAGTATCTAGGCTTTGCAGAGCCTTTAACGCTGCAAACTCATCGTAATTTTGCAGAATATTTTCAGCCCTCAGATACTCCCCAAATAGCTTCGCAAAGGCCTTTTTATCCGCTTCCTTCTCAACTGATTGTGGATCTGGAAAGCGTGTTTGTAGTTCAGTTACAATATCGACAAAGCCTCTACGAGCCTGACCGGTTACGATATCAGTAAAGCCTTCCATGTACTCTTTGTAGCTCTTTTCCAGCACTACATTTTTGGTATTGTTGTCACCAAACAAGGTGATGGCATCAATAGTTGCCTGCTCTAAATCACGGAAGGTAACAATATTGCCAAATGTCTTCGTCGCATCATAAATACGGTTAGTGCGAGAAAAGGCCTGCATTAAACCGTGATAACGCAAGTTCTTATCGACAAACAAGGTATTGAGTGTGGGAGCATCAAAGCCAGTTAAAAACATACCGACGACAATGAGCAGATCTATCTCCTGATTTTTAACCCGCTGAGCTAAATCACGGTAATAGTTTTGAAAGCCATTACTGTCCACGCCATAGTTGGATTTAAACATGGCATTGTAATCGGCTATCGCAGCACTTAAGAACTCCTTAGCACTGCTGTTCATCGCGTTCATCTCAAAGCTTTCATCGACAATGTCGCCTATTGCATCTTGATCTTCGTTAGCGGCAAACGAGAATATGGTGGCAATCCGAAGCGGCTTGCTTGTAGGGCTAGGTTCAGCTTGTGCTTGTAATGTCTTAAACGCTTCATAGTAGGCCTTAGCTGCATCAACACTACTTACTGCAAACATGGCGTTAAACCCTTTCGCACCAGAATAAGCTCTATGGGTTTTCTGGTTAAAATGGCTCAGAATGTACTGCGAGATTTCACTAATCCGTATTGGGTGCAAAAATGCTTGCTTATTCTCCGCTGCACTTAGCTTCTTATCATCTTGCTCAGTCTCAATGCTCTTAAATTGGGGGCGGACATCATTGTAATCGACCTTGAACTTCAGCACTTTTTCATCGCGGATAGCATCAGTAATCACATAGGTATGCAACTGCTGACCAAACACGCTGCCAGTCGTTTCAGCACCCAGTGCGTTTTCAGGGAAAATAGGCGTGCCGGTGAAGCCAAACTGATAGTACTTTTTAAATTTCTTCTTTAGGTTTTTCTGCGCTTCACCAAACTGACTGCGGTGACACTCGTCAAAAATAAACACAACTTGTTTATTGTATATTGGTAAGTCACCTTCGCTCTTCATTAGGTTGTTAAGCTTCTGGATCGTGGTAACCACGATCTTGTTGTCATCTTTATCAAGGTTACTCTTAAGCCCTGCGGTGCTATCTGAACCGTTCACACTATCAGGCGAGAACCGCTGATATTCTTTCATGGTCTGATAGTCGAGATCTTTTCGGTCTACCACAAAGAAGACCTTATCAATACAATCTAAGTCCGTCGCTAAACGAGCCGCTTTAAAGCTGGTAAGCGTTTTGCCCGAGCCTGTGGTGTGCCAAATGTAGCCGCCACTCTCTGTATTACTCCAACTCTTGCTGTTAAAGGCACTCTTAATCTTCCATAAGATACGCTCCGTTGCTGCGATCTGATACGGACGCATCACCAGCAAGGTGTTGCTGATATCAAATACCGAGTAACGCAGAATCACTTCAAGCAAAGTTTCTTTTTGGAAAAAAGTCGCCGTAAAGTCTTTTAGATCTTTAATCAGCGTATTGTCTGACTTCGCCCAATTCATGGTGAAGTCGAAGCTGTTTTTGTCTCGCTTAGTGGTATTGGCAAAATAGCGCGTGTCGGTGCCATTAGTGATCACAAAAAGCTGCAAGAACTTGTACAAAGAGTTTTCTGCATTAAAGCTCTCTTTGCTATAGCGATGAATTTGGTTGAAGGCTTCTCGAATAGCCACACCACGCTTTTTCAGTTCGATTTGCACTAGAGGCAATCCATTAACCAAAATCGTCACATCATAGCGGTTAGCATGACTACCTGTTTGTTCAAACTGTTTAATCACCTGCACTTTATTGCGGGCAATGGTCTTCTTATCAAACAGATAGATGTTTTCTATATGGCCATCATCAAAGACAAAATCGAAGATATAGTCGCTGTGCACCTTGCGGGTTTTATCGAGAATATTGTCGCTTGGCGTGTTTAGATATTGCTCGCAAAAGCGAACCCACTCGGCATAGGTAAACTCAACTTTATTCAGGGTTTGTAGCTGCTTACGCACATTCGCCAGCATGGCATCAGGTGTCGTTAAGCTAGGTACATACTCATAACCTTGGTGACTTAAATCTTGAATAAGCTCGCGCTCTAGTTCACCTTCGCTCTGGTAGCTTTCTGCTATTTGCCATGTTTTTGTGTATTTATCTAAAACGATGTAATTTTTAGACTCAACGATGGGCTTGGTGTAATCAACCATTTTGTTCTTCCTGCTGCCAAAAGCCGTAATTGGTGACCAAGTGATTTAGTAGAAAACCTACTGTTTTCTTTTCAGGGCCACTGGGTTCCGCGACGACTTCATTCGATAATGTTGAATGACTGGTAAATTGAATAATGCGGTTTAAATACGCCTGCTTGTCACCGGGCAAGAGTTCCGACCATTTTGGATAGCCCAAAAAGCTCGCCGTCTTTTCGTACAGGTTACGCAACAGCGTAAAATGGTACTTCTGCACGGTGTTGTCAGAGATGGCTTTTTCCAGTGTCTGCTTCAAATACAGGTGATAGGAGAAGCTTTTATTGGAATCGCCGTGCTTATCCAGCAGTGCAAAGGTGCCATCTTCAAACCGTTCCAACAAATAACAGGCTTTGCTGTTTAGCTCATTGAAGAGTACATTATAAAAAAGCGGGCTATGGGTAGTAAGAATGAACTTCAAGTTAGACTTGCTGGACTTGATCAGCCCCGCCAGATTAACAGCCAATTCGATCAAGTGGTTTTCATCCAACGAACTCACTGGGTCATCAATAAACACATATTCCAGCTGATCAAACTGCCTGGTCTCACGATTCTCTGGCTCTGCGACATTGAGAATGGTAATCACCTGATCCAACAGCGTATAAAAAACACTCCAGATAAAGTTACTTTCTTCACCTTTGGATATTTTCAGGGGCGCAGTGCCTTTATCATCGCCTCGCTCCAGGGTAAAGGTGACTTCGGCATAATTTTCACTGAAATGGGGGGTTAACTTGTCATTGGCGAAATGTTGAAAGTACTTAACGATATTCGTATCTTGCCCAAGGTCTTTCAGCAAGGTGAGCAGCCAGTCTGTATAGGTATTCGGCTGAATTTTCAGTTTGGGGGCAACATCCTCTTCTAAATCGTTATCCCAATAAAAGAGATCTTCAGTGAAGGCGTTGTAGTAGAGGATTTTCTTCCGTGGCGAAATGGTTTCGTCATCTTCGCCATTGCCTTTAGGTGCAACCAACTGTTTGAACTCACGAGACAGGCGGGTTTTCCCTGTGCCGTTGAAGGCATAAATCAACTGTACTTTAGGAACCTGTGTGACGATTTCGACTTCGGTAGTCTTCTTATTTTTCACCGTTCTTGGCGCATTTAGTTGCTCCGCGAGCTGCTTTAGTGTTTTGTTCATATCAGACCGCTACTTCTGCGTTCGGTTTAGGGAAGCTCAACAACAGGTCACGATAATATTCGTATTGCTTCTGGCGTAGCTCGATTTCTCGTGGAAGACCTTCTTTAATTGAACAGGTCAATGCATCAAACTTATCTAATGTAGCCACAATGCGTTCTTTTTCCTTTGTAACTGGGTTTGGAATTTTGATACTTTCCAAGTTTTTTTTATTCAACTTCGGTTGAGCTGCGCCAGATATATAAGGAGTTAAGTCGATACTATTCAGATAATATTCAACGTACTTTCTCTCTGCGTAGGTTTCAAACTTAAGCACGTGAGCATGATTGTTTACCCATGTTTTACCACTTATACTGAACGCGATAGGCGTGTTACGAGCCAATAAATTTGCACCGTCCTCAGAGACTAATAAGTAATCACCGTCAAAAATGTAATCCTTAACATAATCGACAATACCAGACGCGCCATAGTATGGAATGTCACCAGCCTCTCTCAGTCCACTGGTTATAGGCTTACGCTTTGAGTCTAGGTTTTGTGCAAGCTCACCCAACGTCTTCCATTCAACATCACCTTCTTCGAAACTCAACAACTGGTCGCGGTAGTAGTTGTATTGTTTTTTGCGCATGTTAAGCTCGGCTGTCAGCTCGGCTGTCAAGGCTGTAAATGCGTCCAGAATGCGCACAATTTCGGCTTGTATTGCCAGCGATTTTTCTGGGTTATCTGGGCATGGAATGGGGATTTTCAATTCATTTAAAACGGATTGCGTTTGGCTAGGAACCCCGCCTGCTTGGTTCATCTTACCAAGACCAACCGTGGTCAAAAAATAGTAAAGATACTTTGGGTTAACTTGTGCGTTGTCAATTTCCGTATAAAAGATGGTGTCAACGGTCCAAAACGGAACATCGACAAAGAATAGATTACCCAAGGAGCCCTTTCTCGGAATCAAGACTGAAGGCTTGTTGTAAGCATAAGTGTCTGCATATCGCATGATTCCACCTGACCCATAAACAGGAACTTCACCATCACCAAGCGACTTGTGATCTTTGCCATTTCTGATTCGCACAATGTCTCCAAGACGCTTAAATTCAACCCTGTCCGGACAGTATTCAACTTTTAGGTCATCAATAGGGCTCATGCGCCTAGCTCCTCACCTTCAATCTCTACCACAATTGCATCAATATCTCTGCGAAGCTGGTCAATTTTGAAAACAGTCGTTTTAAGGTCAGCATTAAGCACAGTAATATCCACTAACTCTCGCGTGTCTTTGGCTTTCACATAGCTACTGACCGATAGGTTGTAGCTATTGCCTGCGATTACGTCCAATTCAACGGATTTGGCAAAATGATCCACGTTCTCTTTGCTGGCAAATGCTTGGATGATCTGCTCAATGTGCTCGTTAGTCAGCACGTTGTTATTAGTTTCTTTTTTAAACAGGCCGCTAGCATTAATAAACTGGGTAGTGGTGTCAGTTTTGTGTTTAGAGAGCACCAAGATATTCACGGCAATAGTGGTGCCGAAGAACAGGTTAGGTGCCAGTGAGATCACGGTTTCCACATAGTTGTTATCGATAAGATACTGACGAATTTTTTGCTCAGCGCCACCACGGTAGAAAACTCCAGGGAAGCAAACAATTGCCGCACGGCCTTTGCTTGATAGGTAATTCAACGCGTGGAGGACAAAGGCAAAGTCCGCTTTCGATTTTGGTGCAAGCACACCAGCTGGGGCAAAGCGATCATCGTTGATCAAGGTCGGATCATCGCTGCCAATCCATTTCACGGAATAAGGCGGGTTTGAGACAATTGCATCAAACGGTTTGTCGTCTAAAAAGTGCGGCTCAATTAGGGTATCGCCGAGCTGAATATTAAACTTGTCGTAGTTAATGTTGTGCAAGAACATGTTCATACGTGCTAAGTTGTAGGTAGTGTGGTTTAGCTCTTGACCAAAAAAACCATCTTCAATGATATGGGCATCAAAATGTTTCTTGGCTTGCAACAGTAATGAGCCTGAACCCGCAGCAGGGTCATAGATTTTATTCACACTGCTTTGCCCGTGCATGGCCAATTGCGCGATTAATTTTGAAACATGCTGAGGGGTAAAAAATTCGCCACCGGATTTACCCGCATTAGCCGCATAGTTTGAAATAAGGAACTCGTAGGCATCACCAAACAAGTCAATTTGGTTATCTTCGAAATTGCCAAAACTTAACCCTGCAACACCTTTTAGAACCGCTGCAAGACGCTTGTTTTTCGCCTCTACCGTATTACCCAGGCGATTACTGGTAGTGTCAAAATCAGCAAACAAGCCTTTGATGTCTTTTTCAGAATCGTAGCCATTGGCCGAATTTTCGATTGCTGCAAAAACTGCGGCTAAGTCTGTGTTTAAGTTTTCATTTTTGTGCGCATTCGCAGCCACATTGCTAAACAACTGGCTTGGATAGAGGAAATAGCCTTTAGTGCGAATTGCATCATCTTTTGCCGCTATGATGTTTTCATCGCTGTCGTCCATTGCTGCGTAGTTAACGCTGTCATCACCGCCAGTAATGTAGCTAACAAAATTTTCGCTGATAAACCGATAGAATAAGGTTCCGAGAACGTACTGTTTAAAATCCCATCCATCCACAGAGCCTCGCACATCATTGGCGATTGCCCATATTTGGCGTTGAAGTTCGGCACGTTGTTGTATACTTGTCATTATTAGAATTCCTGATCGTTCTGAATTGCACTTTATAAGGGCAACCCATTAATTATTAGTTTGCTTGCTCTAGTTCTACTAAAGCTTGCTCTGCGATATGCCAAGGTAGACGCCTGCCATTGGCTTGCATTTGCCTGTAGGCCGCTCGCGCTTGTTCTGTATTGATTTGCTGATGAACCACCAGTTGGGTTACTAACCAAACTGTGCCTTTGACAATAGCGGCTTCTCTTTCTGCTGCTTTTCTAAGCGCCATATCACCAGTCAGCAAAGGACACTGCTCTTGTTTAGCTAAAGCAAGGGCAAAACAATCGTTTCGGCTCGCCTGGGTATAGGTACCTGTTAGCTGCATGGCATACATCATTGATTCTGCAGAAACCTCTTTTAGCGCTAACCCTAAATCTGGAAGGTGGGGATGATCTTCTTCAAGCTCTTCAAAAAAAAGGATATCTGGTGTCGCAAAGTCATAGGGCAACTGAAACATTGCTTGCAACAGACCACCTTCTTCCATGTCAATGAGGATATTGGCGTCACTAATTAGAAGCTGCTGCACAGTTAGCCTCCTGAGCTAACTGTGCTTGAATCGGCACCTCCAACTTTCGTTCTTTATGAAAGCTAGAAACAGACATGCCAAGTAACTCAGCGGCTTTTGACTCCCCTATGTACTCTTCACCTAAAGCACGGTATACCAATTGCTTATGTAGATAAGTCGATTCATGAGGGTATGCTTTTCCTGGCTCTTGAGTTCGCCAGCCATTTTTACTAAACAGCATAAATAGATTTTTCTGAGTCGCTGGCGTAATTATTCCACATTGGCCGGCTCGAAACAGTGCCGCCAACATGCTAATACCGTATTCATGCTTTAGCATCAGTAATTCACGCGGCTCAATATGACGGCGCTTTTCACCCAAGTGCTCAATAAGTGTTTGGGCAGGTAGAAGAAATGCACCAGCAAAGGCATTACAAGCTTTCTCTTCATCAATCCCTTCAGCTAAACGACCATGCACGACTAAGTGCCCAAGTTCATGGGCCAAGGTGAAGCGCTGGCGGTCACCACTTTGGGCGGTAGAGATCACCACTACTGGCGTGCTACCAATCTTCCCCGCTAAACCGTCAAACTTCTTATCTGTTTCCACATCCGTGGTAATGATCATCACACCCTTAGCTTCGAGGGTATCGATCATATCGTGAATAGGGTTTAGCCCTAGCTCCCAAGCATGGCGCATCTGAATAGCCAAGTCTTCAGCTTGTTCTAAGCTAAGGATTTGTTCAGGAAGTTCATTAGGTAGAGCAAACTCAGGGATAGGTTTTACTGAGTCAGGATAGAGTTCTAAAAGCTCCTGCCAACGTTCAGCTTGGTCTAATACGTCACCATTGATTCGGTCTAAGACTTTCTTGGGTGTGTTAGCACGCTTGCGGTACTCAACACCTTCCAGCTTCACCTTGGTCGGGCGAAAGAAGTACTCGCTGCGCACATCTAGCGCTTTCGCAAGCTTAAGTAAATTTGAAGAAGAGGGCATAGTCGTGCCATGTTCGTACTTTTTAATGGCGTTAGCGGATAGGCCAACTTCGCTGGCTAATGCACTCATTGATAGCCCGGCAGCCTTGCGGGCTCGTTCTAGGCGCTCTGCAAACATGGTATCCTCTCAAGCAATGGCTTGGTTTATAAAAATGACTAAACTGTAATTAATATAAACCTGTTTGCCGTAATTTGCTATCTAATTTGCAGTTCCGAGCTCTCCATTTTGCTCATTATCCAATCTACCACCTGCTCATGCGCATGGCTTTAACACAATAATGTCATAACTCTATATCCTCAGATATATTAAGTGCATCCTCCATCTCTACCCCTAAATAACGAATTGTATTATCCAACTTGGCGTGACCAAGCAATAGCTGTACGGCTCGAATGTTTTTCGTTCGTGCATAGATCAAGGTTGCCTTTGTTCTTCGCATAGAGTGAGTTCCATACAGGTAATGGTCATAACCAAGTTGTGACGCCCAGCGACGAATTATGGTTGCATAGCAGCTATGTAAGCGATCAATATAGGACGGTCTTGTCAGATTCTAATAAGTCTGCATTAGATCTGAGGTAAGCGGGTTGTCCGCAAACTTAGCCTTCC
>NZ_JAKILT010000091.1 GCF_023283535.1 Shewanella sairae | reverse complement strand
TAGTTATAATGGCGGCTTGACCCCAAATGAATCTGAACGAAGATTTTGGAATACGTACAAGTCCGTGTCCAGTTTTACTTGACCACTACAATACCTGCACAATAGGGATTAGATAATGCTTGGGCATCAAATACTCGTATGCCTTTCAAATATAAATAACGTTGTTGATTGTCTTCATCTTGATCTATTGCTACTGCATTCGGTTCCTTCGAGAGGTTATCGAGTAACCGTTTCAAACTACTTTTCAATGGCTTCATCAAACGCTGATGGAAAGCATATTTCTGTAATGAATTTGAGTTAGACAACACTGTGTTTAACAAGCTAAACATGGGGGTTAGTAGCTCGACAAGGTGATCATTTGGCCTCCTTAGAAACTGATACTCAAATGAACCATGAATACAGGCGAGCTCGCTAACATTAACCTTGTTCTCTTCCACCTCTAAACGCCACTCTAATAATGGTGATAACCATTCAGTCAGGGTTGCTCTTATCTGCCTCATGCTTGCTACTTTCTGCAGCCTGCGTTGCTTCAATGCCAGTTCAAAATCATTTGATAGAAGACCCTCTAAGGCTCTTTTAAATCTAGGTTGTGATAACGCGCCTTGGTTTAACACAGTTTGACTGGCTTGAACCTTTAATACCCAAGAGTCACTTAATCCATGCACTGCATTTCCTATCCGAGGTGGATAATTCAACGCTTTAACGTTACCACCAAGCGATGCCGATAACTCACTAACGGCAGCTGGACGCGTAAACTCAATATTGGTGTATCGGCCCTGCTTAGCCATTGCAGCTTGTTGTATTTCAGCTTGAAGAGCGTGGCTAACAACTGGCGTTATCGCCAAATAGCCATCTCGATAAGGGAGACGAACTTGAACAGAATATTTATCGACACGACTGGGGCTATCATCGTTAGGCAATGAAGCTTTTACCCTGCCGCACACATTCATGAAGTGCTTCACAGGCATACCCAATTGTTGAAAAGCTGTCTTCCACTCATTAGGAGGATCAACCAAAAGAGTTGCAAGACAGCAAACTCGCTCTTGCCAGATAAAATGACAGGTAAACAACTTTGCTAAATTCACTTTGGCACTGTCATGTGACCAACCTAAAGCCCTAGTGCAGTTTGCGCTACTCAATACATTAGGATGTGAAAACGGAGGTGCTGTTATCAGCCTTTGCTTGCTGACTCGTATATCAGGGTACTTCAAATTATGCGTATGTAACCATTTCACCTCGTCAATACAGGCATCTAGATGTGCATCAGTATTGAGTGTTTGCTTGGCTAACCTTTTATCAAGTAGATCATCAACCCGTTTTCTAGGGTAAGTCAGATTAAGTAGAATGGTTAATGCTGAAGCTTCACTGCCCGTCACATCTATCGGTGCGGTGTACGCGGTAAATGCTCGCCTTAATGCAATATTACGCTCAGCGATAAAGTCAATGTCTAACAACTCTTGGAATTTCAGTTTATCTACCATGCTGATAAATACATCCCTTGTTTATCATTACCAAAACTCACCTTGTATTCGATGACTTGCCTTAGGTAGAACACACCAATATGAGGATCAATTCGAGTCTGAATTTTCTGCCTCATTCCAGCAGTTAACACGCCATCTTGATAGAGTCGATACACTTGCTCATGAGTGGTAGAGAGTAGCGCCGCAGCTTCAGCTACAGATACCAACATATCAGCCACATTAGGCTTTTTTGATTTAGGATGTGACTCAACTAGTTTGCTAAGGTAATCCATCAAAGCAAGGTAGATAAAATGCGGCTCTTTATCTTCTGGTTGTACACACTGAGACTGTAGAATTAGCTCACCGTAAACTGACCGAAATGATGTGCGATTAAATAGATCAATAAGCCTCGCCTCTGCACCAGTCGTCACAGCATCGAGTTCTCGATAGAAACTTGACGGCCAATTTTCAAAGTAAGCAAGGGCTCCATGCGCCATACATTCAGTATTTTTAGCATGACGCTTCTGATACCAAAGCAAAGCAGCAAATCGCTGAGTAACGGATGTGCCCATGAATAACAGAGGATTGTTAGATAAGGCGTCACCTTCAAATAAACTACGCGACAATAAAACCGCTTGGTTATCGGCTTTCTCGCTAGATGCTAACGCAAACTCAAAACCGCATGCACAATGAGTAATAGACTCGTTCTCAATGTAGTTAATGGGCTGCTGGCATTCAGGGCAATGATGAAGCAGTTCGCACTCATGCTTGGCACAAGCCTCAACTGGCCTAATATGCCAAGCTTGGCGAATATAGGGCTCTTCTTTCAGGCATTGAGGACAAACTGGCATAGCCTCAATACCATCTTCATCTGCATAACGAATAAAGCTAAGCGGAATATCAACACCATTACGGTGCACTGCCGACATACCACCAACGAACGTTCTATTAGAGCGCAGTAAGGCCAGTTTGTGTAACTCATGTCGAGGCAAATCAAGAAGGGATTCAAGCAGGTTCAACGCCCGCATTCTAAAATGGCTATTATGCTTGGCGTGATAAACATTAAGGCGTTTTAGCTCAATAGGAAATGCGCCATGAGCTTCAAAGTCCAACTCATGCAGCTCTTCCCTAATGGCCAAGCTCAACTGCTGATAGGAATCAAAGAAGTTCTCCGCCACAACTCGTAGCAAGTAGCTCTCTAATGACTCATCAGAGAATGCACGCGACTTAGGTGAAAAGAGAAAAGCCATTAAGCACCAAAACTAAGGAATTCTTAGTTAGAGGTTACTCGCTTCCAAGTTTGTTATCAAGCTTATCTAAAAATGATAACAGCCATTAGGTAATCAAACATTGTTTCAACAAAAATAATGATCAAACTCTCAACTGAGAACTCCAGCGTTTAATTTACAGTCAACTCTAATATATAACTAGCAACAGAAAAGTAGCTATTCGAATTCTTGTATGTTCAGTCAATTATCGCTTTAGAGGCCAAATGACAAATATTGTCTCGAAAATTCACCAAGGGCGATACGATACCGAAAAGCAATTACTAACCCTGCGTGATAATGCACTAGACAGAAACAGAAAAGATGTACTGGATGCAGTAAACCAGCGTCTAAAAAAATGCTTTCCAAAAACCTATCAGCGTCTTGTTGGGCCTCTGAACGCTAGGATCAGAGATAAGAAGTTCAAATGCTATTGTAATAACCCTAAAAGCCTTCATGAGATCTATAAAGATATCATTAGCAACAAAGTTCATTATCACGCGTTGACCTGTGATGCATGCTGGGAAGAAGATTTAACCAAAACCTGGGGTTACTATGGTTGGTCAAGTAAACTGATTCCACTACAGACATGGAAAGCTTTATGTGATGAACGCGGCAGTGATAAATTTGCCTCATATTAATGCCCGCTCAATATTCTCTAGACTTTTTTACGATAAGTATTGATCTCCTCAATGTAATACGATTAAAAACCATGCTAAGTTACAACACTTACTATTTGTAATATTTGTATGGTGAAGAATGCTCACTCAACTAGATAAAGAGTTACTTGAAAAAGCTGCAAAAACTTATCAGGAACTACAAGTTCCAATTGATGTTGCTATTAACGTTTTCTTAGCAAAATCTATTGAGCAGAAGGGCTTTCCATTTGCTGTATCCCTAGAAGGGGAAAGAGATGACATTCAGAGCGATATTACAAACTCACAAATAACAGAGTCCATCAGAAATATCATTCAATCAGAACTCCCTGCTAACGAGCTCCATAACTTGACTCAATTAGAGTACAGCAAGCACACCTTTGGTATTTCATTTCCTGTAATAAAAAAAGCCAGAAGCGAATCATTAGAAGATATTCGCTTAGCAGTAAAAGACTCAAAAGGTCGAAACCGCTACTCAACGAGCAGAGTTGCAAGAGTTAACGATCAGGTTTACGTGATTTGCACTCAATGGACAGACCGTCACCGTAGTGCCTTTTCTCGTTGGCAAAAGGTCTGGGGCTAACCATGCATATCATTGATAATTTAAATGACCTTCTTGGTGACGATTTAAAGTCAACCATACAGCCTGGTGCAAAACTAAAAGTAGCAGCCTCTTGTTTCTCGATTTATGCCTATGAAGCGTTAAAGGAAGAACTTGAACAGATCGACTCTTTAGAGTTTATCTTCACTTCTCCAACTTTTGTAGAGTCCGAAGTATCGGACAAGTTTAAAAAAGAGAAGCGTGAGTTTCATATACCTAAAGAGCAAAGAGAGCGAAGCTTTTATGGTACAGAGTTCGAGATCCAGCTAAAAAATAAGCTAACTCAAAAAGCCATCGCTAAAGAGTGCTCAAACTGGATTATAAGAAAGGCAAAGTTTAGCTCCAATACCACTGGGTCACCCATGCAGCAATTCGCAGGTGTAGAGAGTGAATCAAAAAAATCTATCTACATGCCTTTGCAAGGATTTACCGCCGTTGATTTAGGCTATCAGCAAGGTAATGCGGTATCAAATATCGTTAACTGCATGGATGAACCTGCAACAACGAATACATTTTTGGGTCTATTTAATCAAATATGGAACGATCAAGACAAAGTTGAAGATGTCACGCAGCGGCTAATTAATCATATATCTTCCGTCTACCAAGAAAACTCACCCGAGCGAATCTACTTTCAGCTGCTCTATAATATTTTCAATGAGTTCCTGGCGGATATTAATGAAGACGTATTACCCAATGATAGAACAGGTTACCAAGACAGCCTTATTTGGAACAAGCTATTTAACTATCAAAGAGATGCAGCCACAGGCATCATAAATAAGCTTGAGACTTTCAGTGGTTGCATTTTGGCTGACAGCGTAGGTTTAGGCAAAACTTTTACTGCATTGGCTGTAGTAAAGTACTACGAGCTCCGTAATAAATCAGTACTTGTTTTGTGCCCTAAAAAGCTCGCAGACAACTGGCTGAACTATAACCGTAACTTAGTCACTAACCCCTTTGTAAAAGATCGCTTTAACTTTGACGTGCTTTGCCATACAGACCTTCAAAGAACATCTGGTGAATCATTTGGCATTCCAATGAACCGCATCAATTGGGGTAACTATGATCTAGTTGTTATTGATGAGTCCCACAACTTCAGAAACAACCAAGTGTATAAGGACAAAGAGACTCGTTATCAGGCATTGATGAATAAGGTTATCCGTGCCGGTGTAAAAACCAAAGTATTGATGCTTTCAGCAACGCCCGTGAACAATAAGTTTGCAGACCTACGAAACCAGCTTGCTCTGGCTTACGAAGGTGAATCTCACGTTCTGCAAGAGCAGGTTGGCACCCAGTATAGTATCGAGCAGATCTTTAAACGTGCTCAAAAATCATTTAATGACTGGGCAGATCTAGCACCAGAAGATAGAACCGCATCTCGATTACTTGACTCACTTGATTTTGACTTCTTTCAGCTACTAGATAGCGTAACGATTGCTCGCTCAAGAAAGCACATTCAGACTTTTTACGACACTTCTGATATAGGCCCATTTCCTGAGAGAATGAAACCCAAATCATTTCATCCACCACTCACAATGCGCGCTGATGTTATTGGTTTTAACGACATATTTGAAGAGTTGTCAAAGCTAAAAATGGCTGTATATGCCCCTATTAGCTACATACTACCAAGCCGGATAACAAAGTATGAAGAGATGTACGATACCTCCGTAAGTGGCGGTAAGAGTACGCTACGTCAAGTTGATCGCGAAAAGGCGCTACAGCGTCTAATGACAATTAACTTGTTAAAACGATTAGAAAGCTCTGTTCATGCTTTTAAGCTGACCCTTAAAGGTTTGCATAAGACGTTAGCAACCGCATTATCTAATATTGATTCATTTAAGCGAAGTGGATTAGATCAAGGCTTTAATGACAATGCTAATCAATATGATGGCGCCGATTGGGATGAGGATTTAGCTGATGTTGATGAACCGTTTTCAACTGGGGGAAAGGTAAAAATTAATCTAGCGGATATGGATCTTCCGGCATGGGAGCATCATCTAAGCAATGATCTCGAGGTTATTTCAGCGCTACTCAAAGAAATGCAAAAACTCACACCAGAGCATGACGCTAAGCTACAACACTTAAAACAGCATATAAAAGATAAGTGGCGTACACCGTTAAATCCAGGCAATAAAAAAATACTTATTTTTACCGCCTTTGCCGATACAGCAGACTACCTATACGACAACTTGGCTAACGAGTTTCAAATGGACTTTGATATTCATACAGGAAAAGTAACAGGGAGTAGTGCGGCTAAATCAACCATAGGTAAAGCCTACGACTTTCAGAGTTTGCTAACGCTGTTTTCACCAAAATCAAAAGAGAAAGCTCAGGTTTTACCTAATGAAGCTCTAGAGCTAGATCTGCTAATCGGCACCGACTGTATTTCCGAAGGTCAAAACTTACAAGATTGTGACTACCTAATTAACTACGATATCCATTGGAACCCCGTTCGTATAATTCAGCGCTTTGGTCGAGTGGACCGTATTGGCTCAACAAATGCGGCAATCCAACTTGTTAACTATTGGCCAGATATCAGCCTAGATGAATACATTAACCTCAAAGAACGAGTAGAAAATCGTATGGTTATATCAGATATCACAGCTACGGGTGACGATAATGTTCTTAGCGCTGAAGCAAATGATGTCGCATATCGCAAAGAGCAATTAGCCAAGTTGCAAGAAGAAGTCATCGATCTTGAAGATATAAAAACCGGTGTATCTATTACAGATCTAGGCCTGAATGAGTTTCGCATGGACTTGCTTAATTACATCAAAAATAATGGTGACTTAAGCTCACAGCCCAATGGCATGCATGCTGTAGTTGCAGCAAACCCAGAGATAGGGCTAGTACCTGGAGCAATCTTTGCGCTCCGTAACCGTAATCACAGTGTCAACATTAACCAGCTCAACCGACTGCACCCATATTATCTCATCTATATGGCTGATAGTGGCGAGGTGATTATCAATCACATGCAGGTAAAACCGCTGTTAGATCGCATCAGAGCAGCCTGTAAGGGCAAAACAGAACCTGAGGCAACTGTGTGTGAGCAGTTTAATCATGTGACTCAAGACGGCCGCAATATGCACTTCTATTCAGATCTACTAGATCAAGCAATTGCCTCTATGGTGGAAGTTAAAGCAAGCGGTGATTTAACAAGCCTCTTTGGTAACACTTCAACAACGGCATTAACTAATGAGATCTCAGGGTTAGATGACTTCGAACTCATAAACTTCATTGTAGTAAGAGCAAATGACTCCTCTGCAAGTAGCAAAACTGAAGGGGCCTAAAGTGAACTTTCAGCTTTTTACATTCCCAGGCAGCTGCGCCCTAGGAAGCGACAAAAATGGTCAGAAACTCCCAAAAGAGACGATCTACCAGCAAGCCCAACCAACAACAATAGTCAAACAGCTATTTGTAAAACAGATAGAACAGATCATTTGGCGTTATAAGCTATCTAGTGACACATTAAACTTAGCTGCGCATGAAGATGTTACCGAGATACAAGTATTCGATATCTACCTGAAGCCAGATGTGCCAAAGCCCGACCAACAGATCTTTGAAACCCTTGATAAAGCAATACCCTCTCCTTTGCTTTATAGGGTATTCGACTCGAATAACAGTCGCCCAAAGATCAAATATGTAATGGCATACAAACGCCATAATAAGCGTGACACCGAGACTATGGTTGTAGAGCAGTATTTCCAGTCAAACTGGGTAGCAAGTACACCAGACAAAGCTTGTTCACTGCCAATAGTGTTGGATATTAAGGGATTATACACAGCGCTTATCAGGAACCTAATCACAGAGCCTGCACTTGAAAATGAGAGTTTCCAAGATCAACTTTCTCGTATAGGGCAGATTCAAGTATTATCAGCAAAGCTAGAGAAACTCCAAACACGGTTAAGAAAAGAGAAGCAATTTAACCGTAAAGTTGAGCTGAACAAGCAAGCTAACCAGCTAAAGAATCAAATCACATCCCTAAAGTCACATGACGCAAAATTGGAGCAAAAAAATGACTCAATTTGCTAGTCTGCTTGGGGTGATAAACAATAGCTGTAAACCTATTGGTACTGATGTATCAAGGGTCAGTAGAGTTAGTACCCAAGGAAGATCTATGGCGATATATGGAAGTGAATATACAAAGCAATATTACACAATAAATAGTAAAGCATCGGCGTTTTCACTTGAAAAGCCCATAAAAATGCCTATAATCAGCTCTAACAATACCCCTCCCGCTTCCAGCCTTTCTTCCGAGAAGGGATACAGCGCACCGCGAGGGGTTACTCGTTTCTGGGCCTTAAGTAATTCTCCAGCATTCCTCCAAACCTTTAAACAAACGAGGTTTTTTTAATGCCTGTTGGACCCCAAATTCCTTTCGTAAAGCCCCCAATAACTTTTGCCGACCAAATTCAGAAGTTACAACAGCGAGGCTTAATCGTTAGTAATAGAGCAGAAGCTGAGTTTTACCTTAGTCAATTAAACTATTATCGCTTCGCCGCCTATTGCCTTCCCTTTGAGCAAGATCATGCATCTCATACATTCCAAGCAAATACAAAATTCGAAGATGTGTTGAACTTGTATATTTTCGACCGAGAACTCCGGCTATTAATGCTCGACGCTATTGAACGATTTGAAGTATCTCTGAGAACTCAGATTGCTTATAGCTTGAGTCACTCTTACGGCACCGCTCATCCTCATCTCAACCCTGCAATCTTTCACTCAACACAGATTTACGATAAGTCAGTCGAGAACCTAGAGGGTGAGGTAAACCGTAGCCGAGAAGACTTTATTCGTCACTTAACAAATAAGTACTCAGAAGACTTACCGCCAATTTGGGCGGCTGTAGAGCTGATGACTATAGGGCAACTTTCAAAGTGGTATAGCAACATTAAAAAACGTCGCGATAGACAAGATATTGCTCGTGCCTACCAAGTTGATGAGAGCATATTAACCTCATTTTGTAAGCATTTAACACACGTACGTAACTATAGCGCTCATCATGCTAGATTATGGAACCGAGGTTTTACCCTAACAATGACTGTTCCTAGGCGAGGACCACAAGACTTAGTTGCAGGGCTAGATAGTACTCAACAACAAGGTCGTGCCCAGCGAAAGATCTACAACACTTTAGTGATGTTGATTCACCTGATGAACATCATGAACCCTGGTCACCACTGGAAGCAAAGGCTAATTGATTTAATCCAAAGCCACAAAATAGACACAAGCAAAATGGGGTTCCCTGCAGACTGGCAACAACGTCAAATTTGGCAATAGCTTTTAAAGCGCCTAAAGCTATATCAAACAATCTAGGCTTGCCCCATACAGGCAGCTTATTAATAACTGATCCCTGCCACTACTTTTAGACACTCCACTAAGTAAGTACAATCACCATTGAGGTACTTATGAAAACAAATAAACCACGTAAAACTC
>NZ_JAKILT010000090.1 GCF_023283535.1 Shewanella sairae | reverse complement strand
CCTATCAAAGCTAAGAATAATAATAAAGCCACTAAGGGGAATTTCATTATAACTACCTTGAAAAACGCCGATATTCGTTGTATCACTAAAATTTGTCTAGTGCGCAGGCGCACATATTTAGCAAAACGCGCATGCGTATTTAATAATACCTATTATTTAAAGTTTACTAAATTAAGGCAATTATTCTATAAGGGACTCTATCAGAGCTACTCTGGATAAACTAGCGCCAAAATTTGAAAATGAGCATTGATACTGATGTCTTATCGAAAGTGATTAATGATTTCCATTTATTGATTAGTAAAAGTAGGTCTATAGGCTTGTCACCAGCTCTATGCTGTTAATTGGCTATAACAGATAAAGGGGCAGAAACGTGTTACCAGGACTAGCGCAGCCCTTTAGGGTATACCTAACGTAAACCAATTAAAAAAGGCAAACTCTGCTGTGTTTGCCCTTTAAAGATTAACTATTTGTGTATTTAAGACAGATTTACACCGTGAACAGTCGCTAATGCACGCAGACCACCGGCGAAGCCTTGGCCTACGGCTTTGAATTTCCATTCTGCACCGTGTAGATATAGTTCGCCGAAGATCATTGCCGTCTCAACAGAAGCATCTTCAGACAGATCAAAGCGTGCCAATTCTACTTGACTATCGTTATTTGCAACTCGGATATAGCCATTACTTACCATGCCAAAATTTTGCTTACGTTGTTCTGCCTCATGAATAGTAACAGCGAAAACTAGTTTCTTGACGTCTGCTGGGATCTTAGTTAAATCGATTTTAATCTGCTCGTCATCACCATCACCAGCACCTGTACGGTTGTCACCTTGGTGCTCCACTGAAGCACATTGACTATTTTTTTGACCGTAGAAAATGAAACCTGCATCAGATAGAACTTTACCGTCTTCACCAACCATAAATACCGAGGCGTCTAAGTCGAATTCTGTTCCATCTGTAACACGCTGATCCCAACCTAGACCCGCTAATACCACTTTCAAGCCTGCATCAGTCTTGGTTAAAGAAATATTGCCGCCTTTAGCTAAAGAAACACCCATTTTAAAGCTCCTAATGTTTAGGGAATACTCCCTTCAATGCGAGGAAAACCCGCTCTAGATTTAAATGACTAAACGTCCAACTGATTAATTGGCAGATACACCGTATTCAGCACAAACAGAAGATAATCCGCCTTTATAGCCTTGTCCTACAGCTTTAAACTTCCATTCGCCGTTTTGACGGTATAGCTCAGCAAACAGCATTGCAGTTTCCGTCGAAGCATCTTCTGACAGGTCAAAACGAGTAATTTCCTTACCCGAATCTTCATTTACTAGGCGAATGAATGCACCGGTCACTTGACCAAAGTTTTGATTACGCACCGTTGCATCATGGATAGTTACAACAAACACTATTTTAGCAACGTCGGTAGGCAGTGTATCTAAATTGACCTTTAAGCTTTCGTCGTCTCCGTCGCCGGCACCTGTTCGATTATCTCCTGTGTGTTCAATTGCATCACCAGCAGCTCGTAGGTTATTGTAGAACACGAAATCTTCTGGCGAACGCACCTTACCTGTTGAGCCTAATAGAAATGCTGAAGCGTCTAAGTCGAAGTCTTGCCCGTCAGTAGATCGCGCGTCCCAGCCTAAGCCAACCAGCACCTTTTTCATCGTAGGGTCGGTTTTAGTTAGTGATACGTTACCGCCTTTAGATAGAGAAACTGTTGCCATTTTTTTTATTCCTTTCTTAATTTAGAGGTTTGAATAGGTTTACTTTGCTTTTGCTTCGGCTTTCTCGGGAAATACGAAACTTGCAAATACTCCACAAAACAACACAACACCAACTACTGTTAAACTTGCCATTGCGGAGATGGTATATTCATGTTGGAAGATGTGAGCGGTTGCATTTAGGCCTAGCTTTAGTGCAATGAAGAACAACAGAACTATTACCGCTTTTTCAAGATGTACAAGGTACTGTTTTAGTGCTTCTAGAACGAAATACAGAGTACGCAGACCAAGAATGGCAAACATCATGGCACTGTAGACGATCAGAGGCTCCCGACTTACAGCGATGACAGCTGGCACAGAGTCAAATGCAAACATTACATCCGACAACTCTACTACTGCTAAACACAGCATTAGAGGGGTTGCATAGAAAGCCGCTTTTCCAACACGCCCAACTTGAACGTCAGCGTTTTCAGGCTTAGCCAATTCCGCATCCACTTCTGATTGCTTCAATAAGAAAGCGTGGCTAGTTATCTTAGGCCAAATTGGAAAAAAGCGTTTTACCAAGCGATAAGCCACATGTTGAGAGTAGTCTTCGATTACATCGTCATCATTGCCACTTCTGAGCATCATTATGGCTGTCCAGCAAACGATTACTGCGAATACCAGCTCAACCCATGGGCCAAGTGATAACAAGCTGGTACCGATTGCAACGAATATACCGCGAAATACTATTGCGCCAATCACGCCCCAGTACAAAACACGATGGCGAAAGCCGTTTGGTACCGCAAACCAAGAGAAAATTGCCATTATCACAAACAGGTTGTCGACAGATAGCACTTTTTCGAGTGCATAACCGGTCACGAACAGGCTAGCTACTTCTGCTCCATGATGGACATAGAGGAAACCAGCAAACACGAACGAGATTGCTACCCAAAAAATCGACCACATAACAGCGCTTTTCAGTGGGATAGGTTTATCCCCCCGGTGCATGAAAAGGTCAATAAGGATCGCCCCTACCGAAAGTAGCAAAAAAACAGCTACTGTTTCTGGAGGAAAGCCAATATTCGTTGAACCCATTTATTTAATTCCTTAAATATGCCTATTGATAGTCAGACGGAGTTAACCCGAGTGCCTGGCAGATGTCTTTAACAGCAGCTTTCTCGCTTTCATCGAAGTCGCCATCACTCTTTGCAACAGCAACACCGACACGCAGAGCTAATTGCGCAGCCGCCTCATCGCTTTTTAACGCAATAATGTATTTTAAAGCTTCCCCTTTACCAATATCAGCGTCAAACTCAAAACTAGAGATGATTTTTTGAAAAAACGAAATCACCTCCTCTGTGTCGAAGACTTTTAGCTCGTTTGAATTTTTAATAAATCCGACCATCTTCTGCTTTTCTTCAGTGCTAACCCCGTTAGATGCAGCAGCGATAAATGCACAAACGGCAACAGTACCTTCCATAAACTTTTTATTCTTGAAACGAGTTACCTGGTTAGCTAACTCGGCGTGACCTGTGCTTACTGCATTACGTACTTTATTAAAGAATGACATGTTGCCTTCTCCTTGTTTTATTTAGTTATTTACTACCAGCCTTCCAGCGAAAGCCCCAGTCAAAAGCCTCATCCATTTGTTGGTGTCCTGTAAAATAACGGTTTATACGCTCAACCTTGATAGCGCCGCCGTTATTAATCAGTCTTGTAATCGCACACAAGCCGCGACTTGAATGACCTTCTGAGAGTCGTGTTTCTATCGGTGGTTGTCCTTCCAAATGCATAATTACTACACCATCAGTGCTTTCCCAATTAGGCACACCTTCGTAAATAAATGCGAAAATAAGCACTTCACTGATATTTTCCCACTGTTCGCCGTTAATGAATAACCATTCACCATTGGTACTGTCACCAGTACGGTCATCATCTTGCAGTTCAACAAAAGGGGTGTTGTTCATACTTCCGAATCTATTGCCTAAAGCTTGTACGACAGTTCGGTCACCGTCTTTAGTTCTTACAAATGCCCCCAAGTCAAGGTCAACGCCATTGTCACGCTTGAACAGCGAGAAGCCTTTATGGGGGGAGCCACGATGCCAGTTCAGGTTAATACGGATTTTACCAAACTTATCACCTTGCTTGGTCAAGCTGATGCTGGGTTTATCTTTGCTCAGTGTCACTTTCTGCAAACTGATTGTTGGTGTTGATTCATCTGTTACCTCGACTCCAAAATGTTCTGCTAGAGGTTTAAGACCACCATTAAAACCTTGAGATACGAAGCGGAATTTCCATTCTGCATTACGTCGATATAGTTCCCCTAAAATCAGCGCGGATTCATTGCGACCATTCATCGGTACATTACAAGTAATTAAGGTGTTACCACTTTGCTCCACTTGAATTTTAAGGGTTTGTAGATTGCCAATCACTTGATTGCCATCTACTGTAGCGGTGAAGGCTATTTTTTGCACTGACTCTTGAATTGCACCTAAGTTGATGTTGAATGAGGTATTTAACGAGCCGCCTTCTAGTATAATTACGCCGTCGTCACTGCAAGGCTGACCATAGAAAACCATATCAATGTCGTCTTGCACTCTATTGTTTTGATAAAGCCGGAAAGCCGATACATCAACATTACCACCAGAAGTAACTCTTATTGTTAGTGGTTGTGTTGGAACGGGGGCGTTGCCCCCTTGAATAAGCTCCACTATCGCACCAATGCTGAAACGATTTCACCCAGCATATCGTCAATGACTCGTCCGCGACAGGGTAGCCCATGAGCTGTAAATGTCCACTCTCCGCCGCTACGTTCAAGAGAAGAGATAAGAATGCCTGTGTGCTTACCTTGTTCGGTTAAGGTGAACTTAGCTAATTCTTTGCAGCCTTGGTCTACAACACGACAAAAAGCGTTCTCTACATCATCAAATGTTTGACCACGGAAACTATTAACGGTGAAGGCTAGATATTCAACATTTGCGGGCAAGCGAGTTAAATCAATGCTGATGCTCTCATCATCACCATCCCCTTCACCAGTCAGATTATCACCACTGTGAGTGACAGAACCGCACTTTGACTTTAATTGACGGAACCATATTGTATCAAGTTTATTGCCGCTAGCGTCCATCAAAACAACGCTGGCATCAAGATCAATAGAATCTCCACTACTAAACAGTTTTCCAAAAAAACCAGATTTTTGAACGGGGTCCCAACCAATGCCAAATTTAAGGCGGGTTAAAGGAGAGCTAGATTGCTTAGTTAGTGAAACCGACTGTTTTTTTTCCAAAGAAATTGAAGCCATTTTAATTCCTTATCAATTTTAGTTTATGCCTTACCTTCCGAGGCCTAGGCGGATTTTCAATGAGTAACCAGAACGAAGGTATCCGTAGCTGTCAACCCTTTACTTTTATTCAATATTCAACCAGACCTAGAGCCAAGTCAATCATAATTCGATTGATTAGCATCACATTTAATATTAAAGTTCATAGCGATTAATCGAGAACACCTATTTCAGAATAACGAATGTTCCAAATCTATTTGGTTGATGCAAAGAGTTCTCCTTGGCCTAACTACAATCGGTTTAATAAAATAAGAGGTATATAGGTAATGAGCCAAACCGAACAGGTTTTTCGGCGTAAGCTATCCACTGGCGAGTTAACTGTCGTCAGTTCGCATTCGACACCATTGGATCAATTTTTTGAGATTGCTGAACGCCGCAACCCAAAACGAGCTTTCCTATTCGTCAGTAAAATTTTAGGTCGCCATATCCCTATCAGACCTAGCGTGATGCGCAATTCGTACCAGTCAATTGCCTCTGAGTTGCCTTCAGAACTGCCCGAGCCAGTAATCTTTATCGGCATGGCCGAAACTGCTGTCGGTTTGGCAGCGGGTGTTTACCAAGAGGCAAAAGGAGCGTTATCCGAATCCGTATTCCTAACCTCTACCCGTCATCCTATTAATGGTAATCCAATGTGCGAGTTCAAAGAAACTCATTCGCACGCGACCGACCACCTCATTTATTGGCCTGAAGACCCAGTTTTAGCTAAGCGCGTTGCACAGGCAAAATCGCTCGTTCTTATTGATGATGAAGCGACAACTGGCAACACATTTGTCAACCTTTTTGCAGCACTTATTGATGCAGGCATGAATGACATTGAACAACTTGTTACATTAACATTAACGGATTGGAGTCAAGACGCAGTACTTGAAAGGATTATAGGTCCGAAAGTAACGTCTATCTCTTTGGTTCAAGGTAAATGGTCATGGAATGTTAATCCTGAAGCTGAGTTACCAATCATGCCAAGCGTGAATGTCACAACAAAAGGTACTGTTGAAATTGTCGGTAATCAATGTTGGGGGCGCTTGGGGATGGATGACCCCGCATGCGTTATTAGAAATAATGTCAGCGTTTCACCTTCTGAGAAGGTGTTAGTACTTGGCACCTGTGAGTTTGTATGGTTACCATTTTTAATGGCCGAAAAATTGGAAAAATTAGGGGCTGAGGTCTATTTCAGCTCTACTACCAGATCACCTATTGCTATTGGCCACGCGATAGAGTCTGTTATTACTTTTACCGATAATTACGGTTTGGGCATCCCTAATTTTGTTTATAACGTGGCTCATCAGCAATTCGACTCTGTATTTTTGTGCTGCGAAACGCCGGCCGAAAGTGTTGATCCCGCTTTGCTTAGCGCTCTATGCAATATAGCTAAACATGTAGAAGTCATTAATTATGAATAACCGGTTTATATCAAATAATCTCAACCCAGTAGTGTTCACTGATTTGGACGACACGTTGTTTCAAACCAAGCGTAAAATGGTGGATGAACTCGCTCAAGTTCCTGTATGTGTTGGCGCTCTAGATCGTTTCCTCGATCCGCGCAGCTTTATGAATGAAGAGCAGGCCTTGCTTGCTAATTGGCTTCTAGCAAACGCAGATGTTATTCCGGTAACAGCTCGTGGCACAGACGAATTTGCCAGGGTTCAAATACCATTTAACTCATGGGCAATAACTACTCATGGAGCAGTTATTCTGTCTCCTGATGGTCAATATGACACTCAATGGCAAGAACACATTGTAGAAGAGCTTACCTCATATAGTAAACGCTTGTTAGATATGCAGAAAGCCATTACTGCATTGATAGCAGAAAGAGGGATTGACGCATGGGCTCGTATTAACTATGAATACAATGAAATCCCTATCTATCTAATCTTAAAACATAGAGATAGCACGAAGATAAACGAACTACATGCTATTGGTGATGACATTGAGGGAATATTTGGAACTGAAGGTTTTTACATACATCGTAACAGCAACAATATGACATTATTACCTACCTGCATAGAAAAAGGTAAAGCCGCTAACTTCCTTCTCGAAAAGTTGAGAGCAGAACGAGGCACGTTCCCAACTATTGGCCTTGGTGATAGCCTTACAGATTTCAGTTTTCTCAAACTTTGCTCTTGGTATGGTGTACCAAAGCAGAGCCAGTTTTCTTCAGCAATCAAAGCTCACTTATTTGGAGAGTAGGATTTTGAATATTTCACCTATTTTTT
The DNA here is from genome assembly GCF_023283535.1 of Shewanella sairae. GTDB lineage: Bacteria > Pseudomonadota > Gammaproteobacteria > Enterobacterales > Shewanellaceae > Shewanella > Shewanella sairae. The sequence goes on along the minus strand of NZ_JAKILT010000090.1, from coordinate 2,309 downwards.
CTGGTTCTTACCGTCAAGGTGATGTTGAGTTTCTTTTAAAAGCGGTGACGATTGAATTCACCTCAATAGAAGAAAAAGAGACGCTAATCCAGTCAGGGGAGAAACATTACTCAGACATGCTGAGTCAAGAGCCCGAGCCAACTCAATATCATCTTGAATTGTTTAATAAGGCATACTCCATTGGAGCAAAACGGCTTGCGAAGGAAGTTAAAATGCTAGCAGTAGCCTTGGCGAAGGAGTACGGCAATACTCCGATTGTTTTGGCCAGTCTAGTTCGCGCTGGAGTACCCTTAGGCGTAATGCTACAACGAGAGTTAGCAATTATGGGGAGAGAGTCTTATCACTATGGGATCAGTATTATTCGTGATCGCGGTATTGATGAAGTCGCTCTAGCAGTTATTGAAGGACGGCATGGAACGGAAGGAATCGTGTGGGTAGACGGTTGGACAGGTAAGGGCGCTATCGCTAATGAGCTGACTAAGGCACTTAACGGACGGGAAGGCTATCCCACTCAACCTCGCTTAGTAGTCTTAGCTGATCCTTGTGGGTGCGCTTGGATGTCGGCCACCGACGATGATTGGCTAATTCCTTTTGGGATAATGGGAGCTCCTGTGTCGGGGATGATCTCCCGCTCACTTTATAGCGATGAAGGATTTCATCATTGTATGGTCTGTAATCACCTTCGTGAGTATGAATGCGGTTTATCATTGGCTGATGCTGTTGAAAAATCTTGCCAAGAAATCATACTTTCTGACGTCCTAACCATTGATATTAAAGCGCGTGGTTCAATTAAAGCAAAGGAATGGGAACGAAGCAAAGCGATCATGTCTCTACTTGCCTACCGTTATAATATATCAAACCCAAATCGTATCAAGCCCGGCATCGCAGAAGCAACACGCGCAGTATTGCGTAGAGTGCCAGACCATGTGCTTGTTCGCTCAATTAATGATCCAGATGTATCTCTGTTGGTCTATCTCGCAAAGGAGAAAGGCGTAGAGATTTCCGAAGTTGGCGATCTTATCGGCCAATATCGTGCAGTGACAATTATCAAAAAGGTGCTTTAATGAAAAAGGAACTTTCTGCTTATAGTTTGGGAGCTACACTATACATGCCAGCTACTCGCACCGATATTTTAGATACTATTGTAACTGGCAAAATCGATGGATTGCGTTCTTTAGTTATTTGCTTAGAAGATGCGGTTTCAGATCAAGATATAGCTTTTGCTTTAAACAACCTTAAGGAAATGTTGACCGCCCTTTCAGAAGCTAAGCAGCGCATTAATTATGCTGAATGGCCACTAGTATTTATTCGTCCGAGAAACGAACAGATAGGTAGGCAATTAACGGCTGATTATGACTTATCGGCTGTTGATGGATTTGTGCTTCCTAAATTCAACCTTTCCAATTTGAACGAATGGACCGTCATTCTAGAGTCGACTCACTTGTATTGGATGCCTACGTTGGAGACTGAAGATGTTTTTGACGTTAACGCAATGCAAGAACTAGCCTCTGCGCTGAAAGTACATAAATGTCATGACAAGATAATAGCCCTTCGAATTGGGGGGAATGACCTAATGAATTGTATTTCTTTAAGGCGTCCCTGGGAGTTTACTCTATATGATGGCCCTATGGGTTACGTCATTAAGATGCTAGTTGCTGTATTCGCCTCAAAAGGGTTCTCCTTGACAGCTCCAGTCTGTGAACATATTGATGATCATCGGCTGTTAAAAAAAGAATTGGCACTAGATTTGGCTCATGGCTTAGTAGGTAAAACTGCTATTCATCCAAATCAAATTCCCGTGATTCAAAATGCCCTAATGGTAAGCTCACTTGACCATCAAGATGCCCTGCGAATCTTTAATTCATCACAGGCCGTCTTTAAATCAGGAGGTGCAATGTGTGAACCCGCAACGCATCGCCACTGGGCAAAGAGTGTGTTAGAACGTGTACATTATTTTGGTATTTATCCTACTGAGTCTTCATCTTCAAATGTAGTTGTAGTAGCAAGTGTATAGGAAATTAGGATCACATATTAAATGGTATTAAACACAAAACAGAAGCGCATTATTACACTTACAGTATTGTTGTCTTCGGGTGAATCAGTGCCTGCAAATAAAATAATCAAGCACGCTGATTGCTCTGGTGCAACGCTCACGCGTACATTACGTGATATTCGTAATGCATATAACACTAGGATCAAATACAGTAAGAGTAATCACTCTGTAGTGGTCAAGTAAAACTGGACACGGACTTGTACGTATTCCAAAATCTTCGTTCAGATTCATTTGGGGTCAAGCCGCCATTATAACT
>NZ_JAKILT010000089.1 GCF_023283535.1 Shewanella sairae | reverse complement strand
AACAGCAGATAAAATGTACGATACCAATGCCGTTTTCCAAACGTTGGACTCACACTCACCTAATGCAGAGATTATTATCCCGCCGAAAGACTATACTTTTGCAGACAATCGCCACCATTCCAAGCGAATGAGCAATTTAATAGAATGCTCAGCTGCTGGGATAATGAACTGGCAAAAACGACGGCATTATGGCCGGCGAAATGTATCTGAAACCGCGATGCAGAGGTACAAGAAATAATCGGCAATAAGCTTCACAGTCGAAAGCCAAAGAACCAAAGTCAAGAAATGTTATTAGGTTGTTCTATTTTAAATCGCTTCACTTACCTCGGTATGCCTAAATAGCTATCAAGTGGCCTGATCACATTCAAAGACAAAAGAGATTGAGCATTGCAACAAAGCCTCAGTTTGCTGATAGAACCGTAAAAGAGTGAACTCTAGCTCAAACTTTTAGGGAAGAGAGTGTGTAATCATAATTTTAATCGGATAATGTTAACCCAAATTAAATGAAAGAAAAATCAACATGGAACATTACACTCTTATATAACAGAGTGCATTTAGTTTAACGGCTATGAGCGCCTTAGCAGCACAAGTGGTTCTATTAAATCGTTATTCAGAGATAATAGACACTTGCTGTCCAACAATCTATTTAAGAGATATTTCGCGCTTATTTTTAATTACACAAGAGTATCAACCAGTCAACAACCTCTCGATACTCAACTCAAAACTTTCAAAGATACCAGTGTTAGAGTTAGTCGTATATTTTGCGACAACCTAGTGATACAGGGGGGAAACGTGGGTGGTTTTAATTAAAGCCCCTTTGTTTGTCTGGTTTGGGTAATTGCCCCTCCGCCACATGAAACGCAACACTTTGTACTTTATGCAGCGTTCAAATGCTGCATAAATATTTCATAAGATGAATACTAGCCTAGTAAAAATTTATATTTAATGCTGTTTAAGTGTTGTGACATAGTAGTCAAACGCCCCCTGAAGTGGTCAAGTTTTATTGGCCACTAACTTAGAATCTAATGCATATCTTTGCTCAGATTCATTTGGTGTTAGACCTGCATTGTAGTGATGTGGCCTAACGTTGTTGTAATATCTAATGATGTAATCATTGATGTGATGCTTTGCTTCAATAAAGCTGCGGTAGCCTGCAGTTGGTATCCATTCCACCTTAAGACTTCTGAAAAATCGCTCCATTGGGGCGTTATCCCAGCAATTACCACGTCGAGATAAGCTTTGTTTTATGCGATAGCGCCATAAGCGCTGTCGGTATTTTCGGCTTGTATAATGGCTACCTTGATCGCTATGGTATATCAATCCTTGCGGGCGACCACGGCACTCATACGCCATATCCAGCGCCTTTAGTGTCAATGTGGTATCCGGTGAATACGACATCGCCCAGCCGATAACCTTGCGGCCAAATAAATCTAAAACAACTGCCAAGTAGGCCCAACGGTTGCCAGTCCAAACGTAGGTTACATCGCCACACCAAACCGTGTTTGGCTCAACAACATCAAATTGTCTATTGAGTAAATGGGGGATGTCTGTGTATTCATTTCCTGATTTTTTATAGCGATGCTGTGGCTGCAATAGTTCTGGCTCCTGCTGAGCCTTCACTTTGCGCGTGTATATCCTTAACCTTTGTTTCCAAGAGAACTTGCGCTGTGTTCATTGTTCTATCGCGCTTAAGCCAGTAACGATAACTGCTACGGTGGACTTCAAATACATCACATGAAACTGAGATAGGATAACGCCCTGCTTGATGAATTTTCTCGATTATCGAGAACTGTTCAGTGAGTCCGACATCAAGAGAGCGGTAGCCTTTTTTAATATGTCTTTTTCCATTTCAATGCGCGCGATTTTTTTCTTTAACTCACGAATTTCAATCTGCTCAGATGTCATTGGCGAGGCATTGGGGGCTATGCCTCGACGCTCAAGCTTTAACTGTGACACCCATTTACTGACAGTTGATTTGCCAACGCCCATAGCTTTTGCTGCTTCCTCTTGTGTATAACCTTGATCAAGCACAAACTGTGCGGTTTCAAGCTTAATTGCAGCAGTATATGTTGCTCGTGTTTTATTCGTCATTTTGTCACCCAATGTATACGCCCTAAGCATAATATTTGTTTCTTAATGGATGGCCAAATTAACTATGCCACTTCACTCAGTTCGGATTTTAGCGCTGGCAACTCAAGTTCGAGCACCTGATTACGCGTATCAAACACCTGATTTTGCTGCAAGGCTTGTTGCAGTAGCCGTTTTAACGTGTCGATATCATCAGGTGTGTTAGTCATACTAAGGATTGTTTTTGTTGAGGACGCCCCTAGTTTGCCAGTCAAAAACGATCGCGCAATAGCAAAATGCGATCGAGTGACAGCTATCCCACATTTTTCCCTGTTAGCGGTTTATGGGCCAAGTTTTGCTGTAGTGGCAAGCCTGATAACAACCAGTTCAATTCTCGTTGAGTGATGGTTATGGTCCTAGCCTCAACTGCGGAGTTCGGCCATTTAAATCGACCGCGTTCAAGTCGGCCGTAGTAGAGCCAAAATCCATTAGTATCCCAAAACAAAATCTTGAGCTTATCACGCTGCCGGTTGCAGAAGATAAACCATGCTTGGCTAAGCGGGTTAAGCTCAAGCCCCTCAGCGACAATCATCGACAAACCATCAATGGATTTACGCATGTCAGTGGTGCCGGTCACCAAGTAGAGCCCTTTGTTCGGGGTCATAATGGTAGCACCTGCAAGTAATGCTGGATGAGCGTAAGCGGTAATTCGCAAGGAAGGCTGAGTTGGTACCCGTTTGGAGTGCTGATAGTGACGCACGGCGGGGCTGAATTATCAGCTTTATTGCTTACATGTTTGACGCAGTGCTGTTCAGGTATAACAGTGACAGGCACTAAGTTTGCTTGTAAATTTGAGGGAATAATATCGGCAGCCTCAAGTTGTTTCCGCCACAAGTAAAAGGTGGAGGTGTTGAGCTGGTGCTGTTTGCAGAAAGCCGTGACGGTGAGTTGGCTTTGTTCAAATTGGGTAAAAATGTCTTGCCAGTATTGTTGTTTGTTAATCAAGGATGGAGTCATAAGTTACCTCTTAAAGTTTGAGGTAGCTTGGCAAAAGTACGCTGTTATTGGAATGTGGGGTTAATTGGCCGCTTACGCACAAAACGATTTTGGGGCAGAAATTAGGTAGGAATAGGGGGAACCGGATTAGCTGTTACTAAGAGATTCTTTAATTTCTCGTTCTATTTCAGACCAGGACAACGAAGGTGTATCAATGCCCTCTTTTGCGTGAGCGTTCCAACCTCGAAGCCTGGGCAACTTGAGCCAAATGAATTCTTCATCAGTGATACCGGCCTTACTATAATAAGCTATTAACTCAGCATCAATACATTCCCCTTTCTTACCGCACAAGCCGTACACACCAGTATCATAGAGGAAATAGTTTTTAATTGGTTGGCAGTTATCACAGATATTTGGGTTTTGAATTGTATGATTCATATATAATTGTCGCCGCTATTGAATGGAAGCGTAACCAGACGCTTCCATTTGTAAAAATTATGTCCAGTCTAATCTACCATGCTTTCTCAACCATGTCAGAACGGTACTTCGACCTTGAATACTGTAGTGCTCCTGAGCTTGTTTATAGGTTAGTTAGCCTTTTTCTACCTGGCTGACAACGGCCAATTTAAAGCCTAACGTGTAGTCACGTTGTGTACGTTTACTGGGGATTACACCTGAGTGTTTCATAAATAAGTCTCCAAAGTGTCAACTTATTTCAGGATGGGACATTGGTTATCAGGATATACGCTGTTTATGGTTGACATGTTTACAGTTAAATATCTGAAAGAATATTGTTAAACAGCGCCTTCGGAAAGCGAAAGGAAAGATGCATCAATGTTTGGGTTGGAATGCTTGGGAATATGCCAAATCAATGCTTACTGGCGTTGAACTTTGGGTAATTATTAAGCAAGGGCAAATGAAAACCACTGAAAATATGACACAATGCGAACAAATTTACTCTTTAGCAACATAATTGGGTCTGAAAGATCCCGCCTCCTTAAAATATAATGGCAAGATCTTAGTTTGCGACAGAACCTGTATAAATTATTAATCCAAAGTTAACTCATCAATTTGTAACAGAACCAAATTTAGTGCCTTTTCAAGCTCTTCTAACTTAAATGGTTTAGTTAGAATGGCGACCGAACCTGCGGTTTTTACTTGATTAAGTAATTCAGAGTTCTGTTCGCTAGATATAAGTACGAAAGCAATACTGTTTTGGTATACATTTTTTACATATTCAATAAATTCTATGCCACAACCATCTTGAAAATACATGGAGCTAATTATAAGCTCTGGAATAAAATTACTTAAACTTTTCTTTGCGGCAAATATTGAATCAACATGCTCAATATTCACAACACCTATTGAATTTAATTGTTTACATATAAACAAGCTTTGAACTTTCGAGGCCTCAACTAAAAGCACTGATAAGTTCCTAACCATCCTTTCCACCTCTACCTCCTGATGAATCATCCCACGTTAATATGCATCCTTCGACTCGCTATAAATTACTGCTTGTTATTGAGTATTTAATATACATTCAGAAGATGTGCTAATTTATCTGTAACGGTCTCTGGCAATAACTTTTTATTGTATCCAATGTACATGAAGTAAGATAATTCTGGAACACCTAAAATTTTGTATAAGTTCTTTTTTTGTAAATGAGATTGAACCATCCCTAACGGCAGATAAGCACTACCTCCTTTATCTAAAATAAATTGCAAACCTAAATATCCAGACTCAGTTCTAAAGATTGGTGTCATCGAAGGGTGTCTTTTAGAGAAATCCATGAGGAAGTGATCTCCCCAATCAATAAATACATGCCGTTCTACAGAAGAATCATTACTTGTTGAAACCAGCACTAGAGTAACGCTTGATATTTTTTTGCAGAAAAAATCATCATGATAAACCCGGTTGAAGGAGAATACGATGCTTAATGTATTTAAAATCAATCCCTTTCTAATTTGATCATGATTTAAAACACTAACCGAGACGCAGCAAGCACTTAACCCTTCTGTAACACCCACTAATTTATGCTGAAAATCAGTGTGTAAAACATTTGGTGAGACGGCAATCTCAAGTTCAGTTGCTTCATGAGTATCATGAAGCAACTCTTTTTTTGTTTCCTCTAAAATAGACATAACTCTTGTTGCATATCCATAGAGCAATTCTCCTGAAGTGGTTAACGTTACCTGCCCACCTCCCCGATTGAGTAATGTTCTATTATAATACTGCTCCAATAGTTTTATTCTTGAACTAACAGCAGCTTGTGTTAAATGCAAGCTATCAGCTGCTCGACCAAAATGCCTATACTTACTAACTTCTATAAAGGTTTTAAATAGTTTGTAGTCCATAATTATATACAGTCAATGCTCGTTTTTTGTGGCAAGCTAAAGTTTCACAACTCTAATGAGTTAAAAGTACGGATGATCTTAAGTAAACCAAACCATCAATAAATAGGAACGCTCCATAGTTTCACTTCTTCAATAAGCACCATTAAACAGCTACCTTCTATCAATACAGCCCCCCACTTTGACAAGGGGCCCTCAAGCCCAATCAATATCATACCGACCTATAATGCATATTGCGGGGTTCAGGATAACATTTTGCGGTAAGCGATGCTCTGGAAATTAAGGAATATGTATTCTTTTTTAATATAGGTATTGTTAATAACAACCAATTTATTTGGTCGCGACATAGATTGTCAATCTATTTATTTATGCCTGAATAAAAAATTCTTATTCCTCTATAAAATTATATAAGCTGCCAACTTGCGGCTTTAGATGTATCATACACAAAAATAACTCATTTAGCCCTTGCTAATTTAGGCGCTCCCTTGGTTAAACGGACATTATTTAATTGGGTAGAAGGGTGAAACGGACTTCAATTTATTTAAATGATCCATAGTCTCTTATTTTGGCTAGATAGGTAAACCCTCCATCACTCACTTTAGGGAGTGTTAACTTAACGGTTATTTTTAGATGCAAACTCCCTCCCATTTTTTTTCAAATGATTTTATTATCTTTAGTTTTTTACGTTATTTTAATCGAACCTTTCGAGAGGTGTTTTATGAAAAAATTACTATTTTTTGCTTTATGTTGTGGGGTACCTATATCGCATGCTGTTGCCGACGGTTCAGACAGCTTCTGGTATACCGGCGTTGATATTGGTCAAGGTTATTACGCTAATGGTGGTAACGATGCAGCTTATGATGCTGCGCGCCATCGTTTAGCCGGCGGTTTACATCTTGGTTATCAATTTAATCAGTACTTTTCTACTGAAATTGCTTACCAATACTTAGGAAAGGCGAAAGCCAGTTATAACCAAGGTGCTATCTCTGGTGATATTCAACAAGGCGTTGTTAGCGCACGCTTGGGCTATCCAGTGACTCAGAGTCTATACCCTTACCTGACAATGGGCGGTGCGGGATGGGTGAGCAATGTTGAAGGCCTAAATAATGTTGATAACGAGGGGTTTTCTCCGGTGTTTGGTGCGGGCCTATCTTATGCGTTAACGGATAATCTAGCTCTGCGCGCTGAATACCAGTTCACGCAATCATTAGGCGATACCGCAGCAGGCTTCACAGACCATCACCTTGCCACGGTTGGTGTGAGTTGGCGATTTGGTTTTACACCAAAGCCGACTCCTATCATTCAAGAAAAAATAGTGGAAGTGATTGTTGAGAAAGAAATTGCAAAGCCTATTGAAACTCAAACATTCATCGTATCAGGAACGGATGCAGCCGCTCTTTTTGCTCATAACGCCAGTCAATTAATCAGCACTAAGCCGCTTGAAAAAACGTTGGCTTTTCTCGTTCAATATCCTGATTCGATTATAACGATTACAGGGCATACAGATAACACTGGTTCTGAAAAATATAACCAGTGGATGTCAGAACGAAGAGCGCAATCTGTTGCAGACTTTTTTGTCGCTAAGGGAATTAATAAAGACAGAATTAACGTCTTTGGTAAAGGAGAACTGTCTCCTGTCGCAGATAATAAAACCGAGCAAGGTCGCGCAATGAACCGACGGGTGGAAATGGTTGTTCAGCCATTTGAAATTAAGTCCCCTGCTGTAATATGACGAATGTATTTTAAATGACGCAAATGAGAAATATCGCGTCGGAGATGAAAATAATGAAAACAACACTATTAACAAAGAGCTTAATTGGCACATCGTTAATGTTTGCGCTTATCGGATGCGGAGATGATACGGGATATTTAGATAAACCGGCACCGCCCACTCCGCCACCAACATCATTAGTCGCTGCACCGTTAACATTAAAAATGAAAGTTGATGAGCGTCGAACCGTTGATTTATCTGACTCTGTAACAGCACTTGATATCGCTGCTTGGACTGTATCCAGCGTAAATGACGCTGAAGGGCTTGGCCGTGTAGAAAATATTCAGGCTCATACCTTTGATTATGAAGCATTAGCCGCTGGAGTGACATCACTACACTACACCGTAAAAGGTGGTGGGGAAACGGCGTCTTCTGAAGTATTGGTCGCCGTGCATGGTGATATGACCGGGGATAATATTGCTCCAGTTGCTCTCAATGTCACTGAAAAGACAAAAAACAACAAAAATCTGGGTATCGACTTAACCAAATTTATCAGTGATGCCGATGGTGATTCACTGAAAATCAGCCATGTTGTCAGCAGCTCAGGTCGTTTCATTGGCACAGAAGATGGCATCGTCACCTTTAAGCCTGATGGCTTTGTGGGCGTTGACTCTGCAGCATACAGTGTAGAGGATAGTCATGGCGGTTACGATATCGCGTATATTGTGGTGACTAGTGAAGATGCTAATCCTACAAAACCTAATACAGCGCCTACAGCAAAAGACATTCATGCCAATATCAATTCAGTACTGACGCCAGTATGGAAAATTGACCTCGTTAAAAACAACATCAAAGACACCATTTTTGATGCTGACGGTGATAAACTGAGTATTGTTGAAATTTTCGACGGGAACGGTCGTGCAACCTTTAATGGCACAACTATCTCGTATACTCCAGGAAGTTTCACAGGTATAGACCAGTTTACCTATGTGATTAGCGATGGTAGAGAAGGATTTGCAACAGGCACTGTGACTTTGACCGTCAGTAACGGCTCCGACAGCAGCAATCAAATTCCAACAGCTTCGCCGCTGACGTTATCAAATGTAGATGACAGCGACACTCGACCTTTAGAAATTGACCTCAGTGACAATGTAAAAGACGCAGATGGTGATACGTTACGACTCGTATCGGTTATCGGCGCGAATGGTAATGCGCAATTGGTTGCAAACAGTCCATTACAAGTCAGCTACACCATCCCTAACCCACCGCAAGGATTGAAAGACACCTTTGCTTACGTTGTGACAGATGGTAAGGGTGGTTATGCCATGAGCACTGTGACTGTTGAGATGGTAACAGGCAACCCTAACGCCCCAGAGACCGTAATTGCGAATTTAAAAACAGAATTCACTAAATCGTTAACAATTAATCTCGCTGACTATATTTCTGACGCAGAAACGTCAGATAACAATTTAACCGTTTCGAATCTACGAATTAATAACGTACCTTCTAGTCACAAAGCGAAAGCGACATTAACAGGTCAAGTCGTGACTTATGTGCCAAACAGCTTTATCGGTGCAGACATATTAACCTACACCGTGTCAGACGGTGAACACGAGACACTAGGGGTTATCGCCATTACCTCTTATAAACCTAGTGCAGGCGCAGCGCACAGTTTTACTGCGGGACATATTACACAGTCGTTTGACCTTGGGGCTGGAGTAACTGGCGGGTCTTTAAATTGGCAGGACAAAATTACTGGTGCGGCAGCTGGAGATATTGCCTCTGTAACAGCAATTGGCGCAAGATTAGGAACGGTTACGGTTAATCCCGCTACAAACGCGTTGAATTATACCGCAGCGTCTGGCAAATACGGTACTGACCAGTTCATTTATAAGCTGACAGATAAACACAGTCCCGCTCATGAAGCGGTAGGGCTTGTTACGGTTGACATTACTCCGCCTGAAGCGCCTGAAATCACAGAGTTGACGATAGAGGGAACACCAACTATTGGTGGAGTTCTGACCGCTAACGTGACCTGTGCTCGCTGCGATGACACCAAGTATCAATACAGGTGGGTGATAAATGGATTAGTGACTGGTACGGATAAAACTTACACCTATCGCGCAGAGAATGTGGGCTTTAATGTTAGGCTCGAGGTCGTAGGGATGGATGCGTATGGCCGATTGGTAAAGAAAGGTACAACTTATGCCATGACTCCAAGACTAGCTAAGCAAGTCGTTTATACATTTGACTTAAAAAACACAGGTATTTTGTATAATACAGGAGTATTCAAGACATTTGGAACTGCTCCCGGTGTTGCTAATCGCGAGGTGAATAACATAAAAGAAGTTATTCCTGATAGCACAGGATTTATTTTAATTGATAATAATAATGACATCTCGGCTTTTGGTGGCACAGGTTCCCCTACAACTGCAGATAAAGGAAACGCATCAAAAGTTGTAAGAACTGGAAATTCTAACGCAGTCCTTAGAACTGATAACAGTGTTTTCGCATGGGGTTCTTACGACAAAGGGGGTAACATTCCATCAAACGTTGAGCCTTATACAACAGCAGAGGCAAACGTAAAGTCAATTGTAAACTCATTTTGGGGGTTTGCGGTTTTAAATGCTAATGGTGATGTTGCTTCGTGGGGCTACGACTTCTACGACCAGACAGCAACACCAGATGACAACCCTGAATTAAGAGGAATAAAACAGATTTTAAGTGATGGACACACTTGGCTCGGCATCAAGAATAATGGTTCAATTGTACGTTGGGGGTCATCTTTTGATAACTCCGATTATGAACTATTTAATGATGTAAAAGATGGGTTTACAGATGTAACATCCCTTACATGGGGGGCTAGAATTTACATCGGCCTAAATAAAGACGGCAGCGCTGTTAGTTGGGGAGATAAGGCTGATGGTGCGGGTGGTAACAAGGAGGCATTAACCTCTGGTGTTGCCGAAGTTGCTGCGCTAGATGCCGCTTTGATAGCTAGAAAGTCAAATGGTGAATTTTATGCGTGGGGGAACATTGGGGATATAACTATTAGTTTGCCACAAAATGATGTTAAAAAATTTGTAGAGAATAACTATGCTATAGCTACATTAACTAATTCTGGTGCAGTATCAACATTAGGTAATTCTCGTTACGGAGCCGACAGTTCAACCGTTTCAGAGCATCTATCTTCAGGAGTTATTGATATTATTCCTGGAACTTATGGCTTTGTAGCGCTGAAAGGTAATGGCACAGCTGTAACTTGGGGGGTGTTTGATAACCCACCTCCATCACCAGTAATTACAGATGTGATATCCGTCGAACGAGTCTGGGGAGTATTTTTTGCTCACAAAAAGGATGGTTCAATTGTTTCATGGGGCTCTAATCGACTTCAGGCAGTAAGCGAGATCGAGGCTGCACTTAAGTTCAGTTTCGAACAAATAATGTAAATTAATATTGTATTTTAGCCCCGCATTTAGCGGGGCTTAATTAGATGGTCCGCCTCACCCCTAAGCTAACCTTAGGGTTAGGCAATCAAAGAGGCGAACCATCATGTCTACTATTAAAGTAATTGGGATCGATTTAGGCAAATCTTCTTTTCATCTTGTTGCTCATGACTATCATGGTCGAGAGCTATTTCGAAAGCACTTATCTCGTGCAAAACTTATTGAGTTTTTAGCTCAAACACCCGCAACAATCATAGCCATGGAGTCATGTGGCGGCTCACATTGGCTCGCTCGAAAGTGCCAATCCCTAGGGCACCAAGTAAAGCTCATTCCTCCGCAGTACGTAAAGCCTTACGTCAAAACCAATAAAAATGATTACATCGATGCTGATGCAATAGCGGAAGCATCAA
>NZ_JAKILT010000088.1 GCF_023283535.1 Shewanella sairae | reverse complement strand
ATGCTGTCGCGGCTGCTCAAGTGGTCTCAAGGCTTGAGGCGATGACATCCCCGTTGTTCTTCATTAAAAACAAAGCTCAATTGGAAGCCGGCGAAGTAAAAAAATGCCTGGTGCAATACGATGAAGACAACTATCAGCGTCGCGCCAGGTTCGCCCAATCACGTGCAAAGCGAGGCAGTTAGAAACCTCATTATTAAAATAGATGTAGCGATACTCTACATACCTCAGTAAGGGGAATTCATTGCGCTCTTTGATTAAACCAAGGGTTTAATGGGAGCGAAGCGTGACGCCTGAAAGCAGCGCGATGAGCGATGTTATCTTTCACCCTGCCAAGCCGCTTTTTAAATTCAATCAATATGTTGTACTATCGCTGATAATAAAACGGTTACCGCTACAAGTGGCTGGAGACCCTAAGCCCGTCTTTCCGCTTTCGTTGTATCGAGTGAGTGACATATGACAAGCACTAAAAAATTATCCCTTCCTCCTGGTATAACGGTGAGCCGGCACGACAAGACCTATGTTATCTCACATATAAACATGGGGGAGATTGGGGGCGTAACATTGAGTGAAACCATCCATGGTGATACGCAACTCCAACCTTATTTGACTATCGATACTGCCGATAATAAAGCCGTTATCGCTTTTATTGCGCAGCAGATGACAGATGCATTAATCATGGATAATGCGTTGCACTCGCCGCAGCGCTCTGCAGTGCGACCGGAACACTTACCGAAAGGTGTTCAAGCTATTGAGAGTCAATTATTCCCTTGCTCTCGATGTAATGAAATCATTGCGAGATTAATTTTTGTTACTGAAATCAATACGGCGAGAGAGTTGCATGAAATGGCTAACAAGTTCGAATTAGAAGCCTTTGTGAGCACATACCCAATATGGCTAATTGGGGCGCCCGACTCTGATGACGATGATATCGCTAAACATCTAACATTACAGATTGCACCGGCGAAAGGGGATGTGTATTACGAACACCCGGATATAATGAATACCCGATTAATTAAATTGGACCTGGAACACTGCCTGGGCAACCATAAACCATTACAACCCCATAAGGATTTACATTGAATTCAAGAGATTTTCAGTTAACAGAACAAGATGGTCAGTTTAAAGCGAAGCAGAGTAGTCATTACTGGACGGTTGAAAAAGGGAGCGCGCTCATCACTGGCCGGTTTGAAGGTAAAGAGGTGATGGAGTTTGCCTCTAAGCCTATAACAACAAAATCCGCCCTAGTCAGCTGGGTACTGGATGTATATTACTAATTAGAACTGAAATGACTCAAGAACGGTTATCGATTGAAGCGGAATGTCTCGCCGCTGAGTGTAAAAAACAACGAACGTATACGTCTTACCACCGCTGTGATGGTTGCAATAAAGAAACCCCTAGTCGCTATGCTGTCAGTGGGCAATGTGTCACCTGTAAAGGATTAGGCACTAAGAATACAACCGATACGCGCAATTATTGGTGCCCTGGTTATCACGATAAACAAGCGTTTAAAGCCAGTCGTGTCGCCAGTCTTATGCTGCAGGTGTTTAATGAACGGCAACGAGAGCGCATTCTTATTGAACGTCCCCCTCTAAAATACTTGTAAACCGGATATATTCTGCAGAAGGGAGATGATACCTTAATTCATGTCACACATGATTAAGGAGGGTTGATGAGAATATCTTCTGTTCAGAAAGATATCCTATTTGTGCTGTACCAGCTAGAACTTCGTGGCGTGGTAAAGCCTATTGCGGCAACCGATATTTTAATGATGGTTAATCAAAGTCGCAACACTGAGGTGTTTGGGACAAACTTTAGAGTTTCTTGCCATAAGCTTAATGAGCATGGCCTTGTTCACATGCATCGCAATCTTAAGTCGTTAACACTTTCGTTTAGATTAACCGACGCGGGGCGGGAGAAGGCTAGTAAGCTCAAGATGTCATGACTAAACCTATTACAGAATGGCTTATTAAAAGAAAAATGAAAAAACAGAACAGGCGTGAGAAGTGTACAAGAAGATAAAGTGGATGATATAAACGAAAAAACCCACAACAAAAGTCGTGGGCTTAATCTTTATCTTATGTCTTTGGTGGGCTGCCGAAGCAGGAATATCCAAAGCGCTCAAGACAATATTAGAACAAAACTGACGGTATCGTCAATATAAATCGATCTTAGGACTGTCAATGCCATACGAAGCAATAGAGCAAACGTTATCGATAAGCCGCTTTGCAACATATAGAAACGCGGTTGTAAGTCATACAGGGAATGACTGCATCAAGACGGCATTAAGTCTTTATGAATGGAATGCAAAGTTAGCTGCTGGTTTTCTTGTACCTTTACATATCTATGAGGTGACGTTGCGCAATGCTATTAGTGATGCGATAAGCCAGCGATACGGGGCCGATTGGCCTACAAATGACTATTTTCTTAACTCCTTAACACCTAAGAATAGACGTGCTGTAACTGCATTATATAGCGATAATGGCTACCAAGGACTTGGAAAAATACTTCCAGAGCTTAAGCTTCATTTTTTTGAGGAAATGCTAACAAAGCGCCACGATGGACGCATTTGGAAACCATATATCAATGCGACCTTTCCGAACGCCCCGCATTTGACTGTTCAGGAGATCAGAACGCAACTAAAAGAAGCTTGTTTCAAAATTCGTAAGCTACGTAATAGAATCGCACACCATGAGCCAATTTTTAACCAAGCTAACCTAAATAACATTTATCCTTTGATAGCATCAACAGTTGCAATGCGCTGCACTGACACCCACCATTGGCTTAGCCAGTTAGAAACCGTTAACGCCTTGTTTGCGAATAGAATAATATGACATTGATACCGAGTAAAACTCAAACCTCGTTTTTAAGAAGGGTTCTTAGGGAAATGAGGCGGTTTAAGATATGAGAGCTTTTTTCATTGATGCTAGAAATGATAATAAAATCGTGTCATTTTCCCAAAAAGGGAAAATAATCTTTGACTGTTATTTAGTTGTTTCCCATAATGGGAATATGTCATGAGGATTGTATCTAGAGCGGCTTTAAAAGCTTTTTGGGAGCAACCCAAGTATCAAGATGCAGAGCAGCCATTAAAAGCGTGGTTTGACGAAGCTAAACACGCTGACTGGGATAGTTCTCACGATATAAAGGCTTTGTATCGAAATGCTAGTTTTGTCGGGAATAACCGCGTTGTTTTTAATATTCACGGCAATAAATACCGTCTAATTGTGGCGGTGAATTATCAGTTTAAGATGTGTTACATCAGGTTCGTTGGAACCCATGCTGAATACGACAAAGTAGATTCAGCAACGATTTAATAGGGCAAGAATATGAGCATTAAACCAATTAAGACAGAGAGCGACAACAAAGCCGCTTTAGAGCGTATAGAGCAGCTTTGGGATGCACAGCCGAATACACCTGAAGGTGATGAGCTAGATGTATTGGTTACATTGGTTCAAGCGTTTGAAGAAATTCACTACCCGATTAGTGCGCCAGATCCAGTAGAGGCTATTCGTTTTAGAATGGAACAAGCGGGATTAGAAGATGCCGACTTAGTACCTTACTTGGGGCAACGTAGCCGAGTTAGTGAGGTTTTAAGCTACAAAAGACGCCTTAGTATAGGTATGATCAGAAAGCTTAATGAAGGGCTTAAAATTCCTTTAGAAAGCCTTATTCGCGATTATCAACTAGCTCGATAGGAAACTGAGTATGAAAGAAGATTTAAATAATCCTATTGAGAGCATTGGTCTTGAGGCTGGGGATGACAAAAAGCAATATAACAAAACAACAACTTACAACTTACCAGCCGAAGCTTTAACCACTAAAGTACAGGGCGTTTTGCTACAAAAAATTGAGCACTTCGGAAGTGCAGAAATAAATGATGGTAAGTTGGTTTTAGTGCATCCAGAGCCTTAGAGTTGATTTATCCGCAGGCTCCTGCGGTGGAGTTTGCCATTAAGTTAATTTAACTAAGTAAAGGGTAAGCATAATGACCGATTTTAGTCATAAACGCTGGAAGCTGGAGGCTGTGGCATTTTATGCTTTACAGACAATAAAAGGGGTAGGTTTCCACACACTTAATAAACTTGCTAAAGGTGGCGTTAGGTTTCACGACCTACTGTTCTCAACAGATGTTGAGTACTTTCAAAAAACCTTAGGTATCGTCTACGCTGATGAAGATATTAAGGAGCCTCAAGATTGGGTAATTATACAAAATGCATACTGGGCTATAGGCATGGAAATAGCATCTTCAATAGGTAAGCAAGGTATTGGTGTTATTTTCAATGAGCAGGACGCTTTCCCTCCCCAGCTCAGAGCTATTCAAAACCCTCCAATGTGGCTTTTTGTGCAAGGGAATCTCAATAACCTCTATAAACCATCAGTCGCCATAGTTGGGAGTCGAAAGACTTCTGAGGATGGTCTGTGGCTTACCAAATATATCGTATCTGCATTAGCTGACACTGATGTGGTGACAGTTAGCGGGTTAGCTGAAGGTATAGACCAGAAAGCACATATTGAATCAATGCGGTTTGATGTTCCTACGGTAGCTATTTTAGGAACGGGTATAGACAGCAACTACCCTAAAGGTTCAGATAAAGTTCGTGCTGAGATACTGCAAAAAGGTGGAACGATAGTTTCTGAGTATCTTTTAAAGCAAAGTTACAGTGCGGAAAATTTTGTTAGACGAAACAGAATACAAGCAGGCCTGGCTAACGCAGTTATCCCTGTTGAGTGGAAAATAAAAAGCGGTACAGCTCATACCGTAAAGTTTACTAAAGATTTTGGGCGTCATTTGCTGATGCCTTATTTACCCAAAAGCATTAATAACAAGGATGAGTTACTTTCGGTGCAATCTTTTGAGAAAGGTAAAACTTTTATGATTCCGCAAGAGGGTAGCGCGTTAATGGACATAATACGCAATTTCAAATCGGATGAGTTTCATTTAGTCGATCCTAAATCTGTCCAGCAGTTACCATTTGACCTAGATTAGGAGTGTGTATGGCAGTTAAACTTAAAGGCGTTATTTTAAGTATAGAAGATGTGTTGTTGAACAAAGGGGATAGCGACAAAACTGTTTTTGCGCAAGTTGAGTTGTTAATGAAATTCTTCAAATTGAAAGGAATTACCCCTTGTTTACTTTCAAACCAACAATGGACGGTTACTGGTGGTAGATGTCTTTTTGCTGCTTTAAAAGAGCGGTTTCCAGAGCTTATGATTTTTAGTCGTCATTTAGATAATACTGTACCACCAAAGCCGCAAGCAGCCTCCACAGCGCACGTGATGAAACAAATGGGCTGGCAAGATGGTGAGGCTCTATATATCGGTAGTACTGAAAATGACATGCGAACTGCTGTAAATGGTGGGCTACTATTTCTAAAGGCTGCTTGGTACAACCAAGGTACTGATTATGGCTTTGAGTTTTCAGAGCCTAAACAAATTGCTCGATTTATTGATACGCTTTGTTTGAGGGAGCACTTTTGGAGTCACGAAATTATTGATGGTGATTTCGAATACTATTGTTTAGCCCCTTTTAGTACCTATCTTCAGCAATATAGACCTTACTCTGAAGATGCTCGTGCGGCAGCTAAATTTGGCATGGGTCATCCTGATTTTTGGCTGTCAGCTCTAGTTACAAGCATGTACTTTACTGGAATTCATAAAAAAATTGATTTTATTGCTGCTTATCCTGGTCATGGTGCTGGTGTTGGTAATGACAAAATGAATGACGACTTAATGACTTTTGGCAAGTGTTTTAGAAAAGGGTATTTGCATAATCTTATTGAGCGCCACACTACAGCTTTGAAATCCCAAACAACTAGAAATAAAGGTGTTGCCTTAGACCATCTGAATCAGCTTAATACGATAAAATTAAATAAGTTACCCATTAAAAATTTTAGAACGACCTACAGAAATACTCCTGTAAAAAAGGGGAAAACAGTTCTATTAGTTGATGACATATGCACTAAAGGATACTCGTTAGAGTCGGCTCGAAAATATATTGCACGAACAGGTGCAAAAACTGTAATGGTCACATGGTTGAAAACTATTAATACTGATATCGATACAGTAGGTGATTTAGGTGCGTTTGATCCTTATGTGGCTAATAATTTTAAAGCCGTGCCCCATGGTAAGACATATGGTTATCATCGATATTTAGTTGACCGTCACGCCTCTGGAGAGCTTGGAGGGCAGTTCCAGAAGTTTATCGACTGGGATTGGCCAGCGTTCTAAAGTAAAAAGCTGTTTATTTTAGTAATGCGCAGTAAGCATTTTTTGCAGCGAAAGTCAGCACAAACCTAAATAGAGGAAACACATGACAGACATAAAAAGTACACTATTTGGGGAGTTTATGAGTAAGAGTGAGATTATCGCTCATGCTACAAATGGCTTGCTATGCGGCTATCCCGAGTGTTGTATAAAGTATTGTTTGTTGCGTCGTAGAGATAGTGCAGTGCCATTACACGCTTATTCCGATTGTGGTGTCGTTCTATGCCCTGAATGTGCCACCAAGCCTGATATTACCGTTACCATTCAATCTCGTAGACTATTGAGTTCGCCATATCCTTACCATATTGGTGATTTGGCAGAACAGCCCGTTTCTGATGCTGTTAGATTTAAAGCAGATATAATAGCTATAGAATTAATGGATTTGTTTAAATCGGGGGCTGAACAATGAAACCACTTTTTCTGCTGGTTGGTGTCCTGGTGTTATTTGGGTGTACGGAAAACGCTAAAGAGCCAGTGTTATATAAAGGTGTTTACACCTACGGCTTTGAAGTCAGTGTATTTTCGCCTGATGACGAGGCGAAAGAGTATTGGCTATATGCCGAGAACCAAGCGCTCGATGAAGTTCAACAAATGTTGACGAATACTATTATTATGGCCAACGGGGATAATCCATATCCTAGTGTGCACATTGAGTTTTATGGGATTGATGAAGGTCCTCCAACAATCAATGACGGTGAAATTCCTTCGGCCTATGATGCGTTAATGAACGTGTCAAAGGTCCTAAATGTAGGAAAATTTTAACTATTTAGTTAGCGCTAAAGTCAGCGCTATTTAGTATGAAGAGATAACAATGAAAAAATTAATGCTTGCGAGCACGATATTACTCTTATCTGGATGTCAGAGTTTATCTAGTGAGAACTTAGAGACCGCAATTATCGGCGATTGGCAGATTGAATCTGTGATGGGAACGCCTGTCGTAGACAGCCCTGCTAGCCTGAAGTTTGACGTTGATGGACGCGTAGCCGGGAATAACAGCTGTAATAACTTCTTTGGTCAGTATGGCGTTGAAGGGAATGATATTAAGTTAACCGCCAAAGGTAGCACTAGAATGATGTGTCCTGAGTCATTGATGCGCCAGGCCAATTCAATAGATAGAGCAATCCCGCTTATTGCTCTAGGTGAAACGAATATGGGGCAACTTGAATTGCTCGATGTTACGGGAAAGACGGTATTTGTACTGAATAAACTGTAATATATAAATTAATTGATTAGTAGAAGGTCGCAATATGTTGCGACCTTTTTTGTATAAGTGATTTATTTTGCAGCTTTCGCGATAGTCGAACGACTGCATTTTAGTAGGCTCTGCACCTGGGACCAACTTTCCCCGTCATCGAGTAAGAACCCCAATGAAACCGCTTTTTCTGCTGGTTGGTGTCCTGATGTTATTTGGGTGCACAGAACACACTATTATTCTAGAGTGGGAGTCCTCGAACGAGAACCTGGTAATAAGCAGGTAGGGTTATTTTTTAGGTATTCCTTCTGGACCCGATAAACACTGGCAATACCAATATCTAACTTTTCAGCTACTGCTTGACGAGTAAACCCTTCCTCTATCAAGCTGATCACCTGATGTGACTTTGCCATCGCCGTTGGTTGACGTCCTTTATATCTCCCTTCTGATTTGGCCTTGGCGATACCTTCCATTTGCCGCTCTTTGCGTAGAGTCGTTTCAAATTCTGCAAACACGCCAAGCATGCTAAAAAAAGCATTCCCAGCGGCACTACTGGTATCAATTGGCTGTTCTGTGGCCTTTAAATTAATACCGGCTTCTTTTAATTCGTGAGCCATATTTTGGAGATCACGGAGACTGCGTGAAAGTCGATCGATCCTTGTGACAATTAAAATGTCACCTTCTCGAAGATAATTCAGACAAGCATCCAACTGAATACGCCCCTCTTGTCGTGAGCCACTTTCTTTTTCAGAAAATATTTTTTTACATCCGGCAGACTTCAAAGCTTGATGTTGAATCGTTAAATCTTGATCAGAACTCGAAACTCGTGCGTATCCAACTAATGACATATCTTTAAGCCTTAGAGTTAGTGATATAGTACTATCATAAATGGGTTTTATACTTGTGTGATAGTGTTATTTGCTAAAAATTATAGGTATCTCATGGGTGTACCCATTTGATAGTTCAGTGCTATTGAATTTAATACTGCTGTATCGAACAAACGAATAGTATTCGTTCGATAAAGGAAAAAATTGATGTATCCAGGCTAGACACCGTTAATAAATCCTAGCAAGACTTGCTGCATATGTTTGACATATGCAGGCGTAAGCATATACTAAGCATATGTAAACTGCGTTAAGGAGACAGAATATGAGAACCGTGTCGATTTTTAAAAATGGTAATAATCAGGCTGTAAGGTTACCGAAAGATATGGAGTTTGATGGGGTTTGTGAACTCCAGATCCAAAAACTAGGAAATGTAATCATTCTTAAGCCGAATAGACCGGACTGGTTATCTTTTGGCGAGTGTGAAAAAGCTGATGATGATTTCATTGTTGAACGAGAAGAATTTTTAGTTGATGAAGGCAGGGTGAGTTTTGAGTAAAAAGATCACTTATATGCTAGATACGTGTATTTGTTCATTTATAATGAGAGAGCAACCAATCGCTGTGCTGGAAAAGTTAGCTTCAGCGGTAAAGAAACAGCATCGGATTGTGATTTCCGCGATAACATATCAGGAAATGCAGTTTGGAGTAATAGGTAAGAAAGCATCACCTAAGCATCGATTGATCGTCGAAGCGTTTCTCATTAGAGTTGATGAAATCTTACCCTGGGATAGAGCTGCTGTAGATGCCACTATTGAAGTAAAGCAATCATTAGACTTCAAGGGAACGCCAATAGGAAATAATGATACTTCAATTGCTGGTCATGCAATTGCTGCAGAATGTGTGTTGGTTACCAATAATACCAGAGAGTTTTCCCGAGTTGATGGATTGGTCTATGAAGATTGGGTGCATTAAAATTAGGCTAAAAGTGAATACAGCAAATATTAAGATAATTTGCGCTATGCTGTTTTTAAGTTTCTTTGGGATGGATATTATTTTATTTGATGAAGACTATAATAATAACCATATCAAGCCTTCTCTTGTGCAGCAACAAGAAATAAGCTCCGCTTCGAATAAACTGTGCTCATTGGTACCCTCCGTGTGCACGTTAATTGAAAATGAAAAGCTTACTTTTCTAATTAAGGAAGAGGGCTATTCAATGTATATTATGAATAAATTTATATATGCAGCAGGTGCTTATACCAAGTTATACAATGACGGGTATTTAATTACGTTAAATGAAGGCCTGTTTTCAAATGTAAATCAATTAGAAACGGTTTTGTATCATGAGTTGATGCACATAAAAGAGAGTGATTTTTCATTAATAAATCCTGAGTATGAATATGGGGAAACGTTCGAAACGTGTAAGGACCATAATCATGTGAAGCAATTGACATTAGATTTGTTCGAACGCCTTGTTAAGTCAGGGATGATGCAATACCAAGAACATTTAGATATAGCGAGAGTTTCAAATGGAAACTTATTAGATGATTGTAATTCGTATTTGCCTGACTAAAAAGTGAGTGCTACCCCCCCCCCGAATATCTGCGACATTAAGTGCTGTAGTGTGCGGAATATTAGGCGTTGGGATTATTTGGGTTGTTGATGTGAATAAACGTAAATAATAGATACAGGAATATGTGATGAAACTTGTGGTTTTAGTGTTAATTGTTTGCCTCCAAGGGTGTAGTAGTTTGTTAACAACTAAACAGTCTGATAATTTTTTATTGGGTTTTGCTGATTCTGACGTTTCTGAATTTCTTATGGATCAAGCTAGCTACAATATTGACAAGCCTGGATATAATATTTTATTAGGTTCTGGAGGGGACCCATCATATTTTTTATATAGACCAGCTTTGGAGGTGGAAGAGCAGGTAGGTGCTCCTGCATATAATTTGAAAAGGCTTTGCCAGTTGAGTAATGGCGTCTTATCAATCATTCCGTTTAGTGGAGGAGTACAACTTCACTCTGAGGAAAATTTGAAAAGGCATTATTTGAATAGAGCGGTTATTGAGCAAATGTCAGATAGTACGCTTAAGTATAATATGTTGACATCTTATGATAATGCATCTTCACACTCGATTAAAAAAGATTTAATAGTATCTTCTTTTCAGAGAAATAAACTTAATTATTATATAAACAATAATTTTTTCTATAACGAAATTTCGTGCTCTAAGCCTGATGGTGTGAAGTGGGGGGTGAGTATAATTCCTCTTGCTATACGAACAGACTATAGCGGTATTGATGAGTTGCTGCTGTATATGGGAGTGGTTAATTATTAAGATACCTCCTAATGTAAGCAGAGCGAGACGCCTGAAAGCTGTCACGCGCTTTTCGTGGCAGTGGTCTTTCACCCTGCCAAGCCGCTTTTTATTTTAAAATGCCATTACCACTGAGTATAGAATCACTGGTAAAAGCTTAAAATGACTGGTAATAATTTACTGATTTAGGCTAAAAGTTTACCGCTTTGGCTATATTGTTTACCAATAACTGCTTTTTCTGGTAAATATAAGAGCCTACATTCACTGTAAACACCTGGATGTTTACCTCTTTCCCCGCAGAGATGAATTATGGAACAACCCACTCAAAACCCTAATGTCTGCGACAATTGCCAACCAATTAAAAACTATTTTCTTTCTGAACTAGGAATGTGTGGCTTGTGTGGTGGAGTAGGCGATTGTTTTGATACAGAACTCATTGCCTATTACGGTAAAGCCGGCATCGAGTATTCTGGTCTAATCGATCTGGACACCTTGATTGTGGATAATAGAGCCTACAATTGAGGTAAGCATGAATACGAAAAGACAGTACCGAAC
>NZ_JAKILT010000087.1 GCF_023283535.1 Shewanella sairae | reverse complement strand
ACGCCGATATTTACACTATAAAGGTATCACTCGGGCTTGTTCAACACTTGGGATAAGGACGCGGCTACGCGCGGCCTATCCTTATTTGTTAGAAATTCTATAATTCAGCCGTATGATACTTATACGGACTATGTGTTTTATCTATAATAATTTCACCTTTTTTACCTAATACTTTGCCTGCCCATGCTGATACTTTTTGAATGGTACAACCAACGGAATCAGCAACTTCTCTTGCGGTTAAAGCTTCATCGGGTGAGAGCTGTGATATTAAACCCAAAATTCTTATTTCAACTTCGGCAAAATTGCCATTTGTAACAGGAGCTTCTTGATGGATAATTTCAATTAGTTTTTCATCATCCTCAAAACAACGCTTAACTTTTGATTTTTGAACATCTTCTTCAGCGTAAATCTTGTCACATTCAGGACACTTATAACTCTTTTGTTTTGATTCTAAAAAATAAGGGTCAAATTTTGAAAGAACTGAATCATAAATAAACCTAATTGGTGTATATTCATCTTTTTTATCAGCATATTTAATTTTGTATTCACGACAAACATCATAATCTATTGAGTAGAGATTGTAATTCCCGCCATGTTTAGATGTGACATTTTCTGACATAAAGTGAATTAGAAAATTCTCACAGAGTACATTTAAATATTCATTTCTGATTGGATCTGCCATGAAGTGACTTGCAGGTCTATCAGGATATTTATTTTTCTCTTCTATTGCCTTAGCTAATATTGCATTCCACATATCTAAATTAAAGCCAGGAACTAGCCTTTTTTTCACACTTCCTGAAAATTGTTTTTGATATGTTTTTCTTGCACTACTAATTCCATAGTTAATTTCAGCTAAACCGATTTTAGCATCAGAATTAGAGCCTGCTTGGACAAATGCGTTTTGTAAAATAATGCCAATGGTTCTTGATACACCTAATGTCTCTCTGGTTATTCGATAAACGATCTCGGTAAAGTTAGACTTAAATACATCTGTTAATTCTAAACTTGGACAAAATTTTTCTATTCGTTTAGTTATTAAATTTTCGACAAATGTCTGAGTTTTGTTTATTGCTGCAATTGTTCCGTCGTACCTATCCGCGTATTCATTAAAGTCTAGAGGTATAGGGAATATATCTCGCCCAACTATGATTTTCTCACCAAAATCATAGCGGTCGGTAATAACACCTACTTTGAAGAACATACCGATTCTAGAGCCTAAAAATGACTTTAAAAGAGCACTAAAAGTTGCTTGTGCTTTAGGGCTTAAATCTGAATATTCATCAACGAACACATAAATAGAGTCTATGCCTGCTTTTTTCTTTATATCACTTATTTTATTTAGAAACTCTTGAACATTGAGCCCTTTAATTTGCTCTACGGTTTTACTTTGAGCAAGTTCGTAGGATTCATTTTGTTTACCAGAAACTTTTGCCTTAGTGTTTGATATTTCGGCTGATATTTCAGAATTTTCACCAACTTTTCTTGCGCTGGTTAAACTAACCTGCTTTGAGGTAGAAAGTGTAATCCCTTCAACTAAAACCTTTTCAATGAAGTCCAAGTCGTCCAAAGCTGGGTTTTCTTTAGAAAATACAGCTAAAAATTTCTCTTCAAACATGAGATTAAGCTGTTTTTTTAGAGAATCTATAATTTGGCGAATGAAATGAATCTCAGTTAAATTGAGGTCATCATTTGAATCGAAAAGGTCATTACAAGTACTTAAGTCAATATAAATAGGAAGTACTTTATCTTGCGTTATTAAGCGTTCTTTATCCTTTAGCTTTGGCGCTATTGATTTAAGGCATTCGTAATAGCCTCTTAAAAGGTTGGTTGTTTTCCCTGTCCCTCTTCTACCACTAACAAAATTATCTTGCTTTTGAAGTAAACTCTGTAGCATTCCAAAGAAATCAATAAAGTATTCTTCTAAATCTCCAAGTTCATTTAAATTGTCTAAAGTAATATAATCCGCTCTCAATATTGAGTCGAAAGCACTTCTTAATTTTTGTTTTTCTTGTCCATTCATTTTTTCTTCCTAAAACTTTAACGACAACCACAAGTTTGATGAATTTCTAACGCCTAGCTCACAGGCCGTATGGCGCGGATTTTTGTTTGTGCGATTTTTGCACAAACAGAAATGCGCAGAATACGGTCGTGTGCAGCGCCTTGTTATAGCGCGATTTAACACTGCCTGATGAAAGGACGGCAATGCTAAAAACCACTGCTATTTTGTTTGTTTATGCGGTGAAGTTGGAGATGCACTGAGCGAGGAACGACACTGCTGATATTGATGGCCATTCCATTGCCAAATAGTGCAGCCTAAGATGACCGCGATTTGTTCTAAATAGTACCAGATTTTAGCGACGGCAACCGACTTGAAGTGTGAAGCTTGGGTAGAACGAAACCCTATGCCGCCCTTGAGCTATAACAGTATATTAGGCTGAATTCCGAATAAGAACAGACAGCCTAGCGACTTAAATGTTAACAGGCTAACCTTGAATAGTTACAAACTCAATACTTTACACCCTCATTGTCTGTACTTTTACTAGCACTTCTCATGGTGAAACTCAGAATTTACATATTTGTGACATATCGAAAGTTAACTATTATGGATAGTTGTTTTTAAACAGTTACTTATAAACATCCTACTTAAAATATCTTCCTTGTTTATACTAAAATAATGGCAAAAATGTCAAACACCCATTATAACTGTATATATAGACAGTATTGATAGGTGAGGAGCTATGCCATCGTCTTTTATTGAATCAATTCGGCAAGTGTTAAGAACTAAACATTACAGTTTGAGAACTGAGAAAAGCTATCTGTATTGGGTACGTTATTTCATTAGATTTCATCAGTATATGCACCCAAAAGATATGCAAGGCTGTCATATCGAGCAATTTCTTACGTTTCTTAGCTGTAATCGAGGTGTCAGTTCGGCAACACAAAACCAAGCCTTATGCGCACTAATTTTTATGTTCAAACATGTGCTCAGTATGGAATTTGAAGGTTTAAAATATGGCTATGCTAAAAAGCCAAAGAACTTACCAACAGTATTAACGCCTATCGAGGTCGCATTGATATTAAGGCATCTTAGCGCTCCATATTGGTTACTCACTTCATTGTTATATGGTTGTGGGTTAAGGCTACGGGAAGCTTTAACATTAAGAGTACAGAACGTGAATATTGAAGCTCAGTCTTTATTTGTTTTTAGAGGGAAAGGGGCAAAAGACCGATATACACTGTTACCTAAGCAATTAAATCAACCTTTGCAAAACCAAATACAGTTGGTCAATGAAATCCATAAAAATGACTTAAATAATGGAAATGGCCTCACCTCTGTTCCTTCAGCTTTACACCGGAAATACAAATCAGTATTAAAAGACTTGAGTTGGCAGTACCTATTTCCGTCGACAACGACATGTTGCCACCCCATTGACGGATACCTTTGTCGCCATCATATTCATGAATCGAGCTTTTCGAAAAACCTGAGAAACGCAGTGATAAAAAGTAATATTCAGAAAAGAGTAACTGCCCACACTTTTCGCCATTCATTTGCTACACAACTATTAGCTCAGGGCAGTGATATACGAACAGTACAAGAGTTATTAGGGCATAAAGATCTGCGAACGACAGAAATTTACACACATGTTCTTGGGCAAAATAGAGCAGGAACAATCAGTCCTTTTGATCGTTTATCGGATATTGTAAATTAAGACTGCATATCGATGCTAAAAATCTGACCTTGCAGTATAAATAAAAACAGCAGAAACATTTAACTAGAAAATATAATCAGCCATCATTCCAAGACTAGCCAACTTCCAGACACAACGGAAAATTTTTGCCATCCATGGCACTCTAGTAAACAAAGGTCAACTTATCTCAGGACGGGACAGTTCCAGACACAAAAAAGCCCGATTGCTCGGGCTTTTATTTGAAACTTTGAATTACTAAAGGTTAATTAACCTTCAATACCTTTGCTCGCTAGGAACTCATCGTAAGTGCCTTTGAAATCATTCACGCCAGTTGGTGTGATTTCAAGGATGCGGTTCGCTAATGATGATACGAATGCACGGTCATGACTGACGAACAATAATGTACCTTCGTACATTTCAAGCGCGTTGTTTAATGACTCGATTGATTCCATGTCCATGTGGTTGGTTGGTTCATCAAGTAATAAGATATTTGGCTTTTGCATAATTAGCTTACCAAACAACATACGACCCTTCTCACCACCAGAAAGTACTTTTACAGACTTCTTGATGTCGTCAGAACCAAACAGCATACGACCTAAGTAACCACGAACTGATTGGTCGTCATCTTCTGGTTTGCGCCACTGGCTCATCCACTCAAACAATGTCATGTCGTTAGCAAAGTCTGACTCGTGATCCTGTGCGTAGTAACCAATCGCTGAGTTCTCAGACCATTGAATGGTACCGCTGTCTTGTGGGATATCGTGTACTAAAGTACGTAGCAGTGTTGTTTTACCCACACCGTTATCACCCAAAATCGCGATACGCTCGCCAACTTCAGCAATAATGTTAAGGTCTTTAAATAGGTTATGCTCAAAACCTTTAGACAAGTCTTCAACCACTAATGCGTTACGGAACAATTTCTTCTCTTGTTCGAAACGGATGAATGGGTTAACACGGCTAGATGCTTTGATTTCGTCAAGTTTGATCTTGTCGATTAGCTTAGCGCGTGATGTTGCTTGTTTAGCTTTAGATGCGTTAGCAGAAAAACGTGCAACGAAGCCTTGAAGCTCAGCAATTTGTGCCTTCTTCTTAGCATTGTCAGACATCAAACGCTCACGAGACTGCTGGGCAGCCATCATGTATTCATCATAGTTACCTGGGAATACACGGATATCACCGTAATCCAAGTCAGCCATGTGCGTACAAACAGAGTTCAAGAAATATCTATCGTGCGAGATGATAATCATGGTGCTGTTACGTTGATTTAGCATCTCTTGTAACCAACGAATGGTGTCGATGTCCAAGTTGTTGGTTGGTTCGTCAAGCAGAAGTACATCTGGATCTGAGAACAACGCCTGAGCCAAAAGTACACGTAACTTAAAGCCTGGAGCGATTTCGCTCATTAAACCAAAGTGTTGTTCAACACCAATACCTACGCCCATTAACAATTCGCCAGCGCGAGATTCTGCGGTGTAACCGTCCATCTCAGCGAATTCCATCTCAAGATCAGCAACCTTGATACCGTCTTCTTCAGACATTTCAGGTAGAGAGTAGATACGGTCGCGCTCTTGCTTCACTTTCCAAAGTTCAGCGTGGCCCATAATTACGGTATCAACTACGTTGAACTCTTCGTAACCAAACTGGTTCTGGCTCAACTTACCTAAACGCTCGTTCACGTCTAATGAAACGTTACCACCAGTTGGCTCTAAATCACCAGCAAGGATCTTCATGAAGGTTGATTTACCACAACCGTTGGCGCCGATCAGACCGTATCTGTTTCCGCCGCCAAACTTAATTGAGATGTTTTCAAACAGTGGCTTAGCGCCAAACTGCATGGTGATATTAGCTGTAGTAATCAAAGTGACAATTCCGCTTTTGGTTATATGATTAATGTCATCATAGATAAAACAAAAACCAGTAAATCAGTACCAAGTTTTACTCGCTACCAACCTACTGGCCGAAGGTTGACGCCATCGGGAGCCAAGCCTGTAAAATTAAGCGCGATACTATAGCATTTTAGCCTAATTTATCAACTGTCAAAGGCGCATTGAGATGACATTTTAGTGAATTAAACTGTCATCCCTCGCCTGCAATATACAGAACAGTATAGTTAGCTATAACTTCTCGCCCGATTAATAATCAGTTAAGCAAACGATTATAGCTTAACCCTACGTAAGCGATTGGCATTAGTTACCACAGTAAGTGAAGATAGTGCCATCGCTGCGCCCGCAACCACTGGGCTTAACAGCATACCGGTAAACGGAAATAATAAGCCTGCCGCCACCGGAATACCCAAGGTGTTATAGATAAACGCGCCAAATAAGTTTTGCTTAATGTTATTCATACTCGCTTTTGATAGTGCCAAGGTATCGTTAATCACCATTAAGCGTGATGACAACAAGGTAAAGTCGGCACTTTCAATGGCTATATCAGTCCCAGAGCCCATAGCAAAGCCCACATCGGCACTGACCAGTGCTGGCGCATCGTTGATACCATCGCCAACCATCGCCACCACCTCACCCGCTTGTTGTAACTCAAGCACCTTAGCTTGCTTTTGCTCTGGTAATACATTGGCAACCACTGTATCAATACCGACTTTTTCCGCTACTGCGTTAGCAGTAATTTGGTTATCGCCGGTAAGCATCACCACTTTTAAACCTTTGGCTTTCATGGCGCGAATAGCCTCTGCCGCATCGGTTTTTATTGGATCAGCAATCGCCATTATCGCAACCAGCTGTTTATCTACAGCGACAAATATGGGTGTTTTTGCTTGGCTTGCAAGCTCTGCACTTAGCTGCTCGCAATCTGCCGATTCACCAATTTGCAATTGCTGCATTAAACTTAAATTGCCTACGCTGTATTGCTGACCATTAACTTGGCCGCTAATGCCCATGCCTTGGTAATTGGTAAATTGCTCAGGCTCGACCAATACCAAACCATCTTGTTTGGCTTTATTGATGATAGCACTCGCTAATGGATGCTCTGAGTGTTGCTCCAACGAAGCGACATTTTTTAAAAGTTCGGCTTTGTTAACCGATTCATCTACTGCCGATTCGCTTAACATCAGTATATCGGTTAGCTCCGGCGCGCCTTGGGTCACAGTGCCGGTTTTATCAAGCACCACAGTAGTGACTTTACTGGCAGTTTGTAGCGCTTCACCATTACGGACTAATACGCCTAGCTGCGCTGCCCGACCAACCGACACCATAATCGACATAGGCGTTGCTAAACCTAGCGCACAAGGGCAAGCAATAATAAGCACACTGGTTAGCACCACTAACGCATGAGAAAGCGCAGGTTCAGGACCAAAGCTATACCAGACTAGCGAGCTAATAATCGCAATCATCACTACAACCGGTACAAAGTAGGCTGAGATTTTGTCGGTTAAGCGGCCAATGGGCATTTTAGAGACTTGTGCTTGCTGCACTAACGCTATTATTTTTGCTAATTTAGTGTCTGTCGCTTTAGCGGTTACTCGATAAATCAAGCTGCCATTGGTGTTCACCGTGCCAGCACTGATTGTATCGCCTTGAGCTTTTTGCACCGGTACAGGCTCACCGGTTAACATCGATTCATTAATCAGGGTTTGGCCACTTTCAATTTCGCCATCAAGGGCGACTCTATCCCCTGGGCGCAAACGTAATCGGTCGCCTATTTGCAGCGCATCGATGGCAACTTCTTCATCGCCACTTTGGGTAATACGAATCGCTGTGCTGGCTTGTAAGCCCAATAATGCTTGTACTGCTTCGCTGGTTTTACCCCGGGCACGTAGCTCTAAGGCATGACCTAGATTGATTAAGCCTAAAATCATTACGCTGGCTTCAAAGTAAACATGGCGGGTATCTGCCGGAAACCAGTCTGGCGCCACAACCACCATCATCGAGTATATCCATGCAGCACTGGTTCCCAATGCGATTAAAGTATCCATATTGGCACTTTTCGCTTTAACTGCACGCCACATACCTTGATAAAAGTGCCGTCCAGTCAATAGCATCACCAATAAGGTCACTACGCCAACTATGCCCCACGCCCACTGCTGATTTTGGTTGTTAACCATCATCTCACCGCCAAGCAAGCCCCACAGCATCAGCGGTACACCTAGCCCTAAACCAATCGCCGCTTGCAGCATTCGTAGTCGATACTCTTTCGCTTCATCCGCCGCTTTCTGCTCGGTAGCCGTTTTGGCATCAAGCACTTGTTCGCTGTCATAACCCACGCTGCTGATGATTTTAATCGCTGCCTTGGCGTTAATATCACCGGATATTAATACCTGTTTATCTGCAAGATTCACTTTGGCGGTCAAGGTGTTATTTGTCCCAGCAAATGCCTTTTCTATCTTTGCTACACAACTTGCACAATTCATCTTAGGTACATATAAGTTAATGTTTGCCATAACAACAATTCCCAATTTGTTTCTTTGATAAATCAAAGGTAATGTCTCCCATAAGGGGAGAGTCAACTTCAATAGTGCAAAAGCTGCAAAGAAAAGCGATAAGGAAGATGTAGATGAAAATTGGTGAAGTGGCAAAATTAACGGGATTATCAGTTAAGAGCATTCGTTATTATCACGATATCGGCCTAGTCGTCGGTCAAAGAGGTGAGAACGGCTACCGTGAATACAGTCTAAAATCGGTTGAATCATTAGAGTTTATTCAGCACTGCCGCGCCTTAGGTTTTACTTTAGAAGATTGCAAAGCCTTGCTTGAACTGCAAAACAACACCAGCCGTAATGCGGCGGATGTAAAAGCAGTAGCTAGCCATCACCTACAAGATATCGAATCGCGTATTGAGCAACTGACCGTTTTGAAACAGCAATTATCGCAGTTTATCCATGATTGCCAAGGTGGCAATCAGCCCAATTGCGCCATTTTAACCGGATTGAGCAAGCATACTTGCTCAAAACCTTAATCGGCTAAGTCAATAGTCACGACTAGCGTCGACGTAAATGCTCGATATTTTCGATTGCTAGTGCAGGCATACTGCCCGCGGGGGTAAAGCCAAAGATTTGTCCATAAAAAGAGAGTTCAGCCTCTAATGCCTGTTTCTTACTTGTTGCTGAAACCCGGTTAGCAGCATCATCATCAAAGGCAAGATAAGCCACTGGAATGCCTTTTCTTTTCGCCGCCTCATAGATAGTCAAAGATTGCTCAGCAGGAATAAGCGAGTCTTGCACTCCTTGGATCAACAACAGTGGTTCATTTATTCCTTTGAGATTCGCCATTGCCGAGCGCTGCCGGTAATTTTCAGCACTGCCCAGCAAGCGCAGTAAATAATGCGACTCAAACTTATGTGAATGACGCTTAAACTCTTCCATATCACTGATCCCTGAGTAACTCACACCTGCACCAAAGGTGCTGTAGTTAGCCACTGCAGATAATGCGGTAAAACCACCAGCACGGTTACCTCTAATTGCCAATTTTCTGCCGTCGACCTTACCGCTATTAACCAGGAATCCTGCCGCTCTCACCGCGTCTTCTACATCTGACTTGCCCCAATTACCATATAATTTATTACGGTATTCTCGGCCAAAACCTGTGCTGCCTCGATAATTAACATCAAACACTGCAAAGCCGCGGCTGGTCCAATATTGAATATCACGCCTAAACGCGCGACTCGCTTTAGCTGTTGGACCTGGGTGCATCATCAGCACTAAAGGCGGCTCTTTATAGCTTGGGCCTTTAAAGTTAGGGTTGGTGGGCGGATAGAAATAACCATAAGCGGTCTGATTATCAGCAGTTTTAAATTGTAAACTTTCCGCTCTAGATATAAAGCTCGGGTCCATCGTCGGAAGTGTTGGCGAATAGACTAACTGTGCAGCACGGCCTTGGACTTTATAAATCCCTTTTTCCGGTGTTTCTTTAGCACCGACAAACAGCACTTCATTGTCATTTTTAGTGACGTAAGCAATTTCTGCAAAATCAACAGCAATCGATTCAGTAGTACCATTTAAGGTATCAATGCGCACTAAGTGTGCCCGACCTTCATGATTATAACTGGCTACGAGTCGATGCTCGCCTTCAAAAGCATAACTGTATTTTCCGACTCGCCAATCTGCATCGGCAAACTCAGCTTGTTGTTCTAGAACAATTTCAGCTTGCTGATATTCATTAAGCCGATAGATATTCCACCAGTTATTAAAGTCGGCAATAAAGTAAAGTTTGCCCGATGGACTATAGAGAGGCTGAGTAATAGCGCCCTGTTGTTGCGTTTTAATTTGCCTTGGATTATTGATGGCACCTTTAGCATCAATATCTGCGACCCAAAGCTGGGTGTTGTCCCATGGCATATTTGGATGTTGCCAAGATACCCAGGCTAACTGACTCTGATCTGGCGACAACACGGGCATGGCATAAAAGTCAGCCCCTGAAATTAACATTTCGCCTTCATCGGCATAGCTTAAATTAATGCCAACTAAGCTATTTACAGGTTCACCTTGTTGGCGATGATCTTCACGAATACAGATTAAACGTGAAGCTTTTGGATTAGATATACACCCGCTGTGGCGTGTGCCATTGGGCGTGAGAGGAAACGGCGCTTGATTTGGCGCAATACGATACAGAATTTGATCAGAATATTTAGTGGCAAATAAACTATTACCAATTGCCGCAAATGGTGCACCGCCATACTCATGTACTCGGCTGCGAATATCAAAATCTGACGAAGCGATTTTTGTTGCAGAGCCGTCTAGCTCAATCCGGTAGACACCTTTTTTATCTTCATTATTCGCATTAGATTGAACGAAATAAATACCTTGAGTCGTGGCCCGAATATCACTGATATCGTCAGTTAAATCATATACATCTTCAGGTGTCACAGGGGATGGCCAGCTGCCATATTCAGCTATACCTACGCCATCAACAGCCCCTGTAACAGGCTTAATATCACTAGGCTTAGGCGCATTATCACAGCCAAGCAGTATCCCTAAGCTTATCAACGTCAAAAATGTCGTTTTAAAAAGTGTCATTTTCTACCTAAAACCATTCTTAGAAAATTATGCCGCGAAAACTTGTCCATTATCGCATTAAGTTTATGAGTAAAATGATTTAAGCCAGCACGCTTACTTACGTGACCATTTATCGGTGAACCAGCGTACAACAGCTAATTGCTGATGTTTAGTTAAGCCAAAATAAATGCAAACCCAAGGTGAAAGTAAAATATACCAAGGAATTGCCGCCGTGCTTCTACCAGTAAACATTAAATAAAAAAAGCCAAAATAGATCACCAGCAGGCCGATGCAACCTACAACTAGCATCATCAATTTCGTCGCCTTTTCCAGCTTATCCATTTTGTTTCCATATTCCTTTTATAATGAAGCTATTATGACCTAATGCTAAAGCATTATTCAAACCCTACGCAATATCCATAAAAAAACGGGCTAAAGCCCGTTTTTCATAAACCAATATTCAACCTAATTACAGACAAATACCGCCGTTGTTCTCGAATACGCGGCCGTTTACATCGCCGTTATATCGTCATTTTCGATAATGAAACGTACTGTAGAAACAACCTCTTCAGCTTGTTCTAAA
>NZ_JAKILT010000086.1 GCF_023283535.1 Shewanella sairae | reverse complement strand
TGGAAGGCTAAGTTTGCGGACAACCCGCTTACCTCAGATCTAATGCAGACTTATTAGAATCTGACAAGACCGTCCTATATTGATCGCTTACTGCTGCGCTGCCTCTTTTGAAGTTTTAAATACTGGTTCAGTTCCTCTAGTGACTTTAATTGCCATCCCTGCCCCACCGGGAATGAACGGGACAACGGTTGCCACGCCGTCAATTGCAACCCCTACAGCATCAATGCCCGCAGCACCATAATTCCCAGAGCTGATATTATTCCCCATTGAGGCTACGCCCATCGTAACATTCGCGGCATCCCACACCGTTTCAGCCACTCTTCCATCAGGATCTACATACTTATAAGGGTTATTGTTTCCGTAGGTATAACGATTAAAACCATGAACATTCCCTTGTTTTATGTATTGAGCAGCACCAATAGGATCTACTGATACAAATCGAGCAAAAACGGGGTCACTCAGACCAACAAAACCAAGCATAAATATGATTAAAACGAGTTTCCATTTGAACATTTTCATTATCCTTTAGATGCTTTAATTAACTGGCTTCTTCGTTGTTTGATGCTGTTTAAGTATGTTTCATTTTCATGTTGTGATGGCATTTGCCACCCAAGCTTTTCTGCTTTATTAAACCAATACACATTTTGTTGATACAAATGATCCATATACTCTTTTTCTTTGATGGTATACGACTTTTTCGCTTTAACTTCTGCTACCTTTTCTGAAAGCAATCGTGAATAACCATTACCGATCTTGATCATGGCATACGCATAGTTGGGATAATGTTTTAATACCACTTTTGCTACATCAATAGAATTTTGCCATTGTTTATGTTCTGCATAATACTCACTTAACAAAACAGCTATCACACCTACAGATTCTTTTTTACTTAATGGCTGCAAATAAAGACCGTTGTTAATCGCTTCTGGTTTTATCGTTGATTTACTTTTGTAAAATTCGTGATTAACCAATTGCCCTCGATCGGTAGCCTCTAAACTTAAATATTTACCTGTTAACGGATCTCTAAATTTAACAAAAACATGCAGAGGAGCCGTTGACAGAGTGACATCTAACCCCAGCTTCTCCGCAATAATCACATACAATATAGGCATTGATATACAATTACCTTTCTTTGTATCTAGGTAGTTTGAAAGAAGTTTACTGTTTATCGATTGTCCAAGAGGATCATTAAAATCGTATTGTAACGGTTGATTACGATTCCAATATCCACTTTCGTATAAAAAAGCACTTAATGATAATAACGTGTCAATTCCCGTTAAATCTGATGATAAGCCATGTCGAATTTCATTAACCATATTATCAATTTCAGCAAGAGTCGCATCTACATCTACAGATGGGTCCACCAATTTATCGATCGTCAGCTTAGCTCTCGCCAAATCGATTTCAGACGAAGGTTTTGCAAAGATAGCCTCCACTACAGTAATAGTTTCATTGCCATCATGTTGAACAGCCATTGTGCACACTGGGAAAATCAATAAGGCAGTAACAAAACAAAGACTCTTAAAGTGATATTCAAGATACTGTAGCATTCTAGATCTTCTTTTTATCAAACGTATTCCAGTAAGTTTTCACGTTATTGTGATCACAATCAATATGCGCCCAATCCCAAATACAAAAGTTTACCCTCTTAAACGAGTACTTGGGGCAGTAGAAAGCCCGTAGAGGCGTTTTTCAATACCTAGGCACACCTTTAGATAGGTAAAAAGTATCAATCTCATTGGATTAATCTACACAAAAAAGCCCCTTGTATGGGGCTTTTTTGTATGTCATTTACAAGGTTTGCTCGGATTCATCTTGAACTTTTGGAGCTGACTCCACTTTATCGCCATTTGAATCAACTGTTAACGATCTAGCCTCTGCTCCATTGTAAGCCTTTTCGTAACTTAACTTACCAGCTTCAATTTCATCAGCCGTGAAATTTTGTAAGAAAGCGTCTTTCTCTTGCAATTTCTCAATAAATTCTCGTGACACTTCCGAGTCTTTGATCGATTGACCGTTAAGCTTAGGTTCTAAAACTGATTCGGCTTTGTTCCACGCATATGTAAGCTTGTACTCTGAACTCTGCTTAATTTGCGATTCAACCTCTTTTGCTGCTTCACGTTCTTTTACTTGGACGTTCCACATTGCGCGTTCAACTTCCTTGGATTCCGTTCCGGTAACATTGCCGTCCTTGTCCTTTATTTCAACCTCTACCGTAACCGATTCTTTACCTACCTTTTGGATTTGAACTTCATCACCAATTTTAGCGTTACTCTGCTGAATAGCATCCGATAAACCAACACCCCATAGAGTTTTGCCATTGCTTAATGTGGCGTAATAACTGTCTTTGTTTTTCTCGTCATTTAGATAAGGGGCAGAACCGAAACCAGTCAGCACTATAGGCTCTTTTGCCTCCTCTAGTGGAGTAGGTTTATCTTGCTGAATATCTTCATTATCTTGCGGCAATGGACTGTCTTGTTGGACATTTCCTTTAACAGTTGTTTGCTCTGACTCAACCGATTCATTGTCTTGTACGATAGACTTATCTTTAACTTCGGCTTCAACATCTTGATTATTTTGGGCTTGAGGCTCTGCTTTGGTAATAGCATTAACATTAGCTAATTGAGTTTTTATAGCCTCGTACTCTTTCTGTAATGAATCAGGACTGAATAAGACTTTTACATTTCCTTTCGCAGCCTGTTCCAAGACTGCCAACTTAAACTCAGGTGTACCCGAAAGCTTTACAGTACCAAATTTTTCAGCCGCCATTTTTAGACCGTTTAACACTGCATCATTCGCTGGACGTTTATCAGCAAAATGAATCCTGTCGCCCTTATCTACAAAGACCAATTTGCCGTCATTGACGTTATTGTACTTTACAGCTCCTTTCTTTAAATCTTTAGTCGCAACTAAATCTTTAAACTTGATGCTTTTAGATAATTCCTCTTGCAACTTTTGCTGTTTGAATAGTTCATTAAAACTAAGCGTTTTATGCTTAGGTAAAATTTGGTTTTCTTCTTGCGCCTTTAACTTTTTCAATTTTTCCAATGCACTCATACTATAATCCTTGTTGTTTTCAATATTTAAAAGATGCTTGTACACCTTAATAGAATCGTACACGGTATATTTAAAGGTGGGTTTATTATCAAGCCCTATTATTATACAGTTTGCATCTTCATTAGTTAATATATTTTCTTGCTGCTTTTCGTATGAACGCAACAATATTATCTTTGAATCCTCCCATGACAAATTAACATGTTTAGTAAGAAAATCAGACACGTTTAAATTACGTTTCCCAACTGCAATCTTATAAGAACCATCTTTAAGTTTTGATATCTGATAGTTTTCTTCGTTAATTTTATACTTTTCTAACTCTGCAAATAAATATCGCGGTTCAAGATTATCTTTAACCTCTGCGAATAAGTCATTCTCTGATAGTTCCGTTTTATTCTGCTTAGAGTCGTGTTTAACTTGGTTTATTACGCTTCCTCGTCCACTTCCCCAATCTCTAACCCGTCGCACATTGTTATGTTGACGTTCTCGCTGGTTGTCCAAATTATTGTTTGCATTATTCGACAATACACTTTCAGTTCTTGCGCTTCCGATGTTGATTCGGTTAACCACATTGCGTTTGGACATACTTGGCAAGCCGTTTGAGATTTCGGCAAACGTTTTGACTCGATTTGATTTAAAACTAAACTTGTCACTATTCTGTCGTCTTCTCTTTCCAAGATTGTATCGCTGCTCATATTTTTCTATCCTATCTTTCAGTATTTCATGTTGCTGTTCATCATTAGCGCTATAGTATTCTTTACGGAATACGGGATTAGCCTTTACGATATGTTTATTTTCAAAAGATGCTTTCTTTAGCCATACATCTAACTTTTCTTGCACTTGCTTTTCTGACGGCCTATTAACTCTGTATTCACGAGTTGTTAAGTATTGTTCAGAAAAACAAGACTCTTTCAATCTAATGTTTTTCTTCGCGTCAGGTAATTTCAACTTTAAATATTTACCGTTAGGCGTATTTGCTTCACTCACGACACCGTACTTAGATACAGCGTTTTTTAATCCGTCCCAACTAACTATATTTTCATTATGAACTGTATCTAATAGTTGAGATTTTAACTCCAAATGC
Source organism: Shewanella sairae (assembly GCF_023283535.1). GTDB lineage: Bacteria > Pseudomonadota > Gammaproteobacteria > Enterobacterales > Shewanellaceae > Shewanella > Shewanella sairae. Next base: position 7,277 of record NZ_JAKILT010000086.1, on the reverse strand, counting down.
TGACCTGAAAAGTTATCACCTTTATAACGTGATATAAGCTCGGCTTTTGATGCCATTTGTCTAGGTGCATCATAAGGCGAACTAAGGTTAAACTTATAATTACACGACTCTTGAATAGAGTCGTGGTAATGCTCCATCTTTTTATATTCACCAAAAGGATTAAAATCCCTATTGGTAACTAAGTTACGCTTAGGGATAACCATGTGAACATGGGGTAACCGTTCTATTAACTCGCCAGTTCTAGCGTCTTCATAGTTTTTAACTTTAGGGTGATGTATTTCAGCATACACATTATATTCAGACGTTTCATAAGCAACGAGCAATTTACTCTTGAAGTCTTTGTAAACCGCTTCAATAGTTTCAGTATCTATATCGCGCTCTTTAAATGATAGTGTTATGTGGTAATAATTATCCCTATCACTATCACTTATAGCATTTATTAGCGTTTCCGTGAGTTCGATGTTACCGTCAATACACACCCGCTGGTCTAATTCATCCCGTGATAAATCTCTTCCGTTCTTTATGCCATTTTCTAAATACTCAACAACCCCTGAACCTGCCGCTGTCACCCTAACAATCATTTAGTAACCTCTGCAAATTTGACTGAATGGTAATTAGCTCGTTTATACCTTTCTCATAGGTCTTTTGTGATATAATACCCTTCTTATTATCTTCGTTTAATCGCTTAGCTATTTGATTAATATTGTTGCTTGCCTTATTGAAGTAGAAAATAAGCCTATGATAATCAACAGGCCTACGCTCTTTAACATTAAAGGTGTATTGCTTATTTAAGAAAACATTTCTAAAGAACTCCGTTTTCGTTAATTCGGTATGTCCTAATATATCTTTATACGGTTTATATTCAGACTCTGTGAGCCTAAATGATATTGCAACACTCTTATTTTCTTTACCTGTACTCATAGCAATCATCATCTTTCATATTAAAGGTTCGTAGAACCAAGGGGGTTAAAGGGGATTCTCCCCTTTGCACGCCGATTATATAGACGAGGAACGAGTCTGTATACATCGGCAGCGTGCCTTAGTCTAACTTCAATTTTGCAGTTCATAGCCATAAGATAGACATTACATAGACAAAATAATGACGTAATATAGATACAAAATAGACGAAAAATGAAAATATACACAAAACATGGACACAAATTAGACACGACATAGACATGATATAGACGTAAAATAGACAAAAAATTGAGAGGCACTCATGAATGACGAAATGTTAGAATCTTTATTAAAACCTTTTATTATAGACTTGCAAGGCAATATATTATCCACTTCCGCCTGCATTGAAAAACACTTAGATCTGCTTTTAACTCTAAGAGCGCAAAGGGTAAGACTGGCTGATATAGTACGCATATCAGGCACTAGCTATAGTTGTAATTCTTTTAGCAGAAAGCTGTCTTTATTCAAGAAGACATCAAGCAGACCTACCGAAGTAGAATTATCTAAAAAAGAAATAAAGCAACCACCTGCAACTCTAAACAAAAACGAAAAAGCCAAGAACGAGAAGAACGATTTACAATACCCAATTGAAGAATGGGTAGCCGCTACACGCCTAAGTAAACATAGCAAATATATATTTGCAGGTGGTGAAAAAAGAGGGTTAATACCAAGTGATTTTAATGGATTTACCAATTATAATAATCTTCACATTATAAATGTTTTTACTGGTTGGACTGATTTAGTCGATAACACGCTAATTGACTCAAGCAAAATACCAACTAAAGAAAATTACCTATTAGAGTTCAAGGATAAAAAATGATTATTGCTGTATTAAACCTATCAGGGAACACCTGCAAAACAACAAACACTCAAACATTGCTACTCCCACGGATATCAAACTGCGATGTAGTTCGTATCGAGTCACTTAACAATGATGGTAAATCCATAGGTGAAAAGGTAAGCGGGAAAGAATGGGGAACCATTCAAGAGCTTCTACATTTGAATGACAATGTTATTTTAGATATTGGTTCGTCAAATATAAGTTCTATCATAGAAGCAATAAAAAAAGACCAAGGCAGTGAGGAGATCATAGATTACTTCATCATCCCAACCGTACCAGAAGAAAAGCAAATCGCTGACACTATTAGCACTATTATATTATTGGTAGAATTGGGCGTAGAGCTTGAAAAAATTCGTTTGATTTTAAACAAGGTCGATCCAGAAATAACTAACGACATGCAATTTAACCAACTCATTACAACTTGTCGAGAAATAGGAATATGCCTTGATAACGCACCACGCATTGAACATACACAGTTATTTGAACTATTATCAAAAACAAAGCAATCAATGCAAGAGTGCCTTAGTGATGAAACTGACTTTAAATCCTTATTAAAGGATGCCAGCAAACAAGCAATAGCAGCAAGAAAAGACGGTGATACTGAAAAACAAGAAATAGAGCGAAAAAAGATATCCGTTTTAACTATCAAACAATCCACACAACGCATAGCTAAAAGACAGAATGCGCTATACGACATAGAGTTTAAAAAACTAAACATTCAGATTGACTAATTATTAATAGGCACATATATGGATAAATTAACCCAAGCAGTTATCGAAACGAGCATCCCTCAAGTCCGTCAAGATTTGGTTGAATTAGAACAAACTTTAGAGGGTTTGCCCACTAAGATTTCAGAAAGTATAGACGAAACTGTAAATTCTGGCGTCAATAAAATCATTGAGGCTAGCCAATTATCACAACAACACGCCGATGAACTACAAAAACAAACATCAGAGCAACTAGCTAGAAGTTTACAAAAAGCGCAAATTGATTTTATTCTTGGAGCTAAAGAAAGTGCAAACACTTTATTTACCCCCCAATTAGATCAACTTGTAAAAATCGTAAACAAAATGGGAAGTAACAAACATGTAAATTCAAATGCTAGGACGCTCACATACATGTTTTTATCAGTTGTTTTGGGCTGTATCGGTGGCGTAGCGGCAACTAACTACAAAATGCAATTAGATATTGCCGAAGAAAAAGCAAAAACAGAAGCCCTGTATTCAGCGCAATTAAAAACAGTCGAAGAAACTTTAAATGAAAAGCAACAAGCTAAGTTTAATTCGGAATTTAAAGAAAACTTTAAAAGCATTTATTTTAAATAGCTTTTAATTGCTGAGCGTAGATATTGACACTGCCAGCACCATAAGGAATTGTTTAATGGTTATGAAAAGATTATTAACTAGCTTAGGGGTTGCTATAGGTGGTCTTTTTTATGACACTTATCTCAGTTCGTCTCCTACAATTGACTTTATAAAGCCAGTATTTATTTTCTTGTTCGCTTTTGCAGTGCTATCTATTTTTCATAAAAATGAATAGCACTTATATCATTTGTGATATAACGAGAAAAATCAAAAGCGGCTTGGCAGGACGAAAAAATACAGCCAAAAAGCGCGGCTGCTTTCAGGCGTCACGCTCCGCTTCCATGCTTTCGCTAGCTCAATAGCGCATAACATCAAAGGCACAAGATTGAGCCATACTCAATAGTTAGACGGGGCAGTGTTTATGGATTTTACCAAGCGAAGTATGAGCAAGGTAAAATCCCGATTTTAAATACTGTAAATAGCTTAATGACTTGCTTTTAATGGGTACTTTTCAGGATGTTTAATTCCCTCTAACATCAGATCAATATCTAAATCAGGCCAATAAAAACCACTTCGACCTTGCTTTTCCACATTAAAAACCGCTTTTACTGGTGCAGATTCGAACCAAGGAAATTCTTTAAAACTCAGAAAATGCTCCTCCCCACCTGCGAACAACCACAGGCCGAGAGGGTTAATCCCCACGACCTTAACAGAAGTGTTTATACCATGCGGTGAAAATTTCACTCGAAAAATTCCCTAACGACACCAGATACAACCTTAGATTCAGCTTGGGTTAGTTGGCCGAGCTTTTTTATGATGCGGTTTTTATCAATAGCCCTCATTTGATCAATCGCAACTTCGCTCTTGACCTTGCTACCTTGAACAACAGGACGGAACGACCAACCTCTAGGTGTTGAGGTTAAAGGGGCTATAATGACCGTTTTAAGATGCTTATTAACATCATCAGGAGATATAACCACACATGGCCTTGTTTTATTTATTTCTGCCCCTACCGTGGGATTTAAATCAATCAATACCACATCAAATTGATTTACCATTCATCGCCCCATTCTTCCGATAAATCTAACTCAACGTTAGCGAAATCTTTGTTCATTAACTCCGCTTCCTCTTGCGCTAAAGTTTCAGACACTCCCGCAAACCAGTTACTCCTAGGTGACTTAACTTTTTTGAAACTCATAACAATTTTATCGCCTACAGCGCAATCATTGGCTTTCAGTTCATCAAATGGGATTCTAATCACAGTAGAATTACCCGATTTTTTTAACTCATAGACTCGTTGTTGCATATTCATACCTCAAACATTAATCCTTAAACCATGTATTACATTGTAATACATGGTTGCGCACTAAGCAACTTAAAAAAGGGGCTTTAGCCCCTTTTCAATCTTTATTAATTAGTTGCAAGCTGAGTTAGTAATCTTCTAGCGCTGGCTATCGCGTTAGGGGTGATTTTGCGTACCCACGCTGTGCTATAGCGTGACCACTTGAAAGCATAGTTTTTTATTAGGTTTCTTATTTCTTCGCTCGGCTTATCGTCAAACGTGATTTTTATGCGTCCGTCTTCTTCGAAAAGTTCCCACGCTAGCCCGTCAATACAGCCTTTAACGGCTAATGGCTTTTGATTATGTAACGTTTCCAAGTCTGCGATACGTTGCTTAGTGGTGGTTATAGTCGCGTTGTTATTACTCAATTGATAACTAGCGAACCCAACACGACCGCAAAAGTCGCCTTTTAATAATTCTTGTGCTTGTCTGTTCGTTAATTGGTGCGATTGCTCCATATACTCAATTTTATCCGCATCACTCATATGCTTAGAGCGAACAACTTTATTAATGGCTTTCATGGTTTCTTGTGCGCGCTCTAATCCTGCTAGTTTCGCTTTTAACTTCGTTATAGCTTCGGGATCGTCCGATGCAATGCCATTAGAGCCAATACTCGCGGCCTTACCCGCTAGATAATCGGCTTTTTCACTAGCAGCTACCGATTTACCCATATCATTAAAAATCTTGTCTGCGTGGCGTCTAGCGCGTTTCTCGCTATGGTGGCCAACTAGGATTGGTTGCCCGAATGGAATTAATGAAGCTAGGCTTTTAGAGGCCGAATAATATCTATCTGATTCAGCAGCCGCTTTGTTTGCTCTTTCCTCCAAGCGTTCGCGCTTGCTCTCGATGCGCTCTTGATAGTCGCCAAGGCTAACCACCTTGCGCGAATTTTCATTATCGCTTGGCGGTGTCGGCTCTGGCGCTTTCTCTGCGTGATTTAGCGGCGAAATGTAACCCGCTGCCAATGCTTGTTTCACTTGCTCATACTTAACAAAAGGCTTGGTGTCTGCTTGTGTCGCTGACAAACCGCATGATGCTAAATCAACCGTTAACGTAGGGTAATTAGCGTCTATGTCGTGGCGGTGTTCTAGCGTTTCGCCGTTGGCTTTATGAATGATAATTTTTGTTTTCGCATAACCTTGACCGCGCCCAATCTCTAGCGCCTCAATAGTCGATTTTTGGTTATATTCACTTAATGATAGCTTCTCGCCGTCTTTAAACTGATTCGATTCACTCCAAACGATTTCTATCACTTCAATAGCAATCGGCTCTAGTGCCGATGTATCAAATGATGACAATTTAGTTAATACGACTGGCGCGGCCTCTGGTTGTGCTTCCACAATATCCGCCTCAATTTCGCCAAAAGTCAAAACCACATCATGAGAAAAATGATAAGGACAGTCTGAGAACCTAACAGAAGAAACAACGCCATTTGTTACCGTCACGTATATTTCCAAGTCGCGGTATTTTTTTTCATACCATACCCAAAACCCCGCAACATCTATACTTTTAGGTGCGTTATAATCATAACAATCATCCAAACCCATTGATTGAGTATGCAACACGATCCCCGTTGCCACTTCTAACAAAGCCGCTATTTTATTTTTAGCGTTTTTGCGTAACTTTCCAGCTTTAAGGCTTTTCAAGATATCGGGCTTGGGAGAGCCTGCTTGTGTCTTGAGGCTAACTGCGACTTGGTGGGTATTAGTGTGAGTTGCTTGTGCTGGGATTGAGTTAGTCATGGCTTGTTTTCCTGTTGTTTGAATATCGTTCTCGTCTTCGCCTGACTTCCTGACCTCACTTCATCGTTCTGATTTTCAAGGGCGCGTAGCGCTTGTTTACCCTTGAAAATTAGGTTGTGAAGTGAGACAGATTAGAAGTCAAAGCGCAGACGAGGACGGTATTCGTTAAACAGCAGGGAAACAGTTTAGCCATGACAGACGAGAGACCGGGACAAGCTTACTCACACTTAACCCAGCGAGGCGCTGTTAGTGCTTTAAGTCTTTGGTCTTTGGTCTTTGGTCTTGGCTTTTGATTTTGCGTTAGGGATTGACGAGCAGGAATGATTAGCCTGTGCTTGCTACTTGTAGCGCTTTGCACCGGCTAATTATTATCGCGGGGAGCGAAGCGAAAAGCCCGACCGTAGGGAACGCCCAAGGTAAGGTCTGATTAGTATTTTCGGAACCCGTCCAATTCACCTACTTTACTAATTAATACATTCAAATATAGAAACGCATATTTAATTGCATGAGTGCAATAACACAGGGCGGCGCAGCCGCCGCTTTAAACTGTTTTTTGTTACATAGAAAGCCAAAGCCCCTAATCATATAAATATACCCGACACACACGGATACAGAGACTGAATAAATAACGCCGAGCAAATAGGCAACTGACTAAATAAAAGTATAAACAACTCCCAATCAGTTCATTCTTTTGATAGCTCGCCTTGATTTCTAAGCTTGAGTTTTCAATAATTCCAATTCAATTTTAAATTAAGGACATTATCTAATGACTGATTTCATCAGCATTCTAACTCACGCCCGCAAATTCAAAGCCGCAGTAAAAGAATTAGAACTTGCCGAACTCATATCATTTCAAGAGAAGTTAACCGCATTAATCGAAACAAGAGAGCAAGAAGAAGCCGAAGCCGAAAGCCTTAATGCCGAACGTAACGCGCAGATAGAAGAAATTAAGCAAAAGATGGCAGCGCTTGGATTAAACACTGACGATTTAGATAACGCCACAATAAAGAAGCCAAAAGCAAAACGTAAACCCCGCCCCGCTAAATATCAAATAGAAGTCAACGGTGAAATGGTCACATGGACAGGCCAAG
>NZ_JAKILT010000085.1 GCF_023283535.1 Shewanella sairae | reverse complement strand
TTGAGTGGTCATAACGCGATGCGCACAATATACATAATGTAAAATTGAGGCTGTTTTAGCAAAATTATCTATGCCTGGTTAGCTCTATCCGACCGCCACCACTCCATATCAAAATTGATATAACTCGCGCATTTGATCTTTTATAAGAGAAAGAAGAAAACCTATTGAGCGCGGAGCGCAAACCTACGGCCACCACAAAGGTTAATCAGGCTGATTGTGGTAAAGCTGAGGGCAGTGCTTTTCTGTCCTAGCTTTTCCATATGAAGACTTAGGGATCCCCCTGCTAGACTACCCGCACTAAATAAAAAATGCCCCATTATTGGTTTCACTCCACTTATTTCCTTCTTGCAATTCAGAATAATTATTCATAAGCATCAATTCTGCAATTATGGGTTAGCTATTTTAGCTAATTTTGCTAAAATCTCGTTCTAAACGCAGCAAATCGTATTGAGAGTATTGTGAATAAAGTGATTAGAGAAAGTATCAAGCACGCACTAGCCTCAGCTCCACGGAACGGATTTATGGCCGAACTTCATTTACAGTCGATTAAGTATGCTGATGAGTTGGTCAATATTACAGCGAGAGAGTTTTGTGAAGAGTTAGGGCTAAAACCCAGTTATGGCACAGAATTCAGTAAAATGAGAAACCTCACCACACGCCTAAAAGCCGCCGGCTTAGATACGAACAAACTATAACCGTCCAATTCTTATAAAGGTTTACCAAAATGGCCATCAAAAAAACTGAACTCTATTCATCCCTTTGGGCTAGCTGTGACGAACTGCGCGGCGGTATGGACGCAAGTCAATACAAAGACTTCGTGCTGACAATGCTGTTTATGAAGTATGTTTCGGACAAATACAAAGGCGTTCGTCGTGGCATGATCAAAGTGCCAGAGGGTGCTAGCTACGACGATATGGTTGCAGCCAAAGGTGATAAAGAGATTGGTGACAGAATTAATAAAATCATCGCAGCGCTTGCTGAAGCTAACGATCTTAAAGGTGTTATTGACGTTGCCGACTTTAACGACGAAGACAAGTTAGGCAAAGGCAAAGACATGATTGACCGCCTAACCAAGTTAGTCGGTATTTTCCAAGGCTTAGATCTCTCTGCCAACCGTGCCGATGGCGATGACTTACTGGGTGACGCCTACGAGTACCTTATGCGCCACTTTGCGACCGAATCGGGTAAGTCTAAAGGTCAGTTTTATACGCCATCAGAAGTGTCTAACATTCTAGCTAAAGTCGTAGGCATTACCAAAGACACGCCACTAGAGGCATCGGTTTATGACCCAACCTGTGGCTCTGGCTCTTTATTATTAAAAGCCAGTGATGAAGCGCCTCGTGGACTGTCTATCTTTGGTCAAGAGATGGATAACGCGACTAGTGCATTGGCACGTATGAACATGATTTTGCACGACAACGCCACTGCAAAAGTGTTTAAAGGCAACACCCTGTCTGAGCCAGAGTGGAAAGATGGCCCAAATCAACTTAAAACCTTCGATTTCTGTGTTGCTAACCCACCATTTTCTAACAAGAACTGGACCAGTGGCTTGAACCCGGCAAATGATTTATATGATCGTTTTACTTGGGGCATTCCACCTGAAAAAAATGGTGATTACACTTTCTTACTGCATATCCTTAAAAGCTTAAAGAGTACTGGTAAAGGTGCGGTTATCTTGCCTCACGGTGTGTTATTCCGTGGAAATGCAGAAGCCACCATCCGTGAAAACCTGATTAAGCAAGGCTATATCAAAGGCATCATTGGCTTACCGGCTAACTTGTTTTACGGCACAGGTATTCCTGCTTGTATTATCGTTATTGATAAAGAGCATGCACAGAAAGCGGTTGCGGGCTTTAAAGAAGGCGATGAGTCTCTGCCTACCATCACTGGCCGTTCAATCTTTATGGTGGATGCGAGCAAAGGCTTTATTAAAGATGGCAATAAAAACCGCTTGCGAAGCCAAGACATTCACAAAATTGTCGATGTGTTTACCAAAGGCCTAGAACTTGATCGTTTCAGTCGCTTAGTGCCCATTGATGAAATCGCTGCTAACGATTACAACCTAAACATTCCTCGTTATATCGACTCATCTGAGCTAGAAGATCTACACGATTTAAGTGCGCACCTGCAAGGTGGTATCCCCAATCGCGATCTTGACGCGCTAGAGCGTTACTGGAAAGTATTCCCGAACATTCGCGCGACACTGTTTGAGCCCACTCGTGAGGGTTATAGCAACGCATTAGTCACAGTAAGTGAAGTGAAAAGCCGCATTCTGGCGCACCAAGAATTTAAAGACTTTGCGCAGTGTAGCTTAAAACCATTTGAAGCTTGGGTTAAACAGGCGCAGCTTAAAGAAATTAAGCAAGGTGATAGCCCTAAAGAGCTGATCTTTGATATCTCTGAGCAACTATTAAGCGGATATGCTAATAGTGAACTTTTAAACAAATACGACATCTACCAAATCTTGATGGATTACTGGGCGGATACCATGCAAGACGACGTGTATGTATTAATGCAAGATGATTGGAAAGCCGGTAATACGATACGCGAGCTTGTAACTAAAAAAGGTGAAAAGCTCAAAGAAACACCAGACTTAGTTATTGCTAAGAAAAAATACAAAGCAGAGCTTATCCCACCGAGCTTAATCGTTGCTCATTACTTTGCTGACAAGCAAACCGCAGTGGATACCCTGCAAGCCAAGCAAGATGAAGCGACCCAAGCGCTGGAAAGCTACCTTGAAGAACATGGTGGTGAAGAAGGGACATTGGTAGAGGCCATCAATGATAAAGAAAAAATCACCAAGGCCAGTGTTGTAGCTCGCACCAAGCTTGCTGCTGATGCCGAAGAGTTAAAAGCACTTAAACAAGCAACCAAGTTATTTAACGCTGAAGCTTCCACTAAGAAAACGGTTAAAGAAGCACAAGACGCGTTGGATTTATTGGTATTCAACAAATACTCGGTACTGACTATTGATGAAGTAAAAGCGCTGATAGTAGACGACAAATGGCTTGCCACTTTACAAGCCAATATTGTTGCTGAAATTGAGCGTGTTACTCAACAAATGGCAAATCGCGTTAAGCAACTAGAAGAGCGCTATAGCAAACCATTGCCAACGCTTTCTAAATCGGTTGCTGACCTTAGCGATAAAGTCGCAGGCCACTTAAAAGCAATGGGTTTGGAGTGGTCGCTATGAATACATTAGAGCAAGTTGTTCCTGAAGGGTACAAGCAAACTGACATTGGAGTTATACCCCAAGGCTGGAAAGTTTCTACCATTGAAGGGGTAGCTGCTATTATCGATCCGCAACCCGACCATAGAACTCCGCCTGAATCATCGAATGGTGACCCATATATTGGCATCAGCGATTTTATTAGCAATAAAGAGGTTGACTGGGCAACTAGTAGAAAAATTATATCTAAGGCTGTGGACAAGCAAGAAAAAAGCTTCCAACTAAAAAAAGGAGATATTGTCTTCGGGAAAATTGGAACTATTGGAGTGCCAAAGTTTGTACCTCAAGTTCCTTTTAGGTTTGCACTCAGTGCCAATGTTATTTTATTGCAACCCAAGAAGGTTGAGCCAGTCTATCTGATGGAGTTTTTCTATTCAGAGCTTTTTCAACAGACACTTAAAGCAGAGTTGCATTCTACCTCTCAGGCGGCTTTTGGAATGAACAAAATGAGGTTGATAAAACTGCCTTTACCTCCAAAAAAAGAACAAACCGCCATTGCTAATGCCTTGTCCGATGTAGATGTGCTATTAACGGAATTGGAAAAACTGATCGCAAAAAAACAAGCGATAAAAACCGCCACAATGCAGCAACTGCTCACAGGTAAAACCCGTTTGCCTCAGTTTGCTGCTTATACTGATGGCGAACAGCAAGGCCAGACAAAAGGGACAAAACCTAGCGAACTAGGTGAGATCCCTGAGGATTGGGATGTGTTTTTTTTAGGTGATATTTGCCAAATAAAAATGGGGCAATCACCTAACTCATCTAATTACAACTCTGTGGGTAAAGGCTTCCCCCTTGTGCAGGGTAATGCTGATATTGCCAACAGGAAAACGATTGTAAGAAATTACACTTCTGAGATCACTAAAACTGCAGATAAAGGGGACTTAATTTTGTCGGTTCGTGCTCCAGTTGGTGAAATTGCTAAAGCAACGTTTAAATGTTGCATAGGGCGCGGTGTATGTTCAATCAAGTATCCTAACGAATATTTATATCAATGGTTTTTGTCATTTGAATCGCAATGGGAGAAATATTCTAAAGGGTCAACATTTGACTCAATCAATTCTGATGAACTTAAAGCAATCCAAATTATTATCCCAACACTAGAAGAACAAACTGCCATAGCCACCATTCTGTCGGATATGGATAACGAAATCCAAGCCTTTGAACAGCGTTTAGCGAAAACTCGCCAAATCAAACAGGGCATGATGCAAGAGTTGCTGACAGGTAGAACTCGCTTACCATTCGATAAGGAAAGCTAGTATGGCGGTTGTTGTGTCCAAGAGTGTGCCGCACTTCCTTGATAAACGGGTGACGAAAGTCGGTGAGTTATTGGCGTTGGAAAATTTGGTTATTCCTCAGTACCAGCGGCCTTACAAATGGACGCAAGCCAACCTTGCTGATTTATTAAACGATTTGAAAGTGTATCGTGATAAGTCGGCGTATCGTTTCGGGGCGGTGGTGTTTCACCGTCACTACGATGGTGGCAATGACCATGAAAAAGTTGAGCAGTTAGACATCGTTGATGGTCAGCAGCGCACGCTGACCTTGATGTTATTAGTGCAGGCGTTAATAGAGGAGCGCCTGCAAAGCTCAAGCAAACATCAAGCGATAAAGCGCCAAGATGTGCGGGAGTGCCTACAAACGCTTAAAGCCCCACTTTTAAGCTTTTTGGCAGAGCAACGCTTTAGCAGTGATATTTCGCACCACAATCTGCATCAAAACTTTATGGCGGCGAAAAGGGCGGTCAGCCGTAGTGATTTTACTGAAGCGGATATCGATTTTCTGCTCAACCGCTGTGAAGTGGTCACGTTTGTGTTAGATGATGTTTCGGAGGCGTTTCAGTTTTTTGATTCCCAAAATGCCAGAGGGCGCGATCTCGATCCTCACGATCTACTGAAAGCGTTTCACTTGCGCGAGTTTTCAGACCAAGAAAACGAGTTAAAAGCACAGTCGGTGAGTCATTGGGAGAGTTTGCATAGTAAGCAACTTGCGAACCTGTTCGCCAATTATCTATTTCGCATTCGTAACTGGGCGCAGGGTAAATCTGCCCAGTATTTTGGTAAGTCACAAGTAGGGCTGTTTAAAGGCGTAAATCTTGAACAGGTTGGGTTGTACCCGTATGTAGAGCCGCTAAGAATATCTCACCACTTTGTCGATGACTACAACAGCCAATACCAAAGGAAGATCGATCATCAAACGATGAGCTTTCCATTTCATCTTGACCAAATGATCATCAATGGTCGCCGTTTTTTTGAAATGACTAGCCATTATCAAAGGACCATTAGTACGATTATCGACAGCGAGCACAAAGGCGAAGAGCACAAGCCGATCACAATATTAGGGCATGAATTAGATCCATTAGCGAGTCGGATTTTGCGCACCCTAAACAGTTACTCGTCACGTACTCGCACCGGTGATGGTTACGTTCGCACCTTGTTCGATTGCGGGGTGATTTTCTATTTAGATAAGTTTGGCGTTAATCAGTTGTCTCAAGCGATTGAAAAATTGTTTATTTGGGCTTATCGCTGCCGTTTGAAAATGCAGGTAGTGCAGTTAGTAACGATGGATAATCATGCTCTAAAGCTCAATGTATTCGAGCGTATTAAACAGGCAATACAACCGAGTGATGTTTTAAATTGGCCACTACCGACCATTAAACAAAGCGAGGTCAAAGGCACCAAGCTAGCAGAGATTGAAAGACTGTTTCAGGAGATGATGTATTATGAATAGCGGTCTTGGCGCAAAAGTACATGATGGTATTCACTGCTTTAGAGTGAAAGAGTTGCTAGCAGACAACAGTCGCTATCTCGTGCCCATGTATCAGCGCAATTACGCCTGGGGTGAAGGGGAAATCAACCAACTTATTCAAGATGTGCAGGATTACCAGCAACACAAGCCTGACCAACCCTATTATATTGGTACTTTGGTGGTCTTTGAGCGTCCTGATGGCCAGTTTGAAGTAATAGATGGTCAGCAGCGTTTCACGACACTAACTTTGCTCGCTTTTGCGCTCAAGCGTATTGCTGAGGGCAATATTTCAATAGAAAGTAAGCGCTCTGCGCCTCAATCCATTGATATGAGTTGGTATGACGTACCGAATCTTGACTTTGAGAGCCGCCAAAAATCGTCAGATACGTTTTCTGCTTTGAAGCAAGGTGTTGCACTAGAACATTTGAAAAATGATGAGTTCAACCTTGATGTTGTTGAGGGGTATCATCTTCTTGAAAAAGGTTTATTAGCTTTAGGTAATAAACTGGGTGATTTCTGCGCCTACCTTTTTAATCAGGTGGAAATTGCTAGAGTTTCTGTGCCAAAAGACACCGATCTTAATCACTATTTTGAGGTGATGAATAACCGTGGTGAGCAGTTAGAAAAGCACGAGGTAGTTAAAGCTCGTTTGATTTCAGTATTGAACGACATTGAAGATAAAAATGAGCGCGACCAGAGTATAGATGTGTTGGCGAAAGTGTGGGAAGCAACTGCCAACATGGAGCGCTACATTCAGTACGGCTTTAGCAAAACAGAGCGACATGAGCTTTTTGGCACCAATGATTGGGGCCTGTTTACCCCACAAAGTTTTGAGGATGTGCAGAGCATCATTGCTAGTGGTGAGCAGCAAACCGACGACAGTGTAAATTCGGATGTTTCTATCCGTTTGTGTGACATGTTGGCTAACCCACCAACAACAAAAAGCCGTGGGGAGTCTGAGCTCACCCCTGAGCGCTTTAATAGCGTGATTAACTTCTCGAACTTCTTACTGCACGTACTTAAAGTCTCTACCCAACAAGATGTGGCCTTGGATGATAAGCGCTTACTTGAGCAGTTTGAACAGTATCTACTTACAAAAGACTTGTTGGACAAGCAAGAATCGAAGCAGTGAAATCATTTGTATTTGCCTTACTGAAGTCTAAATACCTTTTTGACCAATACATTATCAAGCGTGAATTTGCTCAGGGTGAAGATAAGTGGAGCCTCAAGCGCTTACATTTTTACAACGATAAGAGCCAAAGCTATATCAACACCTTTGACAGCAGCGCGACCAATGACAGTGAAGATGGCTTCGACGGAATTAATCGACGTATTTTGATGCTGCTTAGCGCACTTCACGTATCCACGCCAACTTTGGTCTATAAGCACTGGCTCAATGGTGCGCTGTATCAATTGTACTATATGGATGAAATAAAGCCTGTCGCTTATCTTGAAAAGCTTGAGCATTTAGCCCGTCAGTTTGTGTTTGGCCGTTTTTTACAGCCTGAGGGCGCAGAGTATTTCGCCATGATTTACCAAGGTGCGGGTTACCGAGCCTTAGATAGTGATGATGAATCGGTGATGGATTTACTAAGGCATGGCGCGATTGAAAATAACTTGGTATTCAACTACCTAGATTATCTTCTGTGGTGTAATGGAGTAGAGAGCAGTACCGACGCGGTTATCAACCAGTTTGAGTTTACCTTCCGAAGCTCAGTCGAGCACTTTTATCCACGGCACCCTTTAGATGGCCATAAAAAACTGGATAAAAGCGAGCTGCATCGTTTTGGTAACTTGTGTCTTATCAGCCACAGTAAAAACTCAAAGTTAAGCAATGTACAACCTTCGGCAAAACGCGATCACTTTAAAGCAGCCATCAATGACAAAAATATCGATACCCTAAAGCTGTACAAGATGATTCAACACTTAAATGACAGTGGTGAATGGGGCGTGAAGGAAATCCTCGAACATGAGCAAAAAATGATTGATATATTGAAAAAAGATTCTAAGGCAGGGAGCAACGGATGAGCAAAGTTGGACAAAAAGAGCGTGTGACACAAACTCGCCTAAGAAGATTCTTTGTAGATCAGCTAGATTACGATTATTTGGGCGATTGGGAATGCCGAGAGGGCAATCGAAACATCGAAATCGGTCTGCTAACCGATTGGCTTGCAAAACGTGGAGTATCCGAAGCACTTATTAAGCGAACTCTTAGAAGCTTGGATCGCGCTACGGCACTGGGGGAAGGGAAAAAGTTATATGATGCCAATAAAGAAGTCTATCGATTACTTCGCTATGGCGTAAAAGAGAAAGAAGGAGTAGGTGAGCAAAACCAAACGGTTTGGCTTATTGACTGGGAAAACCCAGAAGCAAACGATTTTGCTATCGCTGAAGAAGTGAGTATTCAGGGAGAGAAGAAAAAACGCCCTGATATCGTCATTTATGTAAATGGCATTGCGTTGGGAGTCATTGAGCTGAAGCGCTCATCGGTGTCTGTTAGTGAAGGGATTCGACAGAATCTTGATAACCAGAAAAAAGACTTTATTCGTAATTTCTTTACCACAATGCAACTAGTGATGGCGGGCAATGATACTCAAGGGCTTCGCTATGGCACCATTGAAACGTCTGAAAAGTACTATCTAGAATGGAAAGAGCAACCAAGTGACCATCAATTGCCGTCGGCAATGATGCAGACAGAAACATTGCTTGATGAACATACGGCGCAGTTGTGTGAGAAAAGACGATTCTTAGAGTTATTGCATGATTTTATCGTATTCGATGCAGGTATTAAGAAGACATGCCGTCACAACCAATTCTTCGGCATCCAAGCAGCTAAGAAGCATATTAAATCTCAGCAAGGTGGCATTATTTGGCACACTCAGGGTTCTGGTAAGAGCTTAACCATGGTGTGGCTAGCCAAATGGGTACGAGAGAATGTGGCGGATTCTAGGGTACTTGTCATCACCGACAGAACAGAACTCGATGAACAGATTGAAACTGTATTTCTCGGAGTTGATGAAGATATCTATCGCACAAAAAGCGGAAGCGACCTTGTGGCTACACTCAACCAGCCAAACCCTTGGTTGATGTGTTCTCTCGTACATAAATTTGGTCGAAACGGTGAAGAGCCGACTGAAAGTGAAAAAAATGAGACGACTGAGCAGTTTATAAAGGATTTAAAACGGGCTTTGCCGGATGATTTTTCTGCAAAAGGTAATCTTTTTGTACTTGTAGATGAGTGCCATAGAACCCAGTCAGGAAAATTGCATGAGGCAATGAAGGCTCTTTTACCTGAGGCCATGTTTATTGGTTTTACGGGTACACCACTGATGAAAAAGGATAAGAAAAAATCTTTAGAGGTTTTTGGCCCTTATATTCACACCTACAAATTTAATGAGGCGGTGAGTGACGGCGTGGTGTTGGATTTGCGTTATGAAGCCCGAGATATCGATCAGCATTTAACATCCAGCAAAGGAGTGGACACTTGGTTTGATACCAACACTCAAGGACTCTCGAACCTTGCTAAGATACAACTTAAACAGAAATGGGGCACGATGCAGAAAGTACTTTCGAGCAAGTCGAGGCTTGAACGTATTGTGATGGACATTTGGCTTGATATGAAGCGAAAGCCAGCCCTTATCTCTGGTCGTGGAAATGCCATGTTAGTCTGTGCGAGTGTTCATCAAGCTTGTGTTGTATACGACTTATTTAGCAAGACAGATCTTGCTGGAAAATGTGCGATTGTCACCAGTTACCAGCCAGCGGCAAGTTCTATCAAAGGCGAAGAATCTGGCGCAGGTCAAACAGAAAAGCTGTTTAAATATGAGACCTACCGCAAAATGCTTGCAGATTACTTTGAGCAAAGTGAAGAAGAAGCGTCTAAAAAGGTGGAAAAATTTGAACAGGAAGTGAAAGCGCGTTTTGTCAAAGAGCCAGGTCAAATGCGTTTATTGATAGTCGTCGATAAACTCTTAACAGGGTTTGACGCGCCCTCCGCAACATATCTTTACATTGATAAAAAAATGGCCGATCACAACTTATTTCAGGCTATTTGTCGGGTAAATAGGCTTGATGGAGAAGAGAAGGAGTATGGCTATATTGTGGATTATAAAGATCTCTTCCGCTCTCTGGATAAAGCGATTAAAGACTATACCGCCGAGGCTTTTGACGGCTACGACGATGAAGATGTCGCGGGACTTCTAAAAGATCGACTGAAGGAAGCGAGATCAGACTTAGATAATGCTCTTGAAGTGGCTAGAGCCCTTTGCGAGCCTGTAAGGGCTCCTAAAGATACTCAAGCGTTTGTGCATTATTTTGTTGGTGAGTCAGGTGCTGAATTAACCAATGAAAATGAGCGAAGTGAGAAAGAAGCTCTTCGTCTAACTCTTTATCAAGCGGTCGCTAAGCTTATACGCTCTTATACCAATTTAGCGAACGAAATGGGGCTAGCTGGCTATACTACTGAGGAAGCGGGAAGCATCAAGCAAGAAGTCGCCTATTTCGAAAAAGTTAGGGATGAAGTAAAGCTGAGTAGCGGTGATTTACTTGAAATGAAGCGTTTTGAGCCGGCGATGCGTCAACTCCTCGACATGTACATTCGCGCAGATGACAGTGAAACTCTTATGGACTTTGAAGAGTTTGGTTTAATTGATTTAGTGGTAAACAATAATGATAAGGGATTGGATTCGTTGCCTAAAGATATTCGTAAAAACAAAGAGGCAATGGCTGAAGCCATCGAGAACAATGTCCGTAAAACGATTGTCGACGAAAACCCAGTAAACCCTAAATACTTTGAAAGTATGGCGACGCTACTTGATGAGCTGATTAAACAAAGGCGAGAACAAGTTATTAGCTATCAAGAGTATTTAGAGCAAATACGAGCATTAGCCAAAAAAGTCGTCAACCCGACAAGTAACACAGCCCACAATTATCCAGATTCTGTTGATACTCTTGCAAAGCAAGCGCTATATGACAATTTTGGTAATGATGAGGTGTTCACTACTCAAATCGATACAGCTGTTCGGTTGAACAAAGAGGCCGATTGGCTTGGTGAGACTTTTAAAGAGCGCAAAATTGAAAATGCTATTCTAAAGGCCACTAACGATTTTGGGATGGACGATGATGATGCAATTGATGAACAGTTGGACCGTATGATGGATATCATCAAGGCACAAAGAGAATACCATTGATGGATACGACCGACAGTTTTGAGGTAACCATTGCAGGTATTGAGCTCACCGTTAATCGTAAAGCGATAAACAACATTCATTTAAGCGTATTGCCACCCAATGGCGCGGTGCGACTGTCGGTGCCAGTCGCAACTAGCGAACAAGCAATTCGTTTAGCTGTAATCAATAAGCTTGCATGGATAAAACAGCAACAAGCTGATTTTGTAGGACAATGCCGTCAATCCATTAGGGAAATGGTTAGTGGTGAGAGTCATTATTTGTGGGGACAACGTTATTTACTCAGCATTGTAGAAACAACAGGTAAACACTATGTTGAAGTTAAAGGTAAACGAATTGAACTTGGCGTTGCGAGCAAAACAACAACAGAGAATCGTTTAAAGTTGCTTAACAAGTTTTATCGTTCAGAAATCAAAGCAACGTTATCGAATCTTTTAGCCTTATGGCAAGAAAAACTGGGGGTTGAAGCTGATGCCATAGGCATCAAAAGAATGAAGACCAAATGGGGCAGTTGTAACATTGCTGATAAACGTATCTGGCTTAACCTTGAACTCGCTAAAAAACCGTCAGAATGCTTTGAGTTTATTTTGGTGCATGAGCTTACCCACTTATTAGAGCGTCATCACAACGATCGTTTCCGAGCTTTGATGGATGAACTCTTACCGGATTGGCGCGAACGGAGACGCTTACTCAATAGTCTACCGTTGGCATATGAAGATTGGAGTTATTAGGTGTAGGTTAAACCTATTGGCTACGTTCATAAAACTGACCACTTGTGAATAAGTAGTCAGTTTTTGTGAATATCGTGATTTTTCCTTGAGTGTTAACTCTAACTGATAAATGTCCAATAAATCAGTTTCACCGCCCGCTCATGACAGCTTCACCTCTTTATGAAAGGTATCAAATATAGAGGTATCACATGATCGAGGTACCATTAAAGCTACACCCTAATTTTATGATGCCGATATTAAGTTAAGATAGCAGGTATCAATATACGAGTGTTTTTCGATAC
>NZ_JAKILT010000084.1 GCF_023283535.1 Shewanella sairae | reverse complement strand
AATTTGCGGGATTAAGAGAGGTTAACGGGCAGTCATTGATATTAATCAAGACTGCACCGGAAGTGGTTTCGGTATTACCGATAAAGAGTGACGTAAGGAAGTTGAAAGTTGGTGAACAAATTACCATCAATATTCAAGCTAAAATAAGTCGCTATAGAGGGCTAGAACGCTAAGTGTCATTTGGGCTACACTTTAAATTGTGCAACTAGTTCCCCCAGTTGTTTACCTGCCTTCCCTAATTCAGTGGCAACCAAACTGGAATCGTTGTTAGACTCCAATAACGATAATACGATATCTCTTATGACGACAAGATTTTCATTTACCTCAGCTGTGACAACACTCTGTTCTGTTACTGCTGTTGCGATTTGGTCCATCATTAAGTCAATTGTATCAACGCTTTTTCCTACAGAATCGAGGCCTATTGAAATATCTGATGCTGATTGTGATACGTCCTCGCATGACTTCTGGCTTTCGCTCATTGTAGTTACAGCTTGTTGAACAAACCGGTGTAACTCGTCTAACATTTTTTTTATTTCAATAGTACTGTCTTGCGTTCTACTGGCTAAGTTTCTGACTTCGTCAGCAACTACGGCAAAGCCTCTGCCTTGCTCTCCGGCCCTAGCTGCTTCAATAGCCGCATTTAATGCAAGTAAATTAGTTTGATCGGCTATGTCGCCGATAACCTGTAATACGGTGTTTATTTGGGTAGTTTGTTGTTGCAGTGAACTCATATTATCACTGCTTTTTTTTATGTTAGCATCAAGAGATGAAACTGCTTGGGAAGATAGCGTTACCAACTTAAGTGCTTCTTGAGAGTCTTGATTAGCGTTACTTGTAGCGCCAGCAACATCATTAACATTTCTCGCAACTTCTTGCGCAGTGGAATTAAGTTCTGTAATAGCCGTTACAACTAAGTCAGTTTCATTATTGTGATTTTTTAGTTGTTTTTGTAGTTCAGTTGTCTGAGTGTTGATTGATAACGCAGCATTAGTCACTTGACTCGTTGTTATCGAAATATCTGAAATAATATGGTGAAGCTTATCAATGAATTGATTGAATGCAATACCAAGCTGTGCAACTTCATCAGTCCCCTTCACATTAATTCGATAAGTTAAATCACCTTCGCCTTTAGCTATGTCCTCAAAACTATTTAGCATGGACTTTATTGGTGCTGAAATTTTTGCGGATACGAATATCATTAATCCTGAAACTATAATCGCGAGTATTGTACTTATTGACAGAATAGTCGCTATTTGTTGCATCATTCTGTCTTGAGCTTCTTTGCGATATACTTGAGTCGATTTTTCAATGTCATCGGTGTACAGTCCTGTGCCTAAAAACCATCCATTTGAATTTGATATCGGGGATGAATATGAGATTTTAGGCTGTGGTGTTGTACTTCCTTCTTTATCATATACATATTCGATAAACCCGCCGCCTCGGCGTGCTTGTTCTTGGAGTTCAATGGTTATTTTTACTCCGTTAGGGTCTGTCAACCCCATTCCAGAAGTTCCCTCTACATCAGGATTTAGGCTGTGTACAAGGTAGTTTCCTTTTTCATCGAAAATAAAAAAGTAGCCAGTTTCATTGGCTGCAAATCGTGCATTTGAAAGTGCATAATGTAATGCTTGTCTAGCTTCACCATCTGTTCCAAGCCGTGTCACAATATCTTCTATTACTGCTGTAGCGATTAAAGCTGCATCACGAATATTGTTTTTCCGCTCTTCCATTAATGTTGCTTGGTATGCTTTTGTCTCTAAATCTAGCGATGTGGTTTGTAAGCTGGCCACAACACTTAATACTGCACTAATTGCAAGTAACATGGGGATTAAAGCGACAAGTAAAAACTTTGTTCTTATAGATAAGTTATTCATTCTTGGTTGTAATTAAAATAATTTGCTTTGAAATATACCGAACCACAAAATTAATCAATAAAAAAGAATTAGAAATGATTGTTTTATCGGGTTAATGAGCGTTAAACAACAGAATTTTGGCTGCTATTAGCTATTACATTAGCCCCCACTAACTTTTAAGGTGCTAATAAATCTAGTTCCGTTTGAAATGTTTTGTGGGTGAGTGAGCGGGGAGGGAAGGTGAACTAACTGGCGGTTAAGAGGGAATTTGCGGGGTTAAGAGAGGTTAACGGGCAGTCATTGATATTAATCAAGACTGCACCGGAAGTGGTTTCGGTACTACCGATAAAGAGTGATGTAAGGCGCTTAAAAATAGGCGTTAAAATCACTATTAACAGCCAGGGGGAAATCAGTAGAACTCGTGGATTGGAACGATAAGGCGACTAGCCCTCATGGGAACGGTCTGGGCTATTTAGGGTTTGCTGGTGTTTCACCATTACGCCGCGCTTGGTGTTAATGATGAATGCGAAACCAGCCATTAATAAAAAATTAGTTTGGCTGAAAAGAATAAAGTCTACCAAAGCGTTAATTCGATTACCTTGGTTCTTAATATCTTGTTCAGTCAATAATGCCTGAGCGCTTTGCATTAAATCTCGCAGCTGGCCATCAATTTCGGGTGTTAACGCCGATTCGATGATTAATAAGGGGGATAGGGGCCAGCTCATGTAAGTTAATAGCAAACATGATGCTGGAATTAAGATAAGCGAGTATCCAGTGGCAAATGAGATTTTCCGATAATAAAAGCTTGCACTGAATATCGTTATGCTTGCAATCACAGCGAAAATAAATCCCCAGAGTGAAACGCCTTGGATTAATGCTACCGGTACAGATAAACTTGTCACCAAGGCCGCGGGCATGATGAATTGTCTTTTTGATACGTACATTTCTAACCTCCTCTAATTTTAAGGAATAGAGCGAAAATACAAACAACTGCAACGGCGACACTTAGAAAGGCACCAACCATATAGTTAAGCTTTGCGGCTTTCTGAATCTTTTCAGCCGCAGCGCTGGTTATTACTTGTTGATTAGCTATTTGTGATTCGAGATCAGCAAAGAACTTCTTTTTTGCGACCGCGATTTGATCGCGATTCTCTTCTAAACCAACACGTATTAAGAGCTCTGCTTTTTTGTCGATAGAGTCACTCCAATTGATAAGACTGTTGTCCATGGAGTGCTCTAATCGAGCTAGTATCGATTCTATGTGTTGGTTTAGTTGGTGTTGTTGTGCTTGGTTTTTATTGTCGAGTTGCTCTACTGCGTACTCAAATAGGGTATTGAGGATCAGTATTGGATCATCATCGCTAATAATGGTTCTATTACGCTCAGCAATGAGTGCAATGATCTGTTTGTGGTTATTAGTCATCTATCAGTCCCATAAGCAGTGAGAAGCTTCGATCTCTGTAAAAATTTTACGACGTAACATCGTTAACCGTTGACGGTTCATAATCGATAGTTGCGGATCTATCACTGCTTCTGCAAAGGTATGCTTAACTGCCAACATAGTGGTGAAGTCTCGCTGGAATGTGTCTTTTTGCATTTCAGGCAATGAAATTAATGCTGTTATCTTCTGTTTGTGTTCTAAGTAGATAGGCATTTGTTCAAATGAATTTGTCTCATTTGCGATAGCTCCCCAATAAGGATTTTTCCAAACTACGAAAGCACAGGTGTTTGGGTAGCTAGTGATCAATGTATCTAACCCGTGAAGCGTATCCATCATTGATTGACCACCAGTGACTACGGTATGGATCACGACTTCATGTTCTTGTTCGAGCAACATTTCAATGATTTCGTTATTAAGCAAGTAATTTGAGAGAGGCACAAAGCAACTGGCGCCGTTATCAATGACAAAATCTTGCTCAGGGTGTTGGTTGATTAACTCTATGAGTTGATCGAATTTTGACTGGTCTACATCGTTGTTCACCATGATATCAAGCTGATGGACATTAAGAGCCTCATAAGCTCCAAAGGATTGGTTAACAGGGTCTGTATCGATGCACATTGGGATATTGTCGTGCTCGATGCAGTACTGTGCGATTAAACTGGCCACGAGTGATTTACCTACGCCGCCTTTGCCTTGTAATACGAAATGAATTTTTGACATAATATGTCCTTGTTTAATTTGATTAAGTTACGTTTTCAAAACAAAGGCAGCCGAAAGCGCCGCCTTTGCGGTGATAAACGTTAATAGGGTTGAGTGTGTTGTGGGCTAGCGGGTAAAGCCGTGGCTCTTTTGCTGGGTTTTAGCCTGTACAGGCGCTTCTTGCTGTTGCTCCTTGATTTTGTGTAAAGCCGCGCTTAACTGGCGCTTCACCCCTTCAATACCAAACTTACTTTTGAGTTTTAAATCGTTGAAGTCAGTGAAGCGTTTCATGCCATTAATGGCGCTACGTTCCTCGTCTGTCACTTCGTTGTTTCGCCATTTTTCAGGCGTCATTGGTGGTATGTGGCTTGGGTAATTTTGCTCCCCAGGGGCAAAGATGGGAAACACCGTTTTGCCACCGGTTAACTCAGCCGCTTGCGCTGCTTTGTTACGGCCTACGTTACCTTTAAATTCAGTTAGGCTTAGGTGCGCGTCATCATCACCGCAGATAAGCAGCGTTTTATCAGGGAATTTGTCGTGTAGCTCCTTAGCCACTTCAATCACGTTCCCCGCATCAAATGCCGATATGACAGGGTGTTTACTCGCTTCTGCGATGGTATCAGCGGTCGCGAGCCCTTCTGCAATAATCAGCGTTGAGACTCTGGCGATATCTTCCAATTCACCGCCAACGATGTGGAATGTACCGGTCTTTTGCCCGCCACGGGGAAACATCTTGGTGCCGTTGGCCTGAATGGTTTGCGCGGTTCTGATATTCCCTTTTTCATCCATTGCCGGTACTAACAGTTCACCCGTGGTAAAGATGAGTTTGTCTGGGTTGGCTTCGCGTAGCGCTTTACTGGCCTTCCAGTTTTCACCGATAAGGATATCGGGGTCATTAGGTAAACTGTTTGGCGGTGGAACACACAAGAGCTTGGCCGTGGTTAATTGTTTATCGGTAATGTACTTCTCATTACCGGTTGCTTGAGTGCAGACCGCAACCAGTCGAGTGATTGCGTTAGCGACTTTAGATTGCTCTTTGGTTTTGGCTTCTTGTAGTTCTTGCTGCTTTTGGGCCGCAATGGCTTGGTACTTGGCTTTTTCTGCTGGGCTCAGGTTATAGCCTTTGGCTTTCCACTTGGTTTCTTCACCGGTTTTGTTGTTAATGGCATAACCCCAAGGGTGACCATCGAGTGAACCTACATACATACCGGCGCCTGAATTATGAGACACACCAACTTTATCGGTATCAACACGGCAGCGGTGCTTTTTACCGTCCATGATAGGGTGCTCACCTGACACGTCAAACCCCAGGAAGGCCAGTTTGTCGGCAAACTCTTCACGCGCATCTAATGGTTGCGTGGTTTCAACCTGTTGGTTTTCAGGTAACCATTGACGGCACTTATCAAGCAAGGTGTCATCTTTGCTGGTATTGATATACCAGGCACTTTGTTGTTTATCCCACTTTGCACCGGCGGCTTTCGCTTCGTTGCGTTCTTCATAGGGGACGGCTAGATAGTGCTTGGTTGTCGTGGGTGTGGTGACTGGCCATTGATTGAAAGGGGTTAAGTCAGTGCCTTTAGGGACGCACCAGTGACTGGTTTGTTTATCCCATTTGGCGCCGAGTGCTTTTACTTGGTCCTTTTCTTTGTAAGGCACGTCAAGGTAGATTTTCTCAACGTCATCCCTTTGTGGCGCCTGCGTTACTTGATGTGGGGCTTGCTGGTGAATTTCTTCAATCTGCTTAAGATTTTGATAGGGCGTTAAGGCAACAAGTAGTGTATCTCTTTGTTGTTCGGCATTGAGGGTGAAGTCTTTATCCTCAATGGTTTCACCTTCTAACCCTGTGTGTACCTGCCCGTCTGGTTTTAATCGTGATTGGATGGGGGCGGGCATTCCATCGGGCGAGTGATAATTAATGATGTACGGTGATACTAAATCATCCTTGTTTGAGGTTAACACCGCCATAAAGCCTAACTCTTTGGCTGTGTCTTGTACGGTTGACCAGGATAACTGCGCGTCATCATCGAGTTCAAGCTCTGCTGTCATGGTGTGCTCCTGTTGTAGCTCAAAGCCGAGTAGCATGGTTAATATCTTTTCTGCATCGGCCGCGGCTCTGAATATTTCAAGTGGGTCATTTTTAAGGGCGGTTACCCAGCTCTTAACGTAGGCGGTATGTTGGCTAGGGTCATGACCAATGCCTAACTCCTCACCCAATATCATTGATGAAATTTCAGCGCGTAGTTCTTCTTTAGCGTAGGCTTCACTGCCAAAGGGATTGGCTAAATCGCGATTAAGGCGTGAAGGGTGACCGGTCCAGTGGCCAAGTTCATGTAGCGCCGTTGCATAGTATTTACCGGCTTCATCAAATTGCTCTTTTTCGGGGAGGTGAATACTGTCTTTAGCTACAGAATAAAATGCGCGGTCTGCTTGGTCGTGGTTAATCTTGGCACCAGAAGCAACGAGTAACTTTTCGGCTCGCTCAATGTTTTGCCATTGTTGTTCTTCATTGGGCGGCTCAACCACTAACGCCGGTAAGCCTTGGATTTGCTCTGCATTGAACACGGAGGCATAAAAGACTTTAGGGCGCTCAAGTTTCACTTTGATTTTAACTGGCTTACCTTGCGCATCTTTCACAACCTTACCGTTCTCATCAGTCTTGTTCTTTTCATCATTAAATTTCCAGAACTGTACCAAGGTGCCTTTTTCGCCTTTCTGCACTTGTGCATCAACGGTAGCGGCTTGTTTATAGGTCATCCAGCGTGGGTCGCTGTACCCCTGAGCCATGAGGTTTAAGGTGTTAATGCCTTTGTAGCGTCGATTGTTGTTAGGGTTATAGGGAAGATGAGGTTGTTGCTTATCGGTCCAAGGCTGTTGCCAGGGCGCAGTCCCTTGCTCTAAGCGTTCAACCAAATTAGCGGCAACAGTTTCATGGAAAGGGCGTTTAGTTGTGCTCATCGATTAGCTCCTCAGTGTCTAGCACATCATTTTCAGATAGCGCATCTTCAACAAAGGCGCCCGCAAGTTCGGCTTCATCGGGTGAATAGCTAGCCCCAAACCCTGGTGTGGTTTCGGCGTCTTGTGATTTTTGAGTTAGAAGTTCGTTGGTGGATATAGGTGAATGTAAATCAAGTTGAGCATTTTCTTGTTCTGCTTCAGGTTTATTTGTTGTTTGCACGATTATTTTCCTTTGTTTATTTAGTGGAAGAGTGTCTAATCCGTTCGTTCATTTTTGGCTAAGGTTATTTGTGTGATTCGGGAACTAGGTGGTGTAATTGCAACGTTGTTTATTACTGGACTCTGTGCGGTGCTTTTGATTGTTGATGTTCCACAGTATGTCTTCGAACCGGTGTTAAAGCGCTTATGCTTTACAGTTGGATTACTCACCGCTTTGCTATGCATAGGGTTACTTTTTGGAGATAAATGGGTTGTGTACTTAATGCCATTGCTTGGAGTGTTTTTTTTAGCCACTCTAGCCCCATTATTTACGTACTGGGGAAGTGACGATAAAAATCCAATCGCTTTTTACGGGCATTCAGTTTTTCAAGTGACAGCTGGCATGTTTATCTTAATCGTCGAGTACTGCTGGTTATGGCATCGATACATCAAGGTTAAACGGTAATATTTAAATTGGTGATCATTTTTTTCGCTATCTGTTTTAAGTGTGGTGGAGGTAGACCATTGCCTTTGGATTGTAATTGTTCGTATGTCAGTACGTTTGTTTTGATACACACATTCGCACCTAGCGTAAGTCTATGAACCAACGATCCATCGTCTGCAAACTCTTTTAATGAAAAGACTCTGTAGTTGCCAGTTAAGCAGTAGTGGTAATAAGAGTAGACACAGTGGTTTTGCTCAAAACCTTCGGTATGCAGTTCTCGTGCGGTATTAAGCTCTGATATTGTCACCGTGTTTTTCTTCACGTTAATGGTCATATCCTGAGTTAATTGCTTATCCCAACATATTTCTTCTATATCCTGAGCTTCCGCATCGTGCCGGTTGCGATCCCAGTTGTCTGTTAATTGCTGAAATGACACCCATGTTTGGTTTTTATGCAGCAAGGGGGTAGCATGTTGATACCAATCTAAAACGTGCCTACAGTGGTTTATCACCCTTTCCCATTGCTCAGCATGTTTCATCGGTCTGACATTTTTTATCATGTCATGATGATATATAGCCCATTGGGTTAAGATAGTTTGTAGTGATTCAAGAGGTAGTGATGAGCTAGAGAGTCGGAATAGATAATTTGAAAACAATATGAGTAACTTGCACTTAATCGTTGTTGGGTAACTCATGAGTTCCGGTGAACGAATAAACCCTGTGAAGTACTTTAATGATTTTTTAATGGTTTCCTCACCGATAGCCTTGGATTGGTAATACAGTCCCTCAACATCGTAATTATAGTAACCTTCAATACTGTTATTAAAATCTCTAATGCTATAACAGAATGTTTTTACGAAGGTGACCGATTGTTCTCTTAATATGCGTAAATCGTTCTTTAATAGCGGTATGTTAGTCGTAGATAACAGCGAGATTAATTGCTTGTTGCTAAATAATTGTTCGTTTGAATAGTACTTGTCGTCAATTAAATAGAGTAATGGGAGTAATGATTTATTGTTATCCCAGTATTCTATGGATATATCGTGCTTAGCGAAGTCATTAATGAATTTGAAATGAAAATCCGTCAACTCTGATCCACAATGGCGCAGGTAATACATGTTGTAACAAAGTCTATATGTTGCTCTGTTATCAATAAATTGCCAAATGGACCTTATTAGTGAGCGTGCAGCAAGTTTCAGGTTGTCTTCACTCACTCTATAGCGAAGTTTATTTGATAATAATGAATAGGTTTTACCTCTGCCGGTCTTCCTATTTATCGCTAAGTTTACATCTTTATGTTTAAATCCCTTTAAACTAGGGCTTTTATTTAAGTCTTTTAGTATGGCATCCAAGCCATAATTCCTAATCTCGTCGAAATACACTGAGTTTATATTAAATGTAAAGAGCGGTAACACCCATTCTTTCTTAGTTCTTATCCATTTAGATTGAAACTCGCCGTTTTCATAAGTCACTTTTAGCTGGTGATATTGAAGCTTGCCGGTTTTTATCGTTTTAGTCATTCGCCACATGCCGCAAATAGCTAATACGCGTTCACGCTCAGTCGTTTTGTCTTTAATGAGATAACCAACATCTTGCGACAATAGGTACTCATATAGTCGGTTAAAAGGTTCGTATTCAGGGGGAGCTTCCACAGCTATAGAAATGCTGGTTAACGGGTCAGACGGCAATATGGCTATGGGCATTTCTAATTGTTGTTCTAGTGCCCCCTCTATTATCGGAAGTGCTACTGTTGGTGAGGTAATTAGTGGTTGCAGTGATTTAGGCATAAACGCAGTTAACGCCTTCATTAATCCTTGGATCATTTGGTAGGTCCGCTGGCGAATATATCAATGTAGGGAATGGTTAATGCCTTGGATAACGGCACTAACCAAGGTGAACGCTAATTACTTGGCGTTGAGGCCGTGAAATCGATATCAATGACTCGGCACTTAAGCTTAAAGCCAGTGGTTTGGTCTGCTTTAGTGAAGGTATCAATGGCCACGTCATCAGCAGTAAGTAAAATCTGGCGACCTTTGACACATTTTTCAGCCAGCTTTTCGCCGCGTTCGCCCCAGAGCTCCGCTTCAATCCATTGTGTTTTTCTGTTTTCACCATAGCCAACACTGTAGGCACAGGAAATGACGGTGACGGCTTTACCGCCTGGTGTGTAGCGAGTGATGGCGTCTTGGCCGATATTGCATAATTTTACAAACATAGAAGTTCCTTACGCTGTCGCGTCTTGAGGTTGAGTGGTTGTTTTAGCGGATTGGTAATTAGGGCGACCTTTGAAGTCTAGGTAAGTTTGGGTGCATGTGGGATTGTTGCTGCATCCCCACCAGTACGCGCCACGCTTCTTGGTGCTTGGGCGCCGAATGAGTCCCGAGCCACAGGCGTTACACTTATGAACGTCTGAAATCACTAAGGCGGGTTTTGCGCCGGCGATTTTGACACTGCCATTATTGGCTTTTTGCACCTGAGCGGTGACAAAGGCGACTTGTTTATTCACAAAGTCATCAAGTGTCATGGTGCCCAGTTCCACATTCTTAAGCATTCGTTCGAACAAGGCGGTCAGTACGGGGCTTTTCACCATGGTATCGAGCGCATCGATGAGCGAGCGGCCAATGGTGGTGCTGCTTATCTGGCTAATTTCCTTGTCTTTGCCTGCTTTTTTGGTGGTGATAACAAGATATTCACGACGTTTAAGCTCAGAAATGATGGATGCTCTGGTGGCTTCCGTACCTAAACCGTCCTCCTCTTTGAGCATTTTTTTGCTATCAGCTTCTTCAACAAACTTATGAATGTTCTTCATCGCCTGAATGAGCGTACCTTCGGTAAATCGACTTGGTGGTTTGGTTTTGGCATCGCGGCGCGTCACGCTATGACAAGTAAGCGTGTCGCCTTTACTGAGTTTGGGTAATGGCTGCTCTTTGTCTTCCTTTTCGTCATCGACTTGGTAAACGTCTTTCCAGCCATTAAGGGTGACCACTTTTCCTTTGGTGCTAAACAACTCGCCACCAATATCAAAATCGATACTGGTACTGGCATATTCATGACCAGGATAAAACTGTGCGATATACGCTCTAACCACTAAGTTGTAAATATTGCGCTCAGGCTCAGTGAGTGCGGCCTTATCAGCAGTGTGCATGGTAGGAATGATGCCATGGTGGGCTGTAACCTTTTTATCGTTCCAGGTCTTTGATTTGATGCTGGTGTCAGCCTTATCGATAAGGCTAGCCAGTTCAGGGTTAACTTGCTTTACAGCCTCAAGGGTTGCGGCGGCATCATTAAACTGGCTTTCAGGAAGATAAGCACAGTCTGAACGCGGGTAGGTCGTGAGCTTATGCTTCTCATACAATGACTGGCAGGTTTTCAGAATGTCCTCAGCGCTGTAGCCAAACTTGTTTGAGGCAATCAAGGTGATATCAGAAAGTGCAAAGGTCAGCGGTTGTGATTGTGTTTTGTTGGTTGACGTTGAGGCCAAGACCGTTGCATCGGCGCCGGTTAACTGATTAACCAGCGTATCAGCAATCCCTGTATTGGTTAATCGTCCTTCTTCATCGAGTCCTGGTTGTTCTTCGCCGGCTTTCCAATTCACATCGATGTTGCCTTGCTCATGTGCCAAGCTGGCTTTAAGTGTGTGATAAGGAATAGGTTTAAACGTTTCTATTTGCCGGTCACGACCTACAACTAAGGCCAATACCGGCGATTGCACTCGCCCAACCGTCAGTAGGGCATGACTACCGCCACGTTCAGCGCGTAAGGTCATAGCACGGCTTAAGTTCATGCCGATTAACCAATCTGCACGTTGCCGCCCAATGGCTGCTTGGCCAAAGTGAAGATAATCTGCATTGTTCTTCAAATCCGCTAAAGCACGTTTAACTGATACTGGGTCAATCGCGTTGGCCCAGTAACGTAAAACAGGTGATTGGTTACCAAAGAAATCCAGCACCTCATCGATGAGCAGTTGCCCTTCACGGTCTGGGTCACCAGCATTGACGATGGTGTTGGCTTGTTTGATGAACTTACCGATTTGGTTAAGTTGAAATTCTGCATCCGGCTTAGGTTTAAGTACCCAGTTGTCATTGGCAGGGATAATCGGTAGTTCATCCACTCGCCATATCTTCTTGCCGTTACGACAAGGTACATCGGCGGGGGTATAGTCATCGGGCTCCGCCAATTCAAGCATGTGGCCAAAGCACCAAGTGACTACATCGTCACCACAAATGATGTGCGAACGATGGGTTTCAGTTACACCAAGTTCAGCCGCAATGGCTTTGGCAACGCCGGGTTTTTCTGCGATAAATAAGCGCATAATGAGTCCCTTTTATAAAGTTGTTTGGTTTGTGTGAAATAGTTATCAGCGGATGCAGATCGTTCTAGTGAATGTCGTTCTGGTAATCCATTAAGAGATCACGCTAAGTCAGTCCGCCAAAGCAGAAGGATATTTATATTGTTCTTTGTTTTTGCGGTTGGAGCTGTTGCAATATGGGGTTACGATTTATATATGCGCGGTGAGGAGCTGGAGTAGCGAATAAGCTAATTGATTAATGCCGTTATAGTAGGTTTGAGTTTTTCTATTCTGTTTTTCTCAAAAGCCCAGTCTTCCGCCGAAGTATTGGGCCTGAGTGCGCTCCATGGATGATAGAGGCTGAGATTTGATAAAATGTGCACTTTCATCAATTCAAAATCCTCTGAGAGGTACTCTTTTCTATCATTTACGACAAAAGTCCTTAAGTCATCATTGCTTACCCCTAATAAATAATGTTCAGACTCTACAAAGGATAGCAACATCGATTGGCTTTCAATTAGGGGGGCGTCGGGGATAATAATAGCCTGATTTTTAAAAAGTAATTCATATAGGTATACGATTTCATTTTCGCCCATCTCGTACCCACACTCGTTATTAAAACTATTTCGTAAGAAAAATATATACGCTAAGTTAATTCTAAGTTGTTTAAATGGCTCATTGTTCAAACAGAGCCCGAAAAATTGATGCGGTTGAATAGGTCTTTCTTTTATTAATCTAATAATATTAGTCTGTTGTGGTATAGATTGTTGACATGTGATCATC
>NZ_JAKILT010000083.1 GCF_023283535.1 Shewanella sairae | reverse complement strand
AAATTCCACATTCATCAACGTTGCTACATATTGTCGGCATAAATGCCGACCTACGAATAACCTATATCCTTGTAGGTCGGGCTTTAGCCCGACAACTGCCACGCAAATCTAAATTAATTTAAATCCCACGTTCATCAACGCTGCAGCATTTTGTCGGCATAAATGCCGACCTACGAATAACCCATATACCAATAACGCGCATATCCTTGTAGGTCGGGCTTTAGCCCGACAACTGCCACGCAAATCTCAATTAATTTAAATCCCACATTCGTCAACACTGCAGCATTTTGTCGGCATAAATGCCGACCTACAAATAACCTATATCCTTGTAGGTCGGGCTTTAGCCCGTCAACAGCCACACTAATCTAAATTCCATATTCGTCATCACCCAAAGCCGAACTGTAATCATGGTGGTTTGCAATGCGCTACACAGTTGTGTATGGTTGATGTTGTCGATTACGGCTGCATTAATGCGGGGCGCTAATTGAAGTGTTGTCAGCTTAAAGTAGCTTGACTGTTAACGAAATGGCTATCTAGCTGTATATCTGAGTCGCTCATTGTACTGGGCTTAACACGCGGTTAAATGGCTAGCATTTGAGCGCGTGAGTGATTTGTGCGCTAATAGCGCAAAAAGGTAATGCCATGTAAAGTATGTGCCGCTAATTTAGCTAGTAAAGTATTAGCTTGTAATGTATTTGTGACCGAGTGTTACATTATATTTAGCGTCTGGTTGTAAATGCTGCAAGCGATTAGGTTTGTGATCCGAGTTGGCTTATTTGTGTGTTAAATGCTAATTCAAGTGGTTTGTCCTCTTGTGTTTTTGCTGTGGGTGGGATATTTTTGCGGTTATATTGTTATATTGTTATATTGTTACATTGTGCATTAGATATCTGTTTATTAAGCTTTTATTAATGCTTGCTGACGTATTATCCAATTTATTAATAAATTGGCGTTGATTATGTGTCTGGCGAAATTAATAACCCGTTGCTGGTAAATAAAGATGAAATGTATCCTTTTGTAACATTTTGGTTTGTCGGTTCATGATTTTTGCGGATCTTAAAACCAGAACAGCGAGCAGTGCTAGCTGGGCATGGTTAACTGAGTTAGCAATGCTCTGACAGTTGCGAATTGCTACTGATTCTACTATTGCAAGCTCAATGCTCAGTGTTTAGTGCTCAGTGTTTAGTACTTAGCGTTTAGTACTCAATGATTAGTGTTCAGTACTCGTTGCTTAGCGATTGATGATTAGTGCTTGGCGCTTAGCGCTGTTTTTGCTTTAACTATTTTGATTTGACAATAAGCACAGTCGCAGATATCAATATATAACAGGCTGTTAGCCCGAAAAAGTTGCCAGCATTAAAAGCTGAACTGGTTCGGTTTTTAGTGCTTAATGCTCTACACCGCCATCGCTACCGACTTATTTAGTCAGTCGTGCTGGAGTTGGCGGGGGTAGGTTAAGTTAAGTGAGCAACTGCAATCGCTGGCATTGCCCGACGATTAACAGTTAACAGTTTACGATTAACCTAAATAGCGATGAAGTTGATTAGCGAGCTTTTGGTTGGTAGTTAATTAATTGCTGGTTCGTTGGTTAGTAGCGCGTTAATTAGCGGCTCATTAATTAACGCGCTGTTAATTAAGGTTGCCTTAATGTGTTGCATTGTTTGCGACATCTTGTGCGGGCTGGCTTGTGATGTTTCAGTTGTGACTATGGCTGGTTAAAGGTGGGTATTGCTACACATCTGTTAGCTGTTGATGTGTTTTTGTGATGCTTTATGTGGTCGATAAATAAGCGAATGATTGCGTAAAAGATGAAGTCGTTGGCATTTTTGGTGGCTTTGAAGGCGATTAGTTAAATATGCAGTTGACTTATGATATCGAATACATAAACTAGGTGTCGGAAAGTTAAAGTAAATGTGCGCTAGGGGTTTCTAGTGCTTCTAGCTTAGCTTTACATACTTATTAGTGCGCTTAGATTGCTCTATTAAAGAGCAAATACTAATGGGTAAAGAATTTAACTTTCTAAAGGAAAGTTGTAATAAAAACGGAACTTAAGTTGCCAATAACAAAAATTGATTATTGCTGCTTGTTCCAATTTCATGAAATTGGAGATTTAGAAATATGAAAAAGGTATTCAATGCCTCTATCCTAGCTGCTGCTGTAGCTATGTCTTTTGGTGCTAACGCTGCTCAAATTCTAGTTAGCCCTGCTGACAAAATGGAACTTTCTGCAGAAGGTATCAGCGTAGGTGTTACTGTTGCTGACGCTCCTATCGTTTTTGATACAGTTCTTGATAAAGATCACGTAGGTACTACTCAAATGGTAGTTACTCTAGGTGATGCAGTTAACCTAACTAATATCACTGGTGGTAGCTGTGGCGCTCCAGTAACAGGTACATTTACTTGTGGTGAAGTTATCTTCAACGTAGGTACTGGTAGCTTTACTTTTGACACTGTTGCTGTAGATGCAGACAAAGGTACTGTGACTTACACTGTAAGCCTAGGTAACACTATTACTGCTGGTTCTTCATACCGTACAACTATCGGTGACTCTGCATTCCCAATCATTAGCGACGAGTTCTCTGCATCTTTCGCTTCTGACCTAGCTGGTACTCCAGTTGACGCAGGTGCTGGTGTTGTTGCTACTAAGAAGTCTCAGTACGCTATCGTTATCACTGAAGAGCTAAGCAAAGTAATCGAGCGCTCAGCTCGCATGAACTTCGTTGGCGAAACTGCTAATGCTTCTACTGATACATTCACTCTAGACGTTACTGATCTAGGTGGTCACGCTACTCCAATCCTAGCTAAAGCTACTACTGGTGACCTAGTTCTTACTGTTGCTGGTGATTTCTCTGCTGCAAACGGTGAAACAGATGTTTGGGTTAACGATTCTGCAACTCCAGTAAAAGGTGTTGTTGCTGCTGACGCTAAGTCACTAACTTTCACTGTTCCAGCTGCAATGTTTGCTGATGTAACAGGTAAGAAAACTATCAACTTCACTTTCGATAAAGCCGATTCTTCTGCTGAAATGTTAGTTGCAACTGGTTTCACTGCAACTGGTAACATCGCTTACACTGGTGCAGCTGCTGCAACTGGTAATGCTGACTACCTAAAGAATGGTGATGCTGGTGAATGGCGTCTAGACGCTGCAGTTATCAACGTTCCTTACCTACCAGTAGGTTTCGGTCTATCTCCAAACGTTGAAGTTGCAAACGATTCTTCAGTAACTACTAAGTCTGAAATCATCATCGAAGGTTTCGACCAAAACGGTGTTCAGTACGGTCCAGTAGCTCTACCTACTCTTGCTAACGGCAAGACAGTAACTAAAGTTTCTGAAGCTGACATCGAAAAAGCATTCGGTCTAGCTGCTGCTTCTAAGACTAAGCTAAGCGTAACTTTCATCATCGACGCAGATGCTGACAAGGTAACTCTTGCTCCTTACTACCGTCAAAACGAAAGCCGTGTAAACGTTATGTCTGACCAGTACAAAGCTGACAGCATCCGTTAATATCGGTTTCGATATAATAAAAAACGAGCTCTAGGGCTCGTTTTTTTATGGCTGCGATTTAGTCGGTCGATTAAGCCGATATAGTAGATTCAGTCATTTGTCAGACTGTTATTTTGATTCGCTTGTTTCTTTTCTCTTTTCTCTTTTCTCTTTCTTCTTCCCTCTTTTCTGCATTTATTGCAATTTATACTTTGGCGCTTAAAGATTGTAGGCTTCGCTGACCTGATAAAGTTAGGTTGCGTTTAGCGGTTTGCATATAACTGGCTTTGAAGCCATAGCCATAGCCATAGCCATAGCATAAGCCTGTGAGCGTTCTGTGACCGGGCATTCTGTAACTTTATTTCAATCGTTTGTTGTTGCTGCTATACTGGCGCGTCTTATTTCTTACGCTCTTTTTCAAACTGCTCTGACAGCGCGTAAGCAGATTTCTACTACAACATTGAAGCCGATGACATTAAGCCCGTTCCTTAAAAAAGTGTTTGCCAATACATCTTGGCTACTTTCCGACAAAGTAATAGCAATGGCAGCCAATTTATTGGTGAGCTTGGCGCTAGCAAGAAGTCTAGGGCCTGCCGGTTTTGGTGAGCTTAGTTACCTATTAGCCTTAATTGCTATGGTGATGCCGCTTGCCGCCTTGGGACTGAATGCGATTGTGACCCGCGAATTGGTGAATCAACCAGATGGTGAAAGTAGGGTTATTGCCACTGCAACAGGCTTTCGACTTTTTGGCGCGCTAGCCGGTACGCTGGTGTGTTTAATTCTAGCCGTTACTGGTTTAGGGCTCGGCGATTTTAAAGCTGCCGAGCAGGCGCAATATGCGTTGGCCTTGCTCGCTTTTGCCAATTTATTTAATGCATTAGCGGTACTTGAGTTTTGGTTCCAGGCGCATCTGCAAGCAAAGTTTGTGGTGCGGATGCGTTTATTCATCACCATTGCTTTTGCTATTTTCAAATTGTTGGCGGTTTGGTTACATGCCGACTTAGTCAGTGTTATCGCTATTTTTGCACTGGAAACGATTTGCTTAGGCTTAGGTTATGTCATTATTTACCGTATGCGCGCTGGCGGTATTAACTTACAAGATTTTGACTTTAGCTATGGTGTGAAACTACTTAAGCAATCTTTTTGGTTAGTTTTATCTGGCATTGCGGCGGTCATTTATTTAAAAGTCGACCAACTGATGCTGCAGCATTTGGCCACCACGGCTGATGTTGGCACCTATGCTGTTGCTGCGCGTTTATCTGAAGTGTGGTACTTTTTTGCCGATGCCATCGTGATTAGTTTATTCCCGGCAATTATTAAGTTGGGTAAGCAAGCAAATACAAAGCTATATTGGCATCGATTACAGCAAGTGTCGGACGGCCTTTTTTTCGTCGCCGTTGCTATTGCTGTTTCAGTGAGCCTGTTGGCAAAACCGGTTATTGTGTTGCTGTTTGGCGCTGACTATCTACCCTCTGTTCAAATTTTACAAATCCATATTTGGGCAGGTATTTTTGTGTTTATGCGCGCGTTAGTCAGTAAGTGGTTACTGGCTGAAGACCTGCTGCCGTTTTCACTTGTTAGCCATGGTTTTGGCGCCATTATTAATGTGGCAGCTAACTGGGTACTTATTCCTATTTGGGGCGCTCAAGGTGCGGCGATTGCCACGCTTATCTCTTATTTTATTGCGTCTTATTTAGCATTTTGGTTGAGCCCAAAAACGCGTCCGATTGCAAAAGTGATGTCCCGTTCTATTTTGTTGCCTTTTACTTTAGGGCATAGGTATTGGCCTAAAACTGCGTTAACAAAGCGCTCATAATCTAAACCGTATAGAGATTGTAATGAAGAAAATCATCTTAAAATTGATCCCAGCTAGCGCTAAGCATTCACTTAAGTTGTGGCTAGAGTCGTTAAAAATGGCATTTTTGGCACTATTTGCTTGGAATGGTTTTTTCGCGTCGGTGTTCTACTGCTTTTTTAGCCGTGAATTTTACCGCGAGCATAAAGCCGTTATGCAAGGTCGCCTTGCCTACCATAAGTCGTTAGTTGCTGTAGGTCAAAGCAGTATTTTATTACGTCGCAATATTCATCGCCTTGAGAAAGGGTTAATTATGCGCCCACGTAGAGACGTTTTTGCTGATGGCTATATTTTAGAAACGGTTGATAGCTATATTAAGGTGCATAATGCCAGCGATGCCTGTTCTAATGAATTGAGCTGGGCGACCGATGTGCTTACCGAGTACTTTACTATCGTAGGTAAGGGGCCGCGT
This sequence comes from Shewanella sairae, assembly GCF_023283535.1. Taxonomy (GTDB): domain Bacteria; phylum Pseudomonadota; class Gammaproteobacteria; order Enterobacterales; family Shewanellaceae; genus Shewanella; species Shewanella sairae. The sequence continues at coordinate 7,800 of NZ_JAKILT010000083.1, read as the reverse complement.
ATCGATAAGGCAAGAGCACAGTTTGCTGCAGTGCAAAATAAGTTAGCGTCGCAAGGTTGCTTGCCTTATACCCATAGCCAATTGCCTGATTGTCCAATTGATTATGATGGTTTGATGACCCTGTTTACTCGCAGACGCTCTGTGCGTTGGTATCAAGATAAGCCGGTTGACATGGCGCTTATTCGTAAAGCAGTGCAGGCGGCAACTTTGGCGCCATCAGCGTGCAATCGCCAGCCTTACGAATTTCATGTAGTGAGTGATACTGACAAAGTGGTTAACGTTGCTAAGTGCGCTATGGGCACAGTAGGCTTTGCTGAAAACTTGCCTTGTATCATTGCGGTTGTTGCAAATCTAGACGCTTATCCAGCTGAGCGAGATCGTCATGTTATTTATATCGACAGTTCTCTTGCTACTATGCAGTTAATGTTGGCTTGTGAGACGTTAGGTTTGTCGACTTGTGCAATTAACTGGCCTGATATAGAACAAAATGAACGCGCGTTAGCCAAGGAGCTTGCGCTTGATTATCACCAAAGACCTATTATGCTGTTGGCAGTTGGTTATGCTGACCCAGAAGGTGGTATTCCGTTTTCGCAGAAGAAGAGTGACCAATTGTTAGTAAAGGAAGTAAAGTCATGATTATCGAGATTAAAGGTGTTCAGTTTGTCAATAAAGGCGCTGAGTTAATGCTGCATGCTGTGTTGCAGCAAATGGAAAACTACTGGCCAGACGCAGAACTTGTTCTAGCACCAAACCCAAACTCATCGTATCTCGATAGAGCTAAAGTGGGCGCTTACCAGAAGTTATCGGTAAAAAAAGGTAAGTTAGACCTTAATACACTGAGCTACGCAATTCCGACTAAAATCCGTAAAGCACTAAAAAACAAATTCGGCTTAGTGACTGAAGCTGATATTGATGTCGTGCTTGATGCCTCTGGTTTTGCTTATGGCGATCAGTGGAACTCGTTATCTATTCAGTTGTTGGCGAAAGAAATTAACCGTTTAGCTAAGCATGGCAAAAAGTATATCTTTTTACCTCAAGCTTTAGGTGACTTTACTCGTACACAAGATATTGCAAGCTTGAAGAACGCACTGCCATCTGCCAGTTTAATCTGTGCTCGTGAGAACAGCAGCTTTGAGCACGTACGTAAATTAATTGGTGATAGTGCTAACTTAGTGCAATTTCCGGATTTCACCAATTTAGTTAAAGGCGTTGTGCCTGACTATTTTGTCAATGGCGAAAATCGTGTATTGATTATTCCAAACTATAATATGGTGGGTACCCGTAATACCCATAACGCTTGGAAAGAAACCTATATTGATGTTTTGGTTAATGCTGTTGCTGTGATTAGAGAGCTTGGGCTTGAGCCTGTGTTACTTAATCATGAAGGTAAGGGCGATGCTGGAATTTGCGAGCAAATTAAGCAATTAGGTGGCGGTGATATTGAGCTTATTACTGAAGCTGATCCGCTAAAAGTGAAAGGGATTATCGGTGCGAGTAAAGCAGTTATCTGTTCTCGTTTCCACGGCTGTGTGAGTGCGCTTTCTCAAGGGATCCCTTGTTTAGGTACGAGTTGGAGCCACAAGTATGAGCGCCTTTACGAAGAATACATGCAGGCTGATTGCTTGATTTCTCCTGATATATCAACTGAACAATTGAAGAATGGTTTAGTTGCTGCAATTGAAACTGTTAACGCGCCTGAAAAGGTTGAAGCTAGAGAAACTTATAAGCTTCAAAGTAAAGCTATGTGGGAGAAAACCAGCCAAGTTATTGGCTAGTGGTAATCTTTTATTAGCATAAAGCCCGCATTTGGTTGTTACCATTGCGGGCTTTTTTGTATTTATTTGCAGCGGTTAATTGGTTCCTATCTCAATTGCTACATTAGGTAATAACCTTTGGTACACCTCGGCGAGCTTGGCTTTTGCACTTGTATCACCATGCACGATTCGAATATGTTTTGGCTTGTTCTGTATACCTTCAACAAAGTTAATCAGATCTTGCTGATCGGCATGGGCTGAATAGCCGCTGATAGTATGAACTCCGGCTTTGATGTCGATTCGCTCGCCGTCGATATAAACGTATCCTCCTTTTGGACCATAAGTTTGTATATCTCTTCCGGCTGAACCTTGTGCTTGGTAGCCGACAAACAGTATGTCTGTAGTTGGCTCGGCTAAAAAACGTTGTAAATAATTAACGATGCGCCCGCCTGTACACATACCACTGGCAGCGATAACCACTGCTGGCTTTTTTCTGCTAGCAAGGTAATTGATAACGGCAAGGTGGTCTTGATGGCTATCGATAGTGTAAAGCTGGCTGAAATCAAGAGGGTGACGTTGTTGTTTGAGGACTGCCTTTGCCTCCTTGTCCCATAGGCTTTTGTACTGGATATATTTTTCGGTAAAGTTTGCTGCCATTGGGGAGTCCACTATGACATCGATACTTTGCCACATCGGGTTTTGTTGTTGCTCAAAGATGATTTTTTCTAGCTCGTACAGTAACTCTTGAGTTCGGCCTATGCTAAATGCTGGGATCAGCAGCACGCCGTTGTCACTGACTGCTTTTTCAATAATTCTACGTAGGCTGTCAGCTCTGTGTTTACGGTTGTGATGGTTTTTATCACCATAGGTAGACTCAATCACCAAGGTATCGGCACGTTTTGGGCTTTGTGGGCTGAGTAACAAAGGCGTATCGCTAGCACCTAAGTCTCCAGAGAACACCACAAGGTGGCTGTTATCCTTGTCGATTGGAGCTGTATCACTTTTGTTTTGCAGCTGTGTCTGAGTGGGTTTTACTGCAGGTAAAGGATGACTGAGTTCTATTTCTACGTAAGCTGAGCCTAGAATATGCCCGGCAACGTTAAAGCGTGCTTTAGCCCGTTGGTATCCAATTGAATTGTTTTTGGTTTCTGTATTAGATCCTGTATCAACTTCTATATGGTTAACTTCTAGATTAAACCATTGCTTATAGTCAATTGGTTGAAGCAGCACTTTTAAACGTTTTATATATAAATCAATTAAGCGTTTATTTCTGGTGACGCCGACTTTGAGTGCATCTTCTATCACTAAGGGAAGTAATGCCGCGGTTGCTGTTGTTGCATAAATCGGTTTATTAAAACCTGCTGCGAGTAAGTAAGGGATGCGACCGACGTGATCTATGTGGCAATGGGTAACAATCAATGCCGTGATATGAGTGATATCAAAGGTGATTTCTAGTTGCTCTACCGATGTTTTCCCTTCGGTTTCGGCACCTTGGAATAAACCACAGTCAATAAGAATGCTGCTGTTAGGGTTAATATCCAGTTGATGGCAGGAACCTGTGACGCCGTTGACCGCCCCGTGGTGGATAATACGCATGCTTGATTTCCTTATCATCGCTTTTCTGCAATTTAGAGCATAAACAGGAAGCAAGCGCAGAACAAGATTTAATGTCATTCATTATTGTGCATGCCGCAGAACGGCATCGTTAATATTGTAGGTCGGCATTTATGCCGACAGTTATCGAATAGCGTTGCGGTTTGATGGGCTAAAGCCCAACCTACATTGGGCATTGCCTATACTTGTCGTTTTGGTTGTTAGCGCTGACAGGTGGTTTTCATGCTGTAGGTCGGCATTTATGCCGACAGTTATCGAATAGCGTTGCGGTTTGTTGGGCTAAAGCCCAACCTACATTGGGCATTGCCTATACTTGTCGTTTTGTTGTTAGCGCTAACAGATGTTTTCATGCTGTAGGTCGGTATTTATGCCGACAGTTATCGGATACCTTTATGGTTTGTTGGGCTAAAGCCCAACCTACATGGGTATTGCCTATACTTATCGTTTGGGTTGGTAGCGCTGACAGATGTTTTCATGCTGTAGGTCGGCATTTATGCCGACAGTTATTGGATGCCTTTAAGGTTTGTTGGGCTAAAGCCCCAACCTACATGGGGTATTGCCTATACTTGTCGTTTTGGTTGTTAGCGCTGACAGATGTTTTCATGCTGTAGGTCGGCATTTATGCCGACAGTTATCGGATGCCTTTAAGGTTTGTTGGGCTAAAGCCCAACCTACATGTGGTATTGCCTATACTTGTCGTTTTTTGGGGGGCAGGCAGGTGTTACCAATGCCGTAAAACGGCATCGTTAATATTGTAGGTCGGCATTTATGCCGACAGTGTTTTACATTTGGAGGTTGTAATGTCATGGAATGACTTAAGGAAAGGACGATGCTCTATCGGTGGCGGTGAATATTTTATTACTTTCAATACTGAGAATAAAAAGCCGATTTTCTACGATTTTTATATAGCTCGCTTATTTTGTTCACTGCTTGGTGAAAATGAATGTCAGCATGATTGTCGTTGGTTAACGTGGGTATTAATGCCGGATCATTTCCATGGTCTATTAAGGCTAGGCGAAGACTCTTCATTATCAAAGTCAGTTGGTGGTTTAAAGGGGGCGACTAGTTTTACTATTAATAAGGCCTTAGAGCAAAACGGTAGATTATGGCAACCTTCATTTTATGATAGTGCTTTACGTTACGATGACGATAGAGAAAGCATCAGCCGTTATATAGTGGCGAACCCTTTAAGGAAAAATTTAGTTACGCATATTGGTGATTACCCATACTGGAATTCGGTGTATCTATAAAATTTTATGTTATCGCTATACAGTACATATCGTAGGTCGGCATTTATGCCGACAATTATTGAATACCTTTGTGGTTTGATGGGCTAAAGCCCAACCTACAAAACCCTTTTGGCTGTAGCGTAGGTCGGCATTTATGCCGGCAGTTATCGGATACCTTTGCGGTTTGATGGGCTAAAGCCCAACCTACAGAATCCTTTTGGCTGTAGCGTAGGTCGGCATTTATGCCGACAATTATCGAGTAGCATTGCGGTTTGATGGGCTAAAGCCCAACCTACAGAACCCTTTTGGCTGTAGTGTAGGTCGGCATTTATGCCGACAATTATCGAATAGCATTGCGGTTTGATGGGCTAAAGCCCAACCTACAGAACCCTTTTGGCTGTAGCGTAGGTCGGCATTTATGCCGACAATTATCGAATAGCATTGTGGTTTGATGGGCTAAAGCCCAACCTACAGAATCCTTTTGGTTGTAGCGTAGGTCGGCATTTATGCCGACAATTATCGAATAGCATTGCGGTTTGATGGGCTAAAGCCCAACCTACAGAATCCTTTTGGTTGTAGCGTAGGTCGGCATTTATGCTGACTCCTAGCTTAAGCGTTTACAGATGAGTTAGCATTAACAAATGTGAGCGTAAAACAAGACTTTTTGGTCGCTGAGTGGTATTTTACGCGGATATTTTTTTTTAAGGTTTTAAGATGAAGATCGCTATAGCTGGAACAGGATATGTAGGCCTGTCAAACGCAGTATTATTGGCACAGCACAACACTGTCATTGCTGTTGATATTATCGCCGAAAAAGTGGCAATGATTAACGATGGCCAATCGCCTATAGCTGATGCTGAAATTGAACAATATTTAGCAAATCATAAGCTCGACTTAACTGCGACTCTTGATAAGCAATTGGCTTATCGAGACGCTGATTATGTGGTCATTGCTACGCCGACTGACTACGATACAGAATCAAACTTCTTTAATACCTCATCTGTCGAAGCGGTTATACAAGATGTGCTTGATATTAACCCTAGTGCAATCATGGTGATTAAGTCGACTGTGCCAGTGGGGTACACTGAATCGGTTAAGCAAAAGTTTAATACTCAGAATATTATTTTCTCACCAGAGTTTTTACGTGAGGGGCGGGCATTGTTTGATAACTTACACCCATCTCGAATTATCATAGGTGAGCGCTCTGAGCGTGCAGAAGTGTTTGCTAACTTACTTGCTAACGCTGCAATTAAACAAAATATCGATATTCTTTATACTGACTCAACAGAAGCAGAAGCGGTTAAGCTATTTTCAAATACGTATCTTGCTATGCGTGTAGCTTACTTTAATGAGCTAGATAGCTACGCAGAATCTCATGGGTTAGATTCGCGTCAGATCATCGAAGGAGTTGGTTTAGACCCGCGCATTGGTAGTCACTATAATAATCCATCTTTTGGTTATGGTGGTTACTGCCTGCCAAAAGACACTAAGCAGCTACGTGCTAATTATGCCGATGTTCCTAATAGCCTCATTAGTGCAATTGTAGATGCTAATACAACCAGAAAAGATTTTGTTGCTGATTCAATATTGAAGAAGCAGCCTAAGGTTGTCGGCATTTATCGTTTGATTATGAAGGCTGGGTCGGATAATTTCCGTGCATCTTCTATTCAAGGCATCATGAAGCGCATAAAAGCTAAAGGCATTGAAGTTGTAGTGTTTGAACCTGTATTGGACGACGAAGAGTTCTTCCATTCTCGAGTCATCAAAGATCTAAACGAGTTTAAGGCAATGTCTGATGTGATTGTGTCAAACCGTATGGTTGATGATCTTACTGACGTCGCTGCTAAGGTATATACCCGCGACTTGTTTGGTTCTGACTAAACATAGAATCATATTGACGACTAGATTAAGGCCGGATATCGCATTGCGCTTTGTCCGGCTTTTGTTTTTACAGGCCTTTGATTGTTTAATACCACTATGGTTTAACGGTATATAGTGTTGAGCCTGAATTAATAGGATGGAATAAGTGTCCACGGTTACGGCTTATAATGATGACTACCCTCGTTGTTCATTTTTTGGTTATAAATTTTTATGATGCAAGTTACGCCTACAGATATTGCTGATGTACTGCTTTTTGAGCCGAAGGTGTTTGGTGATGAAAGGGGTTTTTTTATGGAGACCTTCCGTCAATCTGAATTTGAGTTGTTGTTTGAACAGTTAGGCACGCCTTGCCCGCAGTTTGTGCAAGAAAATATCAGTCGTTCTGCTAAGCATGTTCTTCGTGGTTTGCATTACCAGCAAACACAGCCTCAAGCAAAACTGATTCGAGTGATTAGCGGCAGTATTTTTGATGTAGCAGTGGACCTGCGCCAAGATTCTAAAACCTATGGTCATTGGGTTTCACAGGTATTATCAGCGCAAAATAAACTGCAAATGTATATCCCCGCTGGATTTGCCCATGGTTTTTATACGCTTAGTGACTTTGCGGATGTGCTGTATAAATGCACCGACTATTATGCGCCCCACGACCAAAAAATTATTAGCTGGAACGACCCACATCTAAAGGTAGATTGGCCGATTGAGGCGGGTATTTCACCTATTTTATCGGAGCAAGATAGCCTTGCTTTGAATGGTGAGTTTTAAGTAAAAGCTTTTACCCATTAAGGATTAAACACAAGCTGTTAATTGGTTAAACCCACCCGAATATTGATCTTGTAGGTCGGCATTCATGCCGACAATTACTGAATATTCATGCCGCCAGTTATTTGGATATTTATGCCGACAATTATCGAATACCTTTATGGTATGATGGGCTAAAGCCCAACCTACATAGGCATTGCGCATATTTGGGCAAGAGTGATAGCACTGTTCGGCATTGTTCATATTGTAGGTCGGCATTTATGCCGAAAATTACTAAATATTTATCCCGACAGTTATTGGATATTTATGCCGACAGTTATCGAATACCTTTATGGTTTGATGGGCTAAAGCCCAACCTACATAGGATATTGCGCGTACTTTGGCAAGAGTGATAGCAGTGTTTGGCATTGTTCATATTGTAGGTCGGCATTTATGCCGAAAATTACTAAATATTTATCCCGACAATTATTGGATATTTATGCCGACAGTTATCGAATACCTTTATGGTTTGATGGGCTAAAGCCCAACCTACATCGGACGTAGCGCGTACTTGGGCAAGAGTG
>NZ_JAKILT010000082.1 GCF_023283535.1 Shewanella sairae | reverse complement strand
GAATTAGGTGTTCTAAATGAACCGCCCTGTGCGGAGCCGCATGCAGGGTGGTGTGGGGGCTGGAGGCTAGATACCTCCGGCTACCCGATTATATTGGTGAATTATATTGATACTTTTAATCCAAGTCATGAGGTCTACAATTCAACTACTTCTTGAGAGTTACTATCACCAAATCTTAATTTAAACCTTTTTCTACGCCGTTCATCATTATAATCTTCACAAGCCATTATGACGTCTAAAGACATCTCATTTAGCTTGGAGTTTGCATTATCATCTAATGTCTCAAAAAAATCATTTATTGCTTCGTTTCCAAACTTAGTGCTAACCACCAGAATAATGTGATGCATAATTACGCTACTTTTTGCTCTCATTGAACACTGTAAAGACCTCATCCATGACTCCTTGTGGCTTTCGTCTGAGAATGCAGATAGTAAAAAACACACTGTCGCGCCATCAAAATCACTCCGCTCAGCAAGTTTTGTTGCAATGAAAAACCAGCAATCCGGACACATAGCATTAGTCTTTAGTAAATAGTTGGCCGCATCTTCTTCTGTGCAATCAACTATAAACTCCGAGCCAGAAGTAGGGCCAATAACTTGAGACTCAACACCCAGCTCATTGACAATTTGTTCTAGACACCAATATTTTAAGCACCATTCTGGATCTCCACTCTCTGATGCCGAAAGCGCTAACTCGAATTCAGCTAAAGCTCTTTTAAAAAAACCGCTATACATCAAGCTGTCAGCGAATAGTCCTCTAGCCTCATTAGAAGAGTCATCACTTAGCGCACTTTCATATAGTTTTGACGAAATACGATATTTTCCAATTCCAAAAAACAGGCCAGCTAACTCTCTTTTCCAATAGAAACGAAGCTTATAGTCTGGATTTGATTTGGCAGCAAAAATATACTGTTTTATAGCGTTCCTATTTTCACCTCTTGCAGCTAGATGGTTTCCCAAGTTGTAATGAAAAACAGAAGCCAAACCTAGATCAATACCTTTAACTTCATCTATTATGGATAAAAATGTTGATTCAACTTTAGAGTAGTCATCAGGAGTGCATAATTGAGCTACCATTCCCATAATCAATTGAATAGTGTTTACAGTTTCATTGCTTAGTAATCCTCCATCCGTAGAAAGTGAAAGAAGGTAATCCAAGGCGTCACTAATTTTGTTTGTAGCCGCCTTTACAGCAACGTAACTCGTGAGTGTCAGTTCAAATGTGCCAGAGCTAGAAGTAGGTAGAAATAAATCAAACAGCCTCTCGGATTCACTATTATGCCTCAGCTTAAAAAGAAGGATCGCAAGGTGTACGTTTATATTCGCAACTATAGTATTGAGGTCGTCATTGTTTCTTGGTGGAGTAAAGCTCCCTCTTAAGCTAGCGACACCCGCCAGCGATATATGGTACTCATCATCAAACAACTCAAAATATATTGGGTTGGTCGACCTTTCTGAGGAAATTTTGAAAGTGAATATGCCACTAGTTTTACCTGAGCTCATTAGCCTTGTAACAAATCGAGCAGTATATTTAGATAAGGCTGAGTCGTTTGATGTAATAACTTCAATCTCTATAGGCTTTCGGAGAGGGTGTTTATTGAATAAAAAATAAGCTTCTTAATTCATGAGAGATTATTTCTAGCTTTTCATCATTCCAGTGATGTTGACTCTGAAATAACATGCAAAAACTTTTCTCGGATATTTTGTCCTTATTTGGGTTTAGGCTGTGAAACCAGCGAACATATATATCATCACTTTCAGCCATATACCTTACTATCAAAATAGGCTGTTCTAGTTGTTGATAATAGTTGAGCTTCTCAATCCCCATTCTTAGTTTAGAGGCTTTATCGATACGTTTTTCATCGGTTGCTTTAAGCTGAACTAGGAATTTTTTTCCTGTTGTGTAGCCATCACTATCAAATATTTCGACCTCACCATCTATGCCATAATCATGTGTTGGAGTCCTGTAAACCCATTCAATAGGCAAAAGTGATTTAAACTTATCAATCGAAAGCTCTTCTAGTTGATGTGTTCTTGAACGCTTAGGTAACTTCATTTAACCATCTTTATTAAAATAAATATTGTCAACCTCCGTTATGAACAGCGGCAACATCCTATTGTCATATAACGCCGCCAACAACGGTGAAGTAGTTGCCAGGGCTTGTTGCGAGTTTGTAAAAAACGCAACAACTGACGTAATTTGCTTGCTTAGGTTTGTTATAAGTCTTTTGGCACGAACTTTATAGGCGAATTGATTAGTGATTCAGTATCAGCAACTGAAGCTATATCCGATAAGCAACCAATATATAGAGAAAGCGCCCCCTTGTCGGCTTGTTTTAAGGCCAACCGCCACTCATATTGCCATTTAAATTCACTAAACTTATTAAAGATATCGAGCTGATTATGATGATCACTTCTTTCTACATAAGTGACTTTTCTTGCCACAACACTATCTGCGCCGAAATTGTAAATAACAACAGAGCTATCGAGTGCTTCCTGAACTCTTCGCCAAAATTCAGTGATATTCTTGCCGCTAATTATGACAGTTTTGTTGCCAAAGCCTTTGAATCTCTTTGACAAGAAGAGCCCTTCAGGCCCTGCGTCTAGAATATCTTGATCACTAATGATTGCCATACTATAGATGTTTGTTTCATCTTGATGATTATCACGTAGATCTATTTTTCCTACAGCGTCAGTAATTTCCCGACCATTGATAGTCAAAACCACTTCTGAAGGCAACCAACTAGCAGCCAGCCCCTCATACGAATCCCCCCTTAGAGCAGGGTCTTCATCTTCATACTCTCGGAAAAATTGCACATTATTCATGAATAAAAGTCCCTCATTAATAAAGCTATCGACATATTGCTCGTCCATAAACTTTAAGAGAACTCTATTTCTTGATGAAGGTAATGGCATTCTTGGCTCCATTTAGGCTAATAATATTTAACGAACTTTATTTAAGCCTTACTAAACTAAAGCTATTGATTTATATGAATTCTACCAGAGTGGCACTGAATAAACGATCACGGAAAATTGAAAGTAAGCATTGATATTGATGTTTTATCGAAAGTAATCAGTAACAGTCATTTATCGATTAGTAAAAGTAGGTCTACAGGCTTGTTACTTAATCTGTGAGATTAACGCCTGAAACTGATAAAGGGGCAAAAATGAGTTACAAAACTCACAGAAAACACCATTTTCCCCTTCGGAGTTGCCGAAGTACGTTGAAGAAATAGTCGTGATGCCCACACGGACGTGGGCATAGCTTTCGCGGGGCAGGATGCCCCATCGGAAGCGTTAGACTATTTCGAATAAGTATGAGGATCAACAACTTCGTTAGGGGCGTCATGGTGGATGCAAGGAGGATAAGGACGAGCAGTCCTCCTTGCCCGGGTGTGGGATGGAATCCCACGACGTTGGTCAGGCGCAGCCTGATAGGTGGCATAGCCACGACTTTAATTGTTAGACGAAGTCTAACTTGATGACGTTTATCAAGCGCAGCTTGATTGTTTGAAGGTCAGGCGCAGCCTGATAAATCAAAAATGTAATCAACCTTCATTCCAAGGTTAACCCACATCGACCAAACAGCTACCCCCAAGCACTTTGGGCAACAACTCTTGTAGTTGAGCATCTTTAACATAACCTCTAAGGTAACTCACCAAATTACCCTGCTCATCGAGCAGCAAGGTTATCGGTGTGGCCGGTAACTGCCCAACCTGTTGCATCATAGTGGGGCCAGCCTCAAACCCGTCGAAGTCTAGATGCATCTTCCATAATGTCTTTTTCAAACTTGAACGGTCTGCGTTAGCGCCCATGGCTACAATGTTGACCTTGTTATCGCACTGAGCTAACAAACGATTAAACGCCTTGCCTTGCTTAAAACACCAAGGGCACTCTGGCTCAAAAAACATCATTAAACTCGGCTTACCTTTTAAGTGGTCAAGGGTACTCACTTGACCACTTTTTAAATTAGCATGCTCAAACCCCAGCAGCTCTCGCGCTTGTGATTTGGGAGTAATAACCACAAGCCCTAGTAGTAACAGCGCTAGCTGTAGACCTATCGATTTGCTGCTGGGGTTGAACATAGTAAACCTCGTTAATCGTGCCAATTAATCCAGACTTTTAACCCTAATTAGAAGGTTGCTTTAAAGCCTGCATAGACTTCGCGGCCACGCAATGGTCCCCAGATGTAGGCCACATCGTAACCCCCGCTGGCATCAAAGAATAACGGCGTTTCGCCTTCATTCACTTGGGTGTAATCAAACAGGTTGTTTACCCCTGCGTAGAAGTCGATATTGTCAGTCACGGCTTTCGTTACTTTCAGATCAAGTGTCCAGTAAGATGGCGCATCAGTTGATTTCTTAGAGCTTTGGATCACCGCTCCAGAGCTGTCTACTTGGTTATATCCTTCATAGCCGTATTCACTCAAATCACGGCCGCCAATCCATACTAGATTGGCAAAAATGTCCCAACCATGAATTAAGTAATCGGCATTTAACGTCACACGCTCTTCTACTGGTGCTAAAGAGTAAGAGGATTTAAAGGCATCATCATAAAAGAAGCCTTCAGCAGTAAAGTTTAGGGTTAAGTCGTCAGTAACATCATAACCAAGGGCAATATCGGCGGTAGTAACCGAGGCCTTTTCATCAAGCTGGCTGAGTAACGGCACGCCATTATCTGTCTCGCTTAACATGGCAAGGTTTTCAACTTCAGTCCAAGCCAGTGACGTAGTCATTGTTAACGCATCACCACTGTAGCTTAAGGCATAAGTGGCTGAGTTTGAACGTTCAAGCTCTTCAATATCGATTTCAAAACCCAATTCGGCATCTAGTACGCCATGGTCTGTTTCAAAAAAAGATAACGGCGCACGATAACCGCGACCTGCCGATAAACGTGAGGTCCATTCATCGCTATGGTTGTAACGAATATCAACACGTGGGGCTAGAATCGACTGGTCAATTTCAACGCCATCTTTTTTCGGGTCAATAAAGTCTGCTTTAACATGGTCGTAGCGTAATGCCATGGCAATCTCTAGTTCGTCAGTTGCTTGCCATGTGTCTTGCAGATAGAAACCTAGCATGTCGTAATCAAATGAATCTGATACGTAGTCTTGATGTCCCTCACCGCTTGAGCGTGAGCGCATCTCTTCACTGCGGTTATCAACACCAAAGGTTAATAGGTGTGAATCATTTAGGTAGTAATTAAAGCGTGCATCTAAATACAGCATGGTGTCTTCAGCGTAGTACTTAAACCCTTCATAGAAAGAGTCTTGAGTATGGTCTGAGTAACTGGCAGATAGGGTCATGTTGAGATCGTCATTTAGCTCACGTAGCCAACTTAACGATAACTCATCACGCTGAGTATGGATCCACTCAGCGGTTTCCCACGCTTTACCGACAAAGTCGTTGCGCACGTCGTTACCAGCAAACAAGGTATCAGAGTCGACACCATCGTAACTCGCTAATATGCCGCCAGCGCTGGTTGCAGTGCCATCGGCATATTCTTTACCTAGCATTGGGCCACCAAATATCTCTGAGTCGACATTTGAATAACGCACAATGATGTTGTCTTTATCGGTTAAATCGTGTGACAGGCGCATCGTTAAGGTGCGATTGTCTTGCGACGGTGCTTCGTTAACTAAGTTGTTATCTTCATCTACCTGATCACGGCTATCAAACTGGCCAATCAGTGTTACTCGCGTCGCGCCATCATCACTAATACCTGTACCCAATAAACCAATTTTTTTATTGCCGTTCTCACCGACAGATACATCAACCGTCGCCCCATTTTCTTGGGCAGTCTTAGTGATAATATTGATGGTACCGCCAATAGACTCTGGCGCAATCAACGATGCCCCTGCTCCGCGAGCCACTTCAATGCGGTCAAGTCCAGTTGTTGGAATCGCATCAACCGCATAATAGCCAGCAATCATGGCATGCACAGGTAAGCCATCAACCAGTATCGTTGTTTGCTCGCCACGTAAACCATTAAGCATAATTCGCTTAACACCACACATAGAGCACTCATTAGACACCCTAACGCCTGGGGTATTATTAATTGCTTCAGTTAGATTAGCCGCATTCTTATTGTCCATAAGCTCTGAGCTAATGACTTCTGTTTTCATGATGCTGTCAGACAGTACACCAGACTTCTCTAGCCTTTGCCTTACCCCACGCACTTCAATCTTTTCTATTGGCTGCACAGCAGCGCTTTGCTCATTAGTGCTTTGCTTTATTTCTTTTTTGGTATGTGCAATAGCGTATGAAGATTGTGTCGCAAGTAACACAGCTAGAGCTATTGAGGTCTTTTTAAACATTCGTCAATCTCTTATTACTTAATATCGTTTTAATAACTTACTTTACTAACAGTAAGAATGAGGTCGACGAAACAGTAATAATAATAATTATCATTAGCAACGCATTTAATTAAGCAATAGCAATTGATTTACAAATATCCGCCGTTGATCACAAAAAGCTTGAGTCGAGACTAAATTAGACTGAAGAGTATTAACATTTAGCTGTTTGAATTTACTAATGCGTAAAACTGAAACAGTAAATGCTTCCCTAAAATAAAATAGTCTGTAGTGCAAGCAATGAGTCATTAAAACCGAAAATAAAACAAAACTTTTAAGATTCAACAGCTAACCCAGAAAGATGGGTTCGATATTAAAACTAATAAGGGAGACGCCTTTACTATTAAGGCTGGCTAATATTGAAAGTTGCTAAAAAGAGATAAACGGCTCACTAAGTTTATTAGCAGATCATTATTTATATAATGAAGGTGTTAGATTTATAAAAAACAAATATAGAAACACTTATTAAACCTTATGTTAATAAATCTTAAGTTAATAAATCTTAAGTTAATAAATCTTAAGTTATTAAATAAACATTGATTAAACCATCACTAGTTTGTGCCTAACCAATTGTATTGAACTGTTTTAATTAAAATTATTAATCTAATAAAAAGCATCTCGCCCTCTCTGATAGCACATAAGGCGTGAATAGGTTCACAGGTGACGTGATTGCATGAGCTTAGCGAGCGCTGGCTGAAGCAACCTACCTAGTGCGCTAAACAATTCAAAATGGAACAATAGATAGACTTGTCGACATGGGTGCCCCCCTCCATGTAGCATAGTAATACCAAGCGCTATAAATAGAATTTTTATGCCGATTGACACGGCTAGGCTGTATCAATCATAAAACACATTAAAACAAGGAGATGTAAAATGAATGGAGCAGGCGGAACGTCTGGAGGAGTAGGCCAATTTTTTATTGGTTTAGTGATGATGTGTGGTGGCTTTTATCTATTACTCAATAGCATTTCAGTTTCATCGAGTTTTGGACTAGGCTCCCGCCTTTATGGCTTTTCAGCCATGGGTTCTAGCTTTGGTATTACGGGAGGAATGATAATGATCCCGTTTATGTTCGGCATTGGTTTGGTATTTTTTAACAGTAAAAACATCATTGGCTGGATTTTATCTCTCGGCTCAATTACCGCTCTCATTTTTGGTGTAATTTCATCAATCAAATTTGGTTTTAAAACAATGACAGCCTTTGAGTTAATTACCATTCTAGTACTTGCAATCGGTGGTTTGGGGCTATTTTTGCGTTCTTTAAAATCGATGGACAAGAGCGCTCATATCACCAAAAAGCAAAATATTAGCGATTAGAAAAGATGTTAACTACGGTAAGTTGCCGCTTAAATAACAGCTGCAGATAAAAATACAAAAGCTAGCATAAATTAATAACAGAAATCTTAACTTAGTGGGGCTTACAACAAGCCCCACTATAGACGAAAGCCTAACTCGCGCTCTCTATCGGGTTGCCATTCGGTGTTAAGGAGTTTTGTTTATTTAGGTCTTCAGGCAGATCGTTAATGCAGTAGTTAATATAATAAACCGTAAACAATAGTGTATAAAACCAGTTCAGCTCTAAGTTTAGATTATGCTTTTCTAGCGCATATTCTTGCAGAGCAGATTTAGCTTTAAATCCCCAAATAATATATAAAATGCTACCGACTAAAGATATTAAGGAACCAATCAAAGCTAGCAGCGGGTCAAGGTCTGCACTAAACACGCCCCCCAAACCTATGAAAGCTGCAATCCAAATAATAAAGTTATTATCGGTTATTTGTTTACCTGTCTCTTCACTAATAATTGGCGCATTTCGATAAAGCCATAAAAGTGGAAAAATTCCCGCCGTTGCAATGGTTAACAATACTAGGTTAACCGTTTTAGTATTAATTTTATCTTTAAGCGCATTAATCTCTGACATCACTAAATCCTTTTACTCTTATCCGCAGTCTATTAGGTAAAAATGACTGTAAACTCATTCCATTGTGTAAAAAGCACCCATCTACTTAATGACAAGTACCTGTAAATCTACTCTCTCCTGTACAACTATCCCCCTTATATTTAGCTATCACTTAGCAAAATACACATCCTTTACATACAGTAGCTTACACTACAGCGATATAAATTAACATGAACATAACCTGCTCAAAAAAGACTAAGCAAAGATCAAAAAAGCCGAAACACTTTCATGTTTCGGCTTTAACATGCAAAAGACCAAGTTCACCTTGGCCTATATGACTAGTTGATTAATCAACGATTTCCATTTCTTCTAATAGGTTATCGGCATTATCAAGATACTTCATTACCCATAGCATATAACGGCTATCCACTTGGATAGAACGGTTAGTCTGTGGATCGTAACCCCAATCACCAATAATACTCTCGTAGACACCGTCAAATAGCAGACCCACTAGCTCGGCGCGACCATTTAAGGTAGGTGAACCAGAGTTACCACCCGTGGTATCAAGGGTTGATAGGAAGTTAACCGGCACAGAGTCGAGTGATTTCACGTAATAATCACCGTATTGCTTGTTAGCGATAAGCTCTAACTGCTTCTCTGGTGCATTGAACGGCTCAACACCTGTGTCTTTTGCCAATATGCCTTCTAGGCGAGTAAACGGCACAGCTTTAAGGCCATCTTCTGGTGAGTAACCTTTCACATGACCTACTGTGACACGTAAGCTTGAGTTAGCGTCAGCATAAACTGGCTTACCTTGTTCACGGTTATAGGCAATGATGGCATCCATATACTGTGGACGCACCTTCATCAAATCACCTGCTAACTGTTTTTCAGCCTTTTCACGCTTCATGCGCTCGTCATAAGTCGCCACTGCGTACTGAATAAATGGGTCTTTTGACTTTTTAAACTCAGCAACTGACTTATCCATCCACGCTAGGCGGGTGTCTTTGTCAGACAATTTAGTGTTGGCGTACATCTTATCTAACGTCTTGTTAAACTTAGCCATGTCGAACTTGTTGCCGATACCAAAGGCTTTATCGAACGCAGGTAAACGCTGATCTTTTGGTAGTGCAGCGTAACGGCTAATTAAGTCTGCCAGTATGGCTTTATCAACACTTGCCGCATAACGGCGTTCAATACGCTCCATACCTGAAGTAAAGCGAGTCATATCGCGGTCTTGATAGCCAGGCTCACGCTGCATATCTGGTAGTGCTTTTTCATTAGCTAGACGATACAAGCGGTTAGCAGTGCTCATCATGGTGCTATAGCCCATGTAACTTAGCAGTAAGTCGCGCTCTTGGCCTTGCTGGCCTTTGGCAATTAACTTATCAAGCTCGGCTAACACTTTACCGTATTGCTGTTTACGCTTGCTGTCAGCTTTGATCCAGTTTGCTAGGTCTTGCTCTAGGCCTTTACGATCATCAAGCATGGTTGATTTACCGTAAAACTCGATCATCGAAGTAAAGTTTTTGGCATAGTTTGCTAGGCCTGCAATTGAGCTTTCATACTTAATACGCTCATCGCTACCTTCTGGCGCTGTGTCTTTGATGATCTCGATAATGCGCTCACGCAAGATCTTACCTTCTGGATACGCCCACTCAAACTGGTTTTCAACTTCGTTAGCAGTGCGGTAGCGGTTAGTACGGCCTGGGTAGCCGGCAACCATCACAAAGTCGCCTTCGCTGACGCCTTTAGCCGATACTTTCAAGAAGCTTTTTGGCTCGTATGGCACGTTGTCTTCGCTATAATCTGCTGGCTTACCATCTTTTGATACGTAAGCGCGGTAGAAAGCATAATCACCGGTGTGACGTGGCCACATCCAGTTATCGACATCGCCACCGTACTTACCTACGCTCAATGCTGGAGTGTAAGTTAAGCGTACATCGCGAATTTCTAATTGCTTAACAAGGTAATACTCAAGACCACCGTGGAAGCTATAAACCTTACAGCGGTAACCGTCTTCTTTTTCACATTCAGCAACTAGACTCTTTTCCTGTTGTTCAATGCCCTTGTAAAACGCATTACCTGTCGCGCCATCAAGGCCATTTTTAACCTTGTCAGTAACATCAACAACGCTTTCAGTCACATACACACGTGAGCCCGGCGTTGCAGGTAGCTCATCGCTAAAGGTCTTAGCTAAAAAGCCATCACGTAGTAAGTTATTTTCTGGAGTAGAGTTGTATTGAATTGAGCCATAAGCACAGTGATGATTAGTCACCACTAAGCCCTTTGGCGATACAAATGATGCAGTACAGCCACCTAGGCTAATTACTGCATTCATCGGGAATTCGGTCAGTTTTGAAATTGAGTTAGCGTCAATTTCTAATCCCTTTGCTTTCAGCTCATCTGCCATAGCAGGAAGCTGATGGGGCTGCCACATACCTTCGTCAGCTATAGCGCCAAAAGAAGTCGCGATAGCTGCTGTTAAAAGCCATTTTTTCATTGTAATAAGTCCATTTTTTATCTCTTATTAAATAGTTTTATTAAGAGTATTTTTTAGAATTTTTGTTGATTGCTTGTTCTTCACCGCAGCTTAAAAGCCTAGGCTTGTACTGATTGGTATTACATCAGATTATGAGAATCTATTTGGAGGCTTAAAACAAAAAAGCCGAGCCAATATTTTCATATTAGTGCTCGACTTTATCACATGAGTCGCAGGGAACAACAGTCTATGAATTACTCTCTTACAAAGCTGTTATCAACCACTGCTATTGCTGTTTTACACTGACATTATCAATTACAGTGCTACCCATAGCTGGGCAAGAATAATGGTTAAACCCGCAAGAGCGGCTAAACCTAGCGCTGTATTACCACCACAAACTTGGTAACCACCTAAGTTCTGCTTACGCTGGCGAAGCGCCATCGCAATCGGCAGGAAGATAATCATCACCACCAATGGAATAGCGGCATAACCTAGCACTTTGTAGAAACCGTCTGGGTAGTACAGTGCACAAAGTAATGGCGGTACAAAGGTTAATAACCAAGTTTGCGCACGACCAAGGGCGTTTTCTTTAGCGCGAGTCAGTTCGGCAATATAGTCAAACAAGCTCATGGTCACACCTAGGAATGAAGTCACCAATGCCAGGTTAGCGAACAGATCGATAAACTGCTGCAAAATTGATGATTCAGCCACGCCTTGTAGCGCTGAAACTAACTGAGGTAAAGAGCCATCGAAAGCATAAACGGTTTTGCCGCCTAAGGTACCTAAGGTCACCATTAACCACAGGATATAGCAAACAAGTGGGATGGTTGAGCCAATAATTAGTACTTTACGCAGCGACATAGCGTCGCCATCTAAGTAGCGCACAATTGTTGCGATACAGACATGAAAACCAAATGAAGTGAATACAATTGGGATTGCCGCTAACCAAAGGTTAGTTAGATCTTGCCCTGCCACTAAGCCTTCTGTTGAGTCTTTCATCATTAGGCTCATATCGACTTCAGGCAGCAGGTAAGCTACCACAATCACTAACAGCGCAATCATCGAAGTGAACAGTACGCGCGACACTTTATCAATCCAGCGCACACCTACGGCAATCAAGCCACCAAAGATCGCAGTAAAGATGAGTACCGCAATTTGGTTGTCCATCTCCATACCAACAAGGTCCATCTTTGATTCAAGCAGCGACGAGCCACCCATTAGATAAACCATGGTTAATGCGAACAGTAAACTTAAGAAAGATGCACCTTGAAACAGTTGACCAACACGACCTAAAGTCTTACCGGTAATCGAGTGCATATTAAGCCCGACACCAGTACGCAGATTGATTTCAAGCATCAAGAGTGAGGTGTAAATTGATACGCCCCAAATAGCGATAAGTAATAGTAGTGCGGGAATGGTGCCTAATGAAGCTGTTGCTAAAGGCAAAGCCAACATACCGCCACCAATTGCTGTACCAGCAACGATGGCAATTGAGCCAAGTATTTTTGAGTTCACAAAATTGTCCTGTTAAATTTTATAATTTATTTTTGTAGGTCAGATTTAGAACGACTTTGAGGGAGAGAATTTTGCAAGTTAACAATATCAATAACTGCCCCCAATCGAATCTGGTCATCATCGACCTTGAAGATTCCAATTGGCCCCAACGGCTAGTTAAATAAAACGTGTATTCACCTTATCAACTTAGCCACTGAGGCTGGATAAATCGTGGAAAATACTGAGTGAATTGCTTCATTACGGCTCTTTCTCTAAAAAATGACTGTCACGACATTAACAGCAGTATTCCCTGCGGGCAAGCCCTCTAGAGCACTTAAAATCAACTCGGCACGACTCGTTAACATAGGCGTAAAGTTTAAGCGACAGCTACGTTACTTAGTCCTAAATTACCAATTAATTTATTGCACTCTTTGGCTTTAGCGTTGAAAAAAACAGCGCAGTCGTTATAATGCCGCCTCTCGCTTCGGGGGAGTAGCTATCAGTAACATGACAACACAATAGACTATACATTGTGCCTGTTATCAACTGAGTATGTATCAACATAATTGGCCACATGCCATGGTACATACAGCAGATCAAAATATCGATTTTGATCTTGCCCAGCAAGACCTGAGCACCGCACCTCTTAAATTTGGGGAAGAGCTGCCGTGCTTAGTTATTGCTAATAAGTCCCCATTACAGGATTAACTCTTGGAAGCACTGCTCGCCTCAACCTTTACCGTAGCCATTGCCGAAATCGGCGACAAAACTCAATTATTAGCGCTGATTTTAGCTGCGCGCTTTAAAAACAAAACAGCCATTGTGCTGGGCATTTCCTTGTCAACATTGATTAACCATTTTGCCGCCGCTTGGTTAGGGCAATGGGCAATATCTTGGATCAGTCCTGAACTTGGGCGTTACTTAGTCGCCGCATCTTTCTTTGTTATCGCATTATGGGTGTTAATCCCAGATAAAGTTGATGCTGAAGAAAGCCGCTTTTATGCCATGGGACCATTTTTAGCTACTTTTGTTTTGTTCTTTATTGCAGAGATGGGCGATAAAACCCAGATAGCCACTATGGTGCTATCGGCTAAGTATGATGCCTTGGCGATGGTAGTACTTGGAACGACACTGGGCATGTTAATCGCCAATGTGCCAGTTGTTATTGCTGGTCACTTTAGTGCTGAAAAGCTACCAATGCTCTGGATCCACCGCGGCTGCGCAGTATTGTTTGCACTGCTAGGTGTTGCGACCTTAGTTTTTTAGGTAAAACAAAGGTTTTTCTTTTAAAGAAGTAGCCCTCAGTTGAATAGCGGAAACAGCTTTGTAGGTCGGCATTTATGCCGTCAAATTTAGCGATAAAACCATGAACCTGATGGGCTAAAGCCCAATCTAATAGAGGGCTTGAGTATTTAGGCGCTTGCATGAGAATTTGGTTAAATAGCTGAGCCAATCAATTCGTGCTAAAGGCTAACAACACACATTGTAGGTCGGCATTTATGCCGTCAAATTTAGCGATAA
>NZ_JAKILT010000081.1 GCF_023283535.1 Shewanella sairae | reverse complement strand
AACATATGCAATCAAACAGAAGCAGTAACAGCCATCCCATAACTTATCAACGCACACCTAATCATGCTTAGCGTGAGCTACCGTTTGTAATTCAAGTATCAAGTAAATCTAGGTACATCAAAAAAACCCGCCAAATGCGGTTTTTTATTGCCGGAAGTTAAACGATTCTACTTTCTTCATATTTAGTGAACTTGATCACCACAAAGATAAAAAAAAGACCTAAAAACAGACTTCCTCACCATTCACCTTGAACTTATCCCAGCTTTAGGAGATCTTAATATCATTAACTTCATCTAAAGTACTCCCATGAATCACTCATCCTCTTTGTACAAAGCCGCACTGTTCTCAGCCTTATTAGCGCCTTTTCCAGCCTTTTCAATGGCTAACGACACCACTAATATATTACTGCTGGCAATAACACTTGGCGGTTTCAGCTTAATCAATTTGCTACTTAACGCGCTATTTTACTTTACCGGCAAATATCACAGCAGAAACTTTGCCAAAATGCATACTCTAATCGCCACTATCCCGGCAATCATCGCTCTGTTTGTTGCGCTTATCTATTTTGATACCGCTGGTGCTATCTCAATGAACATAGGCGTAATAATCGTCAGCATAGGTTTAAGCTTATTGCCTTTACAGCTGAATCTACACGCCAATAAGGCGCCGACTAAAAACAGTGCGCTAATCATCGCTTTAGCCGCCATTGCTCTAGTGTTATGTGCCTACTATATTGCGCCGATTGCCATTTTTGCTATCGCTTGCGCCCATGTCGCACTCGTTAGTCAAGCCGACATAAAAGTAAAATTCATTTCACTGGCGACATTAGCTATCGCCTATAGTTACTTAGGATATTGGGCGTACAATATCGTCCAATTTAGTTAGTGCTCTAACATTGACTCCGAGGTTATCGATGCCTAGCGAACAACTTATTCCACTACAAACTGATATCGAGCAATGCCAAATTTGCGCCGATAGTTTGCCACTTGGAGCAAAACCTATTGTTCAGCTAGGTAAATACGCAAAAATCCTCATAGCAGGACAGGCTCCAGGACAAAAGACTCACCATAAAGGTCGCCCGTTTGATGATGCCAGTGGTGAACGACTGCGAGCTTGGCTAGGGGTGACCAAGGAGCAATTTTACGACCCTAATTTGTTTGCCATTGTGCCAATGGGCTTTTGCTTCCCTGGTAGCTACTCGCCCACAGATAAAAAAAGTGGCGATAAACCACCGCGTACCGAATGTGCAATAGCCTGGCGTCAATCAGTACTGGAACAGCTTGAGCATATCGAACTGACACTACTGGTTGGCAAATATGCGATTGAATGGCACCTACAACAAAAAATCAGCGTTACCCAATCCGTCTCTAACTGGCAAACGCGTTGGCCAGCAACACTGGTTATGCCGCACCCAAGCCCTAGAAATAATATCTGGTTAAAGCGCAACCCTGATTTTGAACAACAGATTGTTCCCCAGTTGCAAAAACGGGTTGCTCAATTAATCTCTGCGGCCTAACCAACAATGCCAGAGCTCACAATAAGCTGAAAAAACACTGCCACATACCTGAGCTTTAAGGCACTGTTATAGTAATTGATGAGAGTTAACTTGAGTAAGGATCCATGTGTACTTTTTAGACGGCGCCCTAGCGAGACAAATCGTTAAACGAACGATGAAAATCATCGGCCACAATATCAATGTGATGAACAATCATGGCGTGATTTTGGGCTCTGGCGAATCTCATCGTATTGGTGCTATCCACGAAGGGGCATTACTTGCTATCAGCCAGCAACGCACGGTTGAGATCAGCGATCAAAGTACCGGCACACTCCAAGGCGTAAAACCTGGGATCAATCTGCCACTGCACTATAAAGGCGAGATCATTGGGGTCATTGGTATTACTGGTGAACCCGAAAAACTACGCAGTTATGGTGAACTCCTTAAAATGACCGCTGAGATCATCGTTGAACAGGCTAACACCATAGAACAAGCTCAATGGCATTATCGACAAAAAGAAGAGTTGATCATTGAATTAATCAAAACCGAAGGACCGTTTACTGCGCATCAACGCAACTGGGCCTCTCAGCTCAATATAGATCTCGACGCACCTCGCGTTGTCGCCCTGATAAAAGTTCAAGCCGATGAAGAGGAAACCGCCGCTAACTCCATGCTAAAGCAAGTTCTTCACCTACTAGAGAATCCCTCTCGTGGCAACCTAGTTGCGATGACTTCTATGACAGAACTGGTGATTTTAAAACCCGCATTTCTTGACGGAAAAAGTTGGGACCCTAGCCTTGAAAGCGAACGTATTGATCAACTACTTGCTAGATTGCCCAAAGCACTTGTTAGTCGCTTAAAAATATCACTCGGTCATTTTTTTCCTGCAGCAGAAGATCTTAACCGTTCATATCAAACCGCCTTAGAAACCCTTGCTATTGGCCAACAGATGCAACCACAGCTAAGCAAGTACCTATATGAAGACTATTCCTTATCCGTATTGCTTTCAGGCCTAAAAGATAACTGGCGTGGTAAGGAATTACTTTCCCCTTATCAAGCTCTGCTCACTGCAGATAAAAATGGACAACTGATAAAAACCTTAACCACCTATCTGCAACACTTTGGTGACTTGCAGCGCTGTGCTAATGTACTTTTTATTCATCGTAATACCTTGCGCTATCGACTCGAAAAAATCCAACGGATCACAGGTGCTAATATCAATCAACTCGACGGATTACTGCAGCTCTATATTGGTCAAGTGATGTTAAATAAAACCAACTAGAAACTCGATAAAATCAAGCAGGAGAGAGCACTATGGCTTTAACTTCAAAACCCGCGCAAGGCTTTACGCTAATTGAGCTTGTGGTTGTGCTCATTGTACTTGGGATCATTGCCGTTATTGCACTCCCTAAATTTGTCGACCTTAAGACAGATAGTAAGATTGCCACCTTAGACGGTATTGCGGGCGCGATGAAAAGTGGCTTAGATTTAATCCATAGTAAAGCGGTTATTGAAGGGCAAGCTAAAGGTACTGGCAGTATTGTCCATGCTGGCGTCACTATTCCACTTTATAACGGTTACCCCGCCGTCGATGGCACAGACAGTTTTGATGAACTTAACCGTCAAGTCAGAGCGTGGCTTGATATCGACTCTGTCTCGCTAACAACTATTCGACAAGACCCAGACGCGGCCCCATTTTTTATCGATAAATCCACCGCCAACAATCATATTTATGTGTTTTTCTCTGAAGATTTAAACGATAAAAGTGTTAGCTTTAACTGCCATATTCGCTACGAAAATGCCATTAACGCCACTGAGCCTGTGATTACCGTTAAAAACACTGATTGTTAAACTATCCCCAACAACGCGATTTGCACCGACAATTGGTAGGCTTTGGTAAACTTAAGCTATGCCATACTTAAAGGCAAAACAATTAATTGTGCATACGCACAATTAATTTAATTTTAAGCCAATCAGATTAGTGACTTCATCCAAAGAAATAATCTTTCCACCAACGCATAATATTTCAGCCTGAAATACCTTGGTCTGCACAGTTCAAACCGTGCTCCCAATTTGGCGTAAACCAAAAACCTTACAGACAAATAAAAATACCCATACAGGGATACCCTATGAGCTTAGTATTGATCTTACTGGCAGTAATTGCGTTTATCGTTATTGCCACCGCAAAATTTAAACTGCATCCGTTTTTAACCTTGATATTGGCATCATTTTTAGCAGCCTTTGCCTATGGCTTACCGAGTGCCGATATCGCTAAAACCATTACTTCAGGTTTTGGTGGGATCTTAGGCTATATTGGACTGGTGATCGTATTAGGTACCATCATAGGTACGATTCTCGAAAAGAGTGGTGCGGCAATCACCATGGCTGATGTGGTGATAAAAGTTTTGGGTAAACGCTTCCCTACCCTGACGATGTCAATCATTGGCTATATCGTTTCTATCCCAGTATTTTGTGACTCAGGTTTTGTGATCTTAAACTCGCTCAAGCAGTCGATGGCTAACCGCATGAAAGTGTCGAGTGTATCTATGAGTGTTGCCCTAGCAACCGGCCTTTACGCCACACACACTTTTGTGCCGCCAACACCAGGTCCTATCGCCGCAGCAGGTAACTTAGGTCTTGAATCAAATCTTGGCCTAGTGATTTTTGTCGGTATCTTTGTAGCAGCTATCGCAGCGCTAGCAGGTACATTATGGGCTAACCGTTTTGCCAATACACAACCTGACGGTGAAGGCGCAGACGAGTTACTTAATCAAAAAGAAGATTTCGACAACCTAAAACAAGCCTATGGCGAGCTGCCAAGCCCTACTCGCGCTTTTGCACCTATTTTTGTACCTATTCTGCTTATCTGCTTAGGCTCTATCGCTAACTTCCCATCAGCCCCTATTGGTGATGATATGTTATTTGAGTTTTTAGCCTTCTTAGGTCAACCAGTTAACGCCTTAATGATTGGTCTATTGCTGTCACTGTCGCTATTAAAAGGTAATGACAAAATTAAAGAATTTAGCGAGCGTATTAGCCAAGGATTAGTGGTCGCGGCACCGATTTTATTAATCACCGGTGCCGGTGGTGCATTTGGCGCAGTACTTAAGGCAACCGATATCGGTACCTTCCTAGGAGAGTCACTGTCAGCATTAGGTATCGGTATCTTTATGCCGTTCGTGGTGGCCGCAGCGCTTAAATCGGCTCAAGGTTCATCAACGGTTGCCTTGGTTGCAACATCAGCATTAGTTGCACCTATGCTCGGCGATATCGGTCTTGCCAGCGATATGGGCCGCGTATTAACCGTGATGGCGATTGGTGCGGGTGCAATGACAGTTTCTCACGCAAACGACAGCTTCTTCTGGGTAGTCACTCAATTTAGCCGTATGAGTGTTAAACAAGCTTATAAAGCGCAAACCATGGCAACACTAATTCAAGGCGTCACCGCAATGGCATTGGTTTACCTACTAAGCTTAGTCTTACTATAAACCTAAGCCCTCTGACATAGGCGAGCATGACTTTGCTCGCCTATTATCAACTAGCGTAATCGATAAGATGCTCCATTACGCGTCTAAGTTAATGAATCCATATATTAAGATTAGTCTGATTCAATGAGTGAATATAGTCTTAAAGGAATACTGCATGAAAATTGTGATAGCTCCAGACTCTTTCAAAGAAAGCTTAACCGCAATGGAAGTGGCAAATGAGATTGAACGTGGGTTTCGCACTGTGCTACCCAATGCTGAATACATCAAAGTACCGGTCGCCGATGGTGGCGAAGGTACAGTGCAGTCAATGATTGATGCCACCCAGGGCTCAATAGTAAATCTGCATGTAACGGGTCCATTGGGCAATAAAGTTAACGCTTTTTATGGCATTTTAGGCGCAGCTTACCAAGGCGGTAAAAAAACCGCTGTCATTGAAATGGCTGCTGCCTCAGGTTTACATTTAGCGTCGGAAGAACAACGTAATCCTCTTATCACCACTAGCTATGGTACTGGCGAGCTTATTGTCGATGCACTTAACCGTGGCATAGAGCATATTATTATAGGACTTGGTGGCAGCGCGACCAATGATGGCGGCGCTGGCATGGCGCAAGCAGTTGGAGCTCACCTATTGGATTGTAATGGTAAAGCGATTTCCCCCGGCGGCGGCGCTCTGTCACAACTGGCAAAAATCGATTTAACCGATCTCCATCCGCTTATTGCAAAATGTAGCTTTGAAGTCGCCTGCGATGTAAACAATCCACTTTGTGGTGCCAAAGGCGCCTCAGCTATTTTTGGTCCACAAAAAGGCGCGACTCCTGCAATGGTAGCTCAGCTTGATGCTGCGCTAAGCCACTACGCTGATGTTATCACTCAAACAGGCATTGACGATAACCGCAACTATCCAGGAGTAGGTGCTGCTGGCGGCATGGGATTAGGTGTTATGGCTTTTCTCAACGCTCAGCTAAAGCCCGGAATTGATATTGTAATGCACACTGTTAACTTAGCATATGCGGTTAAGGGGGCAGATTTAGTCATTACCGGTGAAGGACGCCTTGATAGCCAAACCTTACATGGCAAAACCCCAATGGGCGTGGCAGGTGTTGCCAAAGTGCAAAATATCAAGGTTATCGCTATTGCGGGCTGCGTCAGTGATGACGCCAACATCTTACTTGAACATGGTATTGACGCACTGTTTTCTATCACTCCAAGAGCGCTGCCATTGGCTGAAGTACTGGCCAGTGCCAAACACAACCTCTATAGCACGGCTAAAAATATCGCCGCCTTGTATGCGCTGGCGGCTAATAGATAATACCGAATAAAGGGCGAAAATCGCCCTTTTCCATCCTTTGCCAATCACTTATCACCTCCGTAAATTTTGACTCTGGCGTTATCTGCGTTAGTCTGTGTCCTGCACTACCCAAAAGTATAAGGCTTGCCATTTTTGTACTTGAAGCGTTAAACAGCTTAAAGTAAAGTGGCTTCCCGTTTTGAAAGGCTGTTATTACAGCGCGATAAGTAGAGATAGTTAGTCCAATGACACCAAGAAAAGCAACCGCTTCTGAAGAGGCACTTCTGCGGATTTTTACAGTTCCTGAAGCCCCAGACTCAACCCTTAGTGTGATTGAACAAAATATCTCGCAAAACTTGATGGGTTTCTTACAAGAAAGCGTTGTCGCGGTCGAAAAACCCCTTTCTGAAGTCGAATTAGATTTTCAGCAATACCATATTCCGGCATCACCGCAATTCGTGTCAGATTACGCTGACAATATGATGAAAACTTTAGTTGCCCACTCAGTGCATACTTCGGCGCCAAGTTTTATCGGCCACATGACATCAGCTCTACCTTACTTTGTATTGCCACTATCAAAAATGATGGTCGGACTTAACCAAAATCTAGTAAAAATTGAGACATCTAAAGCATTTACGCCACTCGAGCGTCAAGTACTCGGAATGATGCATCACTTGGTCTACAGCCAAGATGAAACTTTTTACCAAAGCTGGATGCACAGCGCTAATGTATCGCTAGGTGCATTTTGCTCTGGCGGCACCGTTGCTAACATCACAGCCTTGTGGACTGCACGTAATCAACTATTAAAAGCTGATGGCGACTTTAAAGGCGTAGCCAAGCAAGGCCTTATCAAAGGTCTGCGCCACTACGGCTATGATGATTTAGCCATTTTGGTTTCAGAGCGTGGCCATTACTCATTAGCAAAAACTGCTGATTTACTCGGTGTGGGGCGTGAGAACATCATTCCAGTGCCTACATCAAATGACAATAAAGTCGATGTGGCCCAAATGCGCGACATCGCCGCTAAGCTTGCCCAAGATAATATTAAGGTCATGGCGATTGTTGGTGTTGCGGGCACGACTGAAACCGGCAATATCGATCCACTCAATGAACTGGCCGATTTAGCGGCTGAACTTAATTGTCACTTTCATGTTGATGCAGCTTGGGGCGGCGCCAGTTTATTATCAAACAAATATCGTCACCTGCTTGCTGGGATTGAGCGCGCAGACTCTGTCACCATTGATGCCCATAAGCAGATGTATGTGCCAATGGGCGCGGGGATGGTGTTATTTAAAGACCCGACCTTTGCCAATGCCATTAAACACCATGCTGAGTATATTTTACGTCAGGGTTCAAAGGATTTAGGTAGTCAAACGTTAGAGGGCTCTCGCCCAGGAATGGCGATGCTAGTTCATGCTTGTCTTAAGGTGATTGGTCGTGATGGCTATGAAATCTTAATCAATAATAGTCTTGAAAAAGCACGTTACTTTGCCGATTTAATTATCGAAGAAGCTGATTTCGAGCTCGTTTCTCAACCAGAGCTGTGTCTTCTGACCTATCGTTATGTGCCGCGCAGCGTGCAAATCGCGATGGCTAAAGCCCGAGAATTAGGCGACATTGAAACATTGAGTAAGTTTAACCAATTGCTTGATGGCTTAACCAAATTTGTACAGAAGACTCAGCGAGAACAAGGTACGTCGTTTGTGTCTCGAACTCGAATAAACCCAGAAAACCATCAGCTAATGAATATCAAGGCTGTGGTGTTTAGGGTCGTGTTGGCGAACCCTCTAACGACACATGAGATCTTACAGCAAGTGCTTGCAGAGCAGGCTCAAATCGCAAGCAGCGATACACGATTCTTGCCTAAACTGCTTGAGATGACACAACACTAAACCCATTAGCGGCAGACTCGATTACGTTATCACCTTATCGAGTCTTGCTGTAATAAACAGCTCGGTTACTTCACCAATGGGGCTAGCTTGTCGCTTACGCTGAATATCAACAAGATTAAATCCAGCGCCTTTTAAAGCACTGACTAATGTTTCACCTCGGTGAAAGTAGGTATACATCTTGTCACTGTTATCTGACACATCAATCTTTGGCGCTAACTCACAGCCCTCCATACAACTAATATAAAGCACCCCATTCTCTAGCAAGCGTCGCGCCGCATCACGAATCAAGTTAAACGCTTGCTGTTGAGTAAGGTAAGGCAAACAAAAGCCACACATAATGCCATCAAACCGCTCCTGCAAACAGTTTAACTCTCTGCAATCTAACAACATTACCTCGACTGATGGATTATTTTGCTTCGCTAATGCCAACATATTCGGCGCCAGATCCGTCGCCAAAATTGAGAATTCCGGGTTTTGCTTTAATAAATAGTGGCTGATATTTCCTGGGCCGCAGCCAAGTTCTAGCACCCGAGACTTTGACTTTGACAACCCGGCGATAAAAGCTGAAAACGTATCGATGCACGAAGACAAATCCATATACTTATCTTGATATCTTTGCGCCTTGCGGTTAAAGATATTCACTGACTGCTGATTATAATCCAACGCTGATATCCTTATGATTAAATAACAGTAAACCTTAAAACACTGCAACAGATAGCCAAGTTCTAGTACAAATAACCGTTACCTTAAATGCGCTTTTTTAATAATGTACTGATGCTGATTACTATACCCAAAGTGGACACAGTAGCCATGACACTTGGGGATATATTTACCATTAATAAAGTTCGACATCGGCGCAATATCGATTAAACAACTTTTCGGCGTGCAACGACCAATAAAATACAATGAGGTCAACTCAATATTAAAACGCTTAAGGTCCGTCACTATCGCGGTCAATGCTGCGCCACTATAAACAGGATAGTTTGCTATATCTAACAGCGCAGTGACAGGCATCATTCCGTCATTATTCGCTGAACGGCTTATCGGCTCTATAAGCTCTGTGTCATCGGCAAAGGCAACACTGCTTAACATTAGTATTAAGAGTCCAATCTTAAACATCAAACATTCCATTATTTGTTATATTTGGCCTAAAATACCAAATAACTTAAAATTTAAGAGCTAAATTTTAAGAGCTAAATTTTAAGAGCTAAGTTTTAATCGCTAGTATTTAAAATTGTTTCATCACTTGATAACGTTCAATAAGCATCATCAACTTTAATTAGCCGCACACCATCAATCACCATATGCCACTCTCCATGTTGATAATTAGGCGTTTCACTAACAGTAAAAGTCGTTGTGAACGGACCAAGCCCGACAACAAAGTCATCTCCTTGGAAGCCTTGAATCGGCCCATTTACCGATGTCGCCCCCATGTCCGTTAAACGCTTATAAGTCACTGTTCCATCTGGCTCAAT
The DNA here is from genome assembly GCF_023283535.1 of Shewanella sairae. Taxonomy (GTDB): domain Bacteria; phylum Pseudomonadota; class Gammaproteobacteria; order Enterobacterales; family Shewanellaceae; genus Shewanella; species Shewanella sairae. The sequence goes on along the minus strand of NZ_JAKILT010000081.1, from coordinate 4,361 downwards.
CAATATGCCCATTTCAGCACTTTGCCACTCCCCAGCGTAATCTAATTTGTTATCAGGCAACGGTTTCCCGCACCCCATGACGAAAAGCAAAATAACAGTAATGACACCAAATTTAATTTTCATATGCTGAACTCATTAGGGTTAATCCATTAATTCTAAAAAGCAGTAATAATAAAACTTTAAAATACTCATTTATTTTATGAGCGTGTATCAACACTTGTTTGAACTTGCTATTAGTCTCAGTTACTGGAATAGAGCCCAATCAAGCTTATAACGTGACAATAGAATAGAACTCAAACATAGGTGTTTTATAAATATCCAAACAGCACAGCAATCGCTTCAACAATGTTTAAATATATCTTGTTGCTCCATAAATTTAGCCAGCAATACTACCAACATGCTCGATAGTTCACCAGCGAGGCGCAGAATAAAGTACAAGTCAGACAAGCCAATAGGTGTACTTGCGTACCGTGCCAACACCGATAAATACGTTATAAGACATAAGATTACGCACATTGCGGCGGTTAAATACTCATGTTAGCATCGGCAATGTTCAACACTAAATTTAACTTAACCAACTGAAAGCATAGGTTTAAAATCAATAAGGACGTTTTTTGTCATTCAAATGGAATAAAGCACTAACAATACTTGTCATCATCGCGTTAGTATTTTCGCTACTATTTGCCACATTATTTTTTGCTTCGACTCAACTGGTATCATCCAAACTTAATGCCGATAGTGAAGCTAATCATCACAAATATCCACTCCATATCGTTTTAGTTGAAGATAATGAGGTTGCCTCTACTTATTCGATAGAAAGCGGGACACAGTTACTGCAACCCAGTATTCACTTTACTGTTAACCAGCGAGTCACTTTATTTAATATGGCAACAAGAAGCATAGAAATCGACCGAGAATTCTTGTTTTCGAGAGATATTACTCGTCGAGACTACACCTTAAGCTTGAGCATGACTTATCAACTCGATATTAAGCAAATCCCAAGAGTTTTACCAACTCGACATATAGATAATGAAGCCAAGCATATAAGTGACTCTGCATTGAGGAGAACAATCGCAAGTTATTATTTAGAAAAAGATCTGCCTAGATTTCAGCAAGAGGCATGTAGCGATTTGAAGAAACGTATTCAACAAGGTCTGTTGGCTCAAGGTTATCTGCTAACCACAATAGATTTTGGTAATTTAACGACTCAATACGAGCCGAAAATTGAGTTAAGCCTTGGCCAATGTTAACTAACTAAAAAGTGCCTAAATCAGATTTAGGCACTTTCTTACAGATTCTAACTAGCACAGACACTAAGCTTACTTTGTCACTTCACCACTTTGATCTTGCCATGCAGCAAAGCCACCCATCATATTCAGTACTGGCTTTAAGCCCATATCATGCGCTTGTTTGGCTGCGTATAAAGATCTAAGCCCATGGGCACAAAAAAACACATATGTCTTGTCTTGATTAAATACAGCATTATGTACTGGACAGTTTGGATCAATCAAAAACTCAAGCATTCCCCTTGGGCAAGTAAACGCCCCCGGAATAACCCCAAGTTTTTCACGTTCCGATGCTTCACGTACATCAACAAATACATAATCATCATTTTGATAAAGCTGTTTAGCCTCCTTAATACTGATGTCATTAACAACCAGCCTTGCCTCATCAGCAATCGCCTTAATACCTTTAGTAATATTCTGCGCCATTTAGCTATCTCCTTAATTCGTTGATTTCAGTAATGCTGATTCTTTATTGCTAATGAGTTTAAGCATATCTTGAGCCAAACGGTATTTAATGATCAATGACCATGATGTAACTGACTGATTGCGCTATTAAGCAATTCAAATGAAGCTTGGATCTGCTCTAATGGCACAGCAAAATTGAGTCGATAAAAGTTTTCATCATTTTCACCAAACCAAGTACCGGGTGTTAGCGCCAATTTCGCTTTTTGAATCAATAAACTTTTTAGCTCTGTAGAATCCAGTTGCAAACCGCTAAAATCGAGCCAAATTTGGTTAGTGCCTTCTGGTTGGTAAAATTTAATCTGCGGTAATTGCGCAGTTAAATACTCAATGAGCCAATCACGGTTAGCTTGGGTGTAACTCAAAAAAGCCTCAAACCACCGCATACCCTGCAGGTATGCTGCAATAGTTGCATAAGTCGTAAACGCATTGCCGTGATCTAACGACATAGAGCTCACCGTAGAGTTAATTTGCTCCTTTAACTCAAGGTTGTCACTGTAGATATAGCCATTTGCAATACTGTTTAGGCCAAAGTTTTTTGCTGGTGAACCAATAATCGAAATACTCTGCTCATAGCCCAATTCGGTAATGCTAGTGAACTCATTACCTGCAAAAACAATATCGGCATGCACTTCATCGCTGATAATCAAGGTTTGATACTTTTTAGCAATAGTGACTAATTGCTCAAGCTCTGCCTTTTGCCATACGCGACCAACTGGATTGTGTGGGTTACACAGCAATACAATTTTGACATCGCCTTGCTTTAACTTGTTTTCAAAATCTTCAAAGTCCACCACATAACGACCGTTTTCAGTCTTTAAAGTGTTAGTTACAGCCGTTCTCCCTGCAGACTCAATTAAACGACGGAACTGGTGATACACAGGAGTTTGGATTAACACTCCATCGCCCTTTTGTGAAAATTCACGTATAAGCAAAGCAATTGCACTTAGCACACCAGGTACTTGAACAAAGTTATCTGGGTTAAGGGTTATCTGATGGCGCAGCTTGTTCCAGTCACTTATCGCATTAAATACAGTTTTTGAATCAAACTCATAAGAGTAGGTTTCTCTATCAACTAGGTTTTGCATAGCGGCAGTGATAGGAGGTGCAATTGGAAACTCCATATCCGCAATCCAATATGATACAACATCATCGGTACCATAGACTTGATTGAGCATTTGGCTATCGCTCTTAATAAACTTGTGGCCAATTGATTTATTATTTACTGCTGAACTAAACATGGTTTTCTCCAACCGAAGTAGTCTGTTTGTCATTAAGACGTTTAGTTAGCAAAAAAGACGCAAAATATATCGATAAATTTCGAAATACTTTTAAACACCATGAAAAATGGGAAACCTATCGAACAATATTTTGAGAATCGCCCCCCCCTTAGGCGGCTTAAGATGCTGAAAATATAGGATACATTTGAAACGCTTAATATCGGAAGTATCGGAAGTATCGGAAGTATCGGAAGTATCGGAAGTATCGGAAGTATCGGAAGTATCGGAAGTATCGGAAGTATCGGAAGTATAAAAATGAAGGCGTAGTAATACAACAAAAGCAAATATATGCCAGATAGGCGTATGGTATTGTATTGATGCTCTCACTAAAGTCCTGCTATGCCACTATATCGACTAAGTGCTACCTGCTAACTGGTATGAGCCGCCGATTCAATTGATAGACAATTAACTCCAGCGAGTTGGTATCCACACCTCTTGTCTAACAAGCCAAATGTCGGCATTCAATCTTAGGCTTAAAATCCACCGCACCTTGCTGATCTATTTCGATATCACAATAGGTCATCAACACAGACTTAAACTTAACCCTGCCACGTTGAATGCGACTCTTAGCACCAGATAAGGAGATCCCTAAGCGATCTGCTACCTCTTGTTGCGGTAAACCTTCGACTTCAGACCAAATCATTGCCATTTGATATTTCTCAGGCAAGCAATCAAACATTGGTCGTAAACATTGCGCCATTTTATCCAGCGCTTGCTCCTCTTCAACATCGTCAATTAGGGCGTCTGACAGTTCATCATAGATTTCGCGGCTACGATAAAAGTCCATTATCACATTGTGAGTAATTCGGTATAACCAACTCTTTAAACTATCTTGAGATTTTAATTGCTGTAGATGACCACTGGCTTTGATATAGACCTCTTGCAATATGTCATCAACGGCATCTACATCGTCAATGTTATTTAGCACGTAATGCCTCAGTTGCTCTTTATAGTTAAGCCAATCAGTTAACATAGTCATCTCACCTCAAGTGAAGCTGGTTTTAGCCGAATCGTCGTGATTATAATTCGATAAAACTAGAAATACAATATCACAAGAAATGATATTGTAAGCTTAAATAGTTCTTCGACAAGATGATGCCAATAAATGACGCTAGCTATTAGGCTAAGACAAATACTGATAAAAATAGAAATGTCATGCTTGGAACATTAAGAAAAATGCGCAGCCACTTAGATGAGAATAGAGTAGTCCCCCAATAAACATAATCATTCTTAGTTTAATCCTTTAATCCTTTAATCCTTTAATCCTTTAATCCTTTAATCCTTTAATCCTTTAATCCTTTAATCCTTTAATCCTTTAATCCTTTAATCCTTT
>NZ_JAKILT010000080.1 GCF_023283535.1 Shewanella sairae | reverse complement strand
TTGGGCTATATCTTATTAAAAGACTAATAGGGAACAGTAGAGTCAGTGAAGCCCTCTGTCATCATTATGCGCTGAAACGAATTTATGGACAATTATTAGTTAGGGGGGTAGTTCTAATTAATCTGAGATCGATTAGGAAAAGTAATTTGTTTACTCAGGAATACAAATTTCGCTACGATCCCATTGTCCTCACAACCTCCTACTTAAACCAATGGCAAAACTGAGTAGGAGGGGAGGATAGCCAGTTGCATTTGTCAATGCCCGCTTGCGATAAGCCCTAAAGTCCACCTATAAACGTATCCACAAATCCTTTAAACTTCGCAGTTAAGCGCCCGACTATTTGCTTACGTTGCAATATGGTTGGTTTACTTTCAAGTGTTGCCACGAAGTCATCTCGTAGGGGCATGACATCACCCATTTCATATCGACTAATTAAACTCTCTAATTTACCTTGATTAAGTTTTTCTTCTATTGCCATTTTCTCAAGAGCTTGACGTTTTTCTCTTTCCCAGAAGAACTCAAATTCTTCTTCTACATCAGCTTGAGCGGGGATACCTTCAAGATGTTCATTCATGAACTTCTCAATCAATGCTTTTTTACTTAATAGTGTGGGTTCTGTACCCACTAGGTTTGCAATAACTTGACGTTTTTTCTCTTTAGCCTCTTCTGTATCCTCTCCGTGCAGGTCACGTAATAAATGAAGAATGTAACCTACGTTAATTTCATCACGATGCAAAAGCTCTAGCTCAAAATCAACATCGTCTAAAATAGACACTTTTTCTTTAGTTGAGTGTTCACGGATTCTACGGCCTAAATCGGCATATTTACTGGTGAAATCTTGAAATTCTTGATCACCCATACCCGTAGATGCCATATCAAAATCGGCAAAATTACTCAGCATGTTTTTTAATTGCATTAATATCCTAAATTGAAGGACAAACAGCTTTTGAGCATTTTCATCAGGTAAGTCATCAACCGAGTCTACCGTTGGGGTAATCACCATTAACGCCTCATACGCCTTATTAAAATCAGCTAAAAGCACATCATAGGAAGGAGTTTCGATAAACTCTTTAGGTTGCTTATTGGAGAACAGCGTAAACGCTTCATCAGCGGCTTTTTTCAGGTTGCGAAAGCACACTATATTACCTTGAGACTTCTTCTCGTCGAAAAGGCGGTTAGGGCGTGAGAATGCTTGAATTAAACCATGGTGTTTCAGGTTTTTATCGACATACAACGTATTAAGCCGTTTTGCATCAAAGCCCGTCAGGAATATGTTCACAACCAAAAGAATATCAACCTCTTTGTCCTTGACACGCTGAGAGATGTTTTTGTAATAGTTATCAAACGACTTGTAATCTTTGGTTGTGTAATTAGTTGTAAACATAGCGTTATAATCACCAATAAATGATTCTAACTTATCTCGACTGTGTAGCTTTATCGCCTCGTTATCATTGCGATACTTTGCTGCGATTTCTTTAATTTCAATGGCATCCGAGCCGCCAAGTTCATACTCTTCTTCTTCGTTGGCATCATAACTAAAAATGGTCGCTATTTTTAGCGTGTGCTTACCTTCTGCTTTTTTCTTTGCAAACAATTCATAGTATTGGATAAGTTCAGGAATACCCGACACGCACAGCATGGCATTGTAAGCGCGGTTGTGAGTCTTACGGTTATGATTTGCTATAATGTAATCGGTTATCTTATCTAAACGCGCTGGCGACGATAGCAGCTCTTTAGTATCAATATCTTCCACATCAATATCTAATGCATTGTTAGAGCCATTCTTGTACTGATAGCGTCCTACGTATTCTATTGCAAACTTTAATACATTTTGGTCTCGTATGGCATCTACAATGACATAAGCGTGTAAGCGCTCATCAAATAAATCTTTGGTTGTCTTCTTAATTGAATTTTTGGCTACTGCATTTTCTGCAAAGATAGGTGTGCCAGTAAAGCCAAACAATTGAGCGCTTTTGAAGAACGCAATTAAATTCTTGTGGGTTTCACCAAATTGACTGCGATGGCATTCATCAAAAATAAAAACGATGCGCTTATCTTTTAATGGCTCCATTTCGTTCAAATAACGAGATTTAGATATCACACTGTTTAGTTTTTGCAAGGTGGTGACTATGAGCTTTGAATTCCGGTATTCATTAATTTTTTTGCCTTTAAGTGGCTTATCGACGAACTGGCGAAACAGTACGTTAGTGCTTTCAGTGCTGTCTACGCACCCCTTAGAAAAAGCGTTAAAGTCCGAGGCGGTTTGATGGTCTAAGTCCTTTCTGTCTACCACAAATACAACTTTGTCCACTTCTGGAATTGTCGTAATTATTTGTGCAGTTTTGAATGAGGTGAGCGTTTTACCTGAGCCAGTGGTATGCCAGATATACCCGTTTTTAGTGGAGGTCTTAACATGGCTAATTATGGCCTCTACAGCATAGTACTGGTAAGGACGTAACACCATTAGGCACTTTTCTGTCTCATTCAGCACAATGTATTTACTCAGCATTGCAGTTAAATGCGCGGGCTGTAAAAATACCTTACTGAAATCAACTAATTGGTTAATACTTTTATTGTTTATATCTGTCCAGTCAAAGGTTTGTTTGGCTGACATTTCACTGTTATTGGCGAAATACTGCGTGTTTACACCATTGGAGATAACAAATAGCTGGATGTAGTTAAACAAACCGTGGTTAGCATGAAAAGAATGCTTTTGGTAACGCTTGACTTGATTAAAGGCTTCTTTTAGTTCAAGGCCTCGACGCTTTAATTCTATTTGAACCAACGGTAAACCATTTACTAAAATAGTCACATCATAGCGGTTGGTAAAACTGCCTTTAACTGTGATTTGCTGTGCAACTTGATAGATATTCTTTTGCGTTTCGGGCAAAGTATCATTAAAGAGTAGCGTTAAATGGCGACTATCACCATTATCTAATGTAATGTCCAATTGCCCACGTAATGTTTTGGCCTTGGTGAAGATAGATCCTTTCTCTAGCTTGCCTAATACTTGAGCAAACTCACGCCCTGATAAAGTGCAAGCATTTGCCTTTTCAAGTTGTTTTTTTAAGTTAGCTTCAAGAGCTGCATTATTAGCTAATGCTACAACTTCAAATCCTTGTGTACTCAATTGGAAAATTAAGCTGTCTTCTAATTGCTTTTCACTTTGATAAGCCATTGAACGTTATTCTCTATGGTAAGAGCAAACAAACTAGTTCACTCTTTAATTACTTTTATTGTGTAGTCCTACACAAACATCTGCTGTAATAAGCCTTTCTTGAATTGCTTGGTTTGCTCGACTTGTTGCACTACAGCATTAACCCTTATGTCAATAGACTGTAGGAACTGAGTAATTTTTTGTTGTTCTTCTAGGCAAGGATATGGGCATGGCAAGCTCATTAAATCACTCGATGAAATATTCATACGGTCATGTCTTGCACCAAAATTAGCTACACTGTGCATATATTTATACCATGTTGCCCCGTTAAAGAAATGCTCAATAAAATCAAGTTCAACTAAATTGTTAAATCTAAACACTGAATACAATGGAGACATAACCCCTCGTATCACTTTATTTCTTCCAATTGGACCAACAGGCGCTAACACTGAAATTCGAGGGTTGTATACGAAATCATCAACATCTACAACATGATAATTATCAGTATTATCTTCTTTTGCTATTTCTTTATCAAAGTATGAACTCTGAAGTAAAACGCCATGCTTTGCAGAGTTCGTAAGTACTTCTTTAACCGTTTTATCTCTATTTTTTTGTGATTGCTTATTAGCTAGCTCATTCAATGGTACAAATTTCCACTCAGGAAACGCATTCCCATCTTCATCTTTAAAGCGAAGCTGCTGACTAAATATCTGCTGCATTACGCCTTTTTTGTATTCTTTTAAAAGACGATGATTTTCTGTAAGTTGACTGATTTTGCTATCAACTGACGTTAAGAAAGAGGCGATTTTTTGTTGTTCTTGAAGTTTAGGGGCACATAATTTAATACTCATAAAACTTGATTGAGAAATATTTTTCATACTTCCGCTAGTGCCTGTCGCTAACTCTTTTAAACGAAACTTTATTTTAGGTGTAATTAGATAACTTGCTAACCAATATGGATCGTAACTATTCTTAGTGCGAACAGACCACAATCTATCAGGTAAAAATAGATTACAGTAAGACTTTGATATATAAGCGACCTCTCCAACCAATAAAGGGGTATTCATTCGACTTATGATAAGCGAACCCACTTCAACGGATTGCTTAACTCTTACGCACTCAAACGGAAGGACTTTTTTATTTTTATTCGGCATAAAAAAACCGTTAGATACACAGCTTGTTTTAAGAATTCCAAAATCAATATTATTTACAACAGGTATATCTTCCGAATTAACACTTATTCCCGAGGATATTGAGTAAACTGTATCGTTTATAATTATTGGTAAGTGTAAATTATTACCAAATGATAGTATTGGCTTACCTATACTCATCCCTTCACCTCAAACGGTGCATCAATACCCAACTCAGCACAAAAATCAGCAATCGTCTTATCTGTCTCTAGCATGGTTTTATCGTTATCAACTAACTGTTTGGCTACCGCTGCTAAATCAACAAGTTCCTCTTCTTCAAAAGTATCAACATAACGAGGAATGTTAAGGTTGTAATCGTTCTCTTTTAATTCAGCTTGTGTGGCGATATGAGCAAATTTCTTTAACTCATCTTCTGATAAGTTTTCACGCTTCGTCACCGCATTTAAAATACGTTCTAAATCCGACTCACGAATAACATTGTTGTTTGTGCCTTTCTCAAAATGATTACTCGCGTCAATAAACAACACGTTATCATCATGCTTACGGTTCTTTTTAAGCACCAGAACACACGTAGGGATAGACGTACCAAAGAAGATATTCGCAGGTAGACCAATCACCATATCTAGGTAGTTCTTCTCAGCAATTAGATGCTTACGGATGTGCCCTTCTGCTGCACCACGGAATAGCACACCATGAGGCAATACGACTGCCATAGTGCCGTTATCATCCAATTGATGAATCATGTGCTGAACAAATGCAAAATCCGCTTTGCCTTTAGGGGCTAACTTGCCGTAATCCGCAAAACGCACGTTGTTTAAATGCAATGGGTTTGCTGACCAATCCGCAGAGAACGGAGGGTTGGCAACAACCGCGTCAAAACGCGCATCAATATGTTGGGGATCTTCTAGCGTGTCGTCATTTTGAATATCAAAACGGTTGTAATGAACATCGTGCATTATCATGTTCATACGAGCTAAGTTGTAAGTGCTTGGGTTTTGCTCTTGTCCGTAGAATTGTAAATCTTCGTTATTGGCTTCTTTTGCTACACGCAAAAGTAATGAGCCTGAACCACACGTAGGGTCATACACTGATTTAAGTTTAGGATTATTAAGCGTGACTAACTTAGCCAGTAATTTAGACACCATTTGAGGGGTATAGAACTCCCCTGCTTTTTTACCTGCACCACTGGCAAACATACCAATCAAGTATTCATACGCATCCCCTAGAATATCAATTTCACTGCTTTCTAGGTGGAAATCAATGTTATCTAAATGCTTGAGTACCTGAGATATCAGTTTGTTGCGTGCATCAGGCGTTTTACCTAATTTATTTGAGGTTAAATCTAAGTCATCAAACAGACCGTTAAAATCCTCGGCACTGTCTGCGCCCATTGTGCTGCTTTCAATATTGTTTAAAACTTGGGTAACATTATCAAGAATAAACTCACCGTTTTCACCAGCTTTAGCGATAACGTGAAACAACTCAGAAGGCGTAAAGAAGTAACCTAGTTTATCTAATGCCTCTTCTTTTATCGCTTCTAAGATTTCTTTGCCGTCTTCTGTGGTGGCATTTACATTGGCAAAAATAACGCCATCTTCTGACAGTATTTCATTAGCGTATTTATTGAGTTTATCTGATAAGTATTTGTAGAAAATTAAACCAAGAATGTAATCACGAAAATCATCAGCAGACATGTTGCCGCGTAAGGTATTGGCAATATTCCAAAGTTGCTTTTTTAGCTCTTGTTGATGTTGTTGTACATTAGTTTCGGTCATTGAAGTTAAACTCTTTAATGGTAACGCAATGCAGTGGATATTCACTGCTAAATAATGGCGAGATTCTACCAATAAGTTGCTCTTTATAGCGAGCTATCATCGGTAGCATTGCTGAAACAAAATTGAATTACGCGAGTGCTCAGCTTAATTTCTTATCAAAGCTCAACTATTTGCGATAACGTTTGCGGATGACGCTGAACCAACTTTAAAAGAGTTACCGCTTGACCATTTGGAGTGCTGCGCCCTTGCTCCCAATTTTCTAATGTGCGGGATGATGTGTGCAATAAGCGAGCAAATACACCGCGAGACATATTAAATCGTTCTCGAATACTCACTATTTCATCTGGTGAGATGTTTAATTCACTTATATCATTAAATCTATGATGTTTAAGGGTAAGCATACCCTCTGAGTGTTCTTTGGCTTCAATAAGAGCTACACTCAGTTCTGAAAATAAATCACGATTGTTCATTGCGCCACACCTCCATAAAGCTCTTTAGCTGTTTCTTTTGATCTGCGTTTAAATCGGACATTACATTCTTACCGTAAATGGTTAGTAGGTAGAAGCGTCGCTTTTCATCGAAGAAGTAATAGATAACACGCGTCCCCCCACGTTTCCCCTTACCTTTACTAGCTACTCGAATTTTACGCAAACCTCCAGTACCTTGAATTACGTCACCTTGCTTAGGGTTGAGCATTAACTCTGATTGGAAAAGCCTAAACTCTTCATCACAGAGGTATTCATTGCGGTACTTTTCAAAGATAGTTGATTCGACAAATACACTGTTCATAGAAGCAGTGTACGCGATTAACGTATGGTATGCAAAAAGAAGTGTACGTTAGTCACGTATAGAGGTGCGGTTTAATTTAGCCCTTTCGAATAAGTTTTAGTAAGGTAAACGACAATAAGCAGGATATAAACGAGTAATTACTCTAGCGAATAAAGGGGCATTTATTAGTTTGAACGTTATGACTTTTACGTGGAATTTGTAGGTAGAGATAACGTTTTTTGTTCAATAAAAATATCCGCAGTGTTAAATTGACCACAGGAGTTGTAGTTGCCCTGTTTTCATGAGGTAAGTGCTTATGTGTTCAGTAATTTGTTCTAATGGTGAATGCCAACATGTTATCACGGTTAATTTGGATGATTTAGACCGCGAAAGCGATGGATTTAGTGGGACTTATACAACATGGTATCGGTATGAGGGATATGTGGCGTGCCCTCAATGTAAACACGTTACAGAGGTGTGTTTCGTGGCTGATGTAGACGATGAAACGGACGAGATTTTAAGTGTTGAGTTGGAATAAATTAACCTGCTTCAAAATATAAAAAATAAAGATTGTCGAAAGGCATTGTTCAGAATATTATTAATTAGCTCAACGGATTAATGATTGTACGCCAGTCCTGTTCTAATCATTTTACGTTCATGTCCGTTGAGCTAACCTCATATTGTAAAGCCTGATTGTTTTTTTGCCCTTAAAGACTCCGAAATCTTTAAGGGTATTTTTTTTCCTGTCATTCAGACCTAGCACCAAACAATAGAGCACTTCATGGCTTGCTTGCGCTCGTAAGTGTGAGTAAGACGCTGCTTGTCTTCTCGTGTGTCAATTTCTCCAAGTCCCTCATTTTCGCTAATACGCCAACTCGTCACTGTCCTATGTCACAACCTAACCGGCAAGGGTTCGCTTCGCCGCGTTGCGCCCTGGCAGGTTAGAACGATGAAATAGGTCAGCGAGTTAGGCGATAGCAAAAAACGATGTACTTTAAACGGAGAAATCAACATGTCACACTCAATGACCACAGCATCTACTCACACTAACTCTGCAAGCAATCCAATCAGCTTAAAGACACAAGCAGGCTCCTACAAATCCGATATATTGAAAGCCTTACAGCGATACAGAATCGTAGACGCAAATAACCATGTTGTTGACGGTTTAGTTAACCTTGGTTTGTGCGTGGCTGAAAGGGCGCTGTGTGGCTGTTTAAATGCGGGCGGCGATTGTTGTATCCAAGATGAAGAACCTGCTTACCAGAAAGCCTTTGTGGTCGTTAATGCAGGTGTTCATCAAGGCCAATGCGGGTTTGTGGTTAAGGATTTAAAGGATAACTACCTGAGCGTTAAATTGGTTAAGAATGGCTGTCATTATGTTTTTCTAACCCATGAGCTAGATTATGTCGGGTTGGCGTTAAGTGAAACTCGTCATGGCGTTGAGGCGGTTATCTCGGTGGTTGACGGTGTAGTGACTATTGTTGCTGATAGTCAGTGTGACGGTGATATGTCGCAAATCATCGAGGAGGTCGGGGCGTTGGTGAGTGATGATGAATGGCCTAATGGCTTTACTCTGAGTGGTAAACTCTTTGCGCCTGAATCACTCCCCGCTTACTTTGTTATCGAGTCGCCGTTGGTTGGTAATCAAGAGTATTACATTACTTACAACTGCGGCGGTTATTGTGTTGACCAAAAGACGGGGACAGCAGAGTACCATAGCGGTGTGGTGATTTTTGATACGTTACGATTGAGGCGATAGCGGTTAGGTTTGGTGGAAAAACAAAAAGCGTCAAAATGACGCTTTTTATTGAGGAGCTGAGTGTATTAAGCGTTAACTGCGTCTTTCAGCGTCTTACCTGCTTTGAAGCTTGGTACATTAGCTGCGGCAATGGTTAACGGCTCACCCGTTCTAGGGTTGCGACCAACACGTTCTGCGCGCTTTGATACCTTGAACGTACCAAAGCCCACTAACGCGACTTCTTCATCAGCCTTTAGCGCTTCAGTGATAGTACCAATAAGTGCCTTTAATGCTGCATCAGCTTCTTTGATTGTGATGTCACTGTCTGCCGCGATTTTTGCTACAAGTTCTGTTTTTGTCATTGTTTCATATCCATTAGTGTTCAATATTTCCAATAACATGCACAAAATATTGAATAGTGGCAATAACATTGAGCTTATAGCGTGCTAAGCGTCTTATTATCGGTCTATATACACGGTGCTTATCCATTTTGATTTGAATAAGTCGTAGTATTTACGCTTTACTCAGTAGGCGCGATAAGAAAGTCGCTTAATTCAAATCCCTCATCAATTTCTTTTTTGAATACAGTTGGCATACGGCCTTGGCCTGTCCATGTGACCATTTCACCGTTGACTTCGATTTGATATTTAGCGGGGCGGGGTTCGCGTTTTACTTTTGGCTTCTTTATTGTGGCGTTATCTAAATCGTCAGTGCTTAATCCAAGCGCTGCCATCTTTTGCTTAATTTCTTCTATCTGCGCGTTACGCTCTGCATTAAGGCTTTCGGCTTCGGCTTCTTCTTGCTTTCTTGTTTCGATTAATGCGGCTAACTTCTCTTGAAATGATATGAGTTCGGCGAGTTCTAATTCTTTTACTGCGGCTTTGAATTTGCGTGCGTGAGTTAGAATGCTGATGAAATCAGTCATTAGATAATGTCCTTAATAGAAAATTGAATTGGAATTATTGAAAACTCAGGCTTAGAAATCAAGGCGAGTTATCGCAAGAATGAACTGATTGGGAGTTGTTTATACTTTTATTTAGTCAGTTGCCTATTTGCTCGGCGTTATTTATTAAGTCTTTGTATGCGTATATGTCGGGTATATTTATATGATTGGGGCTTTGGCTTTCTATGTAACCAAAAACAGATTAAAGCGGCGGCTACGCCGCCCTGTGTTATTGCACTGATGCAATTAAATATGCGTTTCTATATTTGAATATATTAATTAGTAAAGTAGGTGAATTGGACGGGTTCCGAAAATGCTAATCAGACCTTAGCTTGGGCGTTCCCTACGGTCGGGCTTTTCGCTTCGCTCCCCGCGATAATTATTAGCCGGTGCAAAGCGCTACAAGTAGCAAGCACAGGCTAATCATTCCTGCTCGTCAATCCCTAACGCAAAATCAAAATCAAAAGCCAAAGCAAAGACCAAAGACCAAAGACCAAAGACCAAAGACCAAAGACTTAAAGCACTAACAGCGCCTTGTTGGGTTAAGTGTGAGTAAGCTCGTCCTGGTCTCTCGTCTGTCATGGCTAAACTGTTCCCCTGCTGTTTAACGAATACCGTCCTCGTCTGCGCTTTGACTTCTAATCTGTCTCACTACACAACCTAATTTTCAAGGGTAAACAAGCGCTACGCGCCCTTGAAAATCAGAACGATGAAGTGAGTACAGGAAGTCAGGCGAAGACGAGAACGATATTCAAACAACAGGAAAACAAGCCATGACTAACTCAATCCCAGCTCAAGCAACTCACACTAATACCCACCAAGTCGCAGTTAGCCTCAAGAAACAAGCAGGCTCTCCCAAGCCCGATATCTCTAAAAGCAAAAAGCGCAAAGCTAAGAAAGTCGTTAAACCTGCTTTTGATATGTACCAAGAAGTGACTAACCAAATGATTGAGGCGTTAGAAAATGGTGTTAAGCCTTGGGTGTGTCCGTGGAAAACAAGCGGCGGTTTTGGTGGTTTGCCTGTTAATTATCAAAGTAAAAAAACGTACAGCGGAATTAATATTTTATTGCTTTGGTCTGCGGCTTCTAAATTGGGTTTCACTTCTAATTATTGGCTGACCTTTAAACAAGCGTTAGATGTTGGCGCTAATGTTCGCAAAGGTGAAAAAGGGACGCGCATCGTATTTTATAAAATGCTTGAGGTTGAAGACAGAAATACAGGCGAAAAGGAAAATATTCCAATGCTTAAATCGTTTGTTGTTTTTAATGCAAATCAAATTGACGGTTTAGATATTGAGTCAGAAATAACAACCGATAATACCGCGCCATTTGAAGCGATTGAACATGTGGAATTATTTATTAATGCCACAGGTGCGAAAATTACCGAACAAGGCGAGAAAGCGTATTTTAGACCGTCTACAGATGAAATTGTTTTGCCAAGCCGTGAACGCTTTAATGATAATTTAGATTTTTATTGTACGGCATTGCATGAGTTAACACACTGGACAGGTGCAAAGCATCGTTTAGATAGAATTAAAAATAGTCGCTTTGGTTCTAATGAATACGCATTTGAAGAATTGATCGCAGAGTTAGGCGCAAGTTTTTTAATGGCAGGTTTAAATATTAGCGGTGAGGTTCAGCACGAATCTTATATAGCGAGTTGGTTAGAGCAATTAAAGAATGATAAGCGCTATATATTTAAAGCGGCTAGCGCAGCATCTAAGGCGCACCAGTATTTAATTGAATCAACCACCGAACAACAAAAAGCAGCGTAATGATAAAAGGGCTTAGTTATTTAAGACTAAGCCCGTTAATTTTTTAAAAGGTGATGTATGTCAGCAATAAAAGCAGTTCAAACAGAAAAAGATAAACAGGCGATAGCATGGTTAGGTGAGATATATTTAACTCAAGCAGTGCAAGCGCTAATTAAAAATGCAAGCTATGAGGAGTTAGGCGGGTTATTTTACAGTCACGCGATTGGTGATTGGGGACTCATACCAGAAGACGACAAACTAAGTAATATTGAAGCGTTAAAAAATAACGGGCGGGTAATGTCATCTTATTTATTCGCAGGTGTCAAAATCTGGATTATCACAGAGGCCAATAGAGAACGTACAACCGCATTACTCCCCTCAGAATACTAATCCTCACCGTAACCAAATGAAGCCGCGCAAGCGGCTTTTTTGTGCCTAGAAATTGAATCCGCCACCCCACCGAACTATATCAAATTTGATATAGCGGTTTAGTCCTAGCTAAGTGGTTTTAGTCTGCCGCATGGCCGACTAAGATCCGCCGTTCGTGACAGAAAAGTCATAAAGTGAACCATTGCGCATCGAGGTTATAGTCAACACAAAAAAGCGATTACACACCTCGCAAAAATTGCATTTTTGCTAAGTGGTTGTCTGTAAAGGGAAAAGCAATATTGAGGCATTAGTGCAAATTAACACTAAAAAGATAGAGAAATCATAATATAAATATAATAAAAAGCTATTATGAATATATTAACTTAGGAGAAACAACGACTTAGCCGAAAAGTGCTGTTTTATATTATAATTATAATATAAATCAAAACCTGTAAAAACAAAGAGTTATGTTTGCGGTTGTTATAATTATATTATGACACGGAAAAGTGTATTATGATTATAATAACAAGGTTAATATAATCATAATAACAATTTTAGGGGTGTTATTATGATTATAATACGCCTAAAAATCTAAAAAGAGGTGAAACATGGCAAAAAACAGAGTCGTACAAGTTCCGTGTGCCGATGGACTTTATAAGAGACTTGAGGCTGAACGACTAAAGTCTGATGATAAGACGTTGGCAGAAGTTGGGCGTGAACTTTGGGAGTTTGCTCTGATGATTAAGGAGCGTTCAGAGGCAAGCGATGCAAGAACCAATAGAGAGTTGCTAGAGGAGATTTTGTTGACGGGTAAAGAGAATCAGGAGATCTTAAAGCAGACTTATTTAAACTCATTTGACAGTAGCAAAAGCACTAACACACAAGTTATTGAGCAGGTGAGAAATGGCACGGCTAAATCGAAAGAGCGTGCGAAAGAACAAGTTGAAGAATATATGGATACTGCAAAATCAGAATAAAAAAAAAGGCGGCCAATTGGCCGCCTTTGTTATTTAGTGAGTTCGTCATATTCCATTGAGCGTTCATCTTTACTGATTTGTTTGTCAGGAATAGATGCGCGTTCAAATGCTTCCATAGCACTATTTTCTTTATCGCTTATTGCGTCTGATTGTTTCGCGTTGAGTTGAGGCGAATCATTATCAGGTAGTGGGTGTTCATTGTTGGATAATATTTCCTTGGCAAGTTGTTCTAATTCGGTATGTTTAATTTGTTCGTGGTGAGTGAGTTCGGTGATTTTATCGTTGGCAATATCATTGGCCGTTTGTTCTGGTTGCTGGTCGTTGTGGGTAAGATTATTTATCGTGTCGTTAATAATGGATACGCTATATCCACGCTCTGCCATTCTATCAACAATTTCTGTTGTGAGTTTTTCATTTGGCTTATTGCTACCCATCATAATAATTATTTCATCACGTAACGCACTCATGTCTACTGTGCGTAAGTCGTGAACGTTATTGACGGCGATAATATCTACGTCATGCTTATTATCATTATTAAATGATAGGGCTTGTTCAACGCCTACAGATATAACACTGATGTTCGCGCTGCCCTCGTGGATATTAACTGAGTGTGTGGATTTATTTCCCATTAGACGCTTAGGTGTTTTTAGGTTGGCGAGTTCACCGTCTTGAGTTAAATAAGTGATTTCTGCGGCTTCCAATCCTTGTTGGTTGTTGCTTAATTTGGAAATTAAAGCAGGGTGCGTTGTTTTTGAATCTGATGAATATACATTATCGTGATAGCGTAATTCACTGTGATTTGAAATTGGCGTATCACTGGTATTAAATCGTTCTAAATAAGCCTGTGCAGGGGTTCCCTCAATATCTTTACCGTTTTCAAAGTATTCCGTTGCACGTTCTTTAAATTGGCTCATTTGTTTGGTGAGCGTGTTTAATAGTTTTTCGTGGTTTTCATTTTTAACTAAATTGAATTTTTCAGGCTCAGATAAAAAACGCTGCGCTTGTGATACAGCTTGTTTAAAAGAGATATTTTGCGTATCTGCGATCAGGTTGATAAGTGAGCCTCTATCGCCTGTTGTCCAGTCTCGATAGAAGCCTCGATACTCGCCAGTTAGGGATATTTTGATATGAGAATCGCCACTACCAAACACCAAATAATCCTTGTCTGATTTACTCATGTTAGGTTGGCCGAGTATATGCTTTGCAACGGATTCAGTGTATTGGTTCAGTTCTGTAGCGATGGCTTTGCCATACAATGACAGTCTAAATTGGCCGTCTTCTTGGTACAGTGGATTATCTTGTGGTTTGATATTGATGTCGAAATAAGGGGTATGGTGCATATCGGGTTTCTCTAAGGTTTCAATCGCAGACGTATTATCATCTTTGTTGTTTATCCACGATTTGATAAGTGAACTTTCAT
>NZ_JAKILT010000079.1 GCF_023283535.1 Shewanella sairae | reverse complement strand
AGTACACTGCTGGTATTCCAAACATTAAGTACACTGCTGGTATTCCAAACATTAAGTACACTGCTGGTATTCCAAACATTAAGTACACTGCCGGTATTCCAAACATTAAGTACACTGCTGGTATTCCAAACATTAAGTACACTGCTGGTATTCCAAACATTAAGTACACTGCTGGTATTCCAAACATTAAGTACACCGCCGGCATTCCAAACATTAAGTATACCGCCGGCATTCCAAACATTAAGTATACCGCTGATACGATCACTGCTTAGTTAAGGACATTGAAAATGCCTAGTTTGATTCTTAAATTTTTTGGTATTGAGAAACAAAAACGTAAGCAAGTACAGCTCCCAGAGGGGCTTAACACACTAGAAGTCATACCAGCCAAAGGTTGGTGGAGATAGATTGGACTAAAAAAGCATAGGTAAAATTGAGAGGTGTAATGATGCTAAACTCATTGATGATGTTTCTTGGATTAACAAAACCTACACGCAAAAAAGTTCCATTACCAGAAGGCTTAAACCAACTAAGAGTGACGCCTGCCAAAGCATGGTGGAATTATTAAACTGATAAACCAAAAAAGGAGCTTAATTGCTCCTTTTTTCCTAATGAGGCAGCTACGATTGCGATAAAATAGCACTACAAGTTTACCTGTAATCTTTTTGGCAAGTCAGCCTTAGCCCTGTTTAACGCAAAAACTAAACTAGGATTGAAAGCAAACACCTATATTTTTATCATTCTTCCATGCCTACCCATTGCTTTGCGATAAGCCAATTGCTTATGTGAATTTAGCAAAGGAAATGCAACTGGGCCTAACAATACTCCAGCAAGTGCCCAACGCTTAACAGGAAGCCCAGCCCTAAAAGCCACACCACCTAAAAAATAACCTGAATACAATAATATAACTCCAATAAGCAATTCCACTTACCTACACCTCACTTCAAATAAGTTAACGCCCTGTTCGCAATCACACCTAAAGTGAGCATTATATAGACAAAACCTAGAGCTAGTGAACATTTTTTATGCAGAAATAACTAGTGACACGTAAAGAGGTAATTTTTTTAACCACTTAACCAACAATAAATAAAGTATAAAATATTATAGAAAAGGTACCGGTTTAAGCATTCTAGATAAAAGACGCTCGAACCTTTGCTCACGCTGCTCAGGACTTTTATCTAACTCAGCAAAACCTTGAGCTAATACTCGCCAAATTGGCATCGGGCTATTGGGGTTAAATAAAGCGACTAATACCGAGCCTTTTTCATACTTATCATCAACACCAGCGGTAGAAAGCCCAGCAACTAACCCCGCTTTCTTTAATATCTCTTTATCGCTCATTTCTGACTCAAGTGCTAAACCATAGCCCACCAGCACGCTAGGAGTTTCATGAGCTTGAGCTAAGTGATACCCCTTATCTAGCATCACTTTGGTAATGGCTTTTTGCATATGCTTAACCACTGCTTCACTATCTACGCCATCGCTAGCATGTACCGTAAACATGGTTGGGTGCCAAGAAAATGCTTTGGAATGGTTATTTAAACCACTAAGATCACCACTAATAACCATGGTAGTACGGGTGGCAGAAGCTTGCTCTAAACTATCGGTTGAGCTACATGCAGTTATTAGAAACAACCCCATGAAGACTACTGAGATATATTTTTTAATCATATGTGCAAAATCCCTCTTAATGTAGAGCTTTAGAGTAACAGCCTAAACATTAACCTAACCTGACTAGCATTTACTGTCGACCTTATCTGGCTATTAGTGACATTATTCATATAATCGGTTTACAGGTAATAATTCTAAATACGATTGAATTAGTGACGCTAAAAATAAAAAAAGCCGACTCAACAGAGCCGGCTTTGACTTTCCCGATATCAATAATCGGCTGTAGAACTTTACTTAATATCGACCACTAAACTTACACCAGTACTTGATGGCGCGCCATCTGCGCTAATGTAATACCAACCTTCAGCAGGTGTACTAATCGTTAATTTTTCAACGTTACCTTGGTTTTCAGATTTAACTTCAAATGAGTCAGGTCCAGCCCAAGTTTGGCTATTGCCGTACAAGTTAACATCGCCACTACCGTGACCACTTGCAACTGTTACCTCAGCAGTATTTGCAGGCACATAGAAGTAATAGCTTGAGTGACCATCTGCAATGCAAACTGCTTCACCAAACTCAACACCGCCATAGCTGTATGGTGATTGCGTAGCACAAGCATCGGCAACCGCTACAGGGTCTGTACCTGTATCACCACCATCAGTCAGACTCACATTTAGACTGACACCTTCATACTCAGCATTCGCCACTAAACTGATATAAACCCAGCCACGATTTGCCGTTACCGCTAATTGCTCATTATTACCTGCTGTTGTTGCCTTATCTGTATAAGCAGATGGCTTAGCCCAAATACTTTGATTGAAGTACACATCAACATCTCCACTACCACCAGCTGTTGATATATAAAGCGGCGTATTATCTTCATCAATATAAGTATAAAAGTAGTTAATATCTCGTCCTGCAACACACTCCGTTTGCTCTTTAGTGAGGTTACCATCTGTTATGGTTGCCACACCGCAGTTTTCAACCGGATCAATTGGACCGTCGGTATCAGCATTATCACCTATGCCATCGCCATCGGAATCAGCCCATTCAGTCGGGTCGCTCGGGAAAACATCTGAATTATCGCCATAGCCATCGCCGTCTGTATCTGTCGTCTCTGTAGCATCATTAGGGAAAGCATCAGCGTTATCGCCGACACCGTCGTTATCACTATCTTGTGTTTCAGTAGGATCATTGGGGAATGCATCTTGATTATCAGCAACACCATCACCATCGGAGTCCACTGGCACAACAATACCGGTATCTATCGTGTCATCATTACTGCTCACTGACGCCAACCAAGTATTCCACTCGCTGTTGTAATTCTGACCAATAGTATTGTCGATATAAGCCAGCCAGCCTGCAGCATCACCACCACGAGCAAGAACCAATAAAGCATCGACATCGTCTCTGTGATTTTCAAATAGGAAACGTACCGCCAAATAACCCCAGCTATACACACGTTCTGAGCCGCTATTATATGTGTTAGATAAAATCTCGCTCAAGCTGTAAGCCTGTGAACGACCTAAATCAATTGCGCCATCATTACGGTTTTGCTTAGAAATATATTCAGCTAAACCTTCAGACCACCACACTGACTTACCGGTATCGATATCAAAATAATTAAATGCACCATAAAGGTTGAAACGACCATCAAGGTAATGCACATATTCATGTTTGAGGTTCCAAACTAAAATGTCTTCAGTCCAAGTTGCTTCATGAGCAATAAATCTTGCCTGATTACCTTCCTGCGATGGTGTACCTTCTAAGTACATACCGCCGTTATCAGTACTAATCCCAAAAATAACACCAGCGTATTGCGCATAGTCTGCGTAACTATCAAAGATATTCACTTCTAGACTTTCATTTAAGTCATCAGCTACCGGTTGATAACCCGTTGCCAATACATTGTGAAATAAGGTTTCTTCAGCGCCCATGAGATCACATGAATCTTGTAACTCATTATCCGTTAGCTGCTGCGCACGAATATAGATGGTATCGCTACAGTTATAGTTAATCGGTAAAGCCGTTTGCTCAAGCTCTTCTTCCCAGCCACAAATACCAAACTGCTCGCACTCTCCTGGGTTGTAGTAATCTAGGTAGCCTGCACCATCAGCCCATTCAGCAGACATACGCTCAAACTTGCCCATATATAACTGCACGCCATCGTTTAAACGTGTCTTTAGGCTTTGCGGAAGATCCCAGTACTGTTGATATTCATAGAAACGACCAAACTCATGAAAAGCGTCTGTTGATTCATATTGATAAGCTGAATTAATAATGTAATCACTAGTCGCAATATTCAGCAGTGCATCAATCAAGTCGCCATGTTCCATGGCTTTCTTGTTGTAGTCTTCTTCCCAACTTCCATAGTAAAGCGTGGTTAACGCACTCGTTAACGCCGCGCGATGGCGGTTACTTGCTAAAAAGTTCGCATCAAATCGCTGCAAATAGTCGGTGATAACCGGCACACTTTCTAAAATATGATCCGCACTAGACCAAGAAGTGAAAAACTCAGACAAGGTATCGCCAGCATCTTGGCTTAGATCAAATAAGTGAGGATTTTTTGCATATTCAAGCAGAACTGAATATAGCGCGTCTGCAGCTTGAGTATCGCTATAAGTTAAGTCGTCGTTGTAGAACTCAATGTAAAATGCGCCACGTAGAAAATAGAACAAGTTACGCATTTCAGATCCACTGCGGCTATCGTAACTTGCTGCAATATTCTTGGCCTGATTAGCGACAGAAACAACATTTTCAACTTGGTAAGCGGCAACAGACGCTGCATCGTTTCGAGAGTAAAGCTCAGAAATACACGAAATATCCGCTTGCCTGACAAAATCAAATAACGCTTGCCCACTTAAGTTTGCAAGTTCACTACTACACTCATTTGCTTCAGCTTCTGCTGCAGGGCCTATTGCGCCCATTGGCCCTTCAATCTTTTTTACAGGCTTACTCTTTGGTGCTTGCTGGCGCTGGCTATTATCCGCACCTTTTTGTTGACCTGGGATATTAGCGCCCTTTTCAAAGCGATTGTTTGTCGCCTTTCCATGTGCAGGTTTAGCAGACTGTTTTGCTGTTGGAGCAACTTCCCCTTTTGCAAGTGCCGCGCCTGGTAATAAAACAGCGCTGCAAGCCAGAGCGATAGCATGGATCTTAAACGGGCTGCGTTTAAGCAATGAAACTGATGATTTAATTGACATGTTTGACTCCAAATTATGCACGGCTGCGTCGTAAAACCACCTAACTGCAAGAAGCGATAAACTGACGATGATGAGCGTTAAACGCCGTGTCTTTAATTGTATTATTTTTATGATTGTTAATCTTTTGTTAACAAAAGACGTTTAATTTATAATTTATACAATATTCATAATCAAGTGCAAAAATTAACCTTTCTGCTCTGCAGAAAATAAATTGCATCAAGCTGTTGAATGAACATTCAAGGGTCAAATAAATGGCAAAAAGAAACGAGTTAACTGAAAACCCTCGCTAAACGCTTAGGCCTTCCTGCTCTTATGAGAGGCTATAAATTTAAGAAAAGACAGATGGCAGCATGTAAAAAGGTAAATAGCAGAAACACCGCAGCATAAGTAGACTCTAATCAAATGCACCCATTAAAACTGAGAATTCAATTGAATGAAAAAACAATACTGCAGACCAATACTCTAGTAGTGCAAATCCCTATTGAATAGTATTTTTGATGGCATAATATAAAAGCGTCAAATTACCACTACTTAACCAAAATAACCGCTAGAGCGTGAATAAAAAACCATCAAAAACGAGTAAAAAATCACCACTACCGTTTTATGATTTTTTATATAACAAAAAGGTATGACTTATTATCTTGTCAAGCTAGAGCTGAAGCCCAGCCATATTACTATTACCCTCGTGTATAGATAACGTTAGAATGCCTCATTATGATGTAGATTAGCTGTTATTTATGCATCGATAATCTAAGATGGCTAACTATGCTGTTGCTGCACTAACTTTTGAGTTTGACTATGGAATTGATTTTAACCATCGCATTATTCGCCTTTTCATCGGGGATCACACCTGGGCCCAATAACATCATGTTAATGTCATCAGGGGTCAACTTTGGTGTTAAACGTAGCCTACCTCACCTATCAGGGATCTGCATCGGCTTTCCCACTATGGTACTGGCGATTGGGTTAGGTCTTAGTGCTGTATTTCAAACCTATCCGCTACTGCATAGCATCATCAAATATGTTGGCATTAGCTATATGCTATATCTCGCTTGGTTGATAGCTAACAGCAGTGCCAAAATGAACGGTAAAGATACTGCGGCTCCGCTGTCATTTTTACAAGCGGCTGCATTTCAGTGGGTAAACCCTAAGGCTTGGATCATGGGAATTGGCGCTGTCGCCACCTTTACAACGATGAGCCAAGCGCTTACACCACAAGTGTTCACCATCGCTTTAGTGTTCTTTTTTATTGCTGTGCCCAGTGCTTTTGTATGGCTAGGCTTTGGCGTCGCATTAAAGCGATTACTAAAGAACCAAAGACAACAGAAAATATTCAATGTCACCATGGCGCTCTTGCTTGTGTTGTCGATCCTGCCTATGATCCGGCCATAACTCTCCAATGGCAGTACCAAATGACTCAGGTTATCGATCCCGAATTACAAGCATACGCAACAGAAACCGAAAACTGGGTTAAGCAAGTGATTATGAAATATAACATTTGCCCCTTTGCACGACGTGAAATCGAGCGTGCGAGTATTCGCTATGCCGTTATTGATGAATCACGTATGCAAGATGTACTGCAAGCTCTGGTCGACGAGTGTATTTACTTAGATGAAAATAAAGACATAGAAACCACCTTGTTTATTTTACCGCGCGGTTTTGAAGGCTTTTACCTATATTTAGATTTAGTCGATATTGCTAATGACCTTCTCATAGAACAAGGTTATGAAGGCGAGTATCAGTTAGCCAGCTTCCACCCCGACTACTGTTTTGAAGATGAAGCTCAAGACTCAGCGGCAAACTACACTAACCGTTCACCATACCCAACGCTGCATATTATTCGTGAGGCCAGTATGGAGTTGGCATTAGCCACTTACGATGAGCCAGAGACCATTCCGGAGCGCAATATAGCTTTTGCCGAGCGCAAAGGCTCTCAGTTCTTCGTCGATTTGCTTGCCCATTGCAAAAAAAGCCAATAACTATTTAATGATTACAGCGGTAAGTTGTAATCATCTTCTTTATAAAGATTTAGGATATACGCCTTATGGCTAAAAAATATTACGTAGTTTGGGCTGGCCGTGAAACCGGTATTTTTACCAGCTGGGATTACACCAAGAAACTCGTTGATAAGTTTCCACAGGCTAAATATAAGTCCTTCCCAAGCGAAGCTGAAGCCAAAGCGGCATTTGCCAACGCGCCAAGCTATGGCACCAACTATGGTAATAGTGCTAAAAAACCAGCCTCAGGCCCAGCCAAAGCTAAAACCGCGCCGAAAGCGAGTTTAGATATCGATCTTAGCCGCTGTGATGTGTCCATTTTTACCGATGGCGGCTGCGAGCCTAACCCAGGCAAAGCGGGTTCTGGTGTAGCAGTCTATCTAAACGCTAAATTAACCGAGCTTTATTATGGCCTTTATAACGCCAATGGCACCAACAACTCCGCTGAATTAAATGCCTTGCATCAAGCCCTATTACTGGCTGAAAAAGCACTTAAACAAGGGCTTACGGTGCAAATATTAAGTGACTCGCAGTACTCAATCAACTGTATCACTAACTGGGCTTATGGCTGGAAAACCAAAGGTTGGAAACGTAAAGTTGCTGGCGATATCAAAAATTTAGATATCATTCAGCAATCCCATGCGCTATATGACTCATTAAAAGATAAGCTTAATATTCAGCATGTTGCTGCCCACGTGGGGATTGAAGGCAATGAACTGGCTGACCGCATGTCTATTTACGCCATTGATCAAAAAGACACGGCGTTTTGTCGCTACCCAGAACCGATTGTGCTTAGCGAGATCTTAAGTTTACGCGCAGGCTAATCAAGCGAGTAAATGCTGCTTTAGCCCGCAGTTGACACTTTATTACCTTTTAATCCCCGCTTGAGGTTAGGTTTAATGTGTCGACTGTGGCACAATCGCCCTTCATGAAAATCTACAGTCACATACATAAAGCCCCTGTTCGCGTGTTCCGTATTGGAAGACGCCGATTTTGGCTGCGCCTAAAACGCGACATGTTAGTGTTGAAGGACGCGCTTGCACAAGAAAAGCAGGAAACTAAAGATATGTTAGTCACCTATAAGCGCTATACCTGTAGGCAAGCTTCAAAAGAAGAACTGACTGAGGCCAATAAGCAGTTTGCCGATCTCTTAAAAGGTTTAGGTCTTGGCATGTTTGCCGTCTTACCTTTTGCTCCCATCACGATTCCGTTAGTGGTTAAGCTTGGCCAAATAGTTGGCGTCGACGTACTTCCTAGCTCGTTTAACAATATGTCAGAACGTAAGGCCAATATTCGCCGCGATGCAATAAAAGCGAAACTAGAGTCAACTTCTGAGTAATTAAGTTTAACTAGCAATTATCCAGCTTTAGCCTCTTCAAGTTCTTCAAAAGCTCATCACTTTGAATACCAATTAACACATACACGACTAAAAATTTCCACTACCTCAGCGACACCTCTAGTCTGAAAACCAACCTTAATTAGCTCTCAAAATAAGCCCTTGTTACCTTTCTCATAATCGCAAGGCCTGTTACTCTATTGTGCAAGCTATTCTCATTATTAATAACAATACGAGTCCTTACATGAGCAACCTTATTATCTCCGGTGCTTCAGGCACCCCTTTATCTATTTTTAATAGCGATACTTTTGCAAAATGGCTAGCCGATCAAGCCCCGCAAACACAAAACTGGCTCACTAGCACTCAATTTAAAGGTCAAGGTCTAAGCCTTATTCCTAACGCTGACGGTGAATTAGCGCAGGTTATTTTTGTCAGTAACAGTGACGATTCATACTGGCTTTGTGGTGAACTAGCCAACCAACTACCCGCAGGCCAATATGTACTTAATGCTGGCGAAGCCCAGGTAAAAACGGCTGCTTTTAGCTGGGGACTAGGTGCATATAAATTTGACCGCTACAAAAAAAATGATAAAGCCTTGCCGCAACTTGTTGTACCA
This sequence comes from Shewanella sairae, assembly GCF_023283535.1. Lineage (GTDB taxonomy): Bacteria > Pseudomonadota > Gammaproteobacteria > Enterobacterales > Shewanellaceae > Shewanella > Shewanella sairae. The sequence goes on along the minus strand of NZ_JAKILT010000079.1, from coordinate 5,462 downwards.
ACGCAAGCGCAGGCAGATGAAGCCAATAAATTTATCCGCTCAGTGTCGCTAGTGCGTGACTTAGTCAACACCCCTGCAGCCGATATGATGCCGCAGCATCTTGGTGATGTAATGACTGAAATGGCTACAGAGTTTGGCGCAAGTATCACACAAATTATTGGTGATGAACTACTCGAGCAAAACTATCCCACTATCCATATGGTTGGCCGCGCCAGCGAAAACTTGCCGCGTTTGATTGATCTAACTTGGGGCGATGAATCTGCTCCTAAACTGACCCTTGTTGGTAAAGGTGTGTGTTTTGATTCGGGCGGGCTCGATATAAAACCGGTTTCAGGCATGCGCTTAATGAAAAAAGACATGGGTGGCGCAGCCCATGTTATTGGCCTTGCTCAACTGATTATGGCGCATAACTTACCAGTAAGGTTACGCGTACTGGTACCAGCAGTTGAAAATGCAGTATCGGCTAATGCCTTTAGACCAGGTGATGTTATTACCACGCGTAAAGGTATTACGGTTGAGATTGACAACACCGATGCTGAAGGTCGCCTAGTACTATGTGACGCATTAGCTGAAGCCAATAACGATAAACCAGAGCTAGTGATAGACTTTGCTACGCTTACCGGCGCAATGCGCATTGCACTAGGTACAGAGCTACCGGGCTTCTTCAGTAATGATGAAGACGTTGCTGCCGGCTTTACTGCATCAGGTTTAAAAGTCGATGACCCAGTTTGGCGTATGCCACTGCACAGACCCTACCTTGACTTAACAGGTAGTGATATTGCCGATCTCGCTAACTGCGCTAAAACCCCGTTTGGCGGCGCAATTACCGCAGCACTATATTTAGAAGAATTTGTTGATAAAGGCATTAGCTGGAGCCATTTTGACGTTATGGCATACAACGTGCGCAAACTTCCAGGTCGCCCAGTAGGCGGTGAAGCATTCGGTATTCGCGCCGTATTTGATTATCTGCAAAACCGTTTTCAAGCTTAAATAGCTTCTCTAAGTGTTAATACTGCTCGATTATAAAGGCTCAGCATATGGGCCTTTATATTTTAAATAACAGTAAATATTCATCCACTTAGCCAACAAGCATTAACCCTATCAACATTGAACCAGAGCATATTGCTACTACGGCGCTAAATATAACGATGCACCTTAGCGATTGGTTAAACTCCATTTTGAGTGCCACTATGGTTTAACAAGTATGGATAAATTGCATGACTAAAATGCGCCTTAAACCCCTGCTCGGTTTTCTCAATTAGCATCACAGCTAAACCTAGCTGGTTGGCTATTTCAATTGAACGATTTAAATTCAGCACCATAAAAGCTGTCGCAAAGCCGTCCGCAACAGCGCATTGAGGGTGTAATACCGTAGTAGACACTACCGTATTTTTAATCGGCATCCCCGTTTCTGGGTCTATAATATGGCTCAATGTTTGCCCTGCTGTTTCGATATAGTTGACGTAGCTGCCAGAGGTTGCAATTGCCATATTATTTAAGCCAACCACCTGCTGAAATTGCAAACTGAGCTTTTCAGGTCGAGTAATCGCAACTTTCCATGATTTCCCCTCTGCCGTTTCGCCCTTAGTCACTATTTCTCCACCGATTTCGACAAGATAACGATTGACTCCAGCCTCAGAGAGTACATTTGCCACACGGTCTACGCCATACCCTTTCGCGACAGCGGAAGGGTTAATAGTTAAGCTAGGAATGATTTTCTCGAGCTTATCAGCGCCTAATGCGAATCCATCCATGCCTGTTTTTGAACGAGCTAACTCCAGTTGTCCACGGTCCTTTTGTTTAAGCTCCCTAGGCTTAACCCCAAATCCCCAAAACTCAATCACGGGCCCAAGCGTAATATCCAGCGCGCCATCTGTTTGCAGTGAAACCTGTTTAGAAATCTCAAGCACATCATAAAGTCGATTTGATAGAGTAATAGGCTCTTTAGAAGTCGATCGGTTTACTCGAGTAATTTCAGAGTCTTCATTAAAAACAGATAAAGATTGGTTTACCTTATCTAACTCAAGCTCAACCCGTCTTTTTAGCTCCTCTGCTGTTACATCTATATTGGTTAAGTCCAACTGCACTGAGTAAGTTGTCCCCATTGTTTCACCACTAAAATGTATATTCTGAGTCATGCCCCATACTTGAGGTACAAATAAGCAAAGCAATAAGTATAAAAATTTATGCATGTTCATCGAGCACCTTTAATTAGGGTTCAAATAGAGTGATTTGACGAATAAAAAAGTGCCGCTCACTCATGTGAACGACACTTTGATTACACGCTAGCGCAATTTAGTGTGCAGCAGCTTCTTTACCTGCGATACGACCAAAAACGGTAATATCAGTAATTGCGTTGCCACCTAAACGGTTAGAACCGTGGGTCATACCTGTCACTTCACCTGCAGCATATAAACCATCGATAACTTGACCTTTGGTATCCAGTACACGGGTTTTAGTGTCTGTCATCAAGCCACCCATAGTGTGATGAACAGATGGCTTAGCAACTAGCATATAAAAAGGCGCTTTCATGATTGGCTTTAGCCCTCCGCGGTGGTTAAATTCACCATCCTTACCTGATTTAGCAAATTGATTAACACGGTCAACCTGAGCCAATAATGCCTGCTTATCTACGCCAAACTTACTTGCTAACTCTTCTATCGAGTCAGCTTTAAACATCATGCCTTTACGATTTAATTCAGCAAATTCATCTTTATGAACCTTAACTGTTTCAGCAATTTCTTCGATTTCACTGCCCCATAAAACATAAGCCTGTTGGTTAGTTTGCGCTAAAATAGCACGACTAATTACGTCACGACGTTCAAGCTCTTCAACAAAACGGTTACCCTCTTTGTTCACCACTATCGCGCCAAAGAAGCGAGAGTCTGCGATTAACGAGATAACACCGGTGTCAGTATGGCAAATTGGGTATGTTTGGATTGACTCCATATTGTGCGTCTTGGCATTTAACTTTTCAGCCATCACAATACCGTCCCCCATAATCCCTCGAGCGTTTGTCGTACCGTAACGGGTGTCTAGTTCTGGCACATATTTAGTACGCATAGCGACGTTAGCCCCGAAACCGCCAGTCGCCATGACGACACCACGATCAGCCATATAAGTGATCTTTTGACCGTTTTTCTCCGCTTCAACACCAATCACACGACCATTTTGATCCTGAATTAAAGCAGTGGCTGTTGTACGAGTATGAATTGGGATCTCAAGCTCATCTGTTTTCGCCATAAACTTGCTGATCCACTCGGCACCAGTATGGTTTCTTGGGATCAAACCACGCTTAACACTATGTCCGCCAAACTGGAATAATTGGTCTTGATAGAAATCGACTTTAATATAATCACGTAACCACTCTGCAGCTGGCAGCGCTTGTTCAGCCATAAGTTGAACCATTTCTGGATCACCTAAGTAATCGCCTCCCTTTAGCGTATCTTTAACGAAAATATCAATGCTATCTTCAATCCCCATTGATTTTTGCACCCAGTTACCCGGTACATTCATTTGTCCGCCGGTGATAAGGCTATTACCGCCAACTGTTGGCATTTTCTCGATAATAACGACATCTGCACCAGCATTTTTTGCAGTGATCGCAGCGCTAAGGCCTGCACCACCCGAACCAATAACCACAACATCAAAGTTTTGCTCTGTGGCAATCACTTCTTTATTAACATCTTTCGCCTTAGCTAAACCAGCAACCAAGGTCACTCCTGCAGCAGCCAATGAGCTTTCTACGGCTTCTTTAAAAGCTTTACTGGTTACTGTTGCACCACTGATAGCATCAACTTCAGTAGTGTTTTGATTAATCATGTCATCTTTCATTTCAGTGTAAACAGAGGCAGCTAATACCTTGTTTTCTTTCTGTTGAATAACATTGATGTCGACTAATTGACCATCTTTAGTGGAAGTTTGAACTTTTATCTCACCATGCTTACCAAAAGCAGAGCCTTCACTTGTAACAACTGTTCCAGAATCTTGTACAGAACAACCCACGGTTAGTGCAAAAATAGCACTAGCAATTATTGTTTTTCTAATCACGATTAAATTCCTATTATTTCAATCAAATGCTAAAAGCTAAAACCAACAGCAATGCCATATTCGATGCCGTCATTAGGCGCTGCGCCCCAGCTATCGAAATGCGTTAGATGCAATTTGGTATAAAAAGAGTCGGTAATACTGGTTTTAAGGGTTGTGATTATCTGATGACCATAACTGTCGTAACCTAATGTGTTCATATGATCTTCATCACGGTCAAACTGACCTTCATAATTAACTGATAATGCGTTTTTTAAGCCAAAAGCTGAAAATGGGTAGCTCGCATTAATCACTGCAGCGTATCCGCTTATTCCGTCAAAATTTGCACCTGTAGGAGAAAAGCTAGCAGCCGAATAATTCAAACCAATACCGGTATTAATAAATAGATCGCCATACTTTCGGTTTGTCGTAACACCAAGATACAAGTTGTCTTCCATTACAGTGCGATTAGATGAAAGGAAGTTTTGTGCCCAATAGTTATAGCTTGAGTCACCAATTTGCTTATCGACAATCACCAAAGATTTTACGGTTAACTTTCCTTGCTTATCATCTTGGGCATCCTGCACTTCTCCCGGGTTTTCCAATTTTATATAAGCGAGTAATGTGCCCCAATCAGCCTTATTAAAATGAGTTAACTTAACAAAAGGCTGATCATAAGCACCACCATTGTCATCTTTAGTTTCTGAGGTATACGCTTTATAGCCAATATCGACAGAAGTCGCAGACATTGCAGGGGCAACGAGAAAAACAGAAAGTGCTGTAATAAGTTGCTTTTTCATATGCTGTTCCTAAATAGTAAATTCAACAACAGATTAAACAATCATCAAATAGACTTTGTGAGCATTATCTCTATCTATACTCTTTTTAGTCATTACTGTGGTTTTAGGAAGTAAACATTAGAAAAACTATAAAAACTTTAGAAAATATCTTATATCCAACGTGAAATATTCGTCAAATAATTAAATCTAAAAATATTAATACGTCAAAACTATGTCAAAAAATTTCTATTATTAGATTTAGCTAGTAAATTAAAAAAATCATCGATGATAATTAACAAAAAAGGCTAAGCAATAAAGTGACTGCTTAGCCTTTTCATTTAATTAAGTTCAATACTTTACAAACAGTGTGGCGCGAAATTGATTGTTATCCCTAATCAAGTAATAATTCCAGTTCAATTGCTTTGCTAAGCGTTCAACCAGCATCAAACCTAAGCCAAAACCACTACTATTATGCGGAGACATTGAGTTAATTATTTCAATTTTTGTCTTAGATTGATTAATGATGACGCTTTCAGTGCCATGTTCTAAGCTATTACGCACAAGATTGATCCCTGCCACTACTTTTAGACACTCCACTAAGTAAGTACAATCACCATTGAGGTACTTATGAAAACAAATAAACCACGTAAAACTCAT
>NZ_JAKILT010000078.1 GCF_023283535.1 Shewanella sairae | reverse complement strand
CAAATCAAATAGAACTTAATGCCGTAACCTGCCACGAATGCTAATGACTCTTGCAAAATATCCAGCTTACCCAGTGATGGAAATTCATCAATCATGCCAAGCAGTTTGAACTTGTAGTTGGCTTTTGGCCTTCCGTTCTCAAACGTTAAGCCGTCAGCTAGCAACCGGATTATCATGTTCATCATGATACGAATAATCGGTTTGAGTCGGTCCTTATCAACGGGTTGAGTAATGATGTAAAGGCTGACTGGTTTGTCGCTATTCATCAGGTCTTTGATTTTGAAATCAGACTTACTGATAGCAGCTGCAACCACTGGGTCACGGTAAAGCACTAAGTAGCTTTTCACCGATGAAAGTACAGAGCCAGCTTCGCGCTCTTCACGGTCAATCATATCTTGACCTGCCGCAGCGGCGAGAGGGTGTTGTCGTCCAGGTTCGGTATCAGTCGCCTTATAGTGCTCAAAGCTCACCATTTCAGTCCATAGCTCACCGATACTGCGGTTAGGCGAGGATAGGATGGCGTCAACCATTGGTAGAGTAGCAATGGTTTCTGCTTGTTTGCATTTGTAGATAACGTGGGCTATCAAACCACTGAGTAATGAAAAACTGGTTTTTTGGAAGTGGCATGTCATTCCTTTGCCTTCTGGGTCCACAATCAAGGTGCAAAGGTTTTGAATATCACCGGTTTCAAAATCAGTGCCGACACGAATTTCGTCAAGCGGGTTCCAGCAAGCCGTTGTCCGGCTCGCGGGTTCAAACCTGAGAACGTGTTGGCCTATGTGCTTACGGTAACCGGCTGTGAGTGCCCAAAGCTCGCCTTTTAAATCCGTGATGAGGGCGCTTTGTTTCCAGGATAGCAATGTGGGCAATACTAACCCTACGCCTTTACCTGAACGGGTAGGGGCGTAACACAGTACATGCTCAACACCTGTATGGCATAGGTAGTGCATTTTCCCTTTATTATCCACCCATCCACCGACGATTACGCCAGTGCCCGTGTCCGCATCATCTTCATGCAGTAGACCGGCTTTAATGATGTCTTCTTTGTTGGCCCATCTAGCGCTGCCGTGTAGGTAGTGATTGGCTTTGAGTTTTGCTTGTTCATGCAGTTTATAAGCCAGTACGCCTGCAACTGTTGCCATCAAGGGCGCAAGACCAATGGTCGCAGACTGAACAACCATATCTGGATAAATTTCATGATATTGCTTAAACCAGCTAATGATTTTCCAAGGTGCATACAGGTGGTTAACGTTGCTACCCAGTGCCTCTTGATAAGCAAACGAGGCGGCAAAGTGTTGTGTGGCCACTTGCAATGAAAGCGGAATAGCCAAAGAAAAAGCCCCGAGAGGAATTAACATCGAGGCTTTTTTTTGCGTGCGGGTTTGCGCCTTAATGGCGTTGTCGTGTTTATTATTCATGATTGTTAACTTCTTTGGCGTGTGGGTACTAGGGAGTTGGTTTTTTTACAGTAGTGTGTTTTTTTGTTTGTGAGCTTGTGCTGTATTAGGATGTTGTGTAAAAGATGGTGCTTTTTTAGTGCTTACTGAACGAATTGTGTTGCTGATTAGGTGTTGTCGATATATATTCCGCGACCGAAGCGGTCACCCTAGAGAACTGCTGAAATTTAACCTTATATTATTTGGTTTTTAAGATGATAATTTCTACGCATTGATTATCTCTATTTTGCGAAAAAAATCGGCGAATAACCGCTTGTCAGGCACTATTCGTTTTACATCGCGGCGGGTAATAGTGGCCCGCTTCTTTTTTCTATCACCTAGCTATCCAGCCCTAAATTAACGACTTCTATAAACGCTTGTATATCAGCGAATAATAACGCTGGCTTTACCGTGCCTTGAATGTTTTCAACTGGAACGAAGCCAAAGTAGCGGCTATCAAAGCTATTGCTGGGCGCGTAGTCTGAATATACGAAGACATGTTGGTATGGTATTCGAAACTGACGATTACCATTAAGAGCAAACGGTGTTAATGGTCTCTGTCGGCTGTCATGTGATTGAATCGTCGTATAAGGTAATTCATGCCCATTAACTGTAATGGTGCTATCTAGCACCACGTTATCACCATAGGTTGCCGCAATGCGTTTAATCATCGGTGTGGTTTGGCTTTTGCACTGTCCACTACCAATATATCCGCGAACCAATGCAATGCGAACACTGTGGTTATCTGGCGGGCAGAGTAATACTAAGTCATTGGTTTGGTATTCTGCTTTGATTGAGTCAATTACGTATACACCGGGCGGAAATGAAGAGCTGGTGTTGAGGCGGTAACCGTAGGCGTAAGCGGTAAAAGAAAGGCTGAATAATGTAATCATTATCCAGCCTAGTATTCTGAGTGTTATGAACGCAGGGTTCATCGATGTACCTCGGTTAAATTAACACTAAAAGTCTTCAAGTTCGCTAAGCGGTATGCCTAACTCGCGGGCCAGCGCTACGCGTTCCAAATGCTCACCAACACCCGCTCGGGCTTTAGCGTAATATAAAACTTCTTTAGGCTTAGGCTTTGGGTCTGTAATGGCTTTCGGTCTTCCATGAGTGCGACTATAGATAAACTCTTGGGCTTGTGGAGTTGGCTTGGTCATTTTTGTTCTCTAAATCAATGGTCATTATGTGCCATTGGCGAAGGTTAATTGTGCTATTTGCATCAGGTTTGTTCAATAACATGCTGATTTTGCCGATAATACAACCAAACCATGGCGCAGGGGAATGGCTTAATTTAGCATTGTGATATGACAATTGTTTTTCGAGTAACCTAAAGCTTCTTAACTCGCCATTAGGGTAATAAAACATAGGTGACGCCATGGTTATCTTGGTGACACCTTTGTTGGGTAGAAGCTTAACCAGTTCGATGAGCTCAAGATAAGTATCACGGTCAAAGCGCTGATAGTGTTCCTTCAAATGCACCGTTGCAACAGGACTCCAAAGCGGTTTGTTTAACACCAGTTTTGCATCAATGGTTCGTTGAAACTCAATGGGAAATAGCGCGGCGATGATGATAGGTGCGAACAAGAACGGCAGTACAAAGTGCCACACTGTTAGCTCTCTAATCAGCACAAAGACATAAATAGGCGCAAGTGTCACTAGGAATGTCGCAAGCAGTCGCAGCGCAAAGTCAATGCGGCCCTTGAGAAATGCCATCTCAATCGGGTAAGCCGACTTTTTATAAATGCTTGTACAGGGTATTAATTGAAGTGCGCAAGCAAACAGTAGTGATAAGTTGGCGCCGAGAAGTACGTATATTAGGGTGTCGGGCATAGGCTTGTTCTTTTATAAAAATAAACCTGCAAGGAAGCAGGTTTATGTTGATTGATTAAGGTTTGGTCGCGTTGGTCACGTAAGTTTCCGCGGCCTCTTTAGAGGCAAAGTGCGCGTTAATTCGCTCTTCGCCATAGTGCTTAACCAATACCGTTCCCCTGTTGACCATCCATAACCAGGCGGCTACGTCTTTGGCACGTGGGGTGGTAGGTTTTAATGTCGTATCTTCAATGATTTCTAATTCTGCGTTCATATTGTTTTATTGGTTATAAGGTACGTTAAATATCAATGAGCGTTATAGCTGCTCAGTTGTGCGAGATGATGGTGCGAAAAGTGGTTTAATTCTTTCGCCTACCTCTACAGATTGCCCCGTAGCTGGATTTCTTGATGTTCCCGCTTTTAGCGTGGTGTACTTAATCACGCCAAATCGTCTCATTTCAATTCGTTGATTTGCTTTAATACTTTGAACGAAAAAGTCGCGAGCATGGCGTACAAACTGGTCAGCATCCTTAAAATCTAACCGAAATTCATCACTTAAATGTGTTGCGAGGTCTTGCATGTACACTTTAGTCATTAAATGTCTTTCCTTTGGGTCAGGTTAGGCACAAACGAAAACTTCAAACGCTTTCTAGCCGGAATGACACAAGGCTCAAGCGTTTTAGGATTACGCCCTGGTCTTGCTGTTTTCTCAACTTGTTGTAGCGTACCAAGGCGCGTGAGCAGCACACTGTTACCCGCTTGGGCTTGGTGGGTGATATCTTTGATAAAGAAATCAACCATTGCACGCACATCCCGAGGAGGTAGTTGCGGCATTCTATCCGCGATATACTTCACTAAATCTTTACGAGTAAGACAGGGTGTTGGGTTAGTAGACTTAACCATGGCGTGATTGTCCTTTGCGTAATAAACCGAATCCGAATAGCGCTAGCAAGGATAAAAAGCCCATTGAACCACCGCTTGAACCGCCTTCATCCGGTGTTGGTGTCGGAGGTGTAACCGGCTTAGACTTGCCCTTGTTAAACACGACGGTTTGACCATCAGCCAATGTAAGGGTGCCTTCATAACCGTTCTCACTCGTTACCGTGTAAGTACAGATATCAAATGGTTGAATTAAGCCGTTTAAACATGAGCTATTAGCAACATCAATCTCAATATCACCACTTGCCGATGCATCATCAGATACGGCGCCCATGTGCAATGATTGCGCTTCAATCGTTGTGCTTTTGCCAGCATCAACCGTTCCAATCGTCGGGTGGTGCCAAGCGTTAACCGTCTCTAAGATCCAATCTTGTGAGTAGGAAAGGCGCGTGGCGATAGCTGAATGATAGTTGTCGCCAGGAGTACCTACTGGTGGCTCTCCTGGACCAATGCCGTTCGTAATTGCGACAATTTTGTTGTCTAATAAAATTGGACCGCCAGAATCGCCTGGAGCAATGGTTCCGTTTTTGAAGTCATTGCCTAAATACAGTAATTCTTCATCATCGAGAATATAATTATCAATTTGATAAGTTGCACTATTTAACTTTTGGTTAGTTTGTCCAAAGCCGTAGATGGAAAATTCAGATGTCAGATCACGTTCAATGGGGGTGTTCGATAAAAATAAAACCTTATCTACCTCTGGTGATCGAGCAAGTTCCCATAACGAAATGTCGCTTGCGGTGCCGTTAAAGCGGTTTTCATCAATGGCATCCACTTGTGTGTAAGATTGGGAACCATCTGTATTCGTCTCCGCGCCTACTAGGTTTACTGGGCGTAAGCCGCCAGTGTCGGCCCATGTGCAATGCCAAGCTGTCAACACCCACTTGCCACCAATAAGCGTGCCTGTACAATCCATCTCTACGAGACTGGGGAAATCCGTTGCCGATATCGGTGTGCCATTTTCGATAGCGTGAACACCTGTGGATGCAGCAAGGATACTGAAAGCTAATAATGTTTTTTTCATGATAACACCGATAAAAGTAAGGTTATTAAGGCTAGTGTGATCCTCTTTTATTTTGCGGTCAATAGTTTTAAATGACTGAAAAATAGAAATTTAGTTATTGGGTTGCGCGGGTTTTAACCTTATTGTTTTTTCCGTTTGGTGCAAATATAAGCGTGTCTCTTACGTTATCTATCTATTTCTGATTTAACCGCGCTTTGCTTAATAATTGTTGAATGAATAGGCGATCGGTTTGGATCGCCTTGTTCAGTTAATTTGCAATTAAATTGATTTAAATCAACTTATGGTTTCCAGCAAATGGCTTTACCGTAGTTGCGAGAGTTGTAGCCGTCCGCAATGTAATACCAATATCCGTCTGAGTTATTTTTTTGAACCCGTACATCAATGGCCTTGAGTCCCCTAAAGTACTCCCCCGCAACCTGCCCAAGTGCGCAGATATGAGTTGAGAACGGTCGTAACTTTTTCGGGTCGGTGCCATGCACAGTGCTATCAAACGAGAACTCTTCCACTGAACGGGTGCCGCCCGAGCCTGTTGATACAGGTTTCTGAGCATATTTCCTCCATGTTTCTGCGGTTTCTTCGGGGGTAATGGTTTTACCGTGTAGGTTTTGTATCGCAGAGGCGGTGCCACTTTCAAAGGTGACCTTGCCCTCCATGGCGAGTGTCGAGCTACTAAGGCATAACGTCATGAATGCGAGGGTTAATTTTTTCATTTGTCTCTCCTGTTAGTGATAAATACAACGTAGGCTTACGCTGACTTCACCGTCATGCATAAACACCCATTCTTTGCTGATTTTATTGATAGCGTAGTAATCCAAGCCGATAGTCCAATGACTGGCATATTCCGTGGTGTAGGCTTTTTGCATACTCACTTCATTAAATTGGTTAGGCTTGCTGTGCGGAAAAATCCCTTTAATTGCGACCTGAATATCTGGTTTTAGGTGCGTTGGACACTTTGGTTTATCAACGCGGTCGCCATGTTTAGACACAAAGGTTTCTATGACGGCCGTAGCAAGGTTTCTCTGCGTTCCGTCACTGTTACGCACTAACACGTCCTTGGTGTTGGTAATGGCAAATTCACCGCCTACGTCCCAATCGCCGGTTAACGTTGAGTTATTGCCTGAGCGTTTAACCACACCGTCATGCTGAATGGCGTTATCAAGACGCGATACCACAAGTAATACCGCATTTTGTGCTTCGTCCATTCTGGCGCCAGGTAGCTTGCCCAATGCACCGATATACGCGTCACGTTCAAGCGCAAACTCTGTGCTATTCGGCTGCATTGGGATTGTGATAGTGAGTTGAGGTAAGGCAATTTCGCCTACGACATAACTCACTTCCATGGTCATGTCTGTGTCCCAAGGTGTTTTGTTATGCGGTAAGCAGTACCCATTGCTTTGCTCTGAACCAGAGCACGGTGTGAGATAAACGGGCTCTAAGTCCCGCCAATGTGTCGGAAAAATCCCGAGGTCGTTAATGGTGTAGTTGCCTCCTGCGACTTTATCCATTTGATAAGCATTGATCTGTTGTACCGCATGTTTCATCCGATCATAAAAGGGCGCGGCTTGTGATAGTTTCTGTTCGCGTGTTTTTGCGGTGGCAAATTCCAAAAATAATAGGCTCAGAAAACTGAGCGCGATTAAAAAGGAAAGTACGCCCACAAAACCACGTTGGCGTGATTGTCGGTTCATTCGAGGCATCCTGTATTGCGATCCATAATGGCGAGTGTATTGGCGATATCGGCGTGAATTGGGGCATCAAAGATTAATGCTGAATTGTCAGCCGAAAGAGGGGATAAGGCTTGGTGCATAGCGTTTCGTAAGCCTTCATCCGGTACGGTGACCGTGATAACGAACCGTGTTGGCCTGTTCCACAATGGGTTTGTGTCGTTGTCTATTGAGGTGACTTCAATGTTCCAATCTAGAGTTTGGATCTGCCTATCGACTAACCCCTCATCCATTAGGGCACCAATGGTTAACGGGTGTTGCAATGTTAAGCATCGAGTCCGCATGATCTCTTTTCCGTACCAGATATTGCTCGCTTGTACGACTTGAGCCACGTCATTTTTCAAGGCGCGGGCTTTTGTTGTGAGTTCAAGTGTGCGGTATACGGTAGGAAGGAGAAGCAGGCATAACGTTAATGCAAAGCTAAAGGCAATAAGCAGATCCAGCGTGGACGCGCCACGCTGGTATGGTTTCATTATGCTTCCTTAGAAGGTCATTGTTAGTGTGGTGCCCGTCGCTTGCAACGTGGCACAGCCACTTGCACTTTGACAGTTACCACGAGTGATCGGTGCCATAGTGTCAGCCACTTCCGCAATAGAATCTGGGTTGTTCGGCAATGTGGCCACGATATCAAATAGACCAGGGTTGCTGTTAGCGCGTACCGTCCAGTTACCGCCAAATGGGTTAGTTGCCTGGCCGTTGTTTGAGGTACCACAAATGGTGCCGCCTTTGGTTAAGATGTTTTGATTACAGATTTCAGAGAGTGTCACGCCAGTGTAGTTTGAGCGGGCTTTCTTCCAGCGCAGTACACTACTTTGAATGGTTGAAGCGTCACGCTGGAAGCTTGAAATGGTCATGGCATCTTGCACTTTTGGCACAATCATGACGGTTAACAAGATAGCGCCGATAATGAAGCCGGCTGCAATCATGACATCCACGGTCGAAGCACCGCGTTGTTTGTTGGTGAAGGTCGTGTTGCGGTTTTGATTTTGTAACTTTTTCATGTTTTTGTCTCAATAGTAAACAGTCTTAACGCGGTATTGCGCAAGACTAAAGGGGTTAAAGGAAAAGGGTTGAGGGGTTAAATGACGATGTTTGTCGCCATGTTTAGGACTAACATACCGACGCCTGCGCCCATCAGAGCGCCGATTAAGGCGCCAAGGATTTTGATGGCATCAGTACCAATGCTTTTAAGTGCATCCACTTCATCAGTGATAATCGCGTGATGAATGGCGGCGCTGCGTAGCAATATATCGGCGTTGTTGCCGATTTGGCCGAGTAACTTCAAGGTGGATTGTTCACTGGGATTGAGTAATCCCGTGTCCAAGATATCGCCGAGGTTAACGCGGCCTTGATGTACATGACTTATCATTTTATTGATATGCCAGGTCAAGAAAGGTGAAGCGTGTTGTTTGATATTTGACAGTGAGTCGAGCAATCCGTACTTTGCCGTTGTTAGGTTGCCCAACGAGTAAAGTAATGCACTGGTTTGGATTAACCGGTATTGTCGGTAAATCGGCCAATTGTTGATGGCACTTCTCATCTTCCCCGTCAGTAAGGGCAATGAGATTGAGACCGCAATTAAGCTGATGGCTACGAACGTGCCCAACATTACGCCCCATTGTTGCCAAAATAAGCCAAACTCATAGGCGTATACAGTTAAGCTATCCCAGCGATTCATCGGCACCATCGATGCGAATTTGGGAAACAACCCGCTCGCAAGTCCCGCAGAAGCCGCAAGAATTAAACTGACGCCTAATACGGGTTTTGCAAGGGCTTTGGCTAATACACTGGTTGATGCACTGCGAGTGCGAAGTGTCAGCAACGCATTATAAAGCCCACTTTCTAAATCGCCTGCTTGTTCGCCGGCAATTAATGCTTGCCAGGATAAGCGGTCAATCCAGTTTTTCAGTCCCTCCGCAAAGCCATGACCACTGTCAATGCTGGTGAGCAATTCAGTGGCGATACGTTTCTCAATTGTACTGCCGTAAGTGGCAATTTGTTCCGCGATATCACGTTGTTTGAGTCCCGCTGCCGTTAGGCGATGGATATTGTCGAGAAGCTTAAGTTGTTTCTTGTGGCTAAATTGCCAACCCATTTAATGCTCCTTATACGCCAAAGGTGGCGTAAATGTCGGTTGAGGATTGCGGTATGAGCTGATTAACCTTACCAGCCGCAGTTAATAGGTCGATTTCGCCACCTTTGATTTTGCTTAATGCATGGTCTCGCACGGTTTTGTAGCCCTTTGTCTCTAAGGCGACTTGCCAGCCAAGATAATCCTTATTCAAGATGAAGTGGCGGTCTTCATCATCAAGCACAATCATTTCAAGTAGCGCGGTGCGGCCTTTTTCCCCCTCGTAGCAATGTTCGCAGCCATCGGGGTTTCGCCACATCACGTCTTCGCGGTATTCAGGTTCAATAAGCGTATTAATGGCATCGTTTGCCCGTAGCCACTCATCACCTAACTCATGCGTATCATAAGCCGCTAAGGCTTCCTCATGATTAAGTTTGCAATGAGGGCAAAGGGTTCTGACTAGGGTTTGGTACGCCCAAATGCCCATTAAGCCAGGTGCTGACACCACCGATGCTGGCACCTTAAACTGTTCAGTTAAGGTATGTGCAATACCGGTCGCACTTGAGGTGTGAATGGTAGTGAAAATCAACTGCCCCGTTTCACCTTTGCGGGTGACTTCCATTGCGCCTGGGTGATCACGTATTTCACCGTGTAACTCAACTTCCACGTCATGACGAAGCAGGACCTTAGAGTAACTAGCAAAACCGCTCTTAGTATCGGTATTCTTATCCACCGTAACGGCTGTTTGTGGAATGCCTAAGTTAAACTCAGGAGGATCTTCTAAGGTATGAACTGAACGTACTTTTTGAATTTCACTGATGATGGAGGCGATAGCCGTGGTTTTACCGCTACCAGTTTTACCTGCGAGCGCACACACGCCGGATGGACTGTTTAGGAATTGCCTTAGTGCCGCAATATGCCCAGTAGTCCAACCCAAGCTTTCAAGTTTGGGAATATATTGTTGACCGTTTAACCAACGAAGGGTCACCTTGCCGCCACCTTTAATGGGAATGTAACTGGCTCGCCATAGGGTTAATCGAGACTGTTTTGTTTTGCCGTCATCGCTTGGGCACAACAAAAGCTGCTCTAATTGACCATTGTTAGGTTTGCTGGCGACATAATCATCGTCTTTTGAGGTGGCTTTAGAGGTAAAGATATACGCAAACAATTGCTCTCCATGATTGTGCTCAGGCATGGTTTCAGCCAATGTGATGCGGCGACCATCCACGCGGGCGTAGAACTGCACCTCATGCTCATACAACTCAATGTGGATATCTGAACTGCCTAAATCGACTGCCCGTTGTTGTAAGTGCTTAAATCGAGCACCAATATCACTCAGAACTTCTTCTTTGAGTTCTGAGTGTTGCTGTAGTGCGACCACATCGCTAAATCTGATATCAATTTGTGTTTGATCGACCAAGCGGATTGGGAGGTGTTGCCCGAGGTACTGGCCATTGTTGAGCGTTTCGGATTGTTGAATGTAATCTGCGATTTTGTTTAAGTTACTGGCATTGTAATCACTGGTGATGATCTCCCCTGTGGTTAATGCCAGGACTTTTCGCTCCTCAAAGTACCAGGTCTTTAAGGTTGCATCGATGATGATATTAAGTGGTTGTTCCATATCATGAGCCTAGGTATTTTCGGGCCGTTTTGCCTTTGTGAGATAAATCGACGTATTGCGCGGTCATATCGATGACGCGAATATCGCCAATGCGAGAGCCTTTTTTGATGGGCATTAATTCGTTACCGATAGCGAGGTAACCCGTGACGCCGGCGGTTGTACTTACCAAGCTTTTAATGCTGACGGTATCGAGTACGTTGACGGTTTTATCGCTGGGTTGACGGTCATCAAATAAGTTATCAAGTTGGCTAGGTGCAGGGCTTTGACCACTGAGCGCTGATTTTGCATTTTTCGCGTTCAGGGCGGCTTTATCTGCTGCTGTTTGCAATTCACTTAATTGAATTTGTTCACTGAGTTTTAAGATCTGTTTTGCACTAGCCGGGATGGAATCCTCAATTGCTTGAGTGGGCGGTGCGCTTTGTTGCATTGGCTGTGGTTGAATGTGTTGCGTTAAGGCTGGTTGCTGTTCAATCGCATGTTCTGGTAACTGATAGGGCACGCTATCGGTGACCGTGGTTAATGTGGGCTCTAGCGGCTGTAGTACAGACGTGTTTGTCGGTTGCAAAAAGGTATATGCGCCCGCGCCGAGCGCTGCAATCATCATGGTGGCAGATAGTCCAATTAAGATTTTGCGGTTTCTATCGAGAGGTTGTGTCATAAAATGTCCTCATTGACCGATTAAGGTCAATGTCATGGTTGCATCAAGTAACGGCGGAGTGAGCGCCGTGATGGTGAAGTTGGTCATAAACACCGGTTGGTTTTCTAGCAACTTACTCAGTGTTGATAGCATGTTGAGATTGGTGGCTGACAACGAGAATTGGTAGGTCCATTGTTGAGTGTTGTTACTACCAGGGCTGTTAACCATGGTGATATTTTTTACCCCCAATCGACTCAAATTGTCGTATAGCCGATGATGGTAATCGCCTACCACATAGAGCACCGGCTCTTGTTTGGTTTTTAGTGGAATAGAGAGGAGTACGTTTTGTCCTTCTACAATGACCGTGGTGATATTGGGCCTGTTTTTAAGCCAAGCCATCAAGGTGGCCTGTTTGGCGCCTACTCGTGGTTCGATAGTGAGGTTGATGGTATCTCCAACTTGCGCCACTCCTTTGAGTTGCCAATCAATTGGAAGCCCCCATCCCAATGAGACTAATAACGCCCCGCTTTGTAGGGCGTGTTCAGCCGTGTTCAGTGACAGATAATGTTGGCTCCAGCTTTCCCAAGGATTGACAGGCGGTGGTGGAGGTGGCTCAGATTGAGACAGTGCGAACAGTCCACCGATGGCGCACAGGCTTAACGCCCCAATCGCGAACCCGTATTTAGCACTAAAGCGATTGAGTGGCTTGAGACCATATTGAGGCGGAATAGCGTTAAGCGACACATCGGTCGGCGTTAATTTGTCCCCAAAGAGCGTGGTTAATCGTTTGGGGACGTCATCACAATGGATATAGATTAAATCGCTTTGGTTGAGTGGGTGGTCAAAATCAGTGATAAGCGCATCAAAACTGGCGATTTTTTCACGTACCACTTCGCTTGATTTTGCGTGTAAGCCGTACCATTTATCGTTATCTTCAAGGGCGATGAACATCACCCAGTCCGTCTGATGAGGCGGCAAAATCGAAAGCAAGTATTCCCCACGGCATAACGCAGGCTCGTTGCTGTGATAACGGTATTGGGCATTGTCCTTTTTGATGATTTTTTCAAACGTGGAGGGGTATTGTCCCCGATGTTTTTTTAGTGCGCCATGGGTCAGAGGTAACCGCGCATGACTGGGGATTGATTGGTTCATTATTCCACTCGCTTAGGTGTGAGTAATACCAGAGTTTCAACAGTGGCAAGTTGCGTGCCTTCACCGCCAAGGGCATCAACACCAAATTGCTTAGTGTGCTCTGCTGTGGTGGTCATTTGTTTGATTGAACCGAGCACAACTGTTTGGCCATAACGCAGTTTGTTGGTGAAGTTAAGCTCGCTTTCACGCGTATCTAAAAAGCGTAATGAGGCGTCGTAAACCACTTCTTCTTTATCGCTAACAATCTTGGTTAATTTTCCCGCAATGCGTAGCCAAACGTGATCGCGCATGACTTTAGGGGTGATCATCATGTCCACGCCCTCTTTTTCGATTGCACGAGTCACACTGGCCGTGACGATATCGCCGTTGTTTTCGGCTTTAACTTCGTAGAGGTAAGGAGTTGTCAGCGTTTGTGCAATGCGGCTTGGTTGATTGTTTAACACTAAAGCAGTGATAGGCGTTTCTGTTGATACAGTGCCTTGTTTTTCTAGTGCTTTAATCAGGGCTGTGGTGCCATCCCACTTACCTGTGCCTTTGAAGGCTAAGCCCGCACTACCACCTTGAGTGATGGTGTTGGTGCCAGGAATATAAAATTCCAGTGAACCGCCGCCGATATCTTTAACCAAGTTCCAATCAATGCCGCGCTCGCGGCCTTTGTTAGAGCGAAACTCTAGGACGCGAATATCGAGAAACACCTGTTTTGAAAGTTCAGCTTCAAACGAATCAACCAGTGCGCGGACCCGCACCATACGGTCCGGCGTTGTTCGTACCGCAATGGTGGTCATTGACGGAATGACTTCCACACTACCGATGAGTTTGTCCTCATCTTCGTTTTCATCGTCTTTTAAGATGGCTTTAATGCCCTGACTGATTTCAGTGACCACATCAACTTGTGAGTAAGCGGTGTTGAGGAATTGGCCGGTGACTTTGGTATCTTGACCGCCGGATTGACTGCCTAACTGACCACTGTATTGACCTACAGGTAGGCTTATCACAAAGGTTTCAGACTCAAACTTACTGACTGAAAGCTTATCTTTGGTCGCGTTCATGCCGTAACCGGTTTCACGAGAGAGCAAATTAAGTACGTCTTGGCGACTGGATTTAAAGGATAATGTGACCGGCTTATTGGGGTTCACATCGCCATCAAACCAAATGTTGGCGTCCACGCCGGCCATTAATTGTGATAACACCAATGACAAGGGCAAGCCATCTACGTTGATGGAGACCGATTCATTTAACCAACTGATTTGACGCTCTGTTTTGAGCGGTTCAAGAGTGAGTGGCGGACGGGTGATGTTCATCACTTGGCTGGTTGCAGATGTGGCTAGATGGCTTTCAATAGCTTCATGCACACTGTCTGCATCTTGTTTGGTGTCTTGGTAGTTTTGCGACATACAGCCGCTTAAGGCTGCTGTCATGGCAATGATTAAAAGAGGTAAACGCATAGTGGCTGGTGTCCTTATTGCGCAGTAATAAATAGGGTGCGAGTTGAATTAAGCAGCTTGGCATCAAGCGGGTAACCGTTTAGCACGGTGGTTAATGCGCGGTTGATATCGCCTTTTGGTGTCACGATAGGGTAGTGACTCTGTAGCTTGAAGTTGTGCGGCGAGTGCCAGTTGCTTTCTTGCCACTGCCATTGATAATCGTTTGCTAGCGATGCCACAGCATCTTGAATTGAGACGCCTTTGACTTCGACGATTTGCACATCACGACCATGGAACTGATGCAGTGCGGCCATGTTCTTAGTGCGGTCATAAGTAAACTCAAATGGCGTGCCGAGTTGGCGACTGAGCTCACGCATCACGCCGTTTGTGGTGCCGGCAAAGCTGATGGTGCCTGTAGGAGCGCTGTTTAACACTGTCATGGTGTCAGCGTCTAAGCTCCATGCAACCTGAGTGAACTTGTCTTTGGCAAACCAGCGGTTCATGGCATCAAAGTAGCTTTCATCGGGATAGATGAAGTGTGAATGCTG
>NZ_JAKILT010000077.1 GCF_023283535.1 Shewanella sairae | reverse complement strand
GTCGGCTGGTGCTAGAACGATTGCAGATATGGTTAGCCAGCAAGGTGTCTCGTTAAGCCGCTATCGTGCCACTAAGTTGATGAAAGAGCTTAGTATAGTCAGCTGTCAGGTACCTAAGCACAAATACCTAAAAGGGTCACGCGAACATATTGAAATCCCTAATCACCTAGATCGACAATTCGCTGTTACAGCTCCGAATGAAGTCTGGGTTGGTGATGTCACCTATGTGTGGGCTGGTAACCGCTGGATGTACTTAGCTGTGGTGATGGATTTATTTGCTCGTAAAGTGATTGGTTGGGCAATGTCGTTATCGCCTGATAGCCGATTAACAGGAAAAGCTCTTTCAATGGCTTATGAAGCTCGTGGTAAACCTAAAGGTGTCATGTTCCATAGTGATCAAGGAAGCCACTATACAAGTCGGAAATACCGTCAATTACTGTGGCGTTTTCAAATTAAGCAAAGCTTATCTCGACGGGGAAACTGTTGGGATAATAGCCCTATGTAGCGCTTCTTTAGAAGTCTGAAAACTGAATGGATAGCGACAACTGGATATCGTAATTTTACTGAAGCTCAACACGAAATTACACGATACATAATTGAATATTACTGTCAGCTTCGCCCACATCAATATAACGGCGGGCTGACGCCTAATGAATCAGAACGACTGTTCTGGTTAAACTCTATGATCGTGGCCAATTTTAATTGACCACTACAAGGAGACGTCCATTCACAATTGTGGATGTCGTAGTTATTTTTCACCCACATTCAAAACATATACTTGCCCGTTTTGCTTGCTCTTTTGTCAGCTTTTTGGCCATCCGTTAATTTCCTTTAAACATAGATATGTTTTCCCCAGACGGAGCAAAAGCGTTCGATATTTAGCCACTTGAGATTAAACTCCAGACAGAAATGAACTCTATGAAACGAATGTAAACTAGATTACCATTCAAACGAATGTGATTTAAAAACCAAGTTGACAGTGTTAAAAATGTTCACACTATCTCCTGATAAAACTCCCGAAAATACTGACAGAAATATATTTCCAACATAAACGTCTAAATAACCAATATACCATATCACTTATATCAACTACTGTTAAAATCAAACATCCTCGATAACAATATCCCATCTTCTCTAAACAATTAATTGTTAGTTTTGTTCTAAGAAAGCCTTAAGGTAAATTTCCACAGCTTTGTTTCCACTATTTAAAACCTTTTGATAATTTTTATATTCTTCAGGCTTCAAATGTCGTAAAAAATTATCCCCTATATACAAATCACCACCTATATTATGAGTTATATATCTTTCTACATGAGTAATTTCAGAGTTGCCTAAAATCGGCCACACTTCATCATTAACATTTCTAACATTAGCGTAGATAGTTGTTATCTTACCTACGGGAATATTTATACTAAGAGCTTTTAAAGTAGAAAGATCGTCCTCCTTTTTGAAATCAGCACTAAAAATAACTAAACCCATACCGTTTTTTATATGGGTTGATATCCATACAATCTGTGCAAGAGCATTCTTGCTACCAGAATATGGAATTGTAATGATGTCACCTAACTTTGCTGTAGCCATATTAAAACCCTAACTTTTTCATTGTTTCATCAAAAATAAGATTAGCATGTTCACTACTTCTCCCTGCTGTACCATATGTGGTTGCATTAGGGTTAGTAGGAGAATAAGAACGAATCTTATTAAACAGATTCGTAACTGGGTTAGTGGATTGTGCCCCACCTAACTTATCCATTAATGATTGTTCTATATGTTTAGCCTCTGCTTTCGTAAGATTATTATTATGTATAATTTCCTGTACTAAGTGTCCTTTGTCCTTATCAATTCCATGTGCATAACCTCTTGCGGGGGCATCTCCTCTTCCAACATATTTAATTTCATTAGAAATAGGGTCTCGTAACACATAAATGCCTTGGCCGTTGACTTTATCATAATCTACCCCACTGCCCCCAGCTTTACGACCTAATGTTGACACAGGACAACCAGCCAGCCCCAGCGGAACAACCCACTCTAATGGGTTATGTACATAGGCTTGGGGTCTTAGTCCACCCGCCATGCCTATGGGGTCTGGGCTTAAATATTGGCAAGTTTCAGGGTCATAATATCTATGACGGTTGTAATACAGACCTGTTTCAGAATCAAACACTTGACCTTGATACCTAAGTTCACAGTTTACGGGATCATTTGCCGCGTCTTCAAGGTACTTTTTATGCTTACTTTTAGCTTGGACACTGAGACGCCACTTATGGTGCTCACCCCATAAGCTTTGCTCACCACGCCATTCTATGTCACCGTTTTCAGTGCACAGTTCTCGCGGTGTACCGGCCTGATCGGTCACGATATAGTGCATTTCAGCTACTAAAGCTTCAGGTTCAACCATACCATTAGTATAGCTCTGTGTTAGCTGCGCCAGTGGTCTAAAGCTGTTTGGCTCATACACCCACTGTGTGGTGTGAGCAAGTGTGCCATCGGCATAGCACTTTTGCTGTTCAACGAGATTATTGCCGTCCCACAGATAGCGAAACTGTGAGGGGCTATTCCGCTGCTCTTGCTGCTTAGTGCTCTGTTTTATCTTTGCAATTCGGCGACCGAAAGGATCATATTGGTAGTGCCAGCAATCGCCATTGGCAAGACGCACTTGAATAAGTTGGTCTTCCTCATCCCATTGGTAGAAGGTGCTTTGCGGCCTAAAACCCGCTTTTCTGGTGCATTTTTCAATTGCCCGACCATTAGCATCATAACGGTAAGTATGCTCGCCAACGGTCTCAACTCGGCCTGCTTGTTGATACTTAAGGGCTTTTTCAACTCGCTTTTGTACAAAATCAATCACATTACCGTTATCGGCAGATAACACTTGGCTCGATTGCGTCAGGTTTTGCTCACTGTCGTAGCTAAATGCCTGTGTTTGTTGTGCTTGCCCTGTCTGCGCTGTGCCTTTTGCAGCCCCTTTTACAGTCCCATTTTCAACCCCTGGGGCATATTGCTTATGCTGAGTAATTTGACCTACTGAATTATGCTCAAACTCACTGAGCCCCCAGTGGCTGTCATCAATCTGGCTGATCTGATTTAATGCGTTATATTGATAACTGCGCTGAAGGTGCTGATAACGACTGTCACCTTTGCCCCTTGCTGTAGCTTGATGTACGTTATTAAGCGGATCGATCCCTTCACTCATCAATGACTCAGCATGATGAGCTGAAGGAATAAGCTGCTGATTTAACAGTAATCCATCTGGTCCATGTTGCTGAGCTAAATGAAAACCTAATCCATTGCTGCGCTTAGTTTCTTGACCTAATTGATTATGGGAAAACGCTAACGGATGATAAGCGCCTATTTGTAGACCTTTCAGTTGACCTAGCTGCCAATTAAACTCAATTGCATCAGCTGCTGGATGGTAAGCTTCTCCTTCGGTGTTCTCACGTTTGATTCGGCTTCGTAGGCCTGTATTTGTATACTGACTACTCACACGATGACCATTTAATTGCTCAGTTATGCGCCGTCCTAATTCATCATACTCAAACTCAATAAGCGCATGGGCATTTTCTGCCTTGAGAAGCTGTGACGCCTCATCATATTCAAAATAGGTATTACCGGTTATTCGTGCATCATCAGCGCGGCTCTGTTTTTGCGTTAATCGACCAACAGTGTCATAAAAATAGTGCAGGCTTGTACCATCTGCAGCGGTTTTACTGCTAATACGACCTGCACCGTCATAGGTAAATTGGGTGATCCGACCGTCGTAGTGACGCTCCTCAATAATTTGGCCACTGGTATTGTAGTGATAACGCCACGCTTGCTGCTGACTGTTAATCACCCCCTCAAATTGGCACTCGCCATTATAGCTGTATTGCGTTTTAGCCCCTTGGGGATCGATACTGGCCAACATCTTATCGAAGGCGCCATACTCATAATGAAATTGATGACCTAGTGCGTCGGTAAAGCGGGTAACATTGCCCTCAATGTCATAGTCATAAACACTTTGCGTACCATCCTCATGGGTGATCGCTCTTGGATAGGGCAAACTCCCCTGATAGTGCCACCGCTGTACGCGTTTTCGCTCTGCTGCCAGCCCTTCACCGGCAGAGGCCTCAGATGACACACGAGTTTGAGTCGATAAACGCCCCAAGGCGTCATAATCTAGTATCAGCTTCTCACCAAGTGGTGGAAGGATCTCAGTTAATTGACCAGAATCATTATATTGGTAACCTGTCTGTGCTCCTTCGGGCGAAATCACCCAAGCC
Organism: Shewanella sairae; assembly: GCF_023283535.1. Lineage (GTDB taxonomy): Bacteria > Pseudomonadota > Gammaproteobacteria > Enterobacterales > Shewanellaceae > Shewanella > Shewanella sairae. The sequence goes on along the minus strand of NZ_JAKILT010000077.1, from coordinate 10,254 downwards.
ACTTGGCCTAAACGGGTATATTGATAAAACCACTGCTGATTAAGTGGGTCCGACACACAAGTTAAATTACCTTGGACGTCATACTCATATTTCCAAGCTGCACCAAGGGGGTTGATATTTCCAATTAGTCGACCACTATCGTCATACTGATAGGATGTCACACTTCCATCGGCTGCAATAACCTGCTCTATCTGCCCCCACGCATCGTAGCTAAACTCGGTTCGCTCGCCTAGGGCATTACTTTGAGCCACTAGTTGATTATCAAGCCACTCATTATGTATTTCATCACCATTAGGAAAGATGATCCGCACAATATTATTACGCTCATCGTGGTAATACTGCTTAATACCACCAATAGCACTCTTGTAATAAACAATGCGATGAGCATCATCAAAACGAATTTGATCGCTAAAGCGGCCTTCGGCGCCTCTTGATGCAATCGCACGTCCCTTGTCATCGTAATCATGCTCAACCCAGGTCTGACTTAAGTCAGACCAGCGTAGTAGATACCCCTCTTCACTGTATTGATAATCAAAACTGCAACCGGGCGCCGCACGACAACTGAGCAACTGTCCATGCTTATCGTATTCATAATAGGCTAGTGTCTGAATTGGGTTCAGCTCACTATCAAGTAACGTGAGCTTGCTGATACGGTGATGATGACACTCCACCTTAACTTGCTGACCGTCGGCTAGCACAATCTGTTTTAGTGTGCCGCGATCATAAAGAAAGTGAATATTGTTGCCCTTACCATCGCTGATTTTAGTGAGCAGCAAGGTGGTACCCATTGCATGATCAAAGCAGTATATAAGGCCACTCACATGGCGCATCAGCAACTGCTTATTCTGTCGTGTTAAACGCCATTCAGGCAGATGAGTAGCAAGGCTCTCCTCTCCCTCTTTTGGCAACAGATAGACCGCTTGAGTGTATTGTTCATCGGTGAAAGTCGCCTGCTGCCCTTCAAGCTCAAGGCTCATATCCCAAATGCTTCGCCAACGCGAGCCTAATAAACCAGGTAGCATCAAGCCTGCAGAGTGATAAAAACGTTTTTGGATTAATGGAAGTCGACCGTTAAGCGTAAAATCGGTGCGCCAATCGACAACGAAGCCGGTCGCCATATCGATCGGACAACCATTAGTGCACACCCCCTCTTGACTTGGTAGCTCATCATTTCGCTTATCAACTTCCGCTTTAGCACCAGCATTGTCTACCTCACCGCTATTTTTTCCCGCATTAACTTCCACGTTTGGCTTGGTTGTATTCTTAGGTCTAGGAGTGCCACTCACCTTGGTGACAACCTTGCCAATGAACTCAGATACTTTTTGACTTATCCAAGTTATCACTTCGTCCATTTTTTGAGACAACATACTCATGCTATCGATTAATGCTTCAAATGCGCCTTTCATCAAGCGGATAATCCAGCTCGAATTCGCGGCATTAGCAATGGTGCGCTTCAAACCATCGATTATTTTATTAAGTAACTCGACTGCGTCTTTGCCTTTTTCACGGATCTGTTTTTCAAAGGTCGATAGAAATTTGATTAAATTACCATTCGATAAGCCGCGCAATGTTTTTATGGCTAACTGGATAGCTTTAGCATCTGATTTTTTCAATGCGTCAATAATGGCGCCACCCGATTTTTTAATCGCATCACCCAAACCAGGAATAAAACCGATAACGACTAAACTCCCTGCAGCCCAATGCCAAGGATCGCTGCGGTTTTCTTCATATCGGTAGGTTTGCCAACCCCAATCACCAAGATCGTAGATATCAACGGCTTGCCCCACAACCGGAATAAAGCCCACTGCTACTTGGCAAAAAAGTAATATAGCGCTGTTATCGCCCGCTTGACTGACTACCTCAGCTGGCAAACTGGTGTGGATTTTGTTGATCGCAATTTTAAGTGATTTACTGCCCTCATTGATTTGTTTATCGAGCTGCCAAAATCGCTTATAAGCTGGCTTATATTCATCGATAACATCCATAAAAAAACTGGTGTCATCGACATCGACTTCATTGTCTGAACTGTCGCTGGCGTCGTACTCTAAGTACCCCTTATTACGCAGCAAGGTGAACAGAGTGAAATATTCACCGGCAAGTGCAGCATATTCAGGATTATCTTGTATTACAGGGTTATTAATGACCGTTTTTGGCGGTTCGAAATCATCACTGCCCTCATCAAGAAGCATATCGAAACCACCACAGCCCATATCTTTAATAAGACATAAGCCCTTTTTATCTGTCTTACCCTGGATCTCTTTATTATTACTGTCAGTAAGAATAAAAGGCGCTTCTGGGACAGGCTTACCATCGTCATAGTGATAATGGATCAAGGCGGTACAGCCACATTCTACACAACCACCTGATACGACATTGTCAGTAGAAAAGTTTTGTTCAGCGGCTTGCTCACTCGATATCAACTCTGCCTTACGATCGTTACTCATACTAAAACGTCCTTATCCAGTTCATTTAAGGCAGCTTGATAGAGCTTTTCCATCTTAGTTTTTGTGCCCTCTTGTTTCGCCTTTAACACTTTTTTGGCCCACTCTTGGCTAACAAATGTTTGGCCAAAAGTGAGCGATAAACTTAAAAACTTCACCGTGTCCTGTCGATTACTAAAACCTTGTTCATTCGCCACTTTTGTCTGCTGTTTAACAAAGCTGTGTAGACGATCTTCAGGCCAACTTAAGGTCTCTTTATGGTGAGTTTTAAGGTGATCTTTATAGGCAGCAAACTGATCGTCTTGCTCCATATGTTCAAGTGCATGCCATTGCTGCTCACTTAACTGCTGAGGTGTGCGTTGAGGGATCGCTGATTTTTGCTTCACCAAACGAGTCATGGCACTTAAGGTTTCTCCCTCAAGTGAGACAAATTGAGCAATGGGGCCAAAAATTGCCGATACTTCGTCGTTACTGCTGGCCTGCATCAAGGTGCACAGTACCTTCCAATCGCTTAAGCGTAATAGCCTTGATTCGCCGTTTTGACTCTCTAACCAGGTCCACTCTCTTAGGTGGCTCAATAGCTCTGTTAGCTGTTGGGCTGGCGTATAGGCATTCATATACCACTCAAGTTGAATGCCTACTCCCCAATGTGCTTGCTGGCATACCTTCTCTTTAAGCATCGGCCAGTTATCTTCGGTCACATAGATAAGGTAGGGCGAGATAGAAGCGTGTATTCGCCCGGTTTCATCCCAATAAAGGCGACTGTACTCCAGCGAGAAGCCATTGATATTTTCAGCCAGTGAAGGAACCTCATCATTAATAGCTGACTCTGCGAGAATAAAGCAACCACCTTCAGTTATTGCGCTTAACCACTGGGCAGGCTCTATTGTTGCTACCTGCAGCTTAGAATCCTTTTTATCTGTCATGCTGGACCACGTCCTTGTTCTACACCTGTGAGCCACAACGCTTGTTTAGCTCGAAAAATCTCATCATAAATGGGTGGATTAAGTTGGTTAAACATCTGAATACTTGTTCGAAGGTCATGCTTAAGCATCAGCGCTTTAAATGCTTCCTTTTCAAAGTAATCATGTTCTAAAACGAACCGGTATACAGCGAATGTTTCGAATGAACACTCACTCTCACCGGGGGAGATCTCTTTTGCTACTTCGATGCTATTACAGAAAAGCCAATTAAGTTGGTCAATATTGAGTTCAAAGACAAAGTACTGAGAAAGCCGCAAAAAAATATCGTTAACCATACGATGGCGACGTTGGCTTCTGGTCAGTAACTCGTACTGGCTGTCACTGAGCCTGTAGGGAGAGTCAATACTGAAGCTACTCTCATCAGTACCATCCCCATTATTTTGCGCGCCAGTCAGTAGCGAAAAACCAGTTGCTTTTTCAGCTGAATTAGCTACGCGCTGCGCTTCACTTAACAATAAACACCAGGGTAGATAAATCCGGTTATCTATGCCGATAAAGTCCGCTTGCTCTTTTGGGGATAAACTTGGCCAAAATGAGCCGAGCAAAGGTGATGAGTAGCAAGTGAGGAGGTTACATTCACCGTTGGGATATATGGCAGAGATCCTTTGATGCCAAAAATGCAGTAACTGATGCAGATAAAGCTGACTTTCAATCAACATACACGCTTTGCTAAAAAGCTGCGGTTGATCAAGTAACCAGAAATACAGGGTCTCCCCTGCTTCCCCCTCTTCAATAGTGATTAACAGTGGAGACTCAGCTCTAAGCTCATCATAAGCACTATTCTGAAATAGGTAACACCATGACTGACGAGCTTTGGGTTGAAAGCTAGACCAAAAGTCCCAGAACCCCTCATAGAAAACAGTATCGACCAATAGGTATACTTGTTTATTTGAACGAGTACTTAGGATCTCAAACAGATCATAACGCTTAGGGGATCCTTCAATACTGCTATTTTCACCCATGTCTGCAGCCTCCTCGCTGCGATTTAAACCTTGCCACTCGTCATGAGTGGTGACTACTTAACAGACCCATACCAACTGGCCGTTAATGTTCAGGCTTACCATTTTTCTCCCACATGGCTCGCACCTCTTGCGGCGTTGGTGGCGGAAATTTAACGCCTTGTTCAATAAGGTGCTGCTTAATCTTTATCACCCAGGGGTAGTTGAAACTATCTGGCGCAATAATCTCATCTTCAATAGGTTCATATACGCTCCACGCTAGATCTGAGCCAGTATCGTCATAAATATAGGGATCGGCGCCTTTAAGCAGGAAGAAATAGGCAAATTCATACTTCATGATATAAGTAGGATACAGAGCACTATTCCTGCCACTTCTGTCCTTCAGGTTCACATCAGCGCCATACTCTAATAAGGTATTGATGTTGTCCCAGTTCTCGCCACCAATGGCATCAAACATTGCAGGCATGCCATTCCTATCAATAGAATTGGGGTTACCTCCCGCTTCAAGCAGCATTTTTAGCCACTCAGAGGCATAATCGCGCGTAACAAAAGTGACTGCATTATCACCATTTGGTCGCCCAAAATTAGGATCTGCGCCTAAATCCAAAGCACGTTGTGTGGCTTTTAAATCATTAGTTTGGGTGATCAACCAGAGCAGAGGCGTGATGCCCTCATCACCTAACACATTGAGGTCGACCCCTTCTGCAATCAGTTGTTTAGCAGTGCTCATATTATTTTTTTGGATTTGTTTTAACAATTGCACCATCTCTGGTTCAAAAAACAGTTCTGCTTTCATATTTGTATCTTCCTTCGCAATGGCAGAAAAATGGCAAGCCGCAAAAAGGCTCAATAGTAGAGATAACCCAAGGGTAAATGTTTGTTTAAGTCTCATTATTGTCCCCAGTGATATTGCGTCAATGTACTAATATCTTGCTTTTTCTGCGCCTCGATACCCGCAATCACCTGCTCCATGCCGTGGCGGGTAACAGGGTTACCACCTTCGATACTTTCAAGTTCTCGCATATTACCTGGAGCCTCTGGTGCGGCGCCGCTATTGAGAATCGCAGCCCCCAATATCCCACCGATTGCCGTGCCCACTGTGCCACCTAAGACACTGCCAACACCCGTTAATAATGGAGCAACAACACCTCTATTACTCTGTAGTAGAGTCAGCACTTCACCATCAACCGACTGGCTTTGTATCAAGCCCTTAATTTTTTCCATCTTTAATCCTCCCCGACGGTTAACAGTATTCTCGTGTAATCCAGCCGAGTTAAAGCTATAACCTTTAATTCCTGTCACGCCAACCGCACTCGCTGCTAGGCCTCCACCTAAGGAGTGACCTACAATTTCAACCTCTTTACCTAGAGAGCGTTTAACCTGTAGGGCTAAATCCATCGCCTGATCATATTGCTTTGTCTGTTTCCCAATCCCTTGAGCACCATTGGTCATCCAGTCTTTTTTCCCAGTAACACCATTATTGGTGCCACGATAGGTCAGCATGGTGGCATCATTTATCTCTGATTTAAATATGGCAGCGCCAAATCCTGACTCTTTATCCATTACTACCGCATTCCCCAAGCCAGGAATAGTTTTAGTATCAAGTACTTCAAGCCCAACTGGTGCTTCTGGTAGTGGGTATTTTGCCGGATCCCGTCGGTTCTCATCGACTCTATAGACATACTGCGCCGCTTCAGCACGTAAAATACTGTCATTATTAAAATCTAACCTTTCACTGGCCGCTTTAATTTTAGGGTCACTTTCATTTGCTGTGGAGCTTGCCAACTTTTTACGTGCCTGATAGCGCGCTTTTCTCTGCTTCACCGTTGTAACAACAGAATCCGCGGTGATGAATTGATTAGCAGGCTCTCCCCATTTGATGGCCGCTAGAATCGGCATGGGCGCCATCGCTAACAGCGGCGTGTTATCTTTAACCGCATTTTCACCACATTTATGCGTCGGCGATTTATAGGGGGTGTCGCCAATAAGTACATCACCACTGCCTGCTGCAACTGAACCGCCGCAACCGACGGCGTCACCAACACGGGCTGCTGGCTTGCCATTGATAGAGACATTAGAGGAGCCCGCAGAGATACTGCGACCATGGATACCATGGGGCATCTTTGGACAAGGACACATGTGTAATAATACAGTATCTCCCTTTCGCGCAGCAGGCATGCCATTAACGCTGACATCTCCGCTACCAGCAATAATTGGCGTTGCAGGCATACAGCCATGACCTGCACAACTATCCCCTAATCGAGCTGCTTTTGGCATAACGCTTCCTTAACGCCTATCAGCAGTTTCTGGGATTGAAGGTTTAGCGGGCTCTTCTGGTTTCACCGCTTTAGGCGCTGTCCCTGTTCCAGGGGAGCCGCCCTCATTTATCTTCACTTTATTGCCAGAGATAGTCACACCACCGCTATCAATCTTAATAAAACCACCGGGACCTTTAATGGTGAGTTCATCACCAGCTTCGAGGACGATTTTACTTGCTTTAAGATAGCTCTCGTTATCGACTTTGATCTGTTGATTAGCGCCAATTATCTTCTCTTCAGAGGCTGCAATACTCGTCTGGCTAGCACCATCAATTTGAGTAATGATACCTCCGCCGATATAACGCTTAACCATACCCACGACTCGGTGAATTAGGTTACGCCCAACAAGGACTTGGTGATCCCGCCCAACTTGAGATATCTCATCTTGTCCTATTGTTGTATGGCGGTGCTGTTTGACCAGCTCAAATTTGTCATGATCAACAGTCAAATGCTGATCGTAGCCAATCTCCTCTCTATGAATATTGTTAATCACCATGTCCATATCTTTCTGCCCATGAATATAGATTTGCTCACGACTTGCCTCATCTTCAAAACGCAGCTCATTAAACCCCTCGGCTTTGTGACTCTGAGTTTTAATCACAGTACGGGTTTTATGATTAGGTAAAATATAGGGCGTTACATTCGTAGAATGATAAGTACGGCCGGTAATAATCGGTTGATCGGGATCGCCCTCTAAGAAGCTAACAATCACTTCATGACCAATACGTGGCACAGCCATCATGCCATATTGCCCTCCAGCCCAACCTTGACTTACTCGCACCCAACAACTGGCCTTATCATCGCCATTAGCATATCGGTCCCATGGGAACTGGACTTTTACCCGGCCAAACTCATCGCAGAATATCTCTTCGTTTTTGGGACCAACCACCATCGCCATCTGAGGACCTGTCACCAAAGGTTTGCTATTAGGCTCCGCTTGCCAAGGATTGTTGGCGGGAATGGCATGAAACTCGTTACTGTATCGAGTGGGCTTTTGCGTGTTAGCCTCTTCTGCCGCAGCACCTTGCTCACCCGTGTGCTCAACAAATGTCAGTATCCAGTCGCGATTAAGCGCCGCGTCATTATGGTCAACGAGGTCAAACTTAAAGCCTGAAACGGCTTGCATGATGTTACTCTTACCCGATGCTTGCTGCGCATCTCGGCGTAAGTATTCTTGGCGCACTTGAGTTATAGGTATACCCGCCGCATCGCTTTTATAACGACCGGGGTAATCAAAGTGCTCATAATCTGGCTTCTGAAACTCAAGCGCTTTGCCTGTGCTGCTTTGTAAGAAACTATATTGCGGTTTCTTAAAACTGTACTCTTTTAAGCTAACACTGGCAGGCTTTATTTGATGCTGATAACTAAATTGATTTACAAAAGTATTATCCGCGACACCACCACTCAGTGCATTATAGATAAACGGGCTTTTTAGGGCGCTCAACTTACTGGTACTGTCACAAAAAATGAGCGTATGTACATCTTGAGTATGTTCAAAATAGTAAAACAAGCCCACCTCAGCCGCTAAACGGCTGATAAACGCAAAATCCGTTTCTCGGTATTGCACACAGTACTCACGTACTTCAGACTCAAATCGCGCATCACAACTAAACGCATAGTCATTAATCCCCATCTCATTAAACAAGGTCGAGATGATGGTTAACACACTCTTTTGTTGAAATATTCGGCTATTTTGTCTCAATTTTAAGCGTGATAAAGCAGGCACTAAGGTGATGCTGTATTGAGTATGGTGATAGCCGCTATCACCTTTACTAAACTGACTTACGATACCGTGAACATGACGCTCGACATTGTCATCTTGTGACCACGTCATTAAGCCTGTCTTATCTACTACCGTTTCTGGCGTTAAATTATCGAACCGACTTAATAAATTAAGTTTTACTTCAAAGGGACTCGATAACCTTTCAATAAAGGTAAAGTCGAGGACGTCAAAACTGTCATCAGCTAGGCATTGAGCGTTAAAATGAAATCGCAATCCGGAGCCTAAGAGCGGCATGCTAATATCCTTGTCTAAATGGGGTTAGCCTCCATAATTCCAATGAAGGTTAAATCATAGGGAAAAACATTCCACTCAATGCGTTTTCCTATGTTTTTTATTGATAACGCCGTTACAGATTAAGCAAAACCGTACCATATTTTTAATGTTGTAAGCGGGACTCGATAGTCCCGCGACCTGGGGTACACTCTGTTATGCGTAGTTAAATACCTTACACAGAAACAGGCTTACGCCAATCATCAGAGCCGGACGTACCCGCCGTCACATGGTCCCAATCAATCTTACGGTAGGCCATTGAAACGGTCAGTAACTGAGTGAAATCAGCCTTACTTGGGTCTTGGCAATGTGGCATATGACACTGGATATCAATAATCGTTGCGCCTTCGAGCTTAGTGCTGAAATAATGCTCTTGTTTGCCTTCGATTGATGTGCGGTACCACTTAAGTTCGACCTCAGTGATTTTTTCTCCAGATGCCAATGCGTTGTACATCAAAGGGACTGCTTTGTTTAACGCCACGGTAAACTTAAATGGCTTGTGTACACGCTGACCTGAAGGTTGACCTGATTGCGGGTCGGTAGGCACAGTGACGACATGGTCAAACTCTTGGACCATCATCTCATCTTCATGGCCTTCAATAAAAATATCACCGACAGAATCAGCGGTGAACGCACCAGCTGTAATGTGGCCTTGGGTTTGTCCCGTGATTGAAATAAAACAAGGTGTTGGCATGAGAAATTCCTTTTTAATCGTAGTAATTGGTAAAGTTAAATTGGTTTATTCGTAAACCTAGTTACAATAAAGCAATTATTATGCCAAATGACAACCTGTTGATTATATTGATGATTTTCTCGCTAGGAAAAAGTCAGGCCATATATGGCTCAATGATGAGCAATATATGGCCCAGCGAGCAATATATTGCCTAGTGAGCAAAAGTTGCCATGCTAAGTTCACGAAGGGGACTGAGTTTATAAGCTAGGTCATGTCGTAGGGCTTACATGATGATATCTGTTGGGTAATGACGTTCAGAAAAGTTAAGTGAGATTGATTAGGTTGGCCACAACGAAGAGAGGTCAATCCACTTTCACCTTGTTCTCGGTATCTATTTACTAAGCGTTGAACATGGCGACGGGTTAATTGCAATAATGAAGAGGCTTCAATTTGAGTGAGTCGTCTTTCGCAAACATCCCGAATGACATTGACCCGATTTAATTCTTTTTGGCTCATGGTTAATAACATGGCACATCGCTCTGGTAAGGGGAGTCATTGAACTCTTAATCCTATCAGAATGTGACATCTCTAAATTGGGGGAATGTGACATCACTATATTGCGTCTACAAATACCCACCAAGTCGCAGTTAGCCTCAAGACACAAGCAGGCTCTCCCAAGCCCGATATCTTGAAAAGCGTAAAAGAAGGAAAAATAACAGAGGTAGATAACCATCTAGGGGTTCTACGCCGGAACCGCCGAAATTTCCGTTCCTAACGCAAATACTCATGATTTAGCTCTTTACCACAAGTAATTGCGTACGAATAGG
>NZ_JAKILT010000076.1 GCF_023283535.1 Shewanella sairae | reverse complement strand
GGAAGGCTAAGTTTGCGGACAACCCGCTTACCTCAGATCTAATGCAGACTTATTAGAATCTGACAAGACCGTCCTATATTGATCGCTTACGTTTGTTCGATACAACAGTGTTAAATGCAATAGCATTGAACTATCAAAAGGGTACACTCATAAGATACTTGTAATTTTTAGCAAATAACACTATCACATAAGTGTAAAATCCATTTATGATAGCAATCTACCACTAACTTTAGGACCTAAAGATATGTCATTAGTTGGATATGCACGAGTTTCGAGTTTTGATCAGGATTTAACGATCCAACATCAAGCTTTGAAGTCTGCCGGATGTAAAAAAATATTTTCCGAAAAAGAAAGTGGCTCGCGACAAGAGGGGCGTATTCAGTTGGATGCTTGTCTGAATTATCTTCGAGAAGGTGACACTTTAATTGTCACAAGGATCGACCGACTTTCTCGAAGTCTCCGTGATCTCCAAAATATGGCTCACGAATTAAAAGAAGCCGGTATTGATTTAAAGGCCACAGAACAGCCAATTGATACGAGTAGTGCCGCAGGGAATGCTTTTTTTAGTATGCTTGGCGTGTTTGCAGAATTTGAAACGACTTTACGCAAAGAGCGGCAAATGGAAGGTATCGCCAAGGCCAAATCAGAAGGGAGATATAAAGGACGTCAACCAACGTCGAGGGCAAAGTCACATCAAGTGATCAGCTTGATAAAGGAAGGCTTTACTCGTCAAGCAGTAGCTGAAAAGTTAGATATTGGTATTGCCAGTGTTTATCGGATCCAGAAGGAATACCTTAAAAATAATCCAACCAGCTTATTACCAGGTTCTCGTTCGAGGACTCCCACCCTAAAATATTAGTGTGTTCTGTGCCCCCGAATAACACCCGGACACCAACCAACAGAAAAATTGGCCTCGTTGGGTGTCTTACTCAATGATGGGAAAAGTAGGTCCGAGGTGCAGAGCTTACTAAAATGCAGTCGTTCGACTATCGCGAAAGCTGCAAAATATATATCTTATACAAAAAAGGTCGCAACATATTGCGACCTTCTACTAATCATGTATAGCTCATCGGGTTATTCAGCACGTGCGTAAGCGTAACGGTTATAGTTCTGCAGATTATCCGTTTGCTGTATAAACGGGTCAGCTTGTAAAAAACGCCCAATATTGGCATCGTAAATCCGTCCATTCATATGGATAATATCTAAATAACTGACAGACTCATGCCCTAACCGAAACCTAAGTCCCACATTTCTTCTTGAGATAGAATCGTTCTATCAATTCCATTAAATATCAACCCCTTGGTAAACACTGTGTCAAGTAAATGTTTTTTAAAAGAAATTTCTACCACAAAAATAACCCCCTCTGACAAGGGTTCATCCCAGCTATTTTCTTTACATATTTTTCCTCCTATCTTTACCTCTTTATCTTTCACGCAAAGATAATTCAATTCACTTAAAGACCTTTGACTAGCACACTTTAATCTTTGATCTATATATGAGAATATTTCGCTTTCTAATATTTTCATTTCAACCACCATTTGGATGTGATCGTTGTATTTTTATTCCTGTCGGAACATGAGTTTTCTTATATCGATACATGAACTTATACTCATTAGAACCGTTTTTTCCACTCCAACCGAATCGATGTTTGCCTGTATTCCAAGAGCCATTTTTCCTTGTTTCAGTAAAAAGACGATGCCCTACTCGTGGGCTTGAAAGAGAGTTGTATAGTAGTTTAGCGCCTCCTCTATAGACCCCATATCCTCCGGCAAGAGTTGCGGCCCCCTCAAGCGCCATACCTCCAGACTCTTCCATAACGTTAACATATGTCCCAGAACCAAACTCACCATCGAGTAGTGCCCTCTCCTGTAAGCGCATCCAACCAGGCTCATAGGCATACAAATTCCCATTTTCAATATCAATGGCATTCTGGTTCATCGTTTCTTGCAACCACTTTTCGTCCGCTGCAGACCAATCTTTCACTTGATTTTCTCGGCCATTTACTGATGATTGGGACGTTGCATAATTTGATAACTCACCAACTATTTGCGCAAACGCAGCGCTTTTGGCTCCATTGGCAAACTTACCCCCTGTTACTTCAGATATCGTGCCCCCTATCGCCCCCCTTAGTACAATTCGACCTGCGGCATTATCAACCTGCCCAATTGCACCACCGGCCAACCCACTCACTCCTGCTGCAATAAAGCCATGACCAAAGTTCCCCCCAGTAACTTCGCTTGCGATACCGCCAACAAAGCCATTGGTTAACAAGGTTTCTAACACGCCAGAGTCAGCCATGCCAGCGGCAACTCCGGCTGTCACCGCACCAATCAGCGCCCCCCTAAAGATATTGCCACCATTAACCGCTGCACTTATCGCGCCCGAGGCGCCACCTATTGCCGCCCATATAGCCGGTCCGCAGGTTGTCGCGCAGAAATAGGAGGCTACCGCCACAACGATAATTCCCACGAAAGACTTTATTTCTTTCCATATCTTATCGAAAAAGAAACCACTGGGGTCGGTATAGCTCATCGGGTTATTCAGCACATAAGCGTAACGGTTATAGTTCTGCAGATTATCCGTTTGCTGTATAAACGGGTCAGCTTGTAAAAAACGCCCGATATTGGCATCGTAAATCCGTCCATTCATATGGATAATATCTAAATGACTGACAGACTCATGCCCGGTATAGCCTTGTCGCTCAGCTGGGGAGGCATAGCTGCCTAATAATGAATGTGTAAAGGCAGCGGTTTGCTTGCCCCAAGGGTCGTACGTTAACTGTTGCACCACAGTACCAAGGGCGTTCGTGATAGTTGTCGTCGAACCTTGATGGTCTTTGTGCAGATAATAGGTGTCACTTGAGTTATTGCTCCTTATCGTAATCACCGCGTTACCCACATACAGTTTCTGCTCTGTGAGGGCTGCTTTTCCGCCACCGGTTCGATTGACCTTTTCGTAATGTCCCCCGACATAGTAGGTCGTATAGTAAGTGTCAACGCCGGCTTCGATTTTGATGTCAGCACGCTTAAAGCGCGCTCGGTTGACGTCATATTCAAAGCGACTTGACTCACCTCCCTGGGTGATTGATTTCACTAAATCATAAGAGGTGTAATCAAATCGACGACTGCCATCTTGAGTAATATTACCGCGCGCATCGTACTGCATTTTGTAATGAGCATTAGTTAATCGCGTACATTGATTACCTTCGACGGTCCAGTTTGCAGGGCAAGATAATTGCGGAGGCGTTCGAAGCGTATTAACACACTGCTCCCCTTGCAGCGACCAATCTTTTGGACAAGTCAGCCTGCTTAGTGTTTGCGCTTGTTCGGTTAAGGTACGGTGGCACTGCGTTCCAGACTTATTCCAACCACTCTCACACTGATAGGTACGAGTTGCACTCCTGGTTTCTGTTTTTAAACATTTGCTCCCAGATACAGACCAGCCACTGGCACACGAATACACCATTTTACTGGTTGCCGTTTGTGTTAACCGCCGTAAACAGTTTTCACCTTGTAACCCCCACCCAGTAGGACACCACCTTAAGCGTACAGCATTCTTACTTTCAGCCTTACTGCAATTAGTTCCTGAACGAACATATCCTGCAGGGCAAGAATAGGTCGTCGTTTTTGTCGCGTTTTGCGTTAATAACTTCGAACAACTTGAGCCCGATAAGTTGTACCCCGATGCACAGTAATAGTTGAATGAAGCACTACGCGGATGGTCAGTGCGAGTACAGGTCGAACCAGATAATGTCCAATCTTGATACTCTCCATTTTGATAAATTAAGGGGCAGAACTTTTTTTGATGACTGCTTGCCGGTTGTGACTTGGTACATTTTGAGCCCGATACTGTCCAGCCAGTACTACATACATACTGAGTCGTCGAGCCTCTATCACGCTCATGTAAACACTCCCACATCCTTTTGCCACCGCCCATCGGTTCGCCACCTTTACAGGTCGAATTAGGTTTGCTTGATGTGACAACGGTCACCCATTTATAACACTTACCTGACGATGCATTCCATCGATAACCCGATGGGCAACTCGCAGGCACCGTTGTTGCGGTGGCAGATTTGGTTTGGGTACATGTTTTTCCTGAGCGAGTATAACCACTTGGACAGGTATAAAGTGTTTGATTTGAAGCCGCTTTGGTTTGTAAGCATTTTTGGCCACTAAGTTGATAACCAGATGAACAGTAATAGCGCTTACTCGCTGGTGTGGTCAGTGTTTTACGACAACTGGTTCCAGATAAACCATAACCTGTAGGGCATGAATAACTATTATGCACCTTCGCAACTTGTGATAGTGTTCTTTGACAGGTTGTGCCTGACAAACTCCAACCGTTGTCACAATGATACTTTGACTGAGATTGTTGAGACTCGTGTTTCTCACAAATAGAGCCGTTATATCTGTACCCAGTAGGACACGAGTATACTCTTTCTCCGGTAGCGTTTTTCGTTACTATTCTCGAACAAGTGGTCCCATTTAGGGTCCAACCACTCGGACAAGTATCTATCACTTGTGCGGGTTTCGAGGCGGCCTTACTGCACGTTTCACCGTTCAAGGTGTAACCCGCAGGGCAACTTAAGTAATCCTGACTTTTAGCTGGCTGGCGAACAGTCTGTTCACATTGTGTTTTTGCCGCATTCAGTTGAGAACCTGCTGGGCAAGACTTTGACGCCGCAATCGACTCTTTTTGATTACAATCTTCACCATTACAAATGTCTAATAATCGATAGGGGTTTGCATCATCATACTTGTAATGCCCTGTATCACTCTTCTCAATGATATTGCCCCAATCATCATAACGCGTACTCAGTGTTTGTTTAAAGTAAGCAGGCAGTGTACTGCCACCGCTCTGAACCGTAATGGTACGGTCATATAAACGATACAAGTCATCATAATTATAGTTTTCAGCAAACACTGCGGGAGCCGCACTGAGCTGATGTTCACGCCACGTCAGATTGCCTAAATCATCAAACCGATAACTTAAATTATGGAGTGTACCGCCCTTTTCCAGACTGATATTATCAATCCACCCCGTGTCAGCTTGATAAGAGGTGTTTTCTTGTGCGCCATTACCATAATCGACCTGAGTGATTTGTCCTCTCGCATTCTTCTCTTCAATAGTTTGATATGCAAGTCCTGTGGTTTGATTTCTCCGTTGATATAGATAACCCGCTTCGTTATATCGATTTTCAACCGTCAGTAAGTTATTTGGGTACTGCAGGTTTTTTATTCGGCCCAAGTTGTCATAGCTGAACGCGGTAGAGTAAACCGTGTTATCAATTTTTGTCGCCGTTATTGTCAAGCGTCCATGAGCATCATAACCAAAGGTCTTTTGTTGGTGATAACCGCTGGCATTACAGTCATTCTCAAGGCGGTTGTAAAGCCGCTCGGTTATCAGCATACCTGCAGTCTTATTGGATTTATTACCATAAAGCCAACAAGCGGTGCCCTCGGGTTCTTGTCGTTTAACTTTGCGGCCCAACATATCATATTGCAATTGCGTCACTTGCCCACTGGCATTCGTTTGCGACAGCAACTCACCAAAAGCGTTATAACTGTATTGCCAAGCGCCTTTATCTAAGTCGTCTGACTTGATTTTCCGGCCATAATTATCGTATTCAAGCTCGGTGCGTAATACCGTTCGCCCGCCATTAGACTGCACGTAACTGCGGAGTAAATTGCCTTTTGCGTCATATTCAAAGGTTAACTCGTTGTACAAATCATCGGTGACCTTCGCTTGCTCACCGAACGCATTCATTTTTTTGACCGTTTGCTTACCGTTGCTATCCTCAAATAAAGTTTCTAACCCTTGATAGTAACGAGTGTTAGTACTGCCATTCGGCATTCTCTCACCAATAACACGATTAAAGTCATCGTATAGTACTTCACTATAATATTGGCCAATCGCCGCGAAATGTGGCTCATATTGGCGAGTTACCCGTCCCATCGCATCATAGGTTTTCGCGGTAACAATCCATTGACCATCAAAGCCTTTTATTTTCGTGCCGATTTCTCTACCGTATTTGTCCGACACTAACTGCTCACTCGGCGTGCCTGCTTTTGTTTTGCTGGTGAGCAAGTGACCGTTAGCGAAAGGAGCGCAATCTACTTGGCCACATAACTCATAGCGATAGTGCGTTTGCGTAAGGTCTGGATTGGTTTCTGTTACTACCCGACCCCAACTATCAAAAGCTTTAATTATTTTTCGGCCATTCGCATCAATCACTGCCGCTTGATTTATCCGCCCAGTAACCTGACTCGCGGCTTGTTGATTGTATTGACTTAAGGCGACGTCACCGAGACCATTGGTTGTGCTATGCACGAATCGTCCACGAGGGTCATAGCTTGTACGAGTTGTTCGGGTTTGCGAAGTATTACCGGCGGCGTCGACCCCACCCGTAATATCGACTTGAATCGTATTACCGTACTTATCATAGCGTTTTGTGGTGGCAAGCTTATAACGAGGGTCTTCAGGTGCAAGCACCGATGTGTGCAATAAACCATTAGGGTAATAGGTGAACTGACTGGCTTGAGTCACCGTTGAGCCCACTCCGTCACCATAACGACTTGCTTCAACGACGGTTCGACTTAATCGCCCTTTTGCAGCGCCGCCTCCTTCACCTTCAAACACATTGGTGGTAACCACTAGGCTTGAAGCCGAGAAGTCCGTCATGTCGGTTTGTTCTACACGACTTTCAACTAAATTACTCCATTCGTCATACTGGTGCTCTGTTTGAGTTTTAACTAATGCCCTCGCAACGCTATCACTGCCATATTGACGCGTGGTTTCTGTTACCGTCATTGCGGTACGGCGATAACTGTCAGCGGTTTCATCACTCCCTACCTCAACAAAGGTGTAGTGATTTAAGGACTCAGATAAAGCGGTGTTATTGATGTATTGCCGCGTTGCTAATGGCAACCCTGTTCGAGGGAACAGTTGCTCATAGACAGTATCCGTCACAACATTGGATTGTTCGTCAATGGTTCTGAGCAGCTCAAAGCCTTGAAAACCCCGACCTAAGCGATTAACGAGCAATCCGCCGTATTCATAACGCACCCCGACATAAGTACTTGGCCCAGTGGATGTGTTAACTCGCTTAACAACTTGTAACGCTGGGATAGTCGAGAAGTTTTTCGACGGTTCAAGATTGCTCGACACTTGCGTTTTATACACGTTTTCTGCGTCCTTACGTGTCAGGTACTCGTAAGTGATATCGGTACTAACACCAAAACCATCTGTGATCCGATTTATGGTGTGGTTAAAACGAGGTTGAGTCGGTTGATGTAATCGCCATTGGTTATTTTGCACATAATAGAGACTAAGGCGCCCTTCGCCATTAACATCGGCAAAGCGGACTGTTTCCCCTAATGTTCCAACAAATGGAAAACTCCCGCGTTCTTCCCAGTTAACAGCATCATCGCTTGAACCGGGTGTTGAAATAAACACCCGCATTTCCGTTAACGATGGACGCAACATATCACTACGTCCATCACCGTTTAAATCAAGGAAAAAGGTGCCTTTATCTAATGTGTCATTTGCAGCCAGTGGGGCATTTTCCTCTCCTAACCCCGTTTCTCTTAAAAAACGCACACCATCTGAAAGGCGTTGATACCATGCGTTATCACGAACATAGGCAATATCTGTCAGTCCGTCGCCATTGAGATCTGCGACACGCAAATGTTCGACATCTTCAGTTCCTGGAATGATTTGTCGGGGAGAAAAATTGTTTCCCGTAGAAACAAACAAACGCCAACCACTTGTTCCGTTACTCCGCCAAGTTCCTAACAAGTCGCTGACACACTCGCGATATGATACGTTAGGAATAACGCCTGATGACGTCAGGCAATCACCAAGATCATTTCGTACTTTTAACAGTAAATCGGTTAATCCATCACCATTCACATCAACAGCCGCACTGGTTTTAAAACTCGGTGCACTGTTAATAATACTCGACTCAAAAAATGCCTTTTCCTCTAAACTAAATGAATAAAGGATTTTTGCACTATCCAATGTGCCCCCAAGGTTTCGATACCATTGCAGCATACCGTCTTTTAAAAAAACAATATCTTCGAGTGCATCACCATTAACATCCGCAACTAACGCATTGCCTTCAAATCCCAACGCTAAACGATTGAGGTCGGTTAAGGTATAAGCGACTTCCCTATCAATATCCTCACATAATTGAGTTCCTCCACCATTAGGCTCGCACGAGGTACTTGTTTGCGTCGACGGTTTAAAGCTAATGACTTTCCAATTACTGGTTTCGTTCGCTGCAATCAATAAATCACGCTGTCCATCCCCATCAAAATCAATACTTTGTGCAAAGTGCGCTTTTCCAGTACCAAAGGTTGTTAGGCGTTCTTCTTCACCATTGGAAAGCGTCCGTTTATACCAGGCTCCGTTGCGCACATAAATCAAATCACTATAACCGTCCCCATCCATATCAAAGGTCTGAGCGGTTCGGTATTCGCCTATCGGCGTGGATAACGCATTGCTGCTAGTGACAAAGGGATTAAAATTACGGGCATCAAAAGATCGACGAGTCCAATCAAATGACACCGCAGTGGTACAATCTCGGCGATCAACATCGATACAAGCTTGAACACTGTCAAGAAAATTTAGGTTTTCAGGTTTACTGGACGTACTGTAATCAAGGAAATAGGTGCGTTGATGCTGGTTATCAAGCGTGATCTCTATATGGCTTAACAACTTAGAGACGCTAACAGCCTCCCCATAAACATAACCACTTTTCGGGTGAGGATTGGCAGTATAATGAAACTTAACTTGAGTGTATGGCAGTTCGCCATCACGGTGTCCAGCATAATCGATGCTTGTTAAGACTTGTTCAGTATCACTCTTTTGATAATGGTAACTGATATAGTTACCCAAACTATCCTCTATCGCTTTCAGTGCCCAAAGACGTGTAACCGGTCCCGTTTGAGTATCAACAGAGATGGCGGCATCCTCTTCACTATTGTTACCGTCAATGTCATTGAATTGCAGATTACTGAGTGATGAAAGATCGCCAAAATAGTGGATTTCCCCCGCTTTGGTTTCGAGTTTAAATGCTGCTGGGCCACCGCCAGATTGCTGGCCTAACGCCGTCACCACTGACGCATCATCAAGCTCTTTTATATATTGGGAATTATTTTCGCCATACTGACCAGAAATAAGCACTAGTCGCTGACCATCAAGACAGAATTTATCTTCACGGGTTAAATCAACACCACGTAATTGGCCATCTTGTGCAAAAGACTGTGGGCAACGTGCAATGACAGAACTGGCCGACAAACTCCAGCCCATACCTAAATAACCATCGCTGCTTGTAGAAGAGTAATTAAGGGCAATTTCAGGAGCGAGTCCACCGCGTGCTGCTGGGACTTCGATAGGAAGGGTATAAGTGGCCGCCCCTTGTTGACTCACCTTAAATTGACCCGTCAACGGAACCGTTTGATTTGCGAAAACCCCCGTAAACACGCTGCAAAAACAAGCGAACATAGATATGAAACGTAATGATTTTATGTATTGCATGTGAACAGCATCCTTGTGATAACAACAGCATTGCAAATAGTTGTTATCACGAAACTATTCAGCACAACTAATAAATAGTTGTGAATGTTATAAATACATGATTTAGATCAAATTAAATTTGCAATACATGTTATTCACACCCAATAACCAAGGGGGGCACTGTCGAATAGCTATAAAAAAGGTCGCAATATGCGACCTTCTACTAATCAATTAATTTAATGCATTACCGTTTATTTAGTACAAATACCGCCTTTCCCGTAACATCGCGCAATTCAAGTTGACCCATATTCATTTCACCTACTGCAATAAGTGGCATCGCTCTATCGATTGAATTGGCTTGACGCATCAATAACTCAGGACACATCATTCTAGTGCTACCTTTGGCGGTTAACTTAATCTCATTCCCTTCAACGCCATACTGACCAAAGAAGTTATTACAGCTGTTATTCCCCGCTACCCGTCCATCAACGGTAAACTTTAGGTTAGCTGGACTGTCGACGACAGGTGTTCCCATCACAGATTCAATCTGCCAATCGCCGATAATTGCGGTCTCTAAGTTCTCACTAGACAAACTCTGACATCCAGATAAGAGTAATATCGTGCTCGCAAGCATTAATGTTTTCATTGTTATCTCTTCATACTAGTTAGCGTAGACTTTAGCGCTAATCAAATAGTTAAAATTTTTCTATGTTTACGACCTTTGATACGTTCATTAATGCATCATAGGCCGAAGGGATTTCACCGTCATTGATTGTTGGGCGGCCTTCATCAATCCCATAAAACTCAATGTGCACACTAGGATATGGATTATCCCCGTTGGCCACAATAATAGTATTCGTCAACATTTGTTGAACTTCATCGAGCGCTTGGTTCTCGGCATATAGCCAATACTCTTTCGCCTCGTCATCAGGCGAAAATACACTGACTTCAAAGCCGTAGGTGTAAACACCTTTATATAACACTGGCTCTTTAGCGTTTTCCGTACACCCAAATAACACCAGGACACCAACCAGCAGAAAAAGTGGTTTCATTGTTCAGCCCCCGATTTAAACAAATCCATTAATTCTCGAGCTATTATATCTGCTTGACATCTAACAGCATCAGAAACGGGCTGATCTGCCAAATCACCAATATGGTAAGGATATGGCGTACTCAATAGTCTACGAGATTGAATGGTATCGGTAATATCAGGCTTAGCGGTACATTCAGGGCAAAGAACGACACCACAATCGGAATAAGCGTGTAATGGTACAACAGTATCTCTGCGGCGCAACAAACAATACTTAATACAACACTCGGGATAGCCGCAAAGCAAGCCAATTGTAGCATGAGCGATAATCTCACTCTTACTCATAAACTCCCCAAATAGTGTACTTTTTATGTCTGTCATATTTTTCCCATCAGAATTAATTGAATTTTTCAAAAAAACTACTCTTTCATCACTCTTCGCAAAGGCTTTTAAGATCAATTATGGAAGTTGGACTATTGTTAAGTCGCAAGAACTTATTTTCGACTCTTTGAGTGGCTACCAACTCTGAAACTCCTTTTTTCATAAAGAAACAAATGGCTTCTCTTTTCAGTTTTTCAGCTGGTTCTAATGCTGGATTTGCTAACAGATTTAATGTGTTCATCCTGTTTCCCATCATTGATTAATCCAATTTTTGATAATGTTTTCTTTTTTCAAGTAAAAGGTCGTACTCGCTAGATCGCAAATCTAAGTCATAAATCCTATCCGGCCAAATTTCTTTTAATTTGGCCCAAAAACCAAGACCATTCATAATTACATGTACTGGCTGTATTGTTTCAGATGAGTTTCTTACCAACCAATCGATCATAGCAGTACCATATTTAACCCCGACAGTCGAAGCCTCAATATGATGAACCAACAAGAGATTATCTTCGTTCCACAACTCTGTTTTAACGGAGCCTAAAAATTCTAGCTTGGAATAAAAACGATAATTCATTATTAATCCTTTGTGATCAAGATCATAACCTACAACATCTTCTGAAACACGCTCTACCGTAGGCATTGATACTTGTGCCTTTTTGTTAAATAAATTAAACACTGATGCCAATTTTTTTCAGTATTTTCATGTTTTTCCTATGCTAACTTCTTAAATTATTGGAGAGCTTAATAGCGGTGTTATACGCTCGATTTTGTCTAACCATCTCTTTGTATCTTGGCATCGCCACTGAATAGCTTCTGTTATCAACGGATAAGCTTGTTGTAGGGTTGTCTGTTTAAAGATAGGTTCGTGATGAGCTATTCGGTTACGCAGTTTTCTAATTTTGAAGCACCCATCTTTCAAACTACTTCTTACTTGTTGCGGAGTAATGCCGTCGGCATACGGAAAGACCTGGTGTATAAATGGTGCCCATATACGTAAATCATTTGCCTGTCTTAACATATTTTCAAACCAAAATGGTCTTAATTCAGGCAGAACTTTACCTATGCTTTGATAATTAATGACTTCATCTAAGCCTAGCAGCTCACTTTTTTGCCAAGCAGGTAGAGAATTCTGGAAGGTAACGTTTATAGGCCAATCTGCTCCATACCTAAGACTGATAGCCTCACTTATCGCATTTCGCAGAGTAAACTCGTATATATGGATGGCCACCAAGAAGTGTGCAGACAAATCAGCATTCCACTCATAAAGAGATATAGATGTTTTCAGGCAATCCTGACCATGTGCTGCTCTAATTGCATTTCGATATGTTGACAACCTACTAACTGATAGCGTTTGTTCTATTGCTTGATACGGCATAACGACCTTTATTGCTCATAATTATTGTTGACCAACTCGTCATTTGGCACTAGTATGGTTATTGAGAGCTTTGGCACATCACTACTTAGGTAGCCCACCAAAGACATAAGATAAAGATTAAGCCCACGACTTTTGTTGTGGGTTTTTTCGTTTATATCATCCACTTTCTCTTCTTGTACACTTCTCAAGCCTGTTCTGTTTTTTCATTTTTCTTTTAATAAGCCATTCTGTAATAGGTTTAGTCATGACATCTTGAGCTTGCTAGCCTTCTCCCGCCCCGAGTCGGTTAATCTAAACGAAAGTGTTAACGACTTAAGATTGCGATGCATGTGAACCAAGCCGTGTTCGTTAAGCTTATGACAAGAAACTCTAAAGTTTGTCCCAAACACCTCTGTGTTGCGACTTTGATTAACCATCATTAAAATATCGGTCGCCGCAATAGGCTTTACCACGCCACGAAGTTCTAGCTGGTACAGCACAAATAAGATATCTTTCTGAACTGAGGATATTCTCATCACCCCCCTTAATCATGTGTGATATGAATAAGGTATCATCTCTCTTCTGCAGAATACATCCGGTTTACAAGTATTTTAGAGGGGGACGTTCAATAAGAATGCGCTCTCGTTGCCGTTCATTAAACACCTGCAGCATAAGACTGGCAACGCGACTGGCTTTAAACGCTTGCTTATCGTGATAACCGGGGCACCAATAATTGCGCGTATCCGTAGTATTCTTAGTGCCTAATCCTTTACAGGTGACACATTGCCCACTGACAGCATAGCGACTTGGGGTTTCCTTATTGCAACCATCACAGCGGTGGTAAGACGTATACGTTCGTTGTTTTTTACGCTCAGCGGCGAAACATTCCGCTTCAATCGATAACCGTTCTTGAGTCATATCAGTTCTAATTAGTAATACACATCCAGTACCCAGCTGACCAGGGCGGATTTTGTTGTTATGGGCTTAGAGGCAAACTCCATCACCTCTTTGCCTTCAAATCGGCCAGTGATGAGCGCGCTCCCTTTTTCAACCGTCCAGTAATGACTACTTTGCTTCGCTTTAAATTGACCATCTTGTTCTGTTAGCTGAAAATCTCTTGAATTCAATGTAAATCCTTATGGGTTTGTAATGGTTTATCATTGCCCTGGCAGTGTTCCAGGTCCAACTTAATTAATCGGATATTCATGATATCCGGGTGTTCGTAATACACATCCCCTTTCGCCGGTGCAATCTGTAATGTTAGATGTTTAGCTATATTATCGTCATCAGAGTCGGGTGCCCCAATTAACCATATTGGGTATGTGCTCACAAAGGCTTCTAATTCGAACTTGTTAGCCATTTCATGAAGCTCTCTCGCCGTATTGATTTCAGTAACAAAAATTAATCTCGCAATGATTTCATTACATTGAGAGCAAGGGAATAATTGACTCTCAATAGCTTGAACACCTTCCGGTAAGTGTTCCGGTCGCACTGCAGAGCGCTGCGGCGAGTGCAACGCATTATCCATGATTAATGCATCTGTCATCTGCTGCGCAATAAAAGCGATAACGGCTTTATTATCGGCAGTATCGATAGTCAAATAAGGTTGGAGTTGCGTATCACCATGAGTGGTTTCACTCAATGTTACGCCCCCAATCTCCCCCATGTTGATATGTGAGATAACATAGGTCTTGTCTTGCCGGCTCACAGTTATACCAGGAGGAAGGGATAATTTTTTAGCGCTTGTCATATGTCACTCACTCGATACAGCTAAAGCGGAAAGACGGGCTTGGGGTCTACTGCCATTTGTAGCGGTAACCGTTTTATTATCAGCGATAGTACAACATATTGATTGAATTTAAAAAGCGGCTTGGCAGGGTGAAAGATAACAACGCTCATCGCGCTGCTTTCAGGCGTCACGCTTCGCTTCCATTAAACCCTTGGTTTAATCAAAGAGCGTAATGAATTCCCCTTGCTGAGGTATGTAGGGTGTCGCTACATCTATTTTAATAATGAGGTTTCTAACTCCCCCGCTTTGCACGTGATTGGGCGAACCTGGCACGACGTTTATAGTTGTCTTCATCGTATTGCACCAGGCATTTTTTTACTTCACCGGCTTCCAATTGAGCTTTGTTTTTAATGAAGAACAACGGGGATGTCATCGCCTCAAGCCTTGAGACCACTTGAGCAGCCGCGACAGCATCAAGGCCCCAAGGTTGAAACTTTAACGCCTTACCTCGAATAACGGCGGCAAGTTTACGTTGTCCTTCTGTACCACTCTTAAAATTTGTCATAACACCCTTATCTTGTTAACTATCCCAATCAAAGCCACTGGCCAATGCCTCGGTTCGAT
>NZ_JAKILT010000075.1 GCF_023283535.1 Shewanella sairae | reverse complement strand
TAGTTATAATGGCGGCTTGACCCCAAATGAATCTGAACGAAGATTTTGGAATACGTACAAGTCCGTGTCCAGTTTTACTTGACCACTACAGGGTGATCATTAGTCACTTTTACGGGTGCAAAATATAACTTGGTATATTTTTTCCACTCAACGTTCGGTCTTGCATAGGACAAGTCCAATTTTGAGTGATCCACTTTAACTAATCCATCTTTAGTTGTTTCTGCATCTGATCCTTGTTGCAGCCTTGCAGGCTCACTCGTGCAAGCCGTCAAACCTAATAAACTCAGTGAAAGTATGCTTAATGACAGTACAGCTGAAGTTATGGAATTTTGCATTAATAAAGTCCCTATTATCATCCGTTAACTAATACCTGCTAACGATATTTTGTTGAATAATCAGTTTATTCCCTAAGAGTCTAAATATGGCACTTACTCGGCAAGAGTCAAATTAATAACAATCTGTACCA
Organism: Shewanella sairae; assembly: GCF_023283535.1. GTDB lineage: Bacteria > Pseudomonadota > Gammaproteobacteria > Enterobacterales > Shewanellaceae > Shewanella > Shewanella sairae. The sequence goes on along the minus strand of NZ_JAKILT010000075.1, from coordinate 15,138 downwards.
TAAGCGGTAATTCACAAATACTATGCAGATGCAGAAAACAAAAAAGCCACTTGTCAGTGGCTTTTATTGGTTTGAGTAACAAGGTATAACTTAGCGCTTTACACAGACTCGGTTGTTGGTGTCACGGCTGGTGCGAATAAGATCATCGCTAGCAATTGAAGCAGATTTAGCCAAACGGTCATACAGCAATACGTTAACTGAGGCAGCCAAATTCATACAACCTACTGTAGGCACATAAACTACCGCATCGGCGCTATTAACCACTTGCTGACTAATGGTGCCGTCTTCTGGACCAAAGATATAAATGGCTTTCTCTGGGTGTTCAAATTCTGGCAAAGGAATCGCACCTTCAACAAGATCAACACACACCACTTTGACATCGGGTTCAATTGTGTCAATTAGCGACTCAACCTTAGTCAATGGGATTGAACTGCTAGCCCGCTTGGTATCGGTATTGTATTGGGCAGTGCCGTTAGTGGCAGCCAGCTCATAGCGTTTACCTGTATAAAAGACTGCATCTGCAGCGTAACAACCTACTGCGCGCATGATCCCACCGACATTAGTCGGGCTTTTTGGATTGACTAGGCCAATACCAACGTAACTACTCTTACTCATAACAGGGTAAACTCTTTTCACTCTTTCTATTGGTGCGCACAATATAAAATTGCAAAACACCTTAACTAGCAGCTTGTATTTTACTGCCAGCTTTATTTATGCAGCCAGTTTTGTGCTTAATTGTGTCCATGCATCATTTACTAATGCATAATCGGTATCACTGAGCTCTTCTCTTGCCAATGCTAAACACTCAGACATTTTTACATCTAGTGCCGCCATATCTTGTTCACTCTCAGCTTCTAACTGAGACAAGACTACCGCAAAGTGACCTTGTAAATAACCACTTGCAAATAACGCATCATCGTCGCCTTCAGCAACAATGCTTTCAATCCAATCTTGTAATGTTTGCTCGTACTGCTCAATCATCGAGGGCTCCGCATTTTGGGTTATCAACGCGATGCAGCGATTGCTGACATCTCGTCAAAATATTCAATTTTAATTTTTTGTATGTTATCGCGATGTCAATTAACAGCAACTTACTCAAGGTACTAATCAACTGGGCTCATTTAAAAGGTTCATTTTACCAGTAAATCTTATACAAGATCTGGGTTTGCCACCTGATACATAACGTAATCATGGTAGCCAGTGACCACTTTATAATAACCCGTTAGTGCGATATCCAATTCTGGGTCGCCACTATCCACAATTAATGGCCTGCCATCAAGTGCTTTTAGCTTTGTTTTTGTCGCTAAGATAACAATATTGTCTTTTCCGACGCGCCTTATTAGTTCAGGGCAGAGTTGCTGATTACCCCGACCAAGTATGTGCCCTTGACCGCCAATCAATGTGATAAATAACTTTAGCGGTTTATTTTCAGTAAGCTGCAATAGTTCATTCGCCGATAAGTCACTGGCGACGAGGGTTTCATCTTGAATAAGATCTACACCCAAAAGTGTGTTTTCAAGTCCAAGCTCTCCCATTACTGCAGCGACCGTGCTACCCGAACCCATAACACAAAGGTTATCTTCCATAAGCTCAATCGCTTCAGCAGCAAGGTCGGCAAGCACTAACTCATCGCTTTCTTTACCGCCCATTTTTACTGCCTGTACATATCTAGGCTCTGCTGGCACCTGCATCTCGCCAAAACGCCGAGCTCGAACCACTCCGGTTCTAAAGGCGACTTCATCAATATCCATCACATCGGCGCTCATTAGGCTGACCAAGTCGCCATCAAGCAACATTTTAACCACCATGCCTGACGCGTGAGGGGTGATACCGTATACGCCAGAATGAATTTTCACCCCCGCTGGCACACCTAAAACAGGCAATTTGTCATCGGCAATAGCGTACACGTCTCGCGCCGTGCCATCACCACCTGCAAATAATAACAAATCTAAGGTTTCATTAAGAAGCTCGCTCACCACCTTTTGCGTATCTTGAGCATCAGTTTCTGCTGGTGCTTGATAAACCACTCGCGTGTTAAAGCCCATTGACTTAGATAGGGTTTCTCCCATGTCGCCTGATGCAGTAATGATTTCAATACGACTTTTATAAGATTCAATAACCGCAAGCGCCTGTTGCATTCTCATGTGAGACTTAGGTTCCGCCCCTTTTGCGATAGCCTCAGATGCAACGCCATCACTGCCTTTAAGGCCTACACTACCACCAAGACCTGCCAGCGGGTTGATGATTAACCCCAGTCGAAATTTGCTCACTATCAATACTCCATTTTTGACATTTTCTAGTTATTATTTGAATAAGCTATCTTGCTGTTTCAAGCTGTTCAGGCCTGTGCTCTTTCGGAATTAAAAACACGGCTAGCATGGATAAAAAAGCGCATGCAGCCGCAAAGATCCAAGTCGAGACCGCGCCGCTGCCATCGCCCCAAATAATGCCGCAAAGCCATGTACCAAGAGCGCCACCAACACCAAAACTTAAACTGGCGTAAAGCGCTTGACCTTGACTGCGACGAGTAATATCAAAATGCTTATGCACGAACTGAATTGAAGCTGCATGAGTTAGGCCAAAGGTAAATGCATGTAGCAGCTGGCTAATGCTCAAATAAATTATGTTTTCAACGCCGTAAGCAAGTAATAACCAGCGCACAGCGGTTAAGCCAATACTGACAATAAGCAGTAACTGCACACCAAATCGACCTAGCAGCTTTGGTGCGTACATAAACATGAAAATTTCAGCAACTACGCCAAGTGCAACAAAAATACCGGCAGCTGACTCTGAGTAACCTGCTTGTTTAAGGTACAGCACAAAAAAACCATAAAAAGGACCGGCACTCATTTGCAGCAACATGGCTGACACTAAAAACCAAATAAGCGCTCTATCAAATACTAGCGGTTTGCGCTTAACACTGCGGTCGACAACAGCTCGATTAGAAGGCAATGGTAATGCGCTAATCAGCATACCGATAAACAGTGTCATACCAATATAAGGCAGAATTTGCGGTCCCCAATGACTAATAGCAAAACCGCCACTGACCACCAGTACGATATAACCGACACTGCCCCAGCTGCGAATAGTGCCGTAGCGATTGGCATCGTCGCCTAATGTTTCCAGAGTAATGACTTCAAATTGAGCGAGAATCGCATTCCAAAAGAAGGTATATACTGCAAGGCTAATGGCTAAATAGGCCAAGCCGCCATCATAGAAAAAGGTCAGATAACTTAATGCTGCGGCGCCAGCACCGATTTTGATCAGTTCTGAGCGCATACCGGTTTTATCCGCCACTATGGCCCATAAGTTTGGCGCAATGATCCGCGTACCCATTAAAATTGCTAATAAAAAGCCAATTTCTTGAGCGTCAAAACCACGGCTATCAAAAAAAACGCCAAGATAAGGCACCATGATGCCAAGAATAGAAAAGAAGAAGAAATAACATGCACAGAGCCAGCGAAGTTGCTGCTCTGTGCTTTTTGGTTGAAACATTAACGCATTCCGATAATAGGCGTACTGCTGTTGACATCCATGTTTTGCGCGCGGTGACGTAGTAAATGATCCATTAATACAATTGCTAGCATGGCTTCAGCAATCGGCACAGCTCGAATACCAACACATGGGTCGTGACGACCTTTAGTGACCACCTCAGCGGTTTCACCTTGGGCTGTCATGCTTTCGCCTGGCACACTGATGCTTGAAGTTGGCTTCATCGCAATATGGGCAACAATCGGTTGACCCGATGAAATGCCGCCTAAAATACCGCCTGCATGGTTAGAAGCAAAGCCTTCTGGCGACATCAAATCGCGGTGCTCTGAACCTTTTTGATTGACCACTTCAAAACCATCACCAATCTCAACACCTTTAACCGCGTTTATTCCCATTAATGCATGGGCAATATCTGCATCGAGTCTGTCAAATACTGGCTCGCCTAGGCCAACTGGCACGCCTGTTGCCACTACAGATACTTTCGCACCAATCGAGTCGCCGCTCTTTTTAAGCTCACGCATATACTCGTCTAATGAATCGAGTTTTGATGCGTCAGGGAAGAAAAAGGCATTTTGTTCAATTTGCTCAAAATCAACGGTTTCAGCCGAAATAGGTCCAAGCTGCGATAAGTAAGCGTGAATTTCGACGCCATGAACTTGCTTAAGGTATTTTTTAGCCACGGCACCTGCTGCCACTCGCATTGCAGTCTCACGAGCAGATGAACGGCCGCCACCGCGATAATCGCGCTGACCATATTTTTGCTGGTAGGTGTAATCGGCATGTCCCGGACGGAACAAGTCTTTAATGTTTGAGTAATCTTTACTGCGCTGATCGGTATTTTCAATCAATAAGCCAATTGACGTACCAGTAGTTTGACCTTCGAAAACACCAGAAAGAATGCGCACTTCATCAGGTTCGCGGCGAGCAGTAGTATAACGAGAGGTACCAGGGCGGCGTCTATCTAAGTCGTGCTGCATATCTGCTTCAGTCAACTCAACACCTGGAGGACAGCCATCAATAATACAGCCAATTGCGACGCCGTGGCTTTCACCGAATGTTGTAACTACGAAATTTTGACCAATACTGTTTCCCGACATTCGTTTTATCGCCCTCTATCGCATTATTCTAATTATCATTTACCCGGTTTGCCGGTAAATTCCTCATCAAATACCAACCTTGTTGTAGGAGTACAGATTGGTAGATCACCAAATAGCCTAAAGCTACTTGGTGATAAGCCGCAGCCTAAGCTGCGGCTAAACACTATTATTCACTATCTTTATAGATAGCGAAAAGTGATTCATTTTCAACTAGCTGGTCACGGGTTAATACAAACACGCCGTCACCGCCATTTTCGAAGTTAACCCAAGTAAATGGCACATCTGGGAACTGCTCGCTTAAATGCACCATAGAGTTACCCACTTCAACGACCAATAAACCGTCTTCAGTTAAGTAGTCGGCCGCATTAGCAAGAATGCGTTTAGTCAGATCTAAACCGTCACGACCTGATGCTAAACCAATTGCTGGTTCATGGTGATATTCATCTGGCATATCACCAATATCTTCAGCATCAACATATGGCGGGTTAGATACGATTAAATCGTAATGTGGACCTTTTGGAATCGCCGAGAACAGATCGGATTCCATAGGGAATACTCTATCCATCACTTCTAGCGTTTCAATGTTGATCTGCGCCACTTCAAGTGCATCAACGCTAATATCTAGCGCGTCGACTTCAGCATCTTCAAATTCATAGGCACAAGCAATCGCGATACATGCGCTACCGGTACATAAATCCAATACGCGATTTACTGGCTTGTTATATAACCAAGGGCTAAAACGATTGGCAATTAGCTCAGCAATCGGTGAACGCGGCACTAACACACGCTCATCTACATAAAAATCTAAGCCGGCAAAGCGTGCTTGGTTTGTTAGATATGGAACCGGTAAACGCTCTCTTACACGGCGAATAATCAGCTCAACAATCTTATGTTTTTCACTAATAGTTAGATTAGAGTGAATAACTTGCTGACCAATTTCTTCTGGCAGGTGCAATGCATGAAATACTAACGCGACGGCTTCGTCCCATGCGTTGTCTGTACCATGGCCATAGTAAATATTTGCATCATTAAAACGACTGACACCCCAACGTAGCATATCGCCAATAGTGCGTAATTCTGTAACCGCTTCATCAACAAAAATCTTATCCAAAATTCACTCCAACTTTTTAATTCCGAATCATTGTAACTGAAGTCTATTCATAAGGCATCGGATTCAATAAAATAGAAGCATGAATAAAAGCAAAGATAATGATGAACTGGCCCTTTTTGCAGAGTTGACTAAAGGTATCACCCCTTTACAACAAAATAAGCGCCATTTTATCGCGGCACCTAAAGACCGCAAAATCATTGAAGAGAAAGAACAGCAACTGCATGCTGATAGCTATTTCTCGGACACCTATCAGCCTTTACTGCCTGTTGATGGCCCAATGAAATGGGTACGAGACGATGTGGATAGTTATGATGTGAAACGACTTCGTCGTGGCGACTATGTGCCTGACCTTTTGTTAGATATGCACGGTATGCGTCAAACAGAAGCTAAGCTCGAACTGGCTGCACTGATCCAAGCCTGTATTAAGCAGCAAAGTCATTGTTGCTGCGTAATGCATGGCCACGGCACCGGCATATTAAAACAAAATATTCCGATGTGGTTAGCGCAGCACCCACACGTAAAAGCGTTTCATCAGGCGACCAAAGAATGGGGTGGCGACGCAGCCTTGTTGGTACTGATTGATATTGGCGATCAGCCTTATCGTCGCTAATACTCAAACTCGTTATACGCCCTACAATAAAAATCAACCAACAAAAAAAGTGAGTCACCTAACAATTAGATTGACTCACTTTTATTCATTCTAATGAATTATCACAACATAAATACCGACATAGCTTGATTGCGATGGCAGTGACCACTAACTTATCGAGTGCGGCGCATGTTGCCAAACAAGACTATTTTTGTCAGCGACGCGTTCAATTAATGTCACGCCTGATGTGGCAAAAAGTGGCGGTTCAATGCCAGAGACAAGCTCACTGACTAGGTACCCAAGTAATGGCATATGCGCTAATACCAACACATTTTTAGCCTGATATTGCTCTGCATAAGCAATCACCAAATGCGCCACCTGCTCAGGAGAGCCTGAAGGGACCAACTCGTCTAAGGTAATCCACTTATGCGGCTCAGGAAAATGTTTACTCACCTCTTGCCAGCTTTGCTGTGCACGTAAGTATGGGCTAACTAATACTAGATCAAACTCTTTGACCGTTCTTGCTAACCAATTACTCATCAATGCGGTGTGATGACGCCCCATATCGGTAAGCTTGCGCTCTCGGTCTGAATGAGCGTTATAACCCGCTTCACCATGGCGCATTAAAAATAGCTGCATACTGCTTTGCTACTCCCAACTCTTTATTGTTATTTGGTAATTGTAGTCCGAATCACAACAGCAACATACCGTTATTTAGTTATTAATTAGTCGAATAGTGTGCCAGCAACTAAAATGTGATCTTGTAGCAAACAGAACCGTAAGCTTAAATTGTGTCAAATTTAATCAAACTCAAGTTAATTTAAACGTTTGTAACGGTTGTGTTTGAAGATAAGCAGAAATAGTGGCAAGTTAAGTTAATCAGTCTAACTCATTATTTTTACGACAACAGTTACCGTTTAGGTTAGACCTTAATCTAGGCACTAGAACAGGACATTAACCCTAAGCCTGTTCACGATATCGGAGCCATGCCTTGTCAAAAGCAATACATATCAAAACCAGCCCAAATGATCATCGCCATTATCGCCATTTAACACTTAAAAATGGCCTATCTGTTTTATTGGTTGAAGATAAGCACGCTACTCAGTCAGCTGCATCGATGGCTGTCGCGGTTGGCCATTTTGACGATCCGGTTGAACGCCCCGGCATGGCACACTTTCTTGAACACATGCTATTTTTAGGCACTGAAAAATATCCAGAATCTGGCGAATACTCAGCGTTTATTAATCAGCATGGTGGCACCAACAATGCTTGGACGGGAACTGAACAGACTAATTTCTTTTACAGCATTAATGCCGAGCAATTTGAAGCATCGCTAGATAGGTTTAGCCAATTCTTTATTGCTCCATTGTTTAATATCGACTTAGTCGATCGTGAAAGACATGCGATTGAGTCGGAATTTAGTATGAAGCTTAAAGATGATGTACGCCGCGTTTATCAAGTACAAAAAGAGACGGTCAATCCTGCCCATCCTTTTTCAAAATTTTCAGTGGGAAACCTTAAAACCTTAGCGGGCGAAGAATCTGGACTGCGTGAAGAGCTGCTGCAATTCTATCAGCAGAAATACAGTGCCAACATTATGACTCTGTGTTTAGTGGCCCCCATGAGTCTTGAGCAACTAGAGCTGCTAGCAAAGCAATATTTTAGCGACATTAGCGATCATGTTCGCAGCGACAAATACCCTGATGTTGCGCTTTACTTACCCGAACAACTACAAGCAAAAATCAATATCATCCCGTTGAAAGAGCAAAAACGGGTTGCAATCACCTTCGCCCTTCCTGAACTTGAACGATTTTATAAACATAAACCTCTGACGTTTATTAGCCATTTACTTGGCTACGAAGGTAAAGGCAGTTTACTTTCATATTTAAAAGAAACAGGTCTAGCCAATAATCTATCCGCTGGCGGCGGCGTTAATGGCTATAACTTTAAAGATTATAATATCAGCATTCAGCTTACAGACCGTGGCCTTGCAGATCTAGATACCGTAATCAGTGCTACTTTTGAATATATCGAACTTATCAAAACCCAAGGTTTACAGCCTTGGCGCTATGATGAACGAGCAGCCTTATTACAAGTCGCTTTTCAATACCAAGAGCAAGTTAATGCGTTAGATTTAGCCAGCCATTTAAGCATTAATATGCATCACTACGAGATTGAAGATGTTATTTACGGCGATTACCGTATGGATGGACTCAACCTCGAAGAAACTGAGTTATTGTTATCGCTAATGACACCGGCAAACATGCGAATTCAATTAATCGCATCAGAGCTTAGTACCAACAAAAAAGCGGCCTGGTATCACTCACCTTACCAGATAAAAGCACTCAATCAGCAGGCTATAACTCGTTGGAGCACGCCCGGTAATCGTCCAGAGCTATGTTTACCCGATAAAAACCCCTTTATTATCAATGAATGCATAGCGCGCACCGATAAAAGTAAACACCCGGTGCCGACTGTTGTCGCCCAAAAGGCTGGTTATCGTATTTGGCACCGCAAAGATGATGAGTTTAACGTGCCAAAAGGTCACTTATATCTCTCGCTTGATTCAGCGCAGGCAGCAGCATCACCAAGGCATGCCGCCCTCACCCGTCTTTATGTTGAAATGTTGCTCGACTATTTAACTGAGTGTACATACCAAGCTGAAGTCGCAGGGCTTAGCTACCATATTTATCCGCATCAAGGCGGCATTACTCTGCATTTAACCGGATTTACCGGCAAGCAAGAAACGCTATTGGAGCTCGTGATCTCCAAGGCTCGTGAACGTAACTTTACCCAAAGTCGCTTTGACTTAATTAAGCGCCAAATACTGCGTGCTTGGTACAATCACTCGCAAGCAAAACCTATTTCGCAATTGTTTACCAGCCTCACAGTAACCTTGCAAAAGCGCAGTTTTGAACCTGCTAGAATGGCCGAAATACTCGAAGAAATCACACTTGACGATCTGCATGCGCACGTAAAAAGCTTTTACGAAAAGATCCATCTAGAAGGCTTGGTGTATGGTGACTGGTTAGAAAGCGAAACTAAAGTATTAGGTGACCGACTAGAACGTATTTTATCGTTAGTGACCACGCCGAGCCAGGAATCATCCCGCGAGTTAATTGACCTGTCAAACAAAGGTAGCTTATTGCGTGAGATCCCCGTATCACACCCAGATAGTAGTATTATCGTGTATTACCAATCTGATGTAACAACACCTGAAACCATGGCGCTATTTAGTTTATTAAATCACACCATGTCTTCAACGTTCTTTCATGAGCTGCGCACTCAACGCCAGCTCGGCTATATGGTGGGTACAGGCTACCTGCCGCTCAATCGCTACCCAGGCATTATTTTTTATATTCAATCGCCTACTTGCGGGCCTCAATTGCTACTTGAAGCTATCGATGAGTTTATTGCAGACTTTGCTTACGCCGTGCTGCAAATAACTAATGAGCAATGGGAAGCCACTAAACATGGCTTGGTCAACCAAGTATTAGTACAAGATTCCAGCTTAAAAGTACGTAGTCAACGCTATTGGTCGAGCATAGGTAATAAAGATACCCAATTTAACCAACGAGAGATGGTGGCAGAACAAATTAAGCAACTAACCCGTGCAGATTTAATCAAGTTCATTATGCAAAAAATGCGTACTAAGTATTGTGACCGCCTAGTTCTGTTTAGCACTGGTGATGCCCACCATGATCAAGCACCACTCGAATCAGACAAAATGATCACAGATTTAAGAGCATTTAAACAGGCCGCCCCTCAGTTTGATTATTAACTGTGAAAACTTAATTAACACAAACTGATAAAACCATCCGATAAAAATCAGCAGAACGACTTAAACCTAGTAAATGAGGTAAAGCAAATAGACAAAAGAGCTAGTTTTAACAGTTAAAGCAACACAAACAACTTTAAAGTTAATAACAAGCAGAGTATGAAGTGTGCAAACAATATCCATAACTAACTATATGCACTAAATAACAACCTATTTTTTTTGACAAGGTGATCACTTTCTGGAAAAGTAACAATTACAAATAATTTCCTTTCCGAACTGACAGGTAATTAATCAGTATATGTCTAAAATTACACTAATAATTATAATATTTCTTCTTTCCATATCATGGGCCTCTCCTGCTTTTGCCCTATCCCTAAGTTCTACTGCACTTGGAGTTTCAGACGGTTTATCGCAAAGTAATGTAACAACGATTGTCGAGGATTCAGATGGTTACATCTGGATAGGCACGGTGAATGGCCTTAATCGCTATGATGGTCAAGAGTTTAAGCATTACTTCCCAACGTCAGACAATGGGCTTCCTAGTGCTTTTATACGTAGCCTGTTTATTAGCAGTAATGGCACAATGTACATAGGTACAGAAAAAGGCTTAGCTTTTTATGATCAACAAAAGGGGAAGATAACAGCAATAAAGTCTGATGGCTTTGCCCAAAATGATGCTGTTTGGTCTATTTCTGAAACTAATAGCCTCATAATTATCGGAATGAATAATAAAGTTCATGTAACAAAAGAAGGTCCGAATAAAGGTGAGCTTAAGCTAGTAGATACATACGCAGGTAATTATAATGGAGTAAAGCAAGTATTAGCAATAGGGACTGATTTCTATATAAGAAATTATGATGGCAAGGTTATCAACCTTTCTATTCCAGAAAAAGAAATAGCAAACAATGTAATTGAAATAGCAAAAATCGATAGCCAGCTTTTTCTATTCAAAAAAAATGGAGTCTACTCCGCATCATCACAGGACAAACCGATTAACAATAGCAGTTACGTAAGCGTTTCAAATACTGATAACTATATAGTTGGATTAAAAGACAAAACTATTTTCAACCTGAAAAATCTATCCAAACCAAAAAAGATCGGCAGTTTAAACATTTCAAGCCAACCATTTAAGACGCCTACAATATATAGAGGTCTAACAAAAACATTCATATCAGATCAAAACAAAGGACTCGTCATAATTTCCGACAGTCGAAACCTAGTCGAATCATCTATTCCAAAAGAAGGTAATATATGGTCATTAATCAAAGACGCAAGCAACTCTTTAATCATCAGTTCTGATAGCGCTAAAATCAACATTTATGATAACGAATTCAACTTAAAGAAAAGCATAGATACTGGCATCCTTGGGCCAAAATCAGTTATCAATGTCAATAAAAAACTTTATATAGCAAGTGCAAATGGTCTCCACGAGTTAGATGTTGATACTAATAAAGTTACCCTGTTAGTAAAAGGTTCATTTTTCACATTAAAGTTAAGTGATAACAAAAAAAATATAATAACAGGTTCAACTAGTGGAAATTTAATTACTTTTAACATTGAAGAAAATACAGCTAAAACACAGTTAATAGACGAAGGCAATCCTATTTTCAGTATTGAAACCTATGGTGAAAGCATATACATCGCTTCTCAAGGTGGCATATTTCAACTTAAAAACAACATAATAAGCCCACTCTACAATGACCACTTTGTAATCAGCTTAGCGATGATTGGTGAGGAACTTTACTTTGGGACAGGAACTTCTTTAAAAAAGATAAACTTGTCAACGTCTGAAATAACAACAATATATACTAATAATAAGCCGATTTTTTCTATTGGCAACAATAACAATACCATTACGCTGGCATCAATAAATGAGATAATATTAATAAATAAAGACAGCGGAAAGATCACAAAATTAGATAAAGAGCTAGGCACACAAGTCGAATACAATGCAAATGCAATATATTCTAACGACACATCCACATTAGTTGGAGGCGTTTCAGGTGTAAGCATAATCTCCACTAAAAAACTGCAAAATTATATCAACTCAAGACAAGCTCCAATCGTAAACCTTAAAGAATTATTAATATTTAACATTCCAGAAAAATCAGGCGGCAATGTTTTAAGCAACCAATTTTCTAGAACTTATGATATAAAACTAAAGTATTCTGATTACCCTTTTACTATAAATTTTAACAGCCCAGGCATCCCACAAAACAGCATCGAATATGTTTATCAAATGCAAGGATTATCGGATTCACTAATTCAGTCAAAGGGTACAAATTCTGCGACCTATACAAACCTTTCTCCTGGTGAATACAAGTTTTCAATTTATGCTATTGATCCTATAACAGGAAAACATGGAGAAACCAGAGAACTCAAGGTAGAAATAACCCCACCTTGGTGGTTATCGGATTGGGCTAAATCTCTTTATTTACTCTGTATTTTACTCATTTCAATCCTAATAATAAAAATAATCTTAAGACGTCGAGATATCCAAAAACAAATAGCGAAAAGTGAAGAAAGGTTAAAGCTTTCACTATGGGGAAGCGGCGATGAAATGTGGGACTGGGATATAGAGACTGGACAAATATATCGATCAAATATTTGGGGGTCGCTGGAATTCCCACAGGATGGACAAAGATCAGGCAATGCTGCAGGAGAAAGCAACATTCACCCAATGGATCAAGAAAGAGTCAGAGAAGCCTTAAATAAACATTTTTATGGTGAAACTGATCATTTTGAGGCTGCTTATCGAGTCAAGAGCAAAGCCAGTGGATGGATTTGGATATTAGATAGGGCGAAAATTGTTGAACGTGACGAAAATGATAATGCGCTTCGAATGACCGGTACAATTAAAAATATCACTAACTTCAAACAAGCAGAAGAGCAGTTAAAGCTATTTGAGCGCGCGATTCAAAATATATCTGAAGGTATGTTTATACTTGATAACGACTTTAGGTTTGTCGAAGTTAATGAAGCCTGCTGTGCTCAAATAATGTTAAGCAAGACTGAATTTATTGGCTCTCTTTTTAATTTTGATTTATATCCTGACAGTTACTCAGAGCAAATCAGAACAATTTTAAGGCAACAAGGGCGTTGGAATAATGAAGTCGAAGCTGTGAAGGGAGACAATACTAGCTTCCTAATGGAGCTATCCATTGACGCTATTTACGATGAGCAAGGCGAACTATCGCATTATGTTGGTGTATTCTCGGATATAAGTCGCCGCAAACAACAAGAGGAAGAGCTCAGGAAGCTTACTAATAACGACTTACTGACTAATCTTCCAAATAGATCTAACTTAATAGTGACGCTAGGCAACTTAGTGAAGCGAGATACACACCACACTCTTATGGTTCTCGATCTAGATAATTTTAAAAAGATTAATGACTCTTTAGGCCATCAAGTTGGCGATGAACTTTTAATACAAGCAGCAGAGAGAATTGAAGCAGCTGTACCGGGGCACACAAGTATTTATCGCTTAGGTGGGGATGAATTTGCCATCCTCATTGACAAGAATCCTGATATTGGCACGAGTGCAATTATTGCAAAAGATGTTATTCATGCGTTTGAAAACCCATTTATTCTTAGCCATGAAAAAGTTGTTGTTGGAGTAAGCATAGGAATCGTGCTCTACCCCGAAGATGATCAAAATGAACAAGCACTATTACGTAAGGCTGATATTGCTATGTATCACGCAAAGTCAGGGGGAGGGAATCGTTATCAATTTTATTCAGAGTCTCTCAATAAAAATGCAATACGACAACTTGAAGTAGAGAACCTAATAAGAGAGGGAATAAAAAGTGATTTATTTGAGGTCTATTATCAACCTAAGATTAATCTAAAGTCTGGTCTAATGGCAGGTATGGAAGCATTAGTTCGCTTGAATCATCCTGAACAAGGTTTAATTCCGCCGAATAGGTTTATCCCATTAGCTGAAGAGAATGGCTTAATCGTTGAAATTGGCGATATAGTTCTAAAAAAAGCATGCTTTGCAGCTCAGAATTGGCGTAAGCAAGGAATATTTAATGGAAGAGTTGCTGTCAATTTATCGTCGAAACAATTTGCACTTCCCGATTTACAGCAACGTATAGAGTCAATTTTACGACTAACTCAATTACCAGCAGCTAATTTAGAGCTGGAAATTACTGAAGGCACCGTCATTAAAGAGCCTGAAAAAGCGATTAAAGTGATGCAACAGCTTTCAAGAATGGGGGTTAGCCTAGCATTGGATGATTTTGGTACAGGTTACTCCTCTCTTTCCTATTTAAAACAGTTTCCTATTCATACATTAAAGATAGATAAAGCTTTCGTAGATGATATTGATAAATCAGACCGAGACCTAAAAATGGTAGATTCAATTATTACTATCGCTCATAACATGGGTCTGTCGGTCGTTGGGGAAGGTGTTGAGGAGACATCTCAACTAAACATACTGAAAGCATTAAAATGCGAAGAAATACAAGGCTTTATATTTAGCAAGGCAGTAACGGAACAAGAGTTTACAAAGCTTTTACATAAAGATAAGAATAAAGAGCAACTAACACTACCAAAGAACTCGCTGCAACCAAAACGCAACTAAAAATCAACTTTGGCACAACAACTGCAGATACCTTTTCAACAAGTCAAAAATATAACCATATATTTATTACTCAATGAAAAGGTAAAAAAATGAAAAACATAATTAAAGGATTAGCTACGTCAGTTGCTATTATCGGATCATTTTCAGCTGTTGCATCTCATAATACTTTAGAAGCTCAAATTTATAAAAACTCTAAAGTTTCAGAAGCTATCACTAATACCCTTTATTCTGGCATTCCAAACATTAAGTACACCGCCGGCATTCCAAACATTAAGTACACTGCTGGTGTTCCAAACATTAAGTACACTGCTGGTATTCCAAACATTAAGTACACCGCCGGCATTCCAAATATTAAGTACACCGCCGGTATTCCAAACATTAAGTACACCGCCGGCATTCCAAACATTAAGTACACTGCTGGTATTCCAAACATTAAGTACACTGCTGGTATTCCAAACATTAAGTACACTGCTGGTATTCCAAACA
>NZ_JAKILT010000074.1 GCF_023283535.1 Shewanella sairae | reverse complement strand
TATTAATTGTAATACCGCGCTCACGCTCTTCTGGAGCGTTATCGATCTGTGCGAAATCACGAACAGTACCACCAAAAGCTTTGGTCAATACAGCTGAGATAGCAGCAGTTAGAGTAGTTTTACCATGGTCAACGTGTCCGATAGTACCAACGTTAACATGCGGTTTTACGCGTTCAAATTTTTCTTTAGCCACGATATATTCCTTTCTTTTCAGAAAATGCTCGGCTTAAAACCGAGCAATAGCAATTAAGTATATCAATAATAGAGTGAGACAGCTTAGCCTCTGGCCTCGATTATTGCTTTAGTAACATTTTGCGGTGCGTCAGAGTACTTCAAAAACTCCATTGAGTATGAAGCACGTCCCTGACTAGCAGAGCGCAAGTCGGTCGCATAACCGAACATTTCAGATAAAGGCACTGTTGCATGCACAAGCTTTACACCTGCGATACCATCATCCATGCCTTCAATAAGGCCACGACGACGGTTTAAGTCTCCGACCACATCACCCATATAATCTTCAGGTGTTGTCACTTCAACTTTCATACAAGGTTCAAGTAAGGCAGGGTCTGCTTCAAGCGCACCCTTTTTAAAGCCCATTGAACCGGCGACTTTAAAGGCCATCTCGTTCGAGTCCACATCATGATATGAACCGTCGTATAGAGTAACCTTTACATCGAGAACAGGGAAGCCAGCTAATACACCGCTCTTCATCTGCTCTTGAATACCTTTATCAACTGCAGGGATGTATTCCTTTGGAACCACACCACCAACAATTTCGTTGACAAATTCGTAGCCAAAACCTTCTTCTTGAGGCTCTAGCTTCAACCAAACGTGACCGAATTGACCTCGACCACCAGATTGACGAACGAACTTACCTTCAACTTCCACAGTTTTGCGGATAGTCTCACGATATGCAACTTGAGGTTTACCTACATTACACTCAACACCAAACTCGCGACGCATACGGTCTACGATGATGTCTAAGTGTAGCTCACCCATACCAGAGATCAGTGTCTGACCTGATTCTTCATCAGTTTCAACACGGAATGACGGATCTTCCATTGCAAGTTTTTGCAATGCCATCCCCATCTTATCTTGGTCAGCCTTAGTTCTAGGCTCAACAGCGATAGTAATTACAGGCTCAGGAAACTCCATGCGCTCAAGAATTACTTTATGATCGATATCGCACAATGTATCGCCAGTAGTCACGTCTTTAAGACCAATAGCAGCAGCGATGTCGCCAGCGCGTACTTCTTTAATCTCTTGACGATCGTTCGCGTGCATTTGCACCATACGACCAATACGCTCACGCTTTTGCTTAACAGAGTTATATACGCCAGCACCCGTTTCCAATACGCCTGAATAAACACGCATAAAGGTTAGAGTACCCACGAATGGGTCTGTTGCAATTTTGAACGCTAATGCTGAGAATGGCGCGTTATCGTCAGCTTGACGAGACGTCTCTTCTTCGTTGTCATCGATGCCCTTAATGGCAGGGACTTCAACTGGAGATGGTAGAAAATCTACCACAGCATCCAAAACCGCTTGCACACCCTTGTTCTTAAATGCAGAACCACAGGTTGCCAATACGATTTCATTGTTCAAAGTACGTAAACGTAACGCCTTTTTGATCTCTTCCTCTGAAAGTTCCCCATCTTCTAGGTACTTTTCCATCAGCTCTTCTGTCGCTTCTGCAGCACTTTCAACCAAATACTCGCGCATTTCTGCTGCTTTCTCGGCTAGGTGCTCAGGAATCGCTTCATAAGTGAAAGTCATGCCCTGATCTTCTTCAGACCAGTTAATGGCTTTCATTTTGATCAAATCGACGACACCATTGAAATCCTCTTCTGCACCAATATTCAATTGAATAGGTACACAAGTCGCACCAAGGCGATTACGGATCTGGTCAACAACACTGTCAAAGTTTGCACCTGCGCGGTCCATCTTATTGACGAACACTAAGCGCGGTACATGATACTTATCAGCTTGTCGCCAAACAGTCTCAGATTGAGGTTCTACCCCTGATGAGCCACAAAAAACAACGACGGCACCATCTAGTACTCGCAAAGAACGCTCTACTTCAATCGTGAAGTCAACGTGACCTGGAGTGTCGATGATGTTAATGCGGTGCTCAGTGAACTGCGCATCCATTCCGCGCCAGAAAGTAGTCGTTGCGGCTGAGGTGATGGTAATACCACGCTCCTGCTCCTGCTCCATCCAATCCATGGTGGCTGCGCCATCATGAACTTCACCGATCTTATGAGATAAGCCAGTGTAGAAAAGAACACGTTCAGTGGTAGTGGTTTTACCAGCGTCAACATGAGCACAAATACCGATATTACGGTAGCGCTCAATTGGAGTTGTACGAGCCACGATTTATACCCTCTTAGCTAAATCTGAGTGTTAGCAATGCAAGTAAGGCGTGGGTCAATGCCCACGCCAAGATATTACCAGCGGTAATGAGCAAACGCTTTGTTTGCTTCTGCCATACGATGCACGTCTTCGCGCTTCTTAACAGCAGTACCTTTGTTTTCAGATGCGTCTAACATTTCACCTGCTAGACGTAAAGCCATAGATTTTTCACCACGCTTACGTGCAGCTTCAACTAACCAGCGCATCGCTAGTGCGTTACGACGCACTGGACGAACTTCACATGGTACCTGGTAAGTAGAACCACCAACACGACGAGATTTAACCTCGACTGATGGACGTACGTTGTCCAGGGCTGCTTCAAGGATTACTAAATGATCTTCGCCTTTCTTTTCAGACGCAGTATCTAGTGCCTTGTAAATAATTTTTTCTGCAGTCGACTTTTTGCCGTCCTGCATAATGACGTTGATGAACTTAGCCAGCAACTCACTTTTGAACTTTGGATCTGGTAGGATTTTACGTTGTCCTACAACGCGACGTCTTGGCATAACAATTTCTCCGTATGCTTCAGGGACCCCAAAACTGGAATCTCAATAAAAACTAGCTTGGCCTTACTTAACGGAAAACGTTAAGACTTAGGACGCTTAGCACCGTACTTAGAACGACCTTGACGACGTTCACTTACACCAGCACAGTCTAATGCGCCGCGTACAGTGTGGTAACGCACACCCGGTAAGTCTTTTACACGACCGCCACGGATTAGAATTACGCTGTGTTCCTGCAGGTTGTGGCCTTCACCGCCGATGTACGAAGTAACTTCGAAACCGTTAGTTAGACGCACACGAGCTACTTTACGTAGTGCAGAGTTAGGTTTTTTTGGTGTAGTAGTGTATACGCGAGTACAAACACCACGTTTTTGTGGACACGCAGCTAGCGCAGGTACGTTAGTCTTTTCGACTTTCGGTGCGCGAGGCTTACGTACCAACTGGTTTACAGTTGCCATGTATAGCTCCGAATCAGTTGACTAAATCAACAGTAAGGTGTGAAAAATCTATATCCCACAAGTGTGGGACGCGAAATTTTAGAAGTGTATGGTCTATCTGTCAAGAAATAGACAACTTTTAACCGATTTAAAGTAAAAAAAAGGCGCTAAAAGCGCCTTTTTTACAATCTATTTACTTTTTAGCACCGAATTAATCGTTACTACCAGCTAGATTTAGTAGATCTGCAAGGTTCTGCTCAGCTTCGCTTGCACTAATCACTGGTGCTTCTTCAGCAGCAGGTTTAACTGCAGCTTCAGCACGCTTCTGGTGGTATGAGTAACCTGTACCAGCAGGGATTAGACGACCAACAATTACGTTCTCTTTCAAGCCACGTAACTTATCGCTCTTACCGCCAACAGCAGCTTCAGTAAGAACACGAGTGGTCTCCTGGAACGATGCTGCAGAGATGAACGATTCAGTCGCTAGAGACGCCTTAGTAATACCAAGAAGCTCGCGCTCGAATGTAGCAGGCTGCTTACCTTGTGCTTCAAGTTCGCGGTTAGCGATCTTCACACGTGATACTTCAGCTTGTTCACCCGGTAGGAATTCACTGTCACCAGCGTCTACGATTTCACACTTACGCAGCATCTGGCGAATGATCACCTCAATGTGCTTATCGTTAATCTTAACGCCCTGTAGACGGTAAACGTCCTGTACTTCATTCACGATGTAGTTAGCCACATTGTGGATACCACGTAGACGTAGAATGTCGTGAGCTGCTTCTGGACCATCAGCAATAACTTCACCGCGTTCAACTTTTTCACCTTCGAACACGTTAAGGTTACGCCACTTAGGAATCATCTCTTCATAGTGCTCGCCGCCATCAGCTGGAGTAATCACTAGACGACGCTTACCTTTGGTTTCTTTACCGAACGAGATAGTACCCGATACTTCAGCAAGAATTGCAGGCTCTTTTGGCTTACGCGCTTCGAACAAGTCAGCTACGCGTGGCAGACCACCGGTAATATCGCGAGTCTTCGAAGATTCTTGAGGAATACGTGCTAATGCATCACCAACGTTAATTGGTGCGTTATCGTCAAGATTCACAATCGCGTGACCAGGCAAGAAGTATTGCGCCGGTACTTCAGTACCAGGGATCATCAAGTCGCCACCATCAGCAGCAACAAGACGGATCATAGGACGCATCTCTTTACCAGCTGTAGGACGTTGACCAACTTCAAGTACTACGATTGAAGACAGACCGGTTAGTTCGTCTGTTTGACGTGTCATAGTGACACCTTCAATCATATCTACGAACTTAATACTACCTGCTACTTCGGTAATAATTGGGTGAGTATGCGGATCCCACTTAGCGATAATCTCGCCAGCAGCAACGCCGTCATC
The DNA here is from genome assembly GCF_023283535.1 of Shewanella sairae. Lineage (GTDB taxonomy): Bacteria > Pseudomonadota > Gammaproteobacteria > Enterobacterales > Shewanellaceae > Shewanella > Shewanella sairae. The sequence continues at coordinate 11,083 of NZ_JAKILT010000074.1, read as the reverse complement.
TTCCAATTTCTCAAGTACGGTACCGTAAGGAACCTTGTAACGCTCTTTCTCACGACCTAGCTCATCAATAATGGCTAGTTCAGAAGAACGCGATACGATTACAAGCTTACCGTTACTGTTAGTTACATACTTAGCGTTGTGTAACTTAAGCGTACCTGAGTTCTTAACTTGAACGTTGTTCTCTGCTGAAGCTCGAGATGCCGCACCACCGATGTGGAAAGTACGCATCGTAAGCTGTGTTCCTGGCTCACCAATTGACTGAGCAGCAACAACACCAATTGCTTCACCTTGGTTAATGATATGACCACGAGCCAAATCACGACCGTAACAAGCTTTACACACACCGAAGTCTGTATCACAGCTAATTACTGAGCGAACAATCATTTCATCGATAGAGTTGTCTTCGATGATGTCACACCATGCTTCGTCAAGAAGCGTGTTACGCGACACAAGCACTTCTTCAGTACCAGGCTTTAACACATCTTGTGCAACAACACGACCAAGAACACGCTCACGTAACGGCTCAACTACATCACCACCTTCAATAAGCGGTTTCATAGTTAGACCTTCGTAAGTGCCACAGTCGTCTTCAATAACAACTAAATCTTGCGCAACGTCTACTAGACGACGAGTCAGGTAACCAGAGTTAGCTGTCTTCAATGCCGTATCCGCAAGACCCTTACGCGCACCGTGAGTAGAAATAAAGTACTGAGATACGTTTAGACCTTCACGGAAGTTAGCCACAATTGGCGTTTCGATGATTGAGCCATCTGGCTTAGCCATCAGACCACGCATACCGGCCAACTGACGAATCTGTGCAGCACTACCACGAGCGCCTGAGTCGGCCATCATGTAGATGCTGTTGAACGATTCTTGTTGTTCCTCTTCGCCATCACGGTTAATCACTGTCTCTTTAGACAGGTTTTCCATCATCGCTTTAGAAACTTTTTCGTTCGCGCTTGCCCAGATATCGATTACTTTGTTGTAACGCTCACCGGCTGTTACTAGACCAGATTGGAACTGCTCTTGAATTTCAAGAACTTCCGCTTCAGCATCCGCAACTAGCGTGTACTTAAGATCTGGAATAACCATATCGTCGATACCTACAGAGGCACCCGAAATAGTTGCAAAGTGGAAACCTGTGTACATCAATTGGTCAGCAAAGATAACGGTATCTTTAAGACCTAGTTGACGGTAACAAGTGTTCAATAGCTTAGAGATCTGCTTCTTACCCATGTTTTGGTTAACCAAATCATAAGAAAGACCTTTTGGCAGGATCTGTGAAAGCAATGCACGACCAACGGTTGTATCAACAACGCGACGTGTTTTAACTTTTTCGCCAGCTTCGTTCGTCGTTGTTTCCGTAATACGTACTTTAACGCGAGCGTGTAGCTCAGCCACACCTGTGCGGTAAGCTTTTTCAGCTTCAGCCACATCAGCGAATGCCATGCCTTCACCCTTGCCGTTGATACGCTCACGGCTAGTGTAGTAAAGACCCAATACAACGTCCTGTGATGGTGTAATCACTGGTTCACCGTTTGCAGGTGAAAGGATGTTGTTGGTAGACATCATTAGTGAACGTGCTTCTAACTGCGCTTCAAGCGTTAGTGGCACGTGAACAGCCATTTGGTCACCGTCGAAGTCGGCGTTGTATGCCGCACAAACCAATGGGTGAAGCTGAATCGCTTTACCTTCGATTAGTACTGGCTCAAACGCCTGGATACCTAGTCTGTGCAGTGTTGGTGCACGGTTAAGCATCACTGGGTGTTCGCGGATCACGTCATCTAGCACGTCCCAAACTTCTGGTACTTCGCGCTCAACCATCTTCTTAGCAGCTTTAATAGTTGTAGCTAAGCCACGACCTTCTAGCTTGCCATAGATGAATGGCTTGAATAGCTCAAGTGCCATCTTCTTAGGAAGACCACACTGGTGTAGACGTAAAGTTGGACCTACGGTAATTACCGAACGACCAGAATAGTCAACACGCTTACCTAGCAAGTTCTGACGGAAACGACCTTGCTTACCTTTGATCATATCGGCCAAAGATTTAAGCGGACGCTTGTTAGAACCTGTAATAGCACGGCCACGACGACCGTTATCTAATAGCGCATCAACAGACTCTTGCAACATACGCTTTTCGTTGCGCACGATGATATCTGGAGCAGCTAGATCTAACAGACGCTTTAGACGGTTGTTACGGTTGATTACACGACGGTAAAGGTCGTTCAAATCAGACGTAGCAAAACGTCCGCCATCTAGTGGCACTAGAGGACGTAGATCTGGTGGCAGAACCGGTAGCACTTTAAGGATCATCCACTCAGGCTTGTTACCTGAAGTGAAGAATGCCTCAATAAGCTTAAGACGCTTAGTGATCTTTTTACGACGAGTCTCAGAATTGATAGATGGCAATTCTTCGCGCATCATTTCAATTTCTTTCTCAAGATCGATAGCACGTAGCAATTCTAGAACTGCTTCAGCACCCATCTTAGCTTCGAATTCATCACCGTACTCTTCCAATGCATCCAGATAGTTTTCTTCTGTTAGCATTTGGCCGCGTTCAAGACTGGTCATGCCAGGCTCGATTACCACGAAAGATTCGAAGTAAAGTACACGTTCGATATCACGAAGAGTCATGTCTAGCATCAAACCGATACGAGACGGAAGTGACTTCAAGAACCAAATGTGTGCAACTGGGCTAGCAAGATCGATGTGACCCATACGCTCACGACGTACTTTAGTCTGTGTAACTTCAACGCCACACTTTTCACAGATCACACCACGGTGCTTAAGACGCTTATACTTACCGCATAAACATTCGTAATCTTTTACTGGACCAAAAATACGCGCACAGAACAAACCTTCACGCTCAGGCTTGAATGTACGGTAGTTAATGGTTTCTGGCTTCTTAACTTCACCAAAAGACCAAGAGCGGATTAGATCTGGCGACGCTAGGCCGATCTTAATACCTTCAAATTCTTCAGTCTTGCTTTGCTGTTTCAGAAACTTTAATAAGTCTTTCACGTTTCTCTCCTGAAGGAGTTAAACCGGGTGCCCTGCAAATGCAGAGCACCAATTTCTTTTGCCATAGAGGCAGTAACCAAGTGTTACTTTTGATCCAGCTCGATATTAATACCGAGTGAACGGATCTCTTTCAACAATACGTTGAAAGATTCAGGCATACCTGGTTGCATCTGATGGTTACCGTCGACGATGTTCTTATACATCTGAGTACGACCGTTCACATCGTCCGACTTAACGGTTAGCATTTCCTGAAGTGTATATGCTGCACCGTAAGCTTCAAGTGCCCATACTTCCATCTCACCGAAACGCTGACCACCGAACTGAGCTTTACCACCCAATGGTTGCTGAGTAACAAGACTGTACGAACCGGTAGAACGGGCGTGCATCTTATCGTCAACCAAGTGGTTAAGTTTTAGCATATACATGTAACCAACGGTTACTTTACGCTCAAACTCATTACCAGTACGACCATCACACAGAGTCAACTGACCTGATTGTGGTAGACCTGCAAGCTCAAGCATCTGCTTGATCTCTTTCTCTTTGGCACCATCAAACGCAGGTGTTGCAATTGGAACACCGCCTTTTAGGTTTTTAGCAAGACGCAAGATCTCATCATCAGTAAATGTATCGATGTCTACGCGCTGCTGCACTTCGTCACCTAAGTCATAAACTTGCTTGATGTATCCGCGAAGTTCTGCCAATTCGCGCTGCTCTTCTAGCATTTCGGTAATACGATTACCGATGCCTTTCGCTGCAGCACCCATATGAACTTCAAGTACCTGACCGATGTTCATACGTGAAGGTACACCTAGTGGGTTCAATACGATGTCCACTGGATCGCCTTTTTCGTCGTATGGCATGTCTTCAATAGGACAAATCTTAGAGATTACACCCTTGTTACCATGACGACCCGCCATCTTATCACCAGGCTGGATAGTACGCTTAACCGCTAGGTAAACCTTAACGATCTTTAGTACACCAGGTGCTAAGTCATCACCTTGAGTGATCTTACGGCGTTTGATTTCAAACTTTTTATCGAAATCGGCTTTTAGCTCTTCCGCTTGCTCAGCTAGCTGTTCTAGCTCAGTTTGCTTCGCTTCGTCATCGATTGTTTGAATCAATAACTGTGAGCGTGGAATTGCATTAAGTTGCGCTTCATCGAAACCAGCACCTAGTAATAGGTTGCGAGCACGACCAAGAACACCTTCTTCAAGAATTTGGAACTCTTCAGTCAAATCCTTCTTCGCCTGAGCGATATGCATCTCTTCGATTTCTACAGCACGCTTGTCTTTCTCAACGCCGTCACGAGTAAATACTTGTACGTCGATGATAGTACCTTTAACAGAGTTAGGTACACGTAGTGAGCTGTCTTTAACGTCAGAGGCTTTCTCGCCGAAGATTGCACGGAGAAGTTTCTCTTCTGGAGTCAGCTGAGTTTCACCTTTAGGTGTTACTTTACCAACTAGGATGTCGCCACCCTTAACTTCTGCACCGATATAAACGATACCTGATTCGTCAAGCTTAGAAAGCGCAGACTCACCAACGTTTGGAATATCAGCAGTGATCTCTTCACTACCCAACTTAGTATCACGAGCAATACATGAAAGCTCCTGAATGTGGATAGTTGTGAAACGGTCTTCTTGAGCTACACGCTCAGAAATCAAAATCGAGTCTTCGAAGTTGTAACCATTCCAAGGCATGAACGCGATGCGCATGTTCTGACCAAGAGCCAAATCACCTAAATCGGTAGATGGACCATCAGCAAGTACGTCGCCACGAACGACTGGGTCACCAACAGAACAACAAGGACGTTGGTTAATACAAGTGTTCTGGTTCGAACGCGTGTATTTAGTCAAGTTGTAGATGTCGATACCCGCTTCGCCTGGAGTCAGCTCAGCTTCGTTAACTTTAACAACGATGCGGCTTGCGTCTACGTAGTCAACATAACCACCACGCTTAGCAGCAACAACCACGCCAGAGTCAACAGCAAGTGTACGCTCAATACCAGTACCAACTAATGGCTTATCAGCCTTTAGTGTAGGAACTGCCTGACGTTGCATGTTCGCACCCATCAATGCACGGTTCGCGTCATCGTGTTCTAGGAACGGAATTAGTGATGCCGCAACAGAAATAATCTGTTGTGGTGATACGTCCATATACTGGATGTCAGATGCACCCATGAACGTTGAATCACCTTTATGACGACAAGCAATTAGCTCGTCCATCATGCGGTTGTTTTCATCTAATTCTACGTTTGCCTGAGCAATAACGTAACGGCCTTCTTCGATTGCTGATAAGTAATCTACTTCTTCAGTAACCACGCCATCGATTACCTTACGGTAAGGCGTTTCTAAGAAACCATAGTTGTTAGTACGCGCAAAGGTTGACAACGAGTTGATCAAACCAATGTTTGGACCTTCTGGCGTTTCGATTGGACATAGACGACCGTAGTGAGTCGGGTGTACGTCTCGAACTTCGAAACCAGCACGTTCACGTGTTAGACCACCAGGACCTAGAGCAGAAATACGACGCTTATGCGTTACTTCTGACAATGGGTTGTTTTGGTCCATGAACTGTGAAAGCTGTGAAGAGCCAAAGAATTCTTTAACAGCAGCAGAAATTGGCTTAGCGTTGATCAAGTCCTGAGGCATAAGCTCATTCAGATCGCCAAGGCTTAAACGCTCACGCACGGCACGTTCTACACGAACTAGACCTACACGGAACTGGTTTTCAGCCATTTCACCAACACTACGGATACGACGGTTACCTAGGTGATCGATATCATCTACTTCGTCCAAACCATTACGGATGGCGATGATGTTCTTCATCACGGCAACGATATCTTCTTTCGAAAGGATACCCGTACCTTCGTCGTCATCAATGCTTAGACGACGGTTGAACTTCATACGACCTACTTTAGATAGATCATAACGCTCTTCACTGAAGAACAAGTTCTGGAATAGTGCTTCTGCAGCATCTTTGGTTGGTGGTTCACCAGGACGCATCATACGGTAGATTTCAACTAGCGCTTCTAGGCGGTTAGTTGTTGAATCAATACGCAGAGTGTCAGAGATGTAAGCACCGTTATCAAGTTCGTTGATATACAGCGTGCTGATCTCTTTGATGCCAGCCATAGATAGCTTAGCTAAATCTTCTAAGCTGATCTCTGCGTTAGCAGAAACCAATACTTCGCCTGTATCTGGATCAATGTAATCTTGACCAGAAATCTTACCAGAGATGTACTCTACTGGTACTTCAAGCTCAGTTGTGTTTGACTTTTCAAGTTGACGAATGTGACGTGCAGTGATGCGACGACCTTTCTCAACTAATACTGTGCCGTCAGCGTCTTTAATGTCATAACTTGCAGTTTCGCCACGAAGACGGTCTGCAACAAGATCCATTACTAATGAATCTTTCTTGATCTTAAAGTTAACGCGATCGAAGAACAGGTCAAGGATATCTTGAGTTGAATAATCTAGCGCGCGCAGAATGATCGAAGCCGCTAGTTTACGACGACGGTCAATACGTACGAATAATGCGTCTTTAGGATCGAATTCAAAGTCTAACCAAGAACCACGGTAAGGAATAATACGTGCGTTATACAGCACCTTACCTGAAGAGTGGGTTTTACCACGGTCATGATCAAAGAATACGCCTGGGCTACGGTGTAGCTGAGACACGATTACACGCTCAGTACCATTGATAACAAAGGTACCGTTGTCAGTCATAAGAGGGATATCCCCCATATAGACTTCTTGTTCTTTAATGTCTTTTACTGTGCCAGGTGCAGCTTCACGGTCATACAGAACCATACGCAATTTAACGCGTAGAGGTGCAGAGTATGTAACACCGCGGATTTGACACTCTTTCACATCAAAAACTGGCTCGCCTAGCTTGTAGCTGACATATTGCAGCTCCGAATTACCAGAAAAGCTCTTGATGGGAAAAACGCTACGGAAAGCAGCTTCAAAGCCACGCTCACCAGTAGGATCTTGATCGGTGAACTTCTTAAAAGAGTCCAACTGGATTGACAAAAGGTAAGGGATGTCTAAAACACGTTGACGTTTACCAAAGTCTTTGCGAATACGCTTCTTTTCAGAATAGGAGTAAACCATGGGTTTCCTCTGATTGCGAGATGTGACCAAGTCTGAATCAACCTAATGTTGAAACAGCGCGTTTGCCCATCACCGTTGAAAGCAAGAACCCAACCAGTAATCTCTGCTAGGAACTGCGAAATCTGGCGATAAACGGTGAAAAAAAAATCGCCTGCGCTTACAGCGCAAAAAAGGCCGACGGTTAAAAAACCGCCAGCCTCCGCCCGATTACTCGGGAGGTTGTAAGTTAAAGTATAACTTACTTGATCTCTACTGCAGCACCAGCCGCTTCTAGATCAGTCTTAAGAGCTTCAGCTTCTTCTTTAGAGATAGCTTCTTTAACTGCTACTGGAGCAGATTCAGCCATAGCTTTAGCTTCTTTCAGGCCTAGACCTGTAGCGCCACGAAGAGCTTTAATTACAGCAACTTTGTTGTCGCCGTGAGAAGTAAGAACTACGTCGAATTCTGTTTTCTCTTCAGCAGCAGCAGCATCGCCACCACCTGAAACAACTGCAGCAGCAGCAGAAACGCCGAACTTCTCTTCCATTGCTTCGATTAGTTCAACAACTTCCATTACAGACATTGCTGCAAGAGCTTCTAAAATTTGGTCTTTAGTGATAGACATAACAAAAATTCCTAATTGTACTGAATTCAATTTTAATTAAGCGGCTAATAAAATTATTAAGCTGCTTCTTTCTGATCGCGTAAAGCGGCCAATGTACGAACGAACTTGCCAGCAGATGCTTCTTTTAGAGTCATCATGAACTGAGCTAGTGCTTCTTCGTAAGTTGGTAGTTTTGCTAAACGATCAATATTTTCTGCAGGGATTAATTCCCCTTCAAAGGCTGCTGCTTTGATTTCAAATTTCTCTTGCGCTTTAGCGAAATCTTTAAGAAGACGCGCAGCAGCACCTGGGTGCTCAGAAGAGAATGCAATCAAAGTAGGACCAGTAAACGTATCGCTTAGGCACTCAAAATCAGTACCAGCAACAGCACGCTTAACTAGAGTGTTACGTACAACACGAATGTACACTCCAGCTTCACGAGCTGCTTTACGAAGTCCGGTCATATTAGCTACAGTTACACCGCGTGAATCGGCTACAACTGCAGATAAAGCACCTTTGGCAGCTTCGTTGACTTCAGCAACAATCGCTTTTTTGTCTTCGAGTCCTAACGCCATTGGTATACTCCTGGATTCTATCTAGGGAAAACTCCCTAGCAATTACCATGCTAAATATCATAGATACCTAGCGACTTACGGCGCGAAAAATTCCAGCAGACAAAAATCAATCTGGGGTCCGACACCGTCTACGCAGGAAATTAAGTTAATCTTTTGACTAACACCTACGGTCTTGGACGGAGGCCACTCGTTAACCAAAAAGGTTAATCCATAGCCCCAACCCTACAAAGTGCGCGCATTATAGACTAACGCGCGAGCTTTGTAAATTTACTTTGCGTCTTCCAGAGAACCCTGGTCAACCGCAACACCTGCACCCATAGTGGTAGAGATGCTTACTTTCTTAATGAAAACGCCTTTAGCAGCAGCTGGCTTAGCTTTCTTAAGCGCGCCAATTAGTGCTTCTAAGTTTTCTTTAAGTTGAGCTGGTTCGAAGTCCACTTTACCGATAGTAGTGTGGATGATACCGTTCTTATCGTTACGGTAGCGTACTTGACCCGCTTTAGCGTTCTTAACTGCTTCAGCAACGTTTGGCGTTACAGTACCAGTTTTTGGGTTAGGCATAAGACCACGTGGGCCTAAGATTTGACCTAACATACCAACAACGCGCATTGCATCTGGAGATGCGATAACTACGTCGAAGTTCATTTCGCCAGCTTTGATCTGTGCAGCAAGCTCGTCCATACCAACAAGCTCAGCGCCAGCTTCTTTAGCAGCTTCAGCGTTAGCACCTTGAGTGAACACAGCAACACGTACTTCACGACCAGTACCGTGTGGTAGCACAGTAGCGCCACGAACGTTTTGGTCAGATTTACGTGGGTCAACACCTAGGTTAACTGCAACGTCAACACTTTCTAGGAACTTAGCAGTAGCTAGCTCTTTAAGAAGTGCAACAGCTTCATTGATGTCGTAGCTTTTAGTCGCTTCAACTTTCTCGCGAATTAGACGAGCGCGTTTAGTTAGCTTTGCCATTATATTAGTCCTCTACTACCAAACCCATTGAACGCGCAGTACCTTCAATTGAGCGAGTCATCGCTTCAATATCAGCACCAGTCATATCAGCGGCTTTAGTCTCAGCAATTTCCTGGACAGCGCTACGCTTGATAGTTCCCACTTTTTCAGTGTTAGGACGGCCAGAACCTGATTTCAGACCTGCTGCTTTAAGCAGTAGGAAAGACGCAGGTGGAGTCTTAGTTTCGAAAGTGAAAGAGCGATCAGAGTAAACAGTGATAACTACAGGAATTGGCATACCTTTCTCGAACTTTTCAGTACGAGCGTTGAATGCTTTACAGAATTCCATGATGTTAACACCTTTCTGGCCCAATGCAGGACCTACTGGTGGCGACGGGTTTGCAGCACCGGCTGCTACTTGCAGTTTGATGTAACCATCAACTTTCTTTGCCATGAGACATTTTCCTCAAGTTTGGGTTCAAACGCTATCAGCACTATGCTGAACAGCTCCCCGAAAAATATGGGAGCGAATTATATATAAATTCGCTCCCATTTCCAAATAATATTTGTGCTTTATTTAATCAGCTTTTTTCAATCTGACTAAAATCAAGTTCTACTGGTGTTGAACGACCGAAGATCATTACAGAAACCTTAACGCGGTTCTTCTCATAATCCACTTCTTCAACAGTACCGTTAAAGTCAGCAAATGGTCCGTCAGTAACACGAACAACTTCACCAGCTTCAAACATAACGCGGTGCGTTGGAGACTCAGTAGTTTCTTGTAGACGCTGTAAAATTGCATCAGCTTCTTTATCAGAAATAGGCGCAGGACGATCAGACGTACCACCGATGAAGCCCATTACACGAGGGATACTTTTAACCAAGTGCCAGCTTTCATCATTCATTTCCATCTGTACTAATACATAGCCAGGGAAAAATTTACGTTCGCTCTTACGACGTTGGCCTGCACGCATTTCAACTACTTCTTCAGTAGGAACAAGAACCTCACCAAAGTAAGCTTCCATTTCGTGCATTCTGATATGTTCAAGCAAGGTTTTGCATACACGACCTTCATAGCCGGAAAACGCTTGAATAACATACCATCTTTTTTTAGCTTCAGTAGCTTCAGTCATACTTAATGCCTATACGCCTGTAATAAAATTAACAATTCTAAGCAATACTGCATCTAGGCCCCAAAGGATTAAACCTAAAACGGCTGTTGCAGCTAATACAATAAAAGTTGTATTGAGTGCTTCTTGACGCGTAGGCCAAACCACTTTACGAACTTCAATCTGTGATTCACGAGCAAAAGTTAAAGCTTGCTTGCCTTTTTCTGTTTGCAGCGCGATGAAACCAGCGATAGCAAAAGTCACGACAACACCTAAGGCGCGCACAACAACACTTGCTTCATTAAAATATTGATTGCCAATAATTGCAGCAGCCAACAAGACTACGACTAGGCCCCACTTTACGATATCCAGAGAGTTACCCTGGCTTTCAGTATTTGTTGTCATCGGTTAATTCCGTTACTCACTACGATCTGAGTCAAGTGATACTATTAAAAATAGCATTTTGCTCAGTGAAAAATTCAGTCAGACTCGCTATCCGAACTGGCGACCGCTCAATATACTTAGATAAAGTATAATCAACGACTCAAAAATCGGTCATAGATTGTATTCTTATTCCACTTATTTGGCAAGAATACATAGCGCAGCTTAACTAACAAATTCAACCAAAATGCAATAAAAACAAAAAAGGCAGCCTAAGCTGCCTTTTTCAGTATCGAGTTAAGACCCGTTGCTAATTAAGCAACGATCTCAGCTACAACACCAGCACCAACT
>NZ_JAKILT010000073.1 GCF_023283535.1 Shewanella sairae | reverse complement strand
GCATGAATTGATGACGATTAAGATTTTTATTTGAAGCCATGTCATTTTCTGCAGATACAAAAAAGCCTACACAAGGTAGGCTTTTCCGTTTAAATTGGTGGTCTTCGCAGACTTGAACTGCATGAATTGATGACGATTAAGGTTTTTTATATGAAGCCATGTCATTTTCTGCAGATACAAAAAAGCCTACACAAGGTAGGCTTTTCCGTTTAAATTGGTGGCCCCTCACAGACTTGAACTGTGGACCTGACGATTATGAGTCGTATGCTCTAACCAACTGAGCTAAGGGGCCGACTTAAGATAGTCGTCACTATCGAAAGCGGAAAGAAGTATACGAGGTTTGTAACTGCTTGTCACCAGCGATTTTGCTAAAAAACGGCTTATAACAGCACGACTGCCTATCTGTTAATCAATATTTCGTTAGTTTTTATATTAGCAGTTAAGCTGAATAGAACTTTTTGGGTTAATTCAGAAATTTAGCACTGAATAAGAAAGGTCTAAACTTGATTCGTAAGAATGTTTAATACAGCGGATTTTGTTTATCGGAATTTATTTTAAGCAAAAAAAAAGCTGCCGAATAGGCAGCTTTTCTATTTGATATACCGTGTAAAACGGTTACTCAATATCAATAACTAGACTACTCGTCTAGGAATGACTTTAAGATCTCTGAGCGAGAAGGGTGACGCAACTTACGTAGCGCTTTAGCTTCAATCTGACGAATACGTTCACGTGTTACGTCAAACTGCTTACCCACTTCTTCTAGCGTGTGGTCAGTGTTCATGTCGATACCGAAACGCATACGCAGTACTTTAGCTTCACGAGCTGTAAGACCTGCTAGTACTTCGTGAGTCGCGTTCTTCAAGCTTTCGCCTGTCGCTGAATCAAGAGGTAGTTCAAGTGTCGTATCTTCAATAAAGTCACCTAAGTGCGAATCTTCATCGTCACCAATAGGCGTTTCCATTGAGATAGGCTCTTTAGCAATCTTAAGTACCTTACGGATCTTATCTTCAGGCATTAACATGCGCTCTGCCAACTCTTCAGGAGAAGGCTCGCGACCCATCTCTTGTAACATTTGACGAGAGATACGGTTAAGCTTGTTGATTGTCTCAATCATATGTACTGGGATACGGATCGTTCTTGCTTGGTCAGCAATAGAGCGAGTGATCGCCTGACGGATCCACCAAGTTGCATAGGTCGAGAACTTATAACCACGACGGTATTCGAACTTATCTACCGCTTTCATCAGACCGATGTTACCTTCCTGGATAAGATCCAAGAACTGTAGACCACGGTTGGTGTACTTTTTCGCGATAGAAATTACTAGACGTAAGTTCGCTTCAACCATCTCTTTCTTTGCACGGCGAGCTTTCGCTTCACCGATAGACATACGACGGTTGATATCTTTAATAGCACCAATAGCAAGACCAGTTTCAGTCTCAATTGCGTCAAGCTTTGCACGGCAACGTTGAACATCAAATTCAACCATTTGTAGACCTTCTACATATGGCTTACCTGATGCTAACTCGTCGTTGAACCACTCGATGCTGCTTTCGTTGCTAGTGTATACTTTGACGAAGTTTTTCTTCGGCATTTTGGCTTGTTCAACACAAAGCTTCATGATCAAACGTTCTTGAACACGGACTTTGTCCATCATAGAGCGCATGTTCTTAACTAAGCGGTCGAACTGCTTAGGCATCAAACGGAACTCTTTGAAGATCTCGCCAATTTCAAATAGGGCTACAGTCGACTCAGGGTGACCACGACCTTTTTCAGCAATGATTCTTAATGCATTTTCGTGAGCTAGGCGAAGTGTTGTGAACTTCTCTTTAGCTTCTTCAGGATCCGGACCTTTTGGACCTTCCTCTTCTTCTGCATCATCGTCATCGTCATCATCATCATCGTCATCTTCATCATCTAAATCATCATCAGATAATTCTGAACCAACGTGAGTCGCTGTTGGAGCCACATCTTCTGCATTTGGATCGACAAATCCAGAGATAATGTCAGAAAGTCTGACTTCTTCAGCTTCGTAACGATCGTATTGCTCAAGGATCATGGCAATCGCTTGCGGGTATTCCGCAACCGATGCTTGAACCGTGTTGATGCCTTCTTCGATACGCTTAGCGATAACAATCTCGCCTTCACGGGTTAGAAGTTCAACGGTACCCATTTCACGCATGTACATACGTACAGGGTCAGTCGTACGACCTAATTCAGCTTCTACTGTTGCAAGTGCAGCAGCAGCTTCTTCTGCAGCATCATCATCGGTGCTGTCTTCAGACATCATGATTTCATCAGCATCCGGAGCCTGTTCATAGACTCGAATACCCATGTCATTGATCATCTGGATAATATCTTCAATCTGGTCAGAATCGACCATGTCTGCAGGTAAGTGATCGTTCACTTCTGCATAGGTTAAATAACCTTGCTCTTTACCTTTGGCGAGCAACAATTTAAGTTGCGACTGCGGAGTATGATCCATAGATATCATCCAAGTTGGGAATACAGTTAAAACGACGGGCGAAAAACAGCCACGCAAGTCGTCAATTATAGCCTTCGGCGCTTGTCTGTGCTAGTCCAAGTGGTTACTTTTGAGGCTCAAATACTAATTAAGCCTTGTTTTTAATCACTGAAATTAGTTTGCTAAGCTGTAGCCGCTCTTCTTTCGTCAGGTTCTGCTTCATACTCAGTTCTTGGTAACGTTGCTCAAGATACTGGTTGTTTAACCAAACGAGTGTTTCTTTTAACTTTTGAAGCAAGTTTTCATCCGCCACTTGATGATCCCATTGGGTCAGTTTTTTTAGGGTGCTGAATTGGTTATCGCCCCTAAACTGTTCAAGTAGTTGTGCGCTGCTTATCACTTGTCCGCGAGTTAAATCTAATACAAGGGTCAGCAAGTCAATGCCGGCCATCTGTATATGTTTTAGCGCTGGTTGTTCAGGCAAGTTCTCGCCTAAACGCGGATGCTGTACTAACAATGCGATGGCTAATCGCAGAGGTGTACCGCGTCCTTTCAACGCTTTGTGCTGATTTGGCTTTTCAGCTGTCTTAGTCGAAAAGTTGAATTTTCGTTTAAGCTCATCAGCACCGTTCATTCTTAGCTTATGGGCTAAATCTTCGAGTAACAGGCTCTGTAGGACGGTGTCCTGTACTTTTTCTATGAGTTTGATGGCATTTTTTGCCAACACACTTTTGTCTTCGTTGCCGTAGGTTTTTGCGAGGTTTTCAAATAAAAACTCGGGTAGCGCCATGGCTTGGTCTATTTGGGCTTCAAACTGGTCTTTACCTATTTGCCTTACCAAGGTATCAGGATCTTCTCCCTCTGGTAGGAACATAAAGCGAACTTGGTTACCAGGCTTTAGCAAAGGTAATGCGGTTTCTAATGCGCGCCAAGCGGCTTCTTTACCTGCTTTGTCGCCGTCGTAGCAACAAATGACTTCTTTTGCACTACGCAGCAACAGCTGGAATTGATCAGCTGTGGTTGACGTTCCTAGCGAAGCGACAGCATAGTCAACGTCAAATTGCGCTAAAGCAACCACATCCATGTAACCTTCAACAATTAAAATTCGTTGTGGGTCACGATGGCGTTGTTTAACTTCGTAAAGACCGTAAAGTTCATTGCCCTTATGAAATATGGGCGTTTCTGGAGAATTCAAGTACTTCGGCGTACCGTCCCCTAAAACTCGGCCACCAAAGCCAATGACTCGTCCGCGTCTATCGCGAATAGGAAACATAAGTCGGTCACGGAATCTGTCATAGCGTTTACCGCTATCATTCTCAATAACCATACCGGCGGTGAGTAGCTTGTCTTGCGAATCTTGGTTCTGGCGGTAACGGCTTAATAAGCCATCCCAGCCATCGGGTGCAAAACCGATATTGAAGTGCTCAACGACTTCTTTTGAAAGGCCTCGATGTGTTAAATAATCAAGAACTTTTTGCTTGTCTGTGTGCTGTCTAAGCTGACTTTGAAAGAAGTTACTGGCTTCTTCCATTAACTGATATAAATCGCGACTTAACTCTTGGTCGCGTGGTTTGCCAGTGCCTTGTTCCCGTGGAACTTCAAGTCCCAGTTGTCCGGCGAGTTCTTCAATGGCGTCAACAAAATCGAGTCGGTCATATTCCATGACAAAATCAATCACGTTGCCGTGTGCACCGCAGCCAAAACAATGGTAAAACTGTTTGTCTCTGCTAACCGTAAAAGAGGGAGATTTTTCGCTATGAAAAGGACAACAGGCAGAGTGGTTTTTACCCGCCTTTTTAAGGGGCACTTTGGGGTCGATTAGATCGACAATATCAGTGCGAGCAACTAGCTCATTAATAAAATCACGAGGTATCGCCATTAGATTGTTAAATGCCGCCTTTTTACGTGAAATTAAAAGTTACTTGAATCAGACGTTTCGTGAAATCAAACGCTCTGTGAACTCAATTTTGGGTATTTCGAAAACAAACAAGCCGTGCAGAAGCACGGCTCATTCATGCAATAAAACTAAAGTTACTTAAGTTTTGCACGGATCATAGCGCCAATTGCCGCCATGTCAGCTCTACCCATAACTTTTGGTTTTAAAGCTCCCATTACTTTACCCATATCCGCCATGGTGGACGCGCCCATCTCAACGATGCTTGCATCAACTAGCGCAATTACTTCCTCTTCAGAAAGTGGTTGAGGCAGAAACTTTTCTAAAACTAGAATTTCATCTGCTTCAATTTGTGCTAGTTCGTCACGACCTGCTGCTTCATATTGAGCAATAGAGTCACGACGCTGTTTTACCATTTTGGTTAAGACCGCTATAGCTTGGTCGTTAGTCAGAGTCTCGCGGGTGTCCACTTCAACTTGCTTAACGGCGGCTAGTGCCATACGAATAGCCCCCAAACGCAGCTTTTCTTTCGCGCGCATGGCTTCCTTCATTTGGTCTTTTAGCTGATCAACTAGGCTCATAATGAGATTAGTATAAACGTACGCGACGTGCGTTTTCGCGAGAAAGCTTCTTAGCAAGACGCTTAACTGCAGCGGCTTTAGCACGCTTACGTGCAGTAGTTGGCTTCTCGTAGAATTCACGAGCGCGAACGTCAGCTAGGATACCAGCTTTTTCACAAGAGCGCTTGAAACGACGTAGAGCTACGTCGAATGGTTCGTTTTCACGTACTTTAATAATTGGCATACGCCATCACCCCTTAGGTGTAGGTTGTATTGAGACAATTACTTGACTCAGATAATTTAAAAATGGTGCGGAATTCTATACCGACTTAGACCCTCTTGTAAACCCCTTATAGCGATCAGAATAGTCATAATCGACGATATTATCCGCAGACCGCGACAGCACTATGGAGTAATTAAAGCACAGCAGGTAGAATTAGCGGTAATTATGTCAACCGAAGACGGAAAATAATGCGGGTTTTAGGTATAGAAACATCCTGTGATGAAACAGGTATTGCAGTTTATGATGATGAAAAGGGCCTGCTATCGCATGCGCTTTATAGTCAGGTTAAATTGCATGCTGACTATGGTGGAGTCGTGCCTGAACTTGCATCACGAGATCATGTTCGCAAGATTGTGCCTTTAATACGCCAAGCACTTGCCGATGCGAATATGAGCATCGATGATCTTGACGGCATTGCTTACACCAAAGGTCCAGGTCTTATTGGCGCATTATTAGTGGGCGCTTGTGTGGGGCGTGCTTTAGCTTTTTCTTGGGATAAGCCTGCAATTGGTGTACACCACATGGAAGGGCATCTGCTTGCGCCAATGCTAGAAGATGACGTGCCTGAATTTCCGTTTCTTGCCTTGTTAGTTTCTGGTGGTCATTCAATGATCGTTGGTGTTGAAGGTATTGGTCGCTATGAAGTGCTGGGTGAGTCTGTTGATGATGCTGCCGGTGAAGCGTTCGATAAAACGGCTAAGTTAATGGGGCTTGATTATCCTGGTGGTCCAAGGCTATCAAAACTTGCCGCCAAAGGCGTGCCAAATAGCTATCGTTTTCCGCGCCCAATGACTGACAAACCTGGACTTAATATGAGTTTCTCTGGTTTGAAAACTTTTGCTGCTAATACGATTGCTGCAGAGCCTAAAGATGATCAAACTCGCGCCAATATCGCCTGCGCATTTGAAGAAGCTGTAGTCGATACTTTAGCAATTAAATGTAAGCGCGCATTAAAGCAAACCGGTTATAAGAATCTGGTTATTGCTGGCGGCGTTAGTGCTAATACCCGTTTACGCTCATCGCTTGCCGATATGATGCAAGGCTTAGGTGGTAAGGTTTATTATCCACGAGGTGAGTTCTGCACAGATAATGGCGCAATGATCGCTTATGCGGGTCTACAGCGTTTAAAAGCCGGTCAAACTGAAGATTTAGCGGTAAAAGGGCAGCCTAGGTGGCCGCTTGATACATTAGAGCCGGTAGATTAAGGCGAAATAGAATATAAAAACGGCGCTCATTGAGCGCCGTTTTTATTGGTAATGACCACGTATTAGAAACCGTGATTAGCATTGCTGACGCGAAACCAGCCAGCAATGCTGTAGCGGTTAACCGTCGTCGGTAATACTTCATGGGGGAAGCGCTCGCTTAAAAATACCACCCATTTACCAAATTCTGGGGTAATGGTTTCTAGCTTGTTGTCTTGCTCGTCATAGACCACGAGCTCACCAGCATGCTCAGCTTGCCAGTCATGATTGAGAAATAATACTGAGGTCAGAATACGGTTTCTGCTGCCTTGCAATACGTCCGAATGCTTTTGATAAAACGCGCCGGGTTCATAAATCGCGTAGTGGCTTTCAAAATCAAATAATCCCATAAATAGGCGTTTATTCATGCCTTCGCGTAACTGAGTCATTAGATCTAAATACTGTTTATCTGCCGGGCGTTGCTCTGTTAGCCAGCGGATCTGGTCGCTACGAATACTGTCTACTAATTGTTGCTCGCCACCACGTCCAATGGCTGCCGGGCGAAAATCATCCCAAGTCGCATTCTTAGAGGTTTGTAATAACTGTTCGCAAACAGCCGCAGGCAAGGTGTCAGACAGCACGATATAACCGGTTTCAACCAATGCATCAGCAATGGTATCCATCACAGCTTCACTTAGTTGTGGAAGCATAACTTTGTACTCAGAAAAAGGAGCAAACACGATAGCTTTACTGGCAGGTCCGTGAGGGACACTGTATTCGAGGTAGTGTCAGAACAGGTAGTGACTCGGATGAACCGGGATACCCAGGAAAAATCGGCGCGATTATAGACTGGAGCTATTAAAAAGCAATCGAATTTAGGTTTAGGTCTGACGAGGTTATTTAGTGGTAAAGTTGATGAGTACTAGCTGTGAGATATTTGCGTGGTAAGCGAGTGATAAAGGTTAATCGTTTACGGTGTTTTTGAGCGTTTCTTACGCGAAACTTTAGATTCTTCGCCCCGGATTAAACGCTTAATATTATCTTTATGACGGATAACGATAAGCGTCGATAGCATTGCTACAGGGATGGTGAACCTGTCATCTAACCACCAAGTAAAAACTGGGGCCAACATCGCGGTGCAGATTGCCGCAAAAGAGGAGTAACGCGTAACCAAAGCGATGACTATCCAAGAACTCATTAAGCATAATGCTAGATCGTGACCGATAGGAGCCATAGCCCCGAATGCGGTTGCCACGCCTTTGCCACCTTTAAAGTGAAAAAAGATTGGGAAGATATGTCCAAGGCAAGCGGCAATGGCAATCACTCCTAGCGCGATAGGGTCGACACCTAAGCGGAAAGCTAAATATGCCGGCGCGGCACCTTTTAGCATATCAAAAAACAGTACCAAAGCGGCTGAGCTAGCGCCTCCGATACGTAATACATTGGTTGCGCCTGGATTACCGGAACCTTGACTTCGTGGGTCAGGGAGCCCACGGACTTTACACACCAGCACAGCACTGGAGATTGAGCCCGCTAAATAGGCACCCAATATCATGGCTATTGTTAGTAGTGTAATGGTCAAATTGGTTTCCTTATCCGTCTTAGGGTATCATCGCGCCACATTAAAAAATGCGCTTAAGTGTTTTATTCGCCATTAATTAAATAAGCAAATAATCAGCGCGCTAAAAGTAGTTATAAGCTCTGTCTAAGCTGTGTTGTTTTAAAGCGACAGCTTTCAATATTTCTTTATTTAGCGAGACTTATCCTACTTTGCTTTGCTCTTGTTAGAAAGAGCGTTAGCGTATTATTTCAGCTTTGTGGCGGATTATATCTCTTTTGTCCGTTTTAGCTTATCAGACCTCAGTGTCATGGATTAAAGTTTTGGAGATATGATGGATAAAGTACTGATTAGAGAGTTGAGAATTGAAACCGTAATCGGGGTCTATGAGTGGGAAAAACAGATCCATCAGAGCTTACTTATTGATTTAGATATGGCTTGGGATAATCGCCGGGCGGCAGCAAGTGATGATTATCAACATGCACTTTGCTATGAAACGGTTTCAAATAAATTAACGGCGTTAATTACCGAAAAGCCGATTGAATTAATAGAAACGGTAGCTGAAATGGTTGCGACCTGTGTGATGACAGAATTTAATGTACCTTGGGTTAAAGTCAAAGTGATGAAACCCGGTGCTGTACCGTCAGCATCTGCAGTGGGCGTAGAAATAGAAAGAGGTCACGCATAAATGGCTAAGATTTTTATCAGCTTAGGTAGCAACATAGACCCTGAGCGTCACCTAAAAGCAGCAGTGATTGATCTTGAGGCTCATTTTGGCGAGCTAGTATTATCGTCTGTATTTGAAAGTGAAGCCGTTGGTTTTGATGGTACTAACTTCTTAAATATGGTGGTTGCTGCCGAGACAGAGTTATCTATCGCTGAGGTGGTAAGTACCTTTAAGCAGATTGAGCAAGACCATGGACGCGTGAAAGGGGCTAAGAAATTTGCACCGAGAACATTAGATTTAGACCTGTTGTTACTTGACGACACTATATGCAATCACCCCATTGAGCTACCTCGGGCTGAGATCCTGTATAATGCCTTTGTTTTATGGCCATTAGCTGAGATAGCACCTTCGTTATGCCACCCCGTTGTCAATCAGTCATACCAAGCCTTATGGAATGCCTATGACAAAACATCACAAACGTTATGGCCAGTTGAATTTAACTGGTCTAAGTAAAATATTTTTGATTTAGGATCGTTATGGACACCTTTCTGGTGATTTTACTGGCTCTTATTCAGGGCCTCACTGAGTTTTTACCTATCTCTAGTTCGGCACACCTTATTTTACCAGCACAATTATTAGGCTGGGAAGATCAAGGTTTGTCATTCGATGTGGCTGTTAATACTGGCTCGCTACTCGCCGTAGTGATGTATTTTCGTCGTGAGCTTTGGTCGATGTTTACGGCCTGGTCAGGTAGCATTGTAAGCCGAGAGCAGACTCAAGAGAGTAAGCTTGCATGGTGGATTATTTTGGCCACGATTCCTGCCGTTATCGTTGGTTTCACCGCAAAAGACTTTATTTCAACGCATTTGCGTAATATTGAAGTGATTGCGGCGACGACGATTATTTTTGGTCTATTACTTTGGTGGGCCGACAGAATGCAGCGCCAAGGTTTTACTGAGTTTCAAGTTGGCTGGAAAAAAGCATTGGTGATAGGTATTGCTCAAGCGATGGCTTTAATTCCTGGGACCTCTCGCTCTGGTGCAACGATTACAGCGGCATTGATGCTAGGCTTAAGCCGAGAAGCCGCTGCGCGTTTTTCATTTTTAATGTCTGTACCCGTAAGTTTAGGTGCGGCTATTTTGGTGACTAAAGATCTGCTGGAAAGCGGTCAAGCTATTGACTATCAGGCCCTAGGTTTGGGGATTTTAGTGTCATTTATTGCCGCTTATATTTGTATTCATTACTTCTTGAAAATCATTAGTAAGATGGGAATGACACCTTTTGTTATTTACCGTTTGGCGCTAGGCGCAGTACTTTGTGGTGTGATTTTCCTATAATTAGATTTTGTTTTAGCAAAGTCAAAAGTTCCTATTTTTAATGATGAGTGTGTAATGAATAGTATTTACCTTTGCCCGGTTTGCCAGTCACCTTTTAAGGTGCACGAAGAGTCAAAAGGCTTACATTGTGAAAATAAGCATCACTTTGATGTCAATGAACATGGTTACTGGGTTTTTAGCCAACCCAAAAAATTAAAAACAGATTCACGAGCGATTATGCGGGCCAAACGCTATGTACTTGAGTCAGGAATTTATGTTCCTCTGGCGCAAGCTATGGCGAGAGTGATTGCAGCGCTGCCACAAGTGGTTACAGCTGATGCTCTGTCACAGCTTGATTTTGATTGTGGTGATGGTTATTTCCTGCGAACGCTAAAGGAGATTTTAGCTGAGCAAACACCAGCATTAGCATTATCGCAAACGGGCATATGTGAAGCTGAAAACGCGATTTTCGCTGCAGCAAAAGCAGAACCGACTCCAACTTATATTGTTTCAACGCTTAAGCACTTACCGTTTGCCAATGAAAGCTTTGACCTAGTCACACTAATTGATAAGCAATTAAAAGGCAAAGAGCTGACACGAGTCTTAAAGCAAGATGGCGTACTATTGCAAGTTGCTGCTGGCCCAAGACATTTGTGGCAAATCCGTGAGTTTATTTATCCTGGGCTAACAGAGAAGCCTCTGAGTGAAAATTTACCTAAAGAGCTGGAGCTACAACACAGTGAACGTTTGTCGTTAACGGCAAACATATCTGGCGAACAGGCGATAGCCCTCTTAGAAATGACACCTTATGCATGGCGTGCGAACGATAAAGTTCGTCATGAGATCCAAAATGCTAAGTTTGACGCTCTAGAAATTGATTTTGTTATTAATGTGATGACTAGAAAATAAGCCGTACTCAGGGTAACCTTAGCTCATTCAACCTAATGGAAATTGACAAACTGATGATGCGAAACTTGCTGTTGTTCATCCTGGCATTTGTGCCACTGGCTGCATTTGCCAATGTTTACTCTATTCCTCAAGATGGCAGTCGCCTTGTTGGGGAGTTGCAACAACATGTGGTACAAAAAGGGGATTACTTTCAGACAATTTCAAAACAATACAATATTGGTATCTTGGAATTGATGCAGTCTAACCCCGGAGTTGACCCATTTTTACCGACTCCTGGCACCAGTTTGTTAATCCCAACACAAATGTTATTACCTGACGTACCGCATAAGGGCGTGGTGATTAATCTTGCCGAATTGCGTCTTTACTTTTTCCCGAAAGGTGGCAAGGAAGTGCATGTGTTCCCTGTGGGGATTGGGCGTGTTGGTCGCGAGACCCCTGAGATGGTGACGCGAATTAAGTCGCGCATTCCTAATCCAAGTTGGACGCCGCCAGCCAGTATTCGTAAAGAGCATTTAGAAGAACGTGGTGAGGTACTGCCACGTGTGGTGCCAGCAGGTCCTGAAAATCCTTTGGGTAAGTTTGCTATTCAACTTTCTTATGGTGATGGTAGCTACCTTATTCACGGCACCAATAAAGACTTTGGTATTGGGATGCGCGTAAGTGCTGGCTGTATTCGTCTAAACCCTGATGATATTGAATGGTTGTTTGATAAAGTTAAATATGGCGATCAGGTCACTATTATTAATGAAACCGTGAAGACATCTACTGAGCCTGATGGGCGTCAGTTAATTGAAGTTCACTCGCCATTATCTACGGCTGATGGTGGTGATAATACGGTGAGAGAAATGAAGCGTGGCGTAGTTGAATTTATTGGTAAAGATGAAGTCGATTACACTAAAGCCAACGATGCTTTATTAACTCAAGCGGGTATTCCTGTGAATATTCAAAGCTAGTTGCTGCTGATTACGTACTTGTGAAAGGCGTCCTTTAAGGGCGCTTTTTTGTGTCTTTAAGTTGATGATTTAGCATAGTGGTTGCGAACGCGGCTAAATTGTTTGATAAGGCTGGAGCTGATAGCAGATAAATTTAAGGCTTGGCTTCAAGTGCAATACTTGGAACCAAGCCTAAGGAGTTATTCTGTTAAAAACAGGATAAATTCCTAAACGTAATTACTTCTTGTAAGAAGATGCTACGTTGTCGATACGGTCGTTAGCACGCTGAGCTTCTGCTTGTGCGTCCATAGCTGCTGCTTTAGCATCGTTGATGTCTGCAGACAATTTGCCGTGATCTGATTTTAGAGAGCTAACTTCAGCTGAAAGCTGGTCAACTTTGTTACCTAGGTTTGCAACGCTTTCTTCAAGAGCAGTAGTGTTTGCACAGCCACCTAGAAGGGCAGTCATTGCTACACCAGCAATCATAAGTACTTTTTTATTCATCGGGAATTCCCTTTATATAGGTTGGTTCAAATAAGCACAGCTGCACATCACAACTGAACTCGTTAATTATGTCACAGAGAAAAAATTTTGCTATGCCTTTTAACGCTAAGCTCTGAATAACTTAATGAAAATTTGAGCAATTGCAAGTTAAGTGCAAATAAACCGTGAACAAGGTATTTATAATCTTAGTTCATAAATGTGAATTTATTATGTTTTTATTTAGTCTAAATGCTTTGTAAGTCTTTAATCGTCTGTACTGCGGTAATCCTTTCCATAGATAGCTGCTCACGGATCTCTGCGCCCTTAAAGCCTTTTTCAATAATTGATTGAACAGCAATATTAGATGCAGCCGCAAAACAGGCCTTTAAATACTTTGCTTGAGGATAAGGTTGAAACTCTAACCCTAAACGGCCTTTACTATCTGCCTCACAGGCTAATAAGAGTTGCTCAAGGCGTTGCGGTTTACGCCAAAAATCAGCTTTATCAAACAGTTTTACTATGGTGTCAGCTCTGAGTTCGGTGATTTTATGAATATTTTGGTGTTGGTCACTGACTAATAACGCTAAGTCTCGGTATTCATTAGGTATTCTATATCGTGTACACAGCGCTTTGATTAATGGTAAGCCTTTCTGGCCATGACCATGATGTTTAGGTAAATGGTCTTTTGGACTTAACGCTTTGCCTAAATCATGTACGAGGGCTGCAAAGCGCACTGTATTATCTTTGCTGAGCTTAGCTGATTGCTCTAGTACCATTAAGGTATGTACGCCAGTGTCTATCTCTGGGTGCCACTTCTCTGGTTGTGGTACACCAAATAATGCTTCGATTTCCGGAAATAGTACTGCTAACGCACCACATTGCCTCAAAACTTCAAAAAAGACTTGAGGATTGTCGGTCGCTAAAGCTTTATTGAGTTCGACATAAACACGTTCAGCCGTTAACGCTTCTAGCTCACCACTTTGGCTCAGCTGAGTCATTAATGCCATCGTCTCTGGCGCAACCTTGAAACCTAACGAGTGAAAGCGCGCAGCAAAACGGGCAACGCGTAAAACTCGCAGCGGATCTTCAATAAACGCATCGGATACATGCCTGAGTAGACGCTGTTCGAGATCGGCAATACCTTGGTATGGGTCATACAAGTTACCAGCGTCATCTTCTGCAATAGCATTAATCGTGAGATCGCGGCGTAGTAAGTCTTGCTCTAGGGTAACATTGGGCGCTGCATCCACACTGAAACCGCCATATCCTTTCGCAGTTTTGCGTTCAGTACGGGCAAGTGCATATTCTTGGCTTGTTTTTGGGTGTAGAAATACCGGGAAATCTTTGCCTACTTGAGTAAACCCTTTAGCCAGCATCTGCTCAGGTGTTGCACCCACAACCATATAGTCATGATCTTTCACTTCAAGCTTAAGTAATTTATCGCGGACAGCGCCGCCTACGAGGTAAATTTTCACAAGATTGCTCACTTACATAACAGGGTTGTGATTGTAACATGGTTCGAGTTTTCGCTTTGGGCATTTATGTTTTGTTTAACATCACCGCATCACCACATTTACCCGCATTACGGTCAAATCCGCATTAAATTGATGCGATTTTGATACTATAACAGTCAGGCTCAAAAACAGCGTTAATCACGGCTTTATGTTAAGCGATTTAATGTGCGCTAAAGCTTATTTAGTGGCGACAAATTTTGACAAGCATTGCCCTTAGCTTTAACGTGAGCTACACATTGGCTATTAATATTTTCAATAGCACGACAGCGCTAGTCTTAGCGCTTTAGTTAATATTGTGCCTAACCCGTGTTTGACACTATGGCAGTGGTATAGTGTGATTAGCATAATAAAAGTGCTTACTCATAATCGGGTAGGCTTTGCATGGTTTTAAAAGGATAAAAGCTCGCATGTATAAGGCTTTCTTTGGCTTAAATGACAATCCGTTTTCTATTGCTCCTAATCCTCACTATTTGTTTTTAAGTGATCGCCATAGAGAAGCGCTGGCACATCTAACTTACGGGCTAGGTGAAACAGGCGGTTTTGTATTATTGACCGGAGAAGTGGGTACAGGTAAAACCACTGTATCGCGCTGCCTATTAAAACAGCTGCCAGATAATACTGATACCGCATTTATCCTTAACCCATCGCTAACAGAGTCGGAGCTGCTTGCTACCTTATGCGATGAGCTCGGGATTGTTTATGGCGAGGAGCCAAGTCTTAAACAATTAACGGATTTGATCAGTAAATTCCTATTGGAAAACCACAGCAAAGACCGCAACACTGTGCTGATTATTGATGAGGCGCAGCATCTTAGGGCTGAAGTACTAGAGCAGCTAAGATTGCTTACTAATCTAGAAACAGACACTAAAAAGCTGTTGCAGGTGATTTTGATTGGCCAGCCTGAATTACAGCAGTTGCTAAAACGCCAAGAGCTTCGCCAATTGGCGCAGCGCATTACAGCGCGCTACCACCTGTTGCCACTTACCATTGAAGAGGTTGCGTTATATGTGCAGCATCGTCTGCAAGTCGCTGGGCGTCATGAGCCGCTATTTCACAAGAGTGCGATTAAGGCGCTGCACAAATACAGTGGCGGAATTCCCCGCCTGATAAATCTATTATGCGAACGCGCGTTAATGGCTAGTTACGCCCAATCGAAAGTGCCGATTGATAACAAAATGGTACGCCTAGCATCAGCTGAAGTGTTAGGTGAGGAACCAAAGCAACACAATGTATTAAAGCCTGTGGCAATAGCGGCATCACTAGCGGTCACCTTTGGCGTAGCCTTATATTTGTTTATGCCGCAAAATAACCAGGCTATGAATACTGCAAAAACAGTATCGAAAACAGAGCCTGCGGCCCAAGTGAATGCTCTGGCCAAAGTGGAAAGCCAAACATTAAGCAGTAGCCAGCGAGTGCTGAATAATGCGATTTCTCAAAGTCGTGATATTGATAGCGCTTATGCCAGTATTTTAGGCTTGTGGGGTAAAGTGCCCTATATCGGTCTATCAGCTTGTCAGTCTGCGCAGCAGCAAGGCTTAGATTGTTTTCAGCAGCAAGGTAACTGGCACTCATTGGTGCGGCTAAATTACCCTGCAGTGGTTTATTTAGCCGATGATAACCAACAAGCTTTCTACGGTACCTTGATATCTAGACAAGGTGAACAAGTGTTACTGCAACTTAATGAGCAGCAACTATGGGTCAGCCGCGATTGGTTTAATCGACACTTTACCGGTACGTTTGAAATATTGTGGCAGGCGCCACGAAATCAACCCAAAGAGATTGGTCAATCGGCGAATCAAGCCCAAGTTCAGTGGTTAGAAAATAGTTTAGCGCGGGTGACCGATAGCGCGCCACGGTTAGTGGACCATTTCGACACTGAACTTGAGCAAAAGCTTAAGGCATTTCAGCGTCAGCATGGATTAATTGCTGATGGCATTGCTGGCTCACAAACGTTAATACAGCTGAATTTGTACTTGAGTGAGGCTGGCCCGCGCCTAGGTCAAAGCAAGAGGTTGTATTAATGTCGATTTTACTCGATGCAGTGACGCGAGATAAACAGCAGTCTCAAGCCATAACTCATGATGTAGTGTTAACGCCCAGAGCGCCATATAAAGCGAAACAGGCAACAAGTGGAGGCGTTAAATTTGCGGCGCTTTTCGTGCTTGCATTACTATTAATGGTTTTAGCGGCTTGGCTAGTAAGTAAAGTATTTTCTCCTATAACTGAGCAAGTCTCGTCTATTGATGAACATGCAGCTCCGGCTAGCATTAGCCAAAACAGCAGTAGTCAAAATAGTTCTACTCAAAAAGCCCCTATAGCAGAGGTGCGATTAGCGGGCAAAGTTGCCTTGCCGATCGCACAGTCTCTAGCACCGCAGACAGCGCTACATGTCAGTGGTCAGTCAGGCTTTAATGCTGGGGCTAATTCAAGAGCTAACTCTACTCAACCAGAAGCGGCTAACTATATCAGTAATAATTCTGATGAGGCGTTAGACAACCCATTAATGGCAGCCTTACTCAACGCACAAGAAAGTGTTGACCAAGAATTTCCACAGACGGCGACAAAGCAGCAAGTTAATACCGTCGTAGAAGATAATAATCGTTATAGTAATGATGATGAGCCAATAATTTTAGGGGCCAATAGCAATAAGCGCGGTAACGATTTACTCGACTCTTTGAAGTATGAAGTTGAGTACGCCGCCAATGAAGTGGGACTGGAAACAAATGAGCCCGATCCTAACAATAATCTGCTGGCAGCTTTCGAGGCGGCTTTAAAAGATGTAGAGCGAGAAAAATCGGTAGAAACACCAGTGACGGAAGCGAAGCTGGATCCTATTCCTACAACACCTAAGTCTGACGCTATCCCTAAATATGGTCAATTACCAGCAGGGTTGCAGCTACAAGTACCAGAATTCAATATCAATGCTCATGTTTATTCAAGTGTGGCTGATAACCGTTGGTTAAATGTTGATGGGGCAGAGTTGCAAGAGGGCGACAGTATTCAAGGTAAATTGACTATTGTTGAAATAAGGCCAAGAGATGTGGTGCTAGCGATTCAAGGTACTGAATTTAAAGTACCTGCAATCTAGAGTAACGCGCATATAAAACAATGTGCAGCATTAACAAAAAGGCCTAACTCACGTTAGGCCTTTTTGTTTTTATCATTCTGACGAATAGCAATTAATTATATAAATAGTAAGCCAAAAACAGTGTTAGCCCATAACCGACTGTGTAGCAAAGGCTAAGTGCTGGTACATATTTAAGGTAGCTGACAAAGGTCAATTCTTTCACTTTGCTCATGGCAATAATCCCAGCCGCAGAGCCAATCACTAACAGTGAACCACCAACGCCTACGGCATAAGTTAAACCTAACCATTCAGGCGTGTTGAGCACTGGCTCTGCTTTTAATAGCGCGGCAGTTAGTGGCACATTATCTAGCAGCGCCGAGCCAATACCAGCAACAAAATTCGAAATGTTGGGATCATACTGAGCGTAAACTTGGGCGAGTAAATCTAGCGTACCTATTTCTTTAAGCATGCCAACTAGTAGTAAAATACCTAAGAAAAATAGCAGTGTGTCGTACTCGACCTGGCGAATATACTCAAGGATTTGCAGCTCTTCTTTATCACTTCTAGTCGTATGTCCAACTAAAAACATCACTGAAAGGCCGGTTAAAAAGGTTAAAACTGGTGGAATACCAAATAGGATATTGAGAGCCATCGTCATGACGATAGTGGTAAAGAAGATCACCGCAATGAGTATATCAACCGATCGCACTTGCTTAGTGATAGGACTCGTACTGACTTGCCCCTCAGCTTTTAACGAAAACAGCAAGGCTAAGAGCATGACGCTGATGGCCGCTGGCACAAATAGCATGAGCAATTCTGACATACCGACATGACCGCCAAGGAAAATCATTAAGGTAGTCACATCACCTGTAATCAAAGCAACACCGCCAGAGTTAACGGCAAAGATAATAAGTACGGCCATACGCCTACGTATGTGCTTATCGAGTTTAAACGTCGTGAGTAAGCCAAGAGAGACTAAGGTTGCAGTGACATTGTCACAAATAGCCGATAAGACCAGCGAAAACATCGCGACTTGTATCATCAACATACGTACAGATACACGCTGAGGAAACAGCTTTTGCACCAAGATTTGAATCATGCCCTTGGCATTAAGGTAGGCCACAAAAGTCATTGTTGACATTAAAAACAGCCAAAGAGTTGCTATCTCTAACAGGTTTTCATTGAGTTGGTGCTCGACGAGCTTTTCATGGCTTGGGTCGCCAGCTGCCATAAACAAGGCTATCCAGGAAATACAGCCAAAAAACAGCGTGGTTTTTGCTTTATTGAGGTGGGTGACCTCTTCAAACACAATACTTAATAAAGCCAGTACTGCGAGTGAAATCAAAAATGCGTACAACATAGGGCTACTCACATTGGTGATGTTATGACGTACCTAAACTTATGCTGGGTCGCCAATTTAAGTTTATTTTAAGGTTTGTGGGTGAAGCGGGGGCGATCAGACCATAGTGAAAAGCATAAGGCAACTAATACTTACCTCTAACTTTTGCGTGTATTGTGATCTGTGTTGTGGTGGTTTTATGGGTATTTAGCGATATAAACTAAATTCTATAACCTAAATAGGGATAATAACTGCCATTGTTTAGTTTTTACTAATTTTGCGGTTGTCTTTGCTGGACATGCGGCATCATTTGAATAGGCTATTTATGCTGTTCTAAGAGTTTTTTTTGTGAAACTTATCGTTAACCGTGTAGCGTAAGGTATGATGTGGTCAACTAAAACTGTACACCAATAGGGGATACGTATTTACGCAGCCGTTTCAGCCGCTGTTGGTGTCATGTAATTATTGTAACTATGACCCCGTTTTGTATTGTAGTGTTTCAAGATATAGTTGATGCAGTCGAACTCTGCTTCCTTAAAACTGTTATAGCCATATTTAGGCATCCACTCTGTTTTGAAGCTCCTAAAAAAGCGCTCTATTACTGCGTTATCCCAACAAT